>NZ_AQVD01000003.1 GCF_000372425.1 Streptococcus ferus DSM 20646
TGATGAATGGTGGAGCAAGCTCCGGTATCCATCATGCGTTCCACTTGCATGTATTAGGCACGCCGCCAGCGTTCGTCCTGAGCCAGGATCAAACTCTCTGATAAAAGTTGATCAAACTCAAGCTATCACTAGCTCTTCCGTTTTATTGTTTCTTCATTGACAGGTTACTTCCGTAACCCGCACTTAACGTCTTGTTCAGTTGTCAAAGGGCTTTCTCCTTACGGAGACAACTATTATATTCTAGCACCTACTCTTACCTTTGTCAACTACTTTTTTTCGTTTTTGAAGAATTATAGAAAACTACCCCAATAAGTATTGAGGCAGTTTCTGCTTTATCTATTCAAATGAACTTTATTTTTGATCGTCTTCTGTCATTTTTTCTTTGATTTCATCATATGATAAGGCATGCGCTTCTTCTGCATCATCTGAAGTTTCAGGCATTTTGCCAGTTTCATATATTGACTTAATCTGAGCAGCATCCAGTGTTTCATGTTTAAGAAGAGCTTCAGCAATGAGTTTATGTGTTTCGCGATTTTCATTGATAATTTCCGCAGCTTTATTTCGTGCTTCATTAAGTAAATCACGGACTTCCTCATCAATCAACAGAGCCGTTTGAGCTGAATAAGTCTTTTCTGGAACAATCTGACCTGGCATCATGGCATGATTGCCTTCGTATTGAACCGGTCCTAATTTTTCACTCATACCGTATTCTGTGACCATAGCACGCGCCATCTGTGTAGCTTGTTCAAAATCATTTGAAGCGCCTGTTGTCTGAGCATTAAAAATAATTTCTTCAGCAACGCGTCCGCCCATCAAGCCTGCCAATTGTTCTTTCATATCATCTTTAGACAGGAGGTTCTGATCTTCCTTTGGAAGGGCAATCATATACCCGCCCGCTCTCCCTCGGGGAACAATCGTTACCTTATGGACAACACGGGCATTAGAGAGTACAAGACCAACAATGGTATGTCCCGCCTCATGATAAGCAACCAGCTGACGTTCTTTTTCAGAAATGGTCTTATCCTTTTTAGAAGGACCGGCAATGACACGGTCTTCTGCCTCATCAATATCGCTGGCATCAATTTTAGTTTTATTACGACGAGCAGCAACCAAGGCTGCTTCATTGAGGACATTTTCAAGATCAGCCCCAACAAATCCTGGTGTTTGTTGAGCAACAACTTTTAAATTAACATCTTCAGACAAAGGTTTATTTTTGGCATGAACACGTAAAATCGCTTCACGTCCCTTGACATCTGGACGGCCAACTAATACCTTACGGTCAAATCGACCTGGGCGAAGAAGGGCAGGATCAAGCACATCACTGCGGTTGGTAGCTGCAATAACAATGATATTCTCATTGCCTTCAAAACCATCCATTTCAATCAGGAGTTGGTTTAAGGTCTGTTCACGTTCATCGTTTCCGCCACCCATACCAGCTCCGCGACGGCGCCCCACGGCATCAATCTCATCAATGAAAATAATAGCTCTTTCAGCTTTTTTAGCATCTTCAAAGAGTGAACGTACACGACTGGCACCTACACCGACAAACATTTCAACAAAGTCTGAACCCGAGATGGAGAAGAAAGGGACTCCTGCTTCACCAGCAACTGCTTTTGCTAACAAGGTTTTACCTGTTCCTGGAGGCCCCTCAAGAAGAACACCTGCTGGTATACGAGCTCCCAGAGCTTTATAGCGTTTGGGATCCTTTAAGAAATCAACAACTTCAATCAACTCTTGTTTTTCTTCTTCAGCACCAGCAACATCTGAGAAGCGGACTTTCACTTCTCCTTTTGAAGCAGAACGGGCTTTGTTTTTACCAAAACTCATGGCACCCCGAGCACCGCCACCACCTTGATTCATCATCATTGTGAAGAAAAAGATCATGATCACGATTGGTAAGAAGCTAACCAGAATTGAAATCCAAGTGCCACTTGAACTCTCAGGTTTAACTGTGATTTTTGTATTGTTCTCTTCTGCTAAAGATTCTAGTTTGTCAATAGAGGATGAACTTGGCAAGATAATGGTATTAAACTTGCTTACCTTTGTTGAGCTATTGCCAAAAAAGGCTAAATCACTATTGGTTTTAACTGTTTTTGCTTTTTTATAATCACCTGTTACTTGAATCACACTTCCGCTGGGTTGATAGGTGACTGATTTTATATCCCCTGCCTTTATTTCTTTAACAAGGGTTGAGTAATTTATCTTTTGGCTCTGTGTACTGCTGCCACGGAAAAAATACTGTAGACCTGTGACAACTGCTAGAATTAGCAAAATATAAACAAAGGAGTTTTTTACAAAACCATTATTTCGATTATTTTTCATTGATAACTAAACGCTACTTTCTTATTTGGAATAGATTTCTTCTTTTAAAACACCAACATAGGGAAGATTACGATAATTTTCTGCGTAATCAAGTCCAAAACCAACAATGAATTCATTAGGAACATCGTAACAAACATAATCCGCATCAATATCAACAACTCTTCCTTCCGGTTTGTCAAAAAGTGTTGCAATTTTAACTGATTTAGCTTGACGGTATTTAAACATGTCTCTTAAGTATTTCAGGGTTCTGCCGGTATCAATGATATCTTCAATAAAGATAATATCACGGCCTTCAACATTTGTATCGACATCTTTTAGAATTTTCACTTCACCACTACTGGTTGTCCCTCCATGATAGCTGGAAACAACCATGAAATCCAATTCTATATGCGTGTCAATATGCTTGATTAATTCAGACATAAAAGGAACACAGCCTTTTAAGACACCGACCAAAAGGGGATTTTTTCCTTGATAGTCCTTTGTTAATATTGCACCTAATTCTTGCGTTTTTTTGACAATCTCCTCTTGAGAATAGAGGACTTTTTGGATATCTTGTTCTAACATACTTACCCTTCTTTTACTTTTTGAATACACAGTTTGCCCTTCATTATACCATCTTTAAATTCTTTTCTCAAATAAGTCCTACCACTTAAACAGATAGCGACAATCTCCCCATCTTGTTCTGCGATAAGGGCATTTTGGCGTTCTTGAGGTGGAATTTTATCATCTATAAACAGCCGTCTCAATTTCTTCGAGTAGTTTCCTAGTTGAATACGATCACCTGGACGTCGATGTCGTAAGAGAAGAGGAGATTGGCTAAACAGAGGAATCCCTTGACTGTCTTGATCTCTGAATGAAAAACGGTACTGACCAAAACTGACAATATTGCCATATTCTAACATTTTTTCATTTTCATGACTATCCGTCTCGGGACTGATTTTTGAAATAGTAAATCTTTCTTTCGTTTTTGTAATATAATAACCGTTCTTCAATAAATGGTTATAATGATCTTTTGTTCTAAGGATATGAAGAACTTCTTCAAATTGGGCTTTGCTGAGGTTCAAATCGGAGAACTGGCTTAAATAATCTTGTAACAGAAAATACTGAACAGCAGGTTTCTGGCTGTGAAAAACTTGGCAATCCCGACAATCAAGATTAGCTGTTAACTGTTGAAAGGCCTCTAACAGAAAATCTGTCTCTTTTCCTAGACTAAGTAACTGTTTAGAAAATTGCGGATTCTCCTCTTTCAGTTGAGGAAAATAGGTATTCCGAATACGATTCCTTAAAAAAGTTGTTTCTTGGTTAGAATCATCTTCAAAATGAAAAACAGATGGTAATTGGGACTTATCAAAGGTGAGAAAAGGGCGAATCAATTCCCCTTTTCCAAAAGATTGAACCTCTTTCATTCCTCCAAGGTGCCTTAAACGAGCTCCCCGTAAGAGACGTAAGAAAACAGTTTCTGCCTGATCTTCCGCATGGTGAGCAGTCACTAGAGCGCTAATATTTTGTTCTTCCATGATGCGTTTGAAAAAAGCATAACGAAAATCACGGGCTGTTTTTTCAGAAAATTTTCCAGTAAAGGATTGGGAATAAAAAGCCACCTGATGGTCAAATGCCCATTTTTTTAGGTAGGCTTCTTCATTGTCAGATTCCGGACGTTGTTTATGATTGATATGGGCAATAGCAATGACAATACCCAATTCTTTTTGATGGATATGCAAAAAGTGCAGTAGATTCATAGAATCTACTCCACCTGATACAGCTATTAAGACATTTCCATGTTCAGAGAAGAATCCCTGACTTTGAACGTAGTGTAATATTTTTTGATAGGTCATTTTAAAATACCATAAATATCATCAGCTATATTAGAAATTTCATCATAGGATGACTTATCTGTAAAAATGGATAAAATGAAAGGTTGGTCTGCATAAACCACAGCAACATCATGTTTATAATCGTAGGCGTCACCAATCTTATGGGCAACGGGAACAGCAATATCCTTTGAAATTCTCTCAGAATCAAATTCAGTTGCTGATAAATAAGACAGAACTGGACTCTCTTGATGGTAGAGAGCCTCCATCATAGCTGCAGCCGTCTTGGCAGAGACCTTTCTGTCTTTCATATTCCAGTCTGTTTGATCAACTTTAGAAATGGCCGCATGATAAGCTTGATCATATTGATGGGCAATGTAGTAGCCTAACATATTGCTGGCAACATTGTCTGAATGCTGAGCAATAGCTTTTAAGAGTTCTTCGACAGTATAAGACTTGTTATCTGCTTTTTTAGGCATCTGGCCACTGCCTTCTGTCTTGTAGGCTCCATCAAAGTTGTTGACTTCATCTGTATAGGTTAATTTATCGGACAGTTCCACATTCCCCTTGGCTATTTCCTGCTCTACATAATAAAGGATTGGGAGTTTTGCCACGCTGGCCGAGTACATGATTTTATCGGCATTGATACTAGCCGATTCATCTCCATCAAGCGGTTTGACAAAGATAGAAAGATTGGCTTTATTGTATTTTTTTGTTAAAAGCTCCTGAACTTTTTTTATTCTGTTATCTCTGGATGACAGGTATTTTTCCTCAACCCATCCCTGCTGATTAATGAAATAATATGTTCCATGCGGTGTCACAGCCTTTTTGGAGAGCTTAACCGCTGTAAAAGAGGAGAGTTTTGTTTTAATGGTTTTGGTACCATTGGTGTAAGGATTTTGATACACGGTAAAACCAGGTTCCAGCCAATAAGTCTGAGATATTTTTTCTTGACTTAACAAAATATCCTCATAAACAAGTGACCGGCTGGCCTCAATATAGCTACCATCTGCTAAAAGAAAAACTGGGACAAGATTATCGTTAACCAGTAATTTTTTGATAACGAAAGCTGTGTCTGGCTTAATGACCTTAGCTTTAACCCTTAAGTTAGGATCTGAAAAACTGTTGACGGCCTCAAAAAGATTGGGATTGCTGGGAACAGAATCAAAATAATTGGCCTTGCTCGCAACACTATGACTGATTTGATATTGAGCCTGGTTGGAAGCCTGATAGTCTTTTTCGGTACTGATAACTAAAAGAGGAGTTGATAAAACAAGTATTAACATAGTGGCTAATAACTTTTTCATTTCACTCCTCCTTTTGTTTGTTTTTTTCCTTTTTTAACGCCTGATTTTTCTGGGATAATTCTTCTAATTTGTCATCGGAATGAGCCAGAAAACGTTCTACTGTTTCGATTAAATGTTCCATTATTTTGGCAAGAGACTAGGAACTGGGTAGATAGTCTCACCTTCCACAGAATAATAATACTTAGCGCGCGCGTATTTCTCAACATATTCCGGATTTTTCAGCCGCTCAGCCAGTTTTTTCTTTTCTTCCGTTTTAACCTGCAAATCGCTGTATTCTTTTTCCAATTTAACGATCTGCGCTTTTTTCTCTTGCAAGCCAATATAGCTCGACACTAGATTATAGGCCGGGAGAATAAAAAGTAAAATAATAAAAATTAAAACCCAACCAATAAAACGATGACGGCGGCGAATTTCTGCCGCTTCAAAACGTTTTTTAGCATTTTCATCATTGATATATTGATTATTG
Organism: Streptococcus ferus DSM 20646; assembly: GCF_000372425.1. Lineage (GTDB taxonomy): Bacteria > Bacillota > Bacilli > Lactobacillales > Streptococcaceae > Streptococcus > Streptococcus ferus. The sequence continues at coordinate 5,907 of NZ_AQVD01000003.1, forward strand.
AGTTGAACAATATTAGGCTTCTCCATCAGCTTCAATCCTTGCTTCACTTATTATTTCATACATCTTGGCAGCGTCTTCTTTTTTGGTGGAGTCTTTCATCTCTAAAACGCGCACTGTCAATAATTTATGACCAAAACGAATTTCAATTTGGTCATTGACTTTCAAGTCAGTAGAGCTTTTTGCTAAAATGCCATTGACTTTAACGCGTCCCTTATCCGCCACTTCTTTGGCTACAGGACGTCTTTTGATAATTCTTGATACTTTTAAATATTTATCTAATCTCACTTTTACCACCTCATGTCTGTCCTTTCTATTTTAACACGATTTGATGTGAAAAAATAGTTTGGACTGCTGTTTTTCATTGAAAAATAAATGACATTATGGTGACAAGTAAGACAATTTTTACTTTTCTTTACGCGCTCTTATTTCTTGAAGGGCTTGTCCAAAATGGCGCAATTCTTCCAAAATCTCATAGTCTTTTTTTTGACGACTGTCAAAGATAATATCAATTTGTCCTTGGTATTCACGAATCTGTGCTTTAAGATTTGTTTGAGATAGAGCTTCAAAGTAATCCTGTGTTAGATAATAGGTTTGCGCATTTTTTTCAAATCTAAGATTTAGGTTATTAGACTTTCTCTCCACTAGTTCAACAAACGCTTGATCTAGATAGTACTTAACCAGTCCGATTTCGATGAGGTAGGCTACCTGATCAGGATACTCACCAAAACGATCGATGAGTTCATCTTGTAGTTCTTGGTAATCCTTTTGTCCAGTTAGCTCACGAATCCGTTTATAAATTTCAATTTTCTGACGTTCATCCGAAATATAATCAGAAGGGAGATAAGCATCGATTTGCAGATTGATTTCTGTATTGCCTTTGAGGCGTTTTTGGATTTTTCCTTGTTTGGTTGCAATAGCTTCTTCTAGCAGTTGGGAATACATTTCAAAACCGACGGAATCAATAAAGCCACTCTGTGAAGCTCCTAAAATGTTACCAGCTCCTCGTATAGAAAGATCTCTCATGGCAATTTTAAAGCCTGAACCCAGCTCTGTAAATCCTTTTATAGCCTCCAAACGTTTTTCAGAAACCTCAGTTAAGACCTTGTCGGGCTGATACATAAGGTAAGCATAGGCGATTCGGTTAGAACGTCCGACACGGCCTCTTAATTGATACAAAGTTGACAGTCCCATATGGTCAGCATTTTCGATAAACAAGGTATTAACATTGGAAATATCAACACCAGTCTCAATAATAGTTGTGGCCACAAGTACATCATAGGTCCCGTCAATAAAGTCAAGCAGGGTATTTTCCAGCTGAATTTCACTCATCTGACCATGGACAAAAGCAATATTGGCTTCAGGTATAAGTTCTCTGAGCTCTGATACTTTCTTGTCAATGCTGTCAACCTTATTGTAAACATAAAATACTTGGCCTCCCCTGTCTATTTCCCTCATCACTGCATCTCTTATAATGCTGAGATTCCTTTCCAGGACATAGGTCTGAACAGGGTAACGATTACTTGGAGGTGTTTCAATAAGGGACAAATCACGAATTCCCAACATTGACATATGAAGTGTTCTTGGAATCGGTGTTGCAGTCAGGGTGAGTACATCAACTTTTGTTTTTAATTCTTTCAAAGTTTCCTTATGCTTCACACCGAAGCGTTGTTCCTCATCAATGACAATCAGGCCTAAATCACTGAAAACAACATCTTTCGATAAAAGGCGGTGGGTCCCGATAATAATATCGAGCTGGCCTTTTTTGAGTTTCTCCAACGTTTCTGCCTGCTCTGCCTTGGTCCTGAAACGGCTCATCACATCAACATTAATAGGATAGTTATCAAATCGCGCTTTAAAGTTATTAAAATGCTGCTGGGCCAAAACAGTTGTCGGTACCAGTACGGCCACTTGCTTGCCATCATTGACAGCTTTAAAAGCTGCTCTCATAGCAACCTCGGTCTTACCAAAACCAACATCTCCGACTAAAAGGCGGTCCATGGGGCGAGAGCTTTCCATATCCCTCTTAACTTCCTTAATAGACCGTAATTGATCTTCTGTTTCTACAAAAGCAAAATCATCATCAAAAGCTCTCTGACTGTCATCATCTGGAGAAAAAGCAAAACCCTTCTGCTGACTGCGTTCAGCATATAATTTTAACAAATCATCGGCAATATCTTGAACTTGCTTGGCAACTTTTTGTTTAGCTCTTTGGAAACGACCATCATTTAATTTATTGATTTTAGGTTCTTTGCCATCACTAGCAACATACTTAGAAAGGAGCTCTATCTGATCAACAGGGATTGAGATTTTATCTGAATTTTGATACTGAATCGTTACATAATCCCTATGAATTCCAGCAATTTCGATGGTCTCGATTCCCATAAAACGACCAATTCCGTGAACATTATGGACAACGTAATCCCCTTTATTAAGCTCATTATAATCTTTCAAACGTTCAGCATTAGACTGATGACTTGCTCTGACTTTTCGTCTGACTTTTTTATGAAAAATTTCGTTTTCAGTAATGAGAACCAGTTTACTATCAGCCAAGTAAAAACCATTAGACAGATTTCCTATAACGAGCTGCGCCTTATTAGGAATTAGAGAATCTGGTTGACTAACTTGTAAAGATAGCCCATACTCTTGTAAGGTTTTCTGTAAACGTTCCTGCCCCTGTAAAGAATCCGTCTGCACTAAAACTGTCGCCTGAGATTTTTGATAGCGATTTATTTCATCAATCAAAAGAGGGAACTGATTAAAAAATTCCTGCATTGGATATTGGGTGAAGTGATGAAGACTATCAAATTTTAAATGTCCCAGACCCTTATGAAAATTGGAAAAGAAAGTTGCAGGTTGGTACTGTCTGAGTTTTTGATAAGCTTCTGCAAAATAAATCTGACTTGACACTGCTTTACCTAACTGTAAATTTTCTGTCAAGAAGTTAGCCAATTCTAATTCAAAGTGACTATTTTTATCTGCAATACGCTGAAAGTCATCTAAAAAAACAGGCGTTAAATCAGGGAGATAGTCTAAGAGATGATGTTCCTTTTGATAAAAAAAAGATAGAAATTGTCGACTGTCTTTATGTTTGTAGCCCGCTCGAATAGTGTCTAAGATATCCGAAAAATAGGTTTTCTGCTTATCGTCATGACTCATAGCAAGCAGCTCTTCAAACTGCTGACGGGCACGATTAAAATCATCAGGGGTTAAAATGATATCATCTGCTGGACTGATGTGAACTGTCTCCACACTTTCTAGTGATTTTTGACTCTCAACATCGAATATACGAATACCATCTAATTCATCTCCGAAAAATTCAAGTCTATAAGGAGAGGGCTGGCTTAAATCAAAAATATCTAAGATATCTCCCCGAAGACTGAATTCTCCTGGATTTAAGACTTGATGAACTTTTTGATAGCCTAATCTTGATAAAATCTTTACAGCCTTGTCAAGGTTGTAAAGACCAGCAAGGTTAAAGATTAGCTGGGAATCATTAAAAACATCTGGACTAGGCAGTAAAATCCTTGTCCCAATTACTGAGGTGATAAGAATGCCAATTTTTTGAGGATTACTTAAAAAAGACAGGCTTTCAATCCGAGAGCTTGTTTTTTCTTTAGAAGAAAAGATAAATTCAGCTGCAGGAGCATCGTCAGCAAAAAACTGATAAATTCTGTCTTCTCCTAGTAAGGCTGTTAAATCACCAGCAAGGCGCTCAGCTTCGTTTTGACTTGCAGTGACCACAACTAGTTTCCCCTGCATCTTTTCAAAAGCACTAGCAATCGCTAAAGCCTTGCTTGAGGCAGAAAATCCCATAACCAGCTGTCTTTTTGATTCAGAGGCTGTTTGGAGCCATTCTTGTAATTTGCTATTTTGACTAAATAGATCAGTTAAATTTAGGTTAACCATTGTACTTCTGCATCGTTTCTTCAAAATTATCACTTTGTAAATAGAAATTGACAGCATTGTCAACTTTTTCGAGACTTTCTGAAATAATCATTTGCTCTTGTTCAGAAAATTTCCCTAAGACATGGTTGACAACAGATACCTTACCTTTGGGGCGTCCAATTCCGATTTTGAGTCGATCAAATTCCTGTGTCCCAATTTCCTTTATAATACTCTTAATGCCATTATGACCACCCGCTGAACCTTTTGGACGGAAACGAATTTTCCCGAGTTCCATATCAAGGTCATCGTAAATAACCAGTAAATCCGCTGGTTCCAAATTGTAGTAAGCTAAAAAAGCACGAACAGCTAAACCGCTAGCATTCATAAAGGTTGTTGGTTTGATAAAATAAATTTTTTCACCTTCAATAAAGGTGGAAGCTGTCTCAGCTTTAAAAATCTTATCTTCCACAAATTGCAAATGATAGGGCTTGACAAGTCTGTCAACGGCCATGAAACCAATATTGTGTTTGGTCTCGGTGTATTTACGTCCAGGGTTACCTAGTCCTACAATTAATTTTGTCATTTTTTCCTTTCAAAGACTAAAAGGGTTGGAAATGTTTTCCAACCGTTTAATATCAAAAAATGGGGTTACACATTGAAGCGGAATTCCATGATGTCGCCATCCTGAACGATGTACTCTTTTCCTTCTTCACGGAGACGTCCTGCCTCTTTGACAGCTTTCTCAGAACCAAAATGAACTAAGTCTTCATAGGACATGGTGACCGCACGGATAAAGCCTTTTTCAAAGTCTGAGTGGATGATACCGGCTGCCTGCGGTGCTTTAATACCACGTTTGAAGGTCCAGGCACGCACTTCCTTTTCACCGGCTGTAAAATAGGTACCAAGCCCAAGCAAATGGTAGGCAGCCCGAGTCAACTTATCCACACCCGATTCGGTCAAACCGATAGCTTCTAAAAATTCTGCCTTGTCTTCATCATCCAACTCTGCAATTTCTTCTTCTGCACGCGCTGAGATGACCACCACTTCTGCATTTTCCGTCGCTGCAAATGCACGGATTTGCTGCACATAATCAATAGCATCTGGATCCGCTACCTTGTCTTCATCCACATTGGCCACATAGAGAACTGGTTTGGTGGTCAGAAGGAAGAGACCTTTGACAACTTTTTGCTCATCATCTGCAAACTCAATAGTTCTCGCTGATTTACCATCCTCAAGAACTGGCTTAATTTTTTGCAGAACATTAAATTCAGCTACAGAATCTTTATCCTTCTGGGTACGAGCCATCTTTTCCACACGGGCATAGCGCTTGTTAATGGATTCTAGGTCGGCCAAAATCAGCTCCAGATTGATGGTCTCAATATCTGCAATCGGGTCGACAAAGGCGTCTTCACGACCCTGTTCCCGCATGACATTTTCATCATCAAAGGCCCGAACCACATGGACAATGGCGTCCACCTCACGGATATTGGCTAAGAATTTGTTTCCAAGCCCTTCACCTTTTGACGCACCCTTGACAATCCCCGCAATATCGGTAAACTCAAAAGTGGTTGGAACTGTTTTTTTAGGCTTGACAAGTTCTGTCAACTTCTGTAAACGTTCATCTGGTACTTCTACCATACCAACGTTAGGGTCAATAGTTGCGAAAGGATAGTTGGCAGCTTCTGCCCCTGCTTTTGTAATTGCATTAAATAAGGTTGATTTACCAACATTGGGCAAACCGACAATACCTGCTGTTAAAGCCATAATCAATTGTCTCCGTTACATTTTTTCAATCTTTATCATTATAGCAGAAAACAAGAGAAAAAGCTTGTCGAGTGGCAAGCTTTTTTTGAACATCTAACTTATATTAGCTAACTTTTTCACCACAACCTGACTTCCAGCCAGTAAATCTCCCAGATGGCGCTTGTCTTTTCTCTTGATGGCCATAACTAAAAGAAGGATGAGTAAGCCTAAGCTGAGAAAGGTACAAATATGTCCAAATGGGCTGGTGTAATTGGAATAAATTCCAGAAATGGTCCCCATGTGTCCCAGCTGCCAAGGAAGAAACTTGATGCTATTGCGAATCAGAGCTGAGGATAGAGGAGATTTTTGATACACAACTCTTAAACCCGCCTTTTTCTTGCCCCAACTACCACCCCGACTGTCCATCCAGCTAAAGATGGCAATAATCGGAAGAACAGATGTAAAAGTGGCGATGAGCTGAGACTGCAGTGCTGTAAAGACAGGTATTTCACCAAAAACGAGGAAATAAAAGCTAAGACAAAGAAGGGTAAGACAGGCTAAATAGGCTAAAATCAGGAAATAATCAAAGAGGAGTTCTTTGAGTCGGGTAGAAACAGGGATAGGATTATGTTTTAGCATAGTAGCCTCCTTTCTGTCAAAGTTGCGTAACTAGCATTTGCTTTTTCTGTGGAAAAGACTGTTTTATCAAGCTTTGTAGGGTTGCAGAAGAACCTTATAAAACCTTCTTCATCTTCCGCTCAAAATCATAGCGGCTCATCATAACCACATGATCGCAATTGGTGCAGCGGATTTTAATATCCGCCCCCAAGCGAAGAACTTCCCAGCAGTTGGCTTTTTTGCCCGTTGCCTTAATGGTGCAGGCATGAGGCTTTTTCATCTCGACAAGTGAGCCTAATTGGTACATAAGACACCTTCCTTTTTGATTTTATTATATCATAGACATGAAAAACGCCCTCGGGCGTTTTCTTAGTTAGTACGTACAGGTGTAATAAGTTGAATAAAGTTTTCTTGGTCATCCCCTGGAGTTAGGGTAAAAGGCCTAACTGGAGAAATAAAGCGAATTGTAACCGTCTCACTTCTCAAGGCTTTTAAGGCATCAATCAGGTAGGTCGGATTGAAACTGATCGTTAAATCAGAACCAGAAATAGCCTCAACATCCAATTCTTCATTTACTTTACCAATTTCTGGAGAATTGACATGGGCAGTTACCACTTGATTGACAATTTCCAGTTTCACTGTCCCGTTTTGGGTAGCATTAGAAATCAGGTGGGCACGCTCCATACTATGTCGAAGATTGTTGGTATTAAACGTTACCTCAGTTTCAAATTGATTAACCAAGAGACGGTCTGTATCAGGATAATTCCCTTCTAAAAGACGAGTATAGAAAGAGATAGTCTCACTTCTAAAAAGAATTTGACTGCTCGAAAAGAATACTTCAACTGTTTCGATATCATCTGTGAAAACCGCTGTAAATTCACGAAGAGAACGACTTGGAATGACCACATCAAAATTATCGGTTGCATTTTCTAATCGTAAAAGACGCTGACTCATCCGATGAGAATCCGTCGCGACAGCCTTAAAATCTTTGTGATCAGTTAAGGAAAGATGAACTCCTGTCAAAATAGGACGACTCTCTTGTGTACTGGCTGCAAAGGCTGTTTCGGCAACCAAGGTTTTCAACAATTTAGTTTCTAAAACAAGAGGATTGCTAGTTGTCATTTCCTGTAAGCGAGGATACTGCTCAACATCTTTTCCTTTGAGGGTAATCTCTGATTTGCCGCTTTTGAGTAAGACTTGCTGCTGCTCAATTTCTTCAAAGTCAAGACTGACTTCTGGAAGGCTGGAAATCACATTAATAAAGAAATTAGCTTCCAGAAGGATTGAGCCTCCTGAACTAATTAGAAGTCCCGCATCTGCTTCATTGGCTGAAATAGTATTTTCAATAGAGATCTGACCATTTGAACCAGTTAAGGTAATCGAATGGCTTCCGACCTCAATTTTTAGACTTGAGAGAATAGGGATAGCATTTTTAGAACTAATAGCGCGTTTAGTGGCATTTAGAGCCTGAAGAAAATAAGATTTATTAATCGAAAATTGAATCATGGAAACTCCTTTATTTATAAGTATTAAGTTAGTAGTAGTAGTAGGTCTTGTGTATAAAGGGGAAAAGTTTAGCTAAGGCTTATTCTAGCTGAAAAAGGACTTGTTCACAACTTGTGGAAAAGTTTTAGCTTTTTGAACTCTTGTCCACAAGGCTATTTGATTTTATTTTTGATGGTGTCCATTTCAATACGTAAGCTGTCGTCTTGTTCCAGCATATTTTTGATTTTATTGTAAGCATGAAGAACTGTTGAATGATCACGTCCGCCAAATTCTTTTCCAATCTTAGGCAGAGAATTGTCTGTTAATTCGCGAGCCAAGTACATAGCCACCTGCCGGGCTAACACAATGTCTTGATTGCGTTTGGTAGACTGAATTTCCTTGACAGTGACGCCATAGAACTTACTGACTTCCTTTTGAATTTTTTCAATAGGAATAATAGTCATTTTTGGATTACTATCCTGTTTGCGGGCACGAATGGCTTCAGCTGCGACTTCAACGGTAATTAAATCAAGGTTTTTGAAATTTGCAACTAGACTGATGTCTTTTAGGGCCCCTTCCAAATCGCGGACATTGGAATCAAATTGACCAGCCAGATATTCAATCGTTTCCGGAAGAAATTGATAATTATACTCTTGTATTTTATTGTTTAAGATGGCGACACGTGTTTCAAAATCGGGAGGTGTGATATTAACCGTCAGTCCCCATTTAAAACGAGTGACTAATCGTTGCTCCAAGTCGTTCAGGTCATCGGGTGTTCGATCACTGGTGAGAACAATCTGTTTATTATTATCATGAAGCGCATTAAACGTATTAAAGAACTCCTCTTGAGTAGCTGCTAGACTTTTTTTGGCCAAGGATTGAATATCATCAATCAGGAGTAAATCAAGACTTCTGAATTTTTGTTTGAGTTCGTCCATATTTTGCAGGCGAATATGAACCACAAATTCATTGATAAAATTTTCCGCAGAAATGTATTTGATTCTGGCCTGAGGATTTTCTGCTAGGACAGCATTGCCAATTGCGTTTAGCAGATGTGTCTTTCCTAGTCCAGGTCCTCCGTAAATAAATAAAGGATTATAAGCTGAACCTGGCAGGTCAGCGACGGCTGTTGATGCAGTGAAGGCCCAGCGATTCTCATCTCCGATAACAAAGTTGTCAAAACTATATTTAGGATTTAAATCGGGATGGACGCTTGGAAGAGTTTCAAGAACAGGGCTCTTTTGACTTTGAGGAGCAGAGGAATCACCTTTTTCTGCCTGATCTTCTTCAAAGACATAAGTGATTAGAAGTTCTGTATTAAAAACTTCAAATCCAGCAGTCAGCAAGACTGGCTGCAGATTTTTCTCCCAAAAGAGCTTTTTCATATCATCAATTAAGATGGTTGCCTGATTTTGCTCAACTTTGATTAATTTGGCATCAGAAACAAAGAAATCAAAAGTGGCTTGTTTTAATTGACTTTGTGCAAGTTCTAGAACTCTATTCCAAAAAATACGTTCATTTTCTGTCATAGTGTCCTCCTATTTATTTGATTCGTAAGACGATTCTACCATAAAATTCCAAAGTTTTCCACAAGTCATGATAGAAAATCCACAATGTGGATCAAAGTTTTCCACAGTGTGTGCAAAACTCTTTTAGAAGTGTTTATAACATGTTTTGTTTTCTTTTTTCTTGTGGAAAAATGGTTAATGAGGGGATAAAAAATCAACACCTTATTTTAAGCTGTTGATGATTCTGTCGAAATCTTCTAAGGAAGAAAAACTGATTTTTACCTGTCCCTGCCCTTGTTTATTTTTTGAGATTTGGACAGGGAGTCCTAGTAATTGACTGAGTTCCTTGGCTTGCTGGAGAGAAAAAAGATCTGTTGGTTTTTGGGAGGGATTCTTCTTTCTATTCTGCTTGAGGTGGTTTTCGATTTGCCGCACACTAAGCTTGTTAGTTATAATCTGCTGATACCAATAGGTTTGTTCCTCCTTGGTTAGGTTTAAAAGCAGACGGGCATGTCCTTGTGAAATCTGTTGTTTTTCGAGAGCCTCTTGTAGTTGCCGAGGAAGAGTCAGTAGCCTCAGACTATTTGTAATATAAGGCCGTGATTTCCCCATAATTTGGGCTAATTCCTCATGTGTCATCTGTGTCTTGTCTAAGAGCTGCTGATAGGCCTTGGCTTCTTCGATAGGATTGAGATTATCCCTCTGTAAATTTTCAATAATGGCCTGTTTCATGCTGTCCTGATCTGAAATCGTCTTAATAATGACAGGTATTTTCTCTAATCCAGCTATTTTGGCTGCCCGCCATCTCCTTTCACCAGCAATCAATTCATAGCCTAGGATGTTTGATTTTCGGACAATAATGGGTTGGATTAGACCATTCTCCTTAATGGATTGGGCCAATTCCTCAAGTGCCTCCTGATTAAATTGTCGTCTCGGCTGGTAAGGATTGGGATTGATAGCGTTAAGGTTTAATTTGTCAAAGGTTTCAGGCATGATTATCTCCACATCAAAATAAAATAGCTTTACACTATTGTAAAGCTATCTTGATCGTTCTGTCAACTAACTTAGGATAGATCTTCAGTTGTTTTATCTAACTCAAGTTTGACTGTTTTCTTGTCCTTACCGCGATAGAAGGTTATTTCAATTGTATCACCTTTCTTATGTTTATAAAGGATACTTTGAAGATCGCTGGTTGATTCAATTTTCTTACCATCAATTTCAGTAATGACATCGTATTTTTTAAGTTTGCCGTCTGCAGGCATGCCAGATTGTGTTCCAAGAACAATAATACCGCTTGTCACATCATCAGGAAGATTTAATTCATTGATGGCACTTGTAGAAGCCTGACTTAAATCAGCCATAGAAATACCCAGTGCCGGACGAATAACTTTACCATTTTCTTCCAACTGATTGATAATCGAAACAACATCGTTTGAAGGGATTGCAAAGCCCATTCCTTCTACTGCGACACCGCTGCTGGAACTGCTGCTAGACGCAATTTTACTTGAATTGATGCCGATAACCTGACCTTTGATATTGATTAGAGGTCCCCCAGAATTCCCAGGGTTGATTGCTGCATCGGTCTGGATGGCATTTGTTGAGATGGTTTCCCCTTCCTCATTTTGGCTAGTGACGGTACGACTGAGGCTGGAAACAATTCCTTCTGTAACGGAATTAGCGTATTCACTTCCTAAAGGACTTCCAATTGCAATAGCAGGTTCACCAACATTTAATTTGGTCGAATCTGCAAATTCAGCAACCGTATCAACGTTTTTGGATGAAATTTTAATCACAGCCAAATCAGAATAGGTGTCCGCACCCACAAGCTCACCGACTACCTTGGTGCCGTTGGCTAACATGATTTCAAGTTTTTCTGCTCCGTCAATCACATGATTGTTAGTGACTAGATAGGCACTGTCACCATCTTTTTTGTAGATAACACCTGATCCTTCACTGTAAATTTGCATTTCAGAATCGGAAGAATTGCTGTCATTTGACCAGTATTGGTCGTAGGAACTGCCGCTGTTTTTTTGGTAATTAATGACTGATACAACAGCATCTTGGACTTCTTTGACTGCTTTAGTCGTATCAGATTTTGTATTATAAACAGTATTGCTGACAGTAGTTGTCTTGGAACTAGTTGTTGAACCTCCGACCAGTTGGTGGTAAACACTCGTAAGTCCTACTCCCAGTAAAAAACTAGCAAAAACAATGATAAGAGGAATAAACCACCTCATAAAGCTATTTGGTTTTGAATTATTCACTTTTCTACCTCCAAATTATTACGAAAAGGATATCAAATATTTCTTAATTATACCTTAAATAAAGGAAAAAGAAAAGAAATCCACAGCTTGTGGAAAACTTTCTGAAAATGTTTATCTTTTTCAAAAATAAACCATTTCTTATCATTTCAAAATTCTCTTTCTATCTGTATGTTATAATAAGGTTATGAAAATAAAAGTCATAGCTGTCGGTAAATTGAAAGAAAAATACCTGAAAGATGGCATAGCAGAATATACAAAACGGCTGGGACGATTTGCCAAAGTTGACATCATTGAATTAGCTGATGAAAGGACACCTGATGGTGCCAGTCTTTTACAAAAACAACAGATTTTAGAAAAAGAAGGCCAAAAAATAACAGCCAAAATTTCTGACCGAGACTATGTGATTGCCTTGGCTATTGAAGGCAAACAATTTCCATCAGAGGATTTCAGTCGGTTACTAGCAAAGAAAGCTGTTGCAGGGTACTCAGATTTTACCTTTATTATTGGAGGGAGTCTAGGCCTGTCAGATGCAATTAAAAAAAGAGCCAATCTTTTAATGAGTTTTGGTCTGCTGACCCTCCCTCATCAGCTGATGCGCTTGGTATTAACAGAACAGATTTACAGAGCTTTTATGATTCAAGAAGGAAGCCCTTACCATAAATAGGAGGAAAGATGACCACCCAAGAAATGCTTATGCTGTTTCAGGAAAATAGAGACAGCATAAAGGCTGAAGCCATGGCCGCTTATCAGAAAAATCAGTTTGATTTCTACGGTATTCAAACACCTTTACGAAGGCAATTATCTAAAGCATTTCTCAAGGATAAGGCTGCCGTTGAAGAGATAGACTGGGACTTTATTATGGCAATGTGGCAGGAAAACTATCGTGAATGTCAGTATCTTGCCTGTGACTATTTACGGCAGTCTAGGGTTAAAAAAAGATTGACAGTATCTGATTTAGCTAAATTAAAGCAACTGATTGTAACTAAGTCATGGTGGGATTCTGTGGACAGTTTGGATGAGATTGTCGGCAGTATTGTGAAACGTTATCCAGAAGCTAAAAGGCAGATTTTAGACTGGTCTTTGGCGGATAATTTTTGGCTTCGACGTATTGCTATTGACCACCAATTAGGCTTTAAGGAAGAGACAGACCGCCATTTATTAGCAGAGGTTATTGAAAATAATCTACAAGGTTCAGATTTTGACAATGAATTTTTCATCAATAAAGCTATTGGCTGGTCTTTGAGAGATTATTCCAAAACGGCACCCGATTGGGTGGCTCTCTTTATTGAGGAACATAGGAATCAAATGGCTCCCCTTTCTATCAGGGAAGCAAGCAAATATTTATAAAGGAGATTATAATTGTTTCACGTGAAACGTCGCCATAAGAGAGATTATCAAAATTTTGAAGCCTTGCGGGTGGCTATGCTTTTAACCTTTTTAAGTGGCTTTATTGATTCATATACCTTTTTAACACAGGGACGTCGCTTTGCTGGTCTGCAGACTGGTAACCTGCTTTACATGATGATTCATCTGGCCGATGGTCGGATTCTTGACGTTCTCAGCTACTTTATTCCTCTTTTCTTTTTCATTTTAGGCCAAGTGTTTGCTTATTTTCTAAGAAGATGGACAGATGACAAGCATTATCGCTGGCATCGCTTTAGCACTTATGTTTTGCTAGTTCTATTGCTTTTTATTGCTATTTTAAGTCCTCTGCTATCATCTGTTTTTACGATTGGGAGTCTGGCTTTCTTTGCATCAATCAAATTAGTCACTTTTAAAAGAGTCAGAGGTTATCAGTACACCAATTTAATGATGACAGGTAATATTCGTGTCGCCTCTTATTTGTTCACGAAAGGTTGGGTTGAAAAAAATCAGCTCATTTTTAAGCAGGCTCTTTATATTACAGCTATCATCGCTTCCTTTATGATGGGGGTAATGGTATCAACAATTTTATCTCATTATTTCGTTGAATTTAGTTTATATGCCGCTCTTTTTCCAATGATTTTTTTAGCTTACTTTGTCAGTATAGAATCTGAGCAAACGAAAAATCCCTAAGAATCTCTTAGGGATTTTTATGATCTCAGCAGGATTCGAACCTGCGACCGTTCGCTTAGAAGGCGAATGCTCTATCCAGCTGAGCTATGAGACCATACAACTATACTATTCTATCAAAATTGTCCACAGACTGTCAAGAAAAGCAAGAGTTTATTCTTGGATTTTACGATGGTGCAAGTGATGAAAACTTCTTCTTTTTTGAAATATGGTGTAAAATTTTTTTAAAAAAAGGGTAGACAAATTTCCGTTATCTGATATAATTATAAGAGTGTTGATTAAAGACCTATGGTCCGTTGGTCAAGGGGTTAAGACACCGCCTTTTCACGGCGGTAACACGGGTTCGAATCCCGTACGGACTATATATTCCGGCATAGCTCAGTTGGTAGTAGCGCATGACTGTTAATCATGATGTCGTAGGTTCGAGTCCTACTGCCGGAGTGATAAGACACAATCCTAGAAATAGGATTTTTTTTATAGGAAAAGCCCCTCATTTATCATGTAGGGGCTTTTTTGAAGTTTGGTGCGTTTGTATGGACTGGTAAATCAAGAATAAAAGAAATCCTATCAGTGAAAGAAGGCAGCCAAGAATCAGTCCTTCAGGTATAAAGGTCATTTTGATTTTCCCTTTCCCTTTCGGAACATTGATTTTCATGAGTCCGCCCTGAGCTTTGGTAATAGTGACAGGTTTCCCATCTCGACTAGCTTTCCACCCCTTATCATAAGGAAGGGTGAAGAGGAGCGAAGCTTCTTTTTGGGTTTTATAGTGGAGATTTATATGATTATTTTTCACTGCAAGTTCGACTTTTTGTGATTTGAAGTGGTCTATCAGTCTTTGATAAGCCTCTAAATCAAGGGCAAAAAGTTGCGGTTGATCAAAACTGACCGATAGGTTATTCATCACTACTAGCGAAAAATCAAAACTTTCTCCTTTTGAATAGGTTCCTAGATTAAAAAGAGGGTAAGCATCTGTCAACTCTTGCTGAGCTGAGAATCGGGGTGTTTTAAGGAGAAGGTTCTGTTGATCCTGATTGCTGAACTGAAGGTTATTAATCATTAAGTAGAGCTGGCTTGTTTTTGGGTCGTTGACACGATAGTTGACAGTTATTGATTCTTTGTCAAGAGAGTTTGCAAAGAGGCGATTATCAATCATGTGCAGATTGGACTTTAATTCTATTGGAATTTCATTGTAGAGATGATAATTTTCACCTGTCAGAGCTTCTACAAACCGTTCTTGATTGTAAATCTGATTCTGATTTAAGTTGACATCATTGTAAAGACCATTAGACAATAACACAAGGGGTAAATCATTTTGATTTTGAAAGAGGCTGAGTTGATCAATTTGCGCTATTTTTTGAAAACGATATATTTCAGCAGGGTTTTGAGATAGACGGTATTTAATGGCAAACAGACTATCCATTAAAAGCGTATTGTTATGATAGGCAATAGTGGCATGGTTGCCATCTGAGCGAAAACCAAGGCGATCTAAAACTTGAGCAGCCTGTTTATTTTTGACAGACGAAAACTGAGCAATGCTATTATAATGATATTTCATACCATCGTTTAAAGAGTAGTGATTATCTTGCCCTATGCGGTAGAACAGACCAGAATTGTCAGTTTTTGCCAATAGTTTTTCTGTGGCTTGAAAATCGCCGCTGTAAGCGGTTCTGCCAGGGAAATTCCACTCTTGCTCAATTCCTTTAATCTGGAAATAGGTATTACAACCCATCTCAAATATCGTAAAACAGGCCATCAATACAACCATCTGTCTTATGGGCAAAATTCTCTTTACAAGGCTGTAAAGGAGGAGACAATAAGCGGCCAGAAATGGGAAGGTTATTGCGATCTGATGATTGGTTAAAAAAAGATAGTGGCTTTTGAAAAAAAGCGCTCCTGTAAAGCCTGTAATTAACATTAAGATGGGAAGATAAACATGACTCAGTTTCAATTCCTCTAACCGTGACAGTGTTTCTGCTGCCATTAGAATGAGAACTGTCGAAACGACCCAAGAGTAGCGATATAAAAACATATTTGGGGCATGCATGCCCTGCCAAAAAAGATTAAGCGGCTGAATGATAAAACTTATTATGAGGACTATCAAGAGCATTAAATAGGCACATTTAACTTGCCATTTAATAGATTTGATTGTAAAAAAACTAAGAGCTAAGACTAGAGGAAGGAGCCCGATATAGATTGTTGGGAGGGCTTGATACTGTGTTGTATCATAGGAGCCAACAAAATTTTTGGCAAATAGATCAAAGTACCAGCTATTCTCTGTAAATAAACTTGTCAACCTTGTAAATTGATCACCATTATGTTTCAAATCAAGATAGGTTGGCAGAAGCATAAAAGAACTTGACAGTACAGCCAATAGGGAGATAATGATAAAGTCCCTTAGTCTTTGAATCCGCTCTTTAAAATCCCAAGAAAGATTAGTCAAAAACCATAAGGTCAAAAAGATAGCGGTTATGTATCCAAAGAAATAATTTTGAACCAATAAGAGACAGAGACTGACATAGTAAAGCCCTAACTTTCCTTCTATTGTCAACCGGTGTAAACCTAAAAGGATGAAGGGAAGTAAGATAAAAGTATCCAGCCAATTAATAAGTTCCAGCTGACTTGTTGAGAAGCTCATCAAGGCATAAGAAGTTGACAAAAGAATAAGTAGCTTAGCGTTTAATTTGGGATAAATACGAGAAAAACAATAGGAGGCTGACAAGCCAATCAAACCAAATTTCAAGAGGATGAAGAGGTAGTAGGCATCTGCCATATTTTCTCCATTAAAGAAATAGGTCAGTGGTGTGAAAAAGCTACCTAAATAGTAACTCATAAGAGCGTAAAGATTAAATCCCAGTCCGGCCTTAAAAGAGTAGAAGAAGCTGCTTGTATCATGCAGAACATTTCGTATAAGGATATTAAAGTTCACATATTGGTGGAAAGCATCACTAGCTAAAATAGTGGTGTCGCTCCCCCAATAAATGTTATTAGTGAAAAGAACAAAAAACATGATTCCTATCGGGAGAGTAAAACTGGTACCATAAACCAGCAGAGATTTTTTATTGCGTTTTATCCCAGTCATTGTCTTTTCCTTTGTTAAGTGTAAACTAAAAGGCGCTAGCGCCTTTTAGTTTATTTCCATAATGCTTTAACTTTTTCCTGAACGTCTTGATTTTCCAAAAACTCGTCATAGGTTTCATCAATACGGTCAATAACACCATTTTTAGATACCACGATGATATGGTTAGCCAGTGTTTGAATAAATTCATGGTCATGACTGGCAAAGATAATGGATTCTTTAAATTCTTTGAGACCATCGTTAAGACTGGAAATGGATTCCAGATCCAAGTGGTTGGTTGGGTCATCTAAAATAAGAACATTTGACTTTAGAAGCATTAGTTTTGACAGCATCACGCGCACTTTTTCGCCTCCGGATAGGACGTTGACAGACTTGTTAACTTCGTCACCCGAAAAAAGCATGCGCCCTAAGAAACCGCGTAGGAAGGTGTTGTCATCTTCCTCTTTGCTGGCAAACTGACGAAGCCAATCCAGAATGGATTCACCACCAGCAAAATCATTGCTATTATCTTTTGGCAGATAAGACCGGCTGGTTGTCACTCCCCATTTTATGGTGCCTTCGTATTCAATGTCATCCATAAGAGCTCGAATCAGAGCAGTTGTCTGGATATCATTCTGTCCGATAATGGCCGTTTTGTCACCTGGACGGAGAATAAAGCTAATCTTATCCAAAATAATTTCCCCGTCAATCTTGACAGTCAAGTTGTCAACAGTGACAAGGTCATTGCCAAGTTCACGGTCGGCTTTAAAGTTGATAAATGGGTATTTTCGGCTAGATGGAACAATTTCTTCAAGTTCAATCTTGTCAAGCATCTTTTTACGTGACGTTGCCTGTTTTGACTTGGAAGCATTTGCTGAAAAGCGGGCAATAAACTCTTGCAGTTCTTTGATTTTTTCTTCAGCCTTAGCATTTCGATCTGACTGCAGACGGGCAGCCAGTTCAGATGATTCTTTCCAAAAATCATAGTTACCCACGAAGAGCTTGATTTTACCAAAATCAAGGTCAGCCATGTGGGTACAGACCTTATTAAGGAAATGACGGTCATGGGAAACCACAATTACAGTATTTTCGAAATCAATCAAGAAATCTTCCAACCAAGTGATAGATTGGATGTCCAGACCATTTGTTGGCTCATCTAGGAGAAGGACATCTGGCTTACCAAAGAGCGCTTTGGCAAGGAGAACTTTGACCTTATCGCCATTCGAGAGCTCACTCATGTTTTGGTAATGAAGATCTTCTGGGATATTAAGGTTTTGAAGCAGTTGAGCAGCTTCGCTCTCTGCCTCCCAACCACCTAACTCTGCAAAGAGGCCTTCCAATTCGGCAGCACGAACACCATCCTCATCAGAAAAATCGGCTTTCAGATAGATAGCATCCTTTTCTTTCATGATGTTGTAAAGCTGCTCATTTCCCATAATAACCACATCAATGGCACGCTCATCCTCATAGTCAAAGTGATTTTGACGAAGGACAGATAGACGCTCATCTGGCCCCAATGAAATATGACCAGTAGTCGGCTCGATATCCCCAGCCAAGATTTTAAGGAAGGTAGATTTTCCGGCTCCATTAGCTCCAATTAAGCCGTAGGTATTTCCAGCTGAAAATTTAATATTGACGTCGTCAAATAATTTACGGTCGCTAAAGCGCAGTGACACATCTGATACAGTTAACACGATTTATTCACCTTTATTTCTTTCTATTGCTTCTTCATTTTACAGGAATCGGTCTTTTTTTTCAATGGTTTCTACATTGGCAATAAGATGTCTTCATCTTCGTTTTGATAATGCTTGGTCAAGCTAAATCCTCGTCCAACGACATGGCTGGCAGGCATCACCACGATGAAGGCCGTTTCATCAATAGCAAGAATCTCTTTTTCGATTTTTGGAAATTCATGGGTAGAGATAGTGGTCATCAGCATAAACCGATCTTTTCCAGTGAATCCACCGTGAATAGGAATTTCAGTAACGCCTCTGTCTGCCGAAATCGTGATATAATGTTTAATTTTTTCATGATGACGAGAAATAATCATCAGATTTTTAGAAGCATTAAAGCCGGTCATCATGATATTGACAACATAGCTGATAACGATTAAAGAAATGATAGAATACATGACAGAATCAGCATTGAAAGCTGCTAGGCCAACGGCTACAACTAACCCGTCAATCAGTACCATACTGGTTCCGAGTGGAAGAGGGCTGTACTTGTGGATAACCTGAGTGATAATTCCCGTTCCCCCGGTTGACGAATTTCCGAGGAAAACGAGGCCTAGACCAAAACCGACAATTATTCCTCCAAAAACAGCAGCTAAAAGAGGGGTGTGGGTTAAATTAGGCAGTCCTGAGGTGAGCTGAATAAAGATGGGGTAGATCGTCCCTCCGTAAACGGTTTTTAAAAAGGTTGCCCTCCCCAATAAAACATAACAGATGAAAAGCAGGGGAATGTTGACGATTAGGACGAAGAATGAGGGTTTCCAACCAAATAGGGCTTGGAAACTGACCGCGAGACCGCCCAGTCCCCCAGACGCGATATGATTTTCCAGTAGCATGGTATTAAAGCCAATGGCGGCGATAAGTGAGCCTAGGCTAACCAACAGTAAATCAACGACTTTCTTATTCATAAGATATCGCCTCCTTTAATCAATGTCAAAATCTATTATCTCTGATGGACTGCCTTATCGTCAAGAATTATGTTATAATTTAGACAATTGAATTTTTTAGGAGAAGAACCATGACCAAACCCATTATCTTAACAGGTGATCGACCAACAGGAAAACTCCACCTAGGTCACTATGTCGGAAGCCTTAAAAATCGTGTCCTCCTACAAAATGAAGGGAAGTACGACATGTTTGTTTTTTTGGCAGATCAGCAGGCTCTGACGGATCATGCGAAAGAAGCAGAAATTATCAAGGAATCCGTGGGAAATGTTGCTTTGGATTATTTATCTGTTGGTCTTGATCCTGAAAAGGTAACGCTTTTTATACAGAGTCAAATTCCTGAATTAGCCGAATTGACCATGTATTATATGAATCTGGTTTCTTTGGCAAGATTAGAACGTAATCCAACTGTTAAGTCAGAAATTGCTCAGAAAGGCTTTGGCGAAAGTCTGCCGACAGGATTTTTAGTTTACCCAATCTCGCAAGCTGCAGATATTACAGCCTTTAAAGCCAATTATGTTCCGGTTGGAAACGACCAGAAGCCCATGATCGAGCAAACCAGAGAGATTGTCCGCTCTTTTAATCATACCTATCAGACAGATGTCCTTGTTGAACCTGAAGGTATTTATCCCGAGAATGAAGCGGCAGGCCGCCTGCCGGGTCTTGACGGAAATGCCAAAATGTCAAAATCTTTGGGAAATGGAATCTATCTTTCTGATGATATGGATACGGTTCAGAAAAAAGTGATGAGCATGTATACCGATCCTAATCATATTCGTGTTGAGGATCCAGGTCAGATTGAGGGAAATATGGTGTTTTATTACCTGGATATTTTTGGGCAGGAAAATGACAAAGCTGACATTGCTGCCATGAAGGAACATTATCAAAAGGGAGGCTTGGGGGATGTTAAAACCAAGCGCTACCTCTTGGAAATATTGGAGCGTGAATTGGCTCCCATCCGTGAACGCCGTTTAGAGTATGCCCAAGACATGGGCCAGATTTTTGCTATTCTCAAAGAAGGAAGTGAAAAAGCCCGTCAGGCAGCGGGAGCAACCTTGGCTGATGTTAAAAAAGCGATGGGGATTCATTATTTTTAAAAGAGTCTGGAAACCTTCCAGCTCTTTTTTGCTGAAAATAGCCGATTTTAAGTAAATTCTGATTGACAAATGCGCTTAGCGTGTTATGATAGTAACAATCAAAAAGCCCTAGGCTGAAAAAATAGAAAGAGGATTGTATTAATGTCAAATTGGGACACAAAGTTTTTGAAAAAAGGTTACACTTTTGATGATGTATTGCTTATTCCGGCAGAAAGCCATGTTTTACCAAACGATGTTAGTTTACAGACGAAACTTGCTGACAATTTGACCTTAAATATTCCGATTATTACGGCGGCTATGGACACGGTGACAGACAGTAAAATGGCCATTGCCATTGCACGTGCGGGTGGACTGGGCGTTGTCCATAAGAATATGCCTATTCCTGATCAAGCTGAAGAAATTCGCAAGGTGAAACGCTCTGAAAATGGCGTTATTATTGATCCTTTTTTCTTAACGCCTAAGCATATGGTTGCTGAAGCTGAAGAACTGATGCAGCGTTACCGTATTAGTGGTGTTCCTGTCGTTGAAACGATGGAAAATCGGAAATTGGTGGGGATTATTACCAATCGTGATATGCGGTTTATTACGGACTATCACACTCCTATTTCTGAGCACATGACCAGTGAAAAATTAGTCACAGCTCCAGTGGGGACGGATCTTGAGACAGCTGAACGCATTCTGCATGAACACCGAATTGAAAAATTGCCGCTTGTAGATCAAAACGGTCGTTTGTCTGGCCTGATCACCATCAAGGATATTGAGAAGGTCATTGAATTCCCTAACGCAGCTAAAGATGAGTTTGGCCGTCTCCTAGTGGCCGGGGCTGTCGGGGTTACGTCAGACACTTTTGAGCGTGCAGAGGCCCTTTTTGAAGCTGGCGCAGATGCTATTGTCATCGATACAGCCCATGGTCATTCAGCCGGAGTTCTCCGTAAGATTGCAGAAATCCGCAATCACTTCCCTAATAGAACGCTGATTGCAGGCAATATTGCGACTGCCGAAGGAGCTCGTGCCTTATATGATGCAGGGGTTGATGTGGTTAAAGTAGGAATCGGCCCTGGTTCTATCTGTACAACCCGTGTTGTGGCAGGTGTCGGTGTTCCACAAATTACAGCTATTTACGATGCCGCCCAAGTCGCGCGTGAGTATGGCAAAACGATCATTGCTGATGGGGGCATTAAATACTCAGGTGATATTGTTAAGGCGCTGGCAGCAGGTGGAAATGCTGTCATGCTAGGGTCAATGTTTGCCGGAACGGATGAAGCTCCAGGAGAAACAGAAATCTTCCAAGGGCGTAAGTTTAAAACCTACCGTGGTATGGGATCTATTGCAGCCATGAAGAAAGGTTCGAGCGATCGGTATTTCCAAGGTTCTGTCAATGAAGCGAATAAGTTAGTTCCAGAAGGTATTGAGGGCCGTGTAGCTTATAAGGGAGCTGCTGCTGATATTGTTTTCCAAATGTTAGGCGGCATTCGTTCAGGTATGGGTTATGTCGGTGCAGGAAATCTTCAAGAGCTTCATGACAATGCCCAGTTTATCGAGATGTCAGGAGCGGGGCTGATTGAAAGCCACCCACATGATGTTCAGATTACGAATGAAGCTCCTAACTACTCTGTCCAGTAAGAGAGTAAAATTTAGTTTTTTATTGACAGTAGGAATCAATCTTAGTTTACACGATTAGTTCTTGTATCCGTGATGATATTAGTTGGGTTGACAAGCAACTTGCTTTCTTTGTAAAGATAGTTGACAAAAACGGAAGCTTGGGTCATTGACTCAAGCTTCCGTTTTTTATCTTAAAAATGTTAAGATTCTGAGGTAGATGCTGTAGGTGATCGAGACTGGTTGTTGTTATGAATGTTTGGACGTTCTCCTTGATAATTTCCAAGAGTTTAGTCTGTCGATGATTATCTAACTCGCTCATCACATCATCTAAAAGTAAGATAGGATAATCACCGGTTACCGTTTTGATCAGTTCAATTTCTGCGAGTTTTAGGGATAAAACAAGACTTCGGTGCTGTCCTTGACTTCCAAAACTGGCCTCTATACCATTAATGAAAAAGGTAAGATCGTCACGATGGGGACCGATTGAAGTATTCTTTTTATAACTGTCTCGTTGATGATTTTTTTCCAGCTGTTCGAGGAAGTTGTCTTGAATTTCCTTGACATCTTTGTAAAGGATAGATGACAGGTAAGTAATCGTTAGCTCTTCCTTTTGGTCTGAAATAAGCTGATGATATTTACTGGCTTCCTTTGATAGATCAAGGATAAAGTCATGCCTGTGACGAATCACTCGGCTGCCATAATCAGCAAGTTGACTGTCAAGAACCTTTAAGAAATCTTTGTCAACTTTGTCAACCTGTTTTAAGTAAGCATTGCGCTGCTTTAAGACATAATTGTAATGAGACAGATCGGATAAGTAAGTAGGTTTAATTTGACCTAAATCAATATCGAGAAATTTTCGGCGTAAACTAGGGGAGCCTTTTACCAATTGTAAATCTTCTGGGGCAAAAAGAACCACAGTCATTGTTCCAATGTAATCAGACAGCTTAGCTTGTTTAAGGTGATTGACTTTAGTGGTTCGGCCTTTTTCACTAAGAGCAATTTCCAGAGGCAGTTTGCTGTTGAGACGGTGTAGTAGGCCAGAGACGCGAAGGTCCTTTTTCGTAAATGTGATCAGTTCTCTATCAAAGCGTGTCCGATGACTTCTAGTCAGAGAAAGAAAATAAATCGCCTCTAAAAAGTTGGTTTTTCCCTGTGCGTTTTGACCGACAAAAATATTCAGCCCAGGTGAGAACTCAGCTTTTTCTTCCTGATAATTACGATAATTTTTTAAGCTTATTTCTTCAATCCACATACTTATGTTCCAGGGAATTTAACAGCCTTTTTTTCTCTCTTGAGAGGGTTATTTTTCTGCCCTTTTTTGGTCTTGTTGGTTTGGTTTAAACGCTTGACCAAGGCAGCAATACGCTGTTTTTCAGCTAAATTGTTCTTGTGCTCTTCTTTTTCGGCATTGCTTGGCTCTACAATCATGATAGTGAGCGCTTGACTGGGAATGCTCAGGCTGTCACCGATTCTCAGTTTTTTCCCGCGCCTATTTTCGAGTTGGCCATTAAAAAAGACTTCGGTAGAAGCAAGAAAAGCCTTTACTGCGCCGCCACTTTGGATGATACCTACATCTTTCAGAAGAGCTTGTAAGGTGATATAGTCACCAAAAAGTTTGTAATCCATTTAATCCTCGACTTTCTCTAGAGATAATTATAGCATAAAATGGTATAATTGAACGAAATATGTCTGCAAAGGAAATCGTATGGAAATCGTTAATGGCGTTGACTTACATTTGATTAAAACCAACCAGTTTAAAACCAACCACCTGACTTTTCGTTTTTCAGGGAAACGCCAAAAGGAAACTTTGGCCCAGCGTGTTTTAGTGGCTCAGATGCTGACCGCTGCCAACGAGGTCTATCCAACCAGTCGTGCCTTAAAAGAAAAATTAGCCAGTCTCTATGGGGCTGAGCTGTCAACAAGACTGTCAACTAAGGGTAAAGTCCATATTTTGGATATTAACCTTTCCTTTATTAGCAGCCACTATAGTTTTCATCAGGAAAGTTTGCTTGAGGAAATGTTCAGTCTGTTGAAAACGATTCTGTTTGAGCCCCTTATTTCGGTTCAACAATTTCAAACGAAACTTTTTGATTTGGAAAAGGAGCACCTAATCCAATATTTAGAAGCTGATAAGGAAGACCGCTTTTATTACAGTGATTTAGAACTGCAGCAGCTTTATTATCTTGATGATGATGTCAAATATACTAAGTATGCCAATTCTGATCTGGTTAAAAATGAGAATTCCTATACCGCCTATCAAGAATTTCA
This sequence comes from Streptococcus ferus DSM 20646, assembly GCF_000372425.1. Lineage (GTDB taxonomy): Bacteria > Bacillota > Bacilli > Lactobacillales > Streptococcaceae > Streptococcus > Streptococcus ferus. Next base: position 30,158 of record NZ_AQVD01000003.1, read on the forward strand.
AAGAATGCTCAAGGAAGACAAGATTGATATTTTTCTAACAGGGGAATATGATGACTATCTTGTGTTGCAGTTGGTGGAATCATTAGGTTTACAGTCTCGTCAACTGGATTTAGACTATGTTTACAGACAGCCATTTTCCAGTGTTCTCCGAGAAAAAATAGAACAAAAGACATCAGGACAATCTATCCTGCAGCAAGCTTACCATTTTCCTTTTCGTTTTGGCGATAACGATTACTATGCTTTTTTAGTTTTTAATGGTTTACTTGGCGCTTATCCGCACTCGCTCCTCTTTGACAGTATCAGGGAAAAAATGGGCTTGGCTTATAGTATAGGCAGCCATTTTGACAGTCACACAGGATTATTAAAAGTTTACGCTGGTATTGATAAGAGAGACAGAAAAAAAGTACTTCAGCTGATCAATCACCAAGTTAAGGGGATTAGGTTTGGCCGTTTCCATATCAGTGCTTTGGAAGAGACTAAAAAAATGTTGATTAATAATGCCAGATTGGCAGAAGATAATCCATATAATCTTATGGAGCTTGCCTATAATAAGAGTATTTTTGGTGATCAGTGTTTAGGGCTTGAGGAGTGGATAGACCGCATTCGTCAAATCACTAAGGAAGATGTCATGGCAGTCGCAGGTCAAGTCAGATTACAGTCTATTTATTTTTTAGAAGGAGAATAAACTTTGGGAAATCTGAAGAAAAGATGCTTTCCACAAATTGATGAGATCTTTTATTTTAATACGCTGGACAACGGCCTGAAAGTTTTTTTGATTCCGAAAAAAGGTTATCAGGAAAATTTAGCCATGATGACAGTCAAGTATGGGGCGGTTGACACCGAGTTTACACTTAATAGTGATGATAAAAAAGTGTACCCAGCAGGGCTGGCCCATTTTTTGGAACACCAGTTTTTCGAGCGAGAAGACAAGGAAGATCTTTCTAAACAATTAACGCGGCTGAATGCGGATAGCAATGCTTTTACCACCCATCAGGAAACCAGCTATTATTTTTCAGCTTCGGGTCAGTTCAGTCAAAGTTTAAATATATTGCAGAAAGCCTTCAAAAGCACCCACTTGACGGAACTGTCAATCAAGAAAGAGAAGGGGATTATTAAGCAAGAAATAGACATGTATCAGGATGACCCGGATTACAAGCTCTTTCTTGGCGTCTTAGGTAATCTTTATCCAGATACACCACTTGCGCAAGATATTGCAGGAGACCGAGACAGTTTAGCTGAAATCTGTAAAGAGGATTTGGAAGATAATTTCACTTACTTTTACCATCCTTCTAACAGAAGTCTCTTGGTTATAGGGGATTTTGATGTCAAGCAGGTTTACAAGGATATTGTGGCCACAGAACGTCAGTTTCCGATTGAGCGCTCTGCAAGGATTGAACGTTCAGAACTTTCCCTGAATCCTATACAGGAAAAAGGCTCTTTACAAATGGAGGTCGCTCTACCTAAGTTAGCCCTTGGTTTTCGCTTGAGAGGATTGTCATCACAGTCCTTGCTTAAAGAAAAGTTAGTTATCAGGCTTTTATTTCAGCTTTTGTTTGGCTGGACATCGTCTAATTTTCAAACTTGGTATGAAGAGGGTCGGGTAGATGACTCATTTGATATTGACATTGAGGTGTCAACTTACTGTCAATTTGTGATTGTCTCCATGGATACAAAAGAACCTATTGCCATGGCAAGTAAAATCAAACACAGTCTAAAACACTTTACGAAAAGTCAAGATTTTACAAAGGAGCGTTTTGAACTGCTGAAAAAAGAGCTGTTTGGGGAATTTCTCAAATCTTTAGATTCTCTAGATAGTCTAGCTGTTGAATTTATGAATCACTTGAATGGTAAGGAAACATACTTTCATTATCCAGACATCCTATCTGACCTATCCTTTGAATCTGTCATTGAAATGGGGCACTATTTTAATCGAGCGTCAGATATCAGTGAGTTCACCATATTTCCAAAATAGCAAGAAATTCCGTGTAAATTTTGGTATAATAGTTAGCACTATAGAAATGTAAATCGAGGTAAATAATGAATAAAATCGGAGATATTTTACGAGATGCTCGTATTAAGGAAAAGTTGAGTTTTGATGATGTTGTAGAAAAAACTGGAATTCCTCCCCATTACTTATTGGCGATGGAGCTGGATCAACTGAAGCTGTTGCCAAATGGCAAAGTTAATGAGTATTTAGAAAAGTATGCTAGTGCTGTTGGTCTGGACCCTATTTCGATTATTCACGGCTATCGAAATCAAGAAGTAGGTGATTTAGCCACCATTCCAGCTTCTGCAAATACCGGTCAATTTATCCTTGCGGATGAAGACAGTGAGGAACTGTCTCAGTCGGACTTCGAGGAAAGATTACAGCTTGAAAAAACACCTATTGAGGTCCCTGGAGAAGAAGAGGCCGCCGCTTTTGGGCAGACCGCTCCGGAAATTTTACTAGAAGAAGAGAGTCCACAGGAGGAAACTGTCGCTGTCGTAGCAGAAGATTTTTCTGAAAAAGAAGATAAGCCTTTTCCTTCTCGCAGTCGCCAGTCACTGCCGTCTCGCCTAAGCAAGCATGATGAAGACGACGAAGAAGATGAGCCCAAGCGCCGTTTTCCATGGGTTCTGATTTTGCTGACGATTATCGCCTTGGGAATCTTATCTTATGTCGGTTACATCGTCTATAATCAGCTTAATTCTGGTTCTAATTCTCAACAAACGGTATCAACGAAAACCAAAACGTCCTCAAGTCAGGAGACGACAACGACCAACCAAGCTGTTTTAACCAATGACTTTGACCAGGGTGGAGATACGGTAACGCTCACTAATGCTGGGGATCAGGTTGAGATTAACTTTAGCTTGACTGGCGAACAGGACAGTTGGGTTTCGGCAACTAATACCGCACAAGGAGAAGCAGGTACAACTCTGTCTTCCAGTGAAAGTTCCTTTACAACAAGCTTAGCTCAAGGAGCGACCAATTCTGTGATTACGGTTTCAATGGTAGATATGGTGACTTTGACCATCAATGGACAAGTCGTTGACTTAACACCATTAGCTACATCAGGAATGGTTACGATCAATCTGGTTGTTGAATAAGGAGATACTCATGTCTAAAAAAGAAAATATTCCAAATTTATTGACCGTCATTCGAATTGCCATGATTCCTTTGTTTTTGCTTGTGGCCTCCATACCTGACAGTCTAATCTGGCATATTGTGGCAGCGGTTATTTTTGCCCTTGCTAGTTTCACAGACTATTTAGATGGTTATCTGGCACGTCAGTGGGGAGTTGTGACTAATTTTGGTAAATTTGCAGATCCGCTGGCGGATAAGATGTTAGTGATGAGTGCTTTTATCATGCTTGTGGGACTTGATTTAGCTCCTGCTTGGATTTCTGCGATTATTATTTGTCGAGAGTTGGCGGTAACTGGTTTACGCCTGTTATTGGTTGAAACTGGCGGAGAAGTGTTAGCGGCTGCCATGCCTGGTAAGATTAAGACGGTTACTCAGATGGTTTCTATTATCCTTTTGCTTTGCCATCTGCATGTTTTGGGAACCATTTTCTTATACATTGCTCTTTTCTTCACCCTGTATTCAGGATACGATTACTTTAGAGGAGCAAGTTTTCTCTTTAAGGATACCTTTAAATAATGTCAGATACTATTATTGAAGTTAAGAACTTGACCTTTCAATATGAAGAAGATCAGACATCTCCCACTCTTGATCAGGTGACGTTTCACGTGAAACATGGTGAATGGCTGTCTATTATTGGACATAATGGAAGCGGAAAGTCAACAACTGTCAGGCTTATTGATGGTTTGCTTGAGGCTCAGTCTGGTCAGATTGTGATTGATGGACAAGAATTGACAGAGGCCAATGTCTGGGAGCTACGTTCAAAAATTGGTATGGTTTTTCAAAATCCTGACAATCAGTTTGTTGGGGCAACAGTTGAAGATGATGTTGCTTTTGGCTTGGAAAATCAAGGCATTCCTCTTGAGGAAATGCAAAGCAGGGTTCAGCAGGCTTTGGAGTTGGTGAAGATGTCAGCTTTTAAAGATCGAGAACCGGCTCGCCTGTCTGGCGGGCAAAAGCAGCGGGTTGCCATAGCAGGTGCCGTTGCCATGCGACCAGCTATCATTATTTTAGATGAAGCAACCAGCATGCTGGATCCAGAAGGCAGACTCGAGCTGATTCAAACGATTAAGGATATTCGTCAAAGATATGGCATGACCGTTATTTCTATAACTCATGACTTAGAAGAGGTGGCCCTGAGCGATCGAGTGCTTGTGATGAAAAATGGTCAGGTGGAATCTGACACTAGCCCTCAAGCTTTATTTTCAAGAGGAGAAGAGCTCCTGAATCTAGGATTAGACAGACCCTTTACTTCAGTACTAATCCAGACGCTAAAGGAAAAAGGGTTTGCTATTGATGAGTCGTATTTAACAGAAAAGGATTTGGAAGAAAAACTATGGGCATCAATCTCCAAAAGGTAAGTTATACCTACCAAAAGGGAACCCCCTTTGAAGGGAGGGCCCTTTTTGACATTGATTTAGAGGTAAAAACAGGTTCTTTCACAGCCTTTATCGGTCATACAGGCAGTGGCAAATCGACAGTAATGCAGCTTCTGAATGGCCTGAACCTTCCTACGCAGGGGAAGGTTCAGGTTGATGACTGGGTAATCACTCCCGATGCAAAGAATAAAGAAATTAAAGGCCTACGCAAGAAAGTTGGCCTTGTTTTCCAATTTCCTGAAAGTCAATTATTTGATGAGACGGTTCTTAAGGATGTTGCCTTTGGCCCTCAGAATTTTGGCCTTGCCAAGGAAGAGGCTGAGGCAATTGCCCGTGAAAAACTAGCTATGGTCGGCCTCTCAGAAGAGCTTTTTAACAAAAATCCGTTTGAGTTGTCGGGGGGGCAGATGCGTCGTGTTGCCATTGCAGGGATTTTGGCTATGGAACCAGATGTCTTAGTCCTTGATGAACCGACTGCTGGTCTGGATCCTAAAGGGCGCAAAGAGCTGATGGCACTGTTTGAAAAACTGCACCACAAGGGGCTGACAGTCGTTTTGGTAACTCATTTAATGGATGATGTGGCTAATTATGCGGATTGGGTTCATGTTTTAGAACACGGGAAGTTAGTTCGTTCCGGCAGTCCTAAAGCTGTTTTTCAGGATATTGACTTTATGGAAAACAAGCAGTTAGGCGTTCCGCAAATCACGCGCTTTGCTGCTAATTTGCAAAAGCGGGGGTTGCATTTCGACTCTCTTCCAATTACGATTGAAGAGTTTGCGGAGGTACTTAGCCATGAATAATCTGATTCTGGGTCGCTATATTCCAGGGGATTCTCTGCTCCATCGGCTGGATCCAAGAAGTAAACTGCTTGCGATGTTTATCTATATTATCATTATCTTTTGGGCCAATAATTTAGCAACCAATCTTCTGATGACTGTTTTTACCCTGTCTCTGGTCTTTTTATCAGGAATAAAAATCACCCATTTTTTAAAAGGGTTACGCCCCATGGTGGTGTTGATTCTCTTTACAACGCTGTTCCAAGTTTTCTTCACACAGGGAGGACAGGTTCTTTTCCAATTTTGGATCATAAAAATCACAAGCCTGGGCTTAAGTCAGGCTGCCTTGATTTTTATGAGATTTGTCCTTATCATTGTTTTTTCGACCTTGTTAACCTTGACAACGACACCTCTTAGTTTGGCGGATGCTGTTGAGTCCTTGCTGAGACCGCTGTCCAGATTTAAAGTGCCTGTTCATGAAATAGGACTGATGCTGTCTCTTAGTTTACGTTTTGTGCCGACTTTGATGGATGATACGACACGTATCATGAATGCTCAGCGGGCGCGTGGGGTAGATTTTGGTGAAGGCAATCTTATGCAGAAGGTGAAATCCATTATTCCGATTCTCATTCCCCTCTTTGCCTCAAGTTTTAAACGGGCCGATGCTCTGGCAACAGCTATGGAGGCTAGGGGCTACCAAGGCGGTGATGGTAGAAGTAAGTACCGGCTCCTTTCCTGGAAATTCTTAGATAGTTTGGCTTTGCTAAGTTTGCTTTTCCTAGGGGGACTTTTGTTGCTATTCAAAAACTAGAAATGTACTGACCCCAAAAAGTTGGACAAATAATTATTGAAAGGATTTAGTTCTGTATTGGACAGGACTAAGTCCTTTTAATTTTGCTTTGATTCGTTTGTTGTTGTAGTAAAAAATATAATCTGTAATAGCTTCTTCAAGCTCGTCAAGTGATTGATAAGATGTCTCGAGTCCATAAAACATTTCAGATTTGAGAATACCAAAGAAAGACTCCATCATCCCATTATCTGGACTATTCCCTTTGCGGGACATGGATGGTCGAATGCCTTTGGTTTCCAAAAAGTAATGGTAAGACTGGTGCTGGTATTGCCAACCTTGATCGCTGTGGAGAATAGTCCCACTGTATAAATCTGCTGGAAAAGCCTTCGCAAGCATGGTTTGAACCTGTTTCAAGTCAGGTGACCGAGACAGGGTAAAATCAATAATCTCACTATTATAGCCGTCAAGAATAGGCGATAAGTAGAGTTTCCCTTCAGGCAAAGCAAACTCCGTCACATCGGTATAACATTTTTCATAAGGCTTAGAGCCCTCAAACTGACGTTTAATCAGATTATCAGCCTTCTTACCCACCTCCCCTTTGTAAGAAGCATACTTGCGCTTACGACGAATACGAGCCGCTAAGCCCATGACTGTCATCAAGCGCTGCACCTTTTTGTGGTTGATGAAGAAACCTCGATTTCTGAGTTCTAAATAAATCCGACGATAGCCGTAATTACCTTTATGGTAATCATAAATGGCTTGAATTTCAGCCTTAATTGCTTTGTTCTTGTCAGGTTTATCCAGTTGCTTGACTTGATAATAATAAGTTGAGCGAGGCATTTTAGCTGTCGCAAGTAGGAGGTCTAGTCGGAATCCTCCTTGGACCATGTCTCTAATTGTTTCTGCTGTTCGCGCACTAGTGTTTCGTCCCTCAAGCGAAGTTCTCTCAACTTTTTTAGGAAGGCCACCTCAGTTCGAAGACGTTCATTTTCCTCTTGAAGGCGCTCTAATTCCGTCATCTCTTCCCAGGTTTTCTTGCGTTTACGTCCCATCTTTCTCGGTCTCCCTCTTGGTTTTTCAAGAATAGTATACCCGTTTTTCTTGTATTGTGCTATCCAATTGGGAAGCATTCCTCGATTTGGCAAGGCATCATCAAGGGAAACTGAGAGTTGAGAACACCCATGAATCAAGACGTTATCCATTATTTCTTGCTTTAATTCAGGTGAATAATACCTATTTTTACCTTTTTCAACGATTTCCACGCCATATCGATCCATGAGTTTTATCATGTATGTAAGATTGGCAATAGTGACCTTGTATATCTGGCTAAGGTTGACCCACGACACGCCACTCTTTCTCAGCTCATATATTTCTAGTTTATCTTCATAACTTAATTTCATAAGAAAAACACCCCAATCGTTAGATTTTGTGTCTAACTTTTGGGGTGCAGTTCAAAAAGGCTTTGGGCCTTTTCTTTTTCTAATCAAAATCTTTCTGTAATATTTTTAATCACTCTCTAAATTGTAAGTAATATTCCTCCTGTATGATAGGTAATTATCTATAAGGAGGATTAGAAAATGTCAGAAACGACACCTTTACATCATAATAAAATTAAACTAGGAATTGCGGGAGCGGTATTGGCCACAGGGATTGCTTTGCCACTTACTGCAAAAGCTGAATCCTACACAGTGCAATCAGGCGATACCTTGTCTCAGATTGCTCTTCGCAAGGGCACAAGTGTGGATAAAATCGCCAGTCTTAATAAGATTGAAGATGTTCATTTGATTCAGGTTGGTCAGATTTTAGAGCTTGATGATCAGACTGCTGCAGCTGATTCGGGTCTGTCTAGTAATAGAGAAGCCACAAGTTCAACTGCGTCTGCTGAAGCAAATACTGCTGCTCTGCCTGAAACGACAACAACTACAGCAGCGGCTGAGCCAGTGACACAGGCGCAAACAGAGAGCACAGCTGTCAGCAGTTCTAGTGCTGAAAATTCAAGTGTTTCGGAAGCGGCGACAAGCAGCGTCAGTCAAGTGGAAACAACACAAACATCGGCTGAAACCAGCGTGACAGAAGCAGCCACTACAACAGCAAATACTGATCAGATTGCTGCAGCCAGCACCACTAGCAGCAGTGGATTGAGCGCAGAAGATGAAGCTGCCAGAGAAACAATTGCCCAAAAAGAATCTGGCGGAAGTTACACAGCTCAGAATGGTCAATATTACGGCCGTTATCAACTAACCCTATCGTATTTGAATGGTGATTTGTCACCAGAAAATCAGGATAAGGTTGCCAATGATTATGTGACCAATCGTTATGGTTCCTGGTCGGCAGCTCTGGCCTTTTGGAATGCACATGGCTGGTATTAATCTTAAGAAGTAAAATCATTAGATAAGACAGGAAATGCTTAAAACGTTCGTTTTTGAGCATTTTTTATCTGATGCCAATCATTCTGTAACAAAAGTAACAAAAAAACAAACTAAAAGTAACAATTAACCGATATGATAGGGTCTGAGACTATGAAAGGAATCTAACACTTTTTATGTATAGTAGAAGCAAACGCGCTAAACTTCATAAGCTCGCTAAAAGCCAGCTTATTCTCATACCTTTGGTTTTAGGTCTTGCAGCTTTCTTAATATTGCATTTTGGCGACAATAATGCCTATGTTACGAAGACAGCATCTAAAGTTGACGCTGATCAAGTCAGTGAAACAACAACAAGCCTTGTGACAAGTACAGTAACTAGTCAGACCACCAGTCCAGAAACAACATCAGAGGCAGCCAGTCAAGAAGTTACCGAGGCTGTCACAGGAGATACTAGCGATGCTGCAACAATGGCAAATGCCAGCACTGCAGCAGCACAAACTGGCCAGCCAGCCAGTAATACTTACAATGGCACTTTGGCAAACGGCAATACAGCTGGAGCTGAAGGTTCGGCAGCTGCAGCACAGATGGCCGCAGCGACAGGTGTTCCTCAATCAACTTGGGAATACATTATTGCTCGTGAATCAAATGGTCAAGTTAACGCCAGCAACAGTTCAGGCGCTTCGGGACTTTTCCAGACAATGCCGGGCTGGGGTTCAACCGCAACAGTTCAAGATCAGATTAATTCAGCAATTAACGCTTATAACTCTCAGGGCTTATCAGCTTGGGGAATGTAAAAATACTAGGATTTATCCTAGTATTTTTTATGTGTCATAGAGAAAACAACAGCCTCTTCTGGTGGTTAAAAAGATTGTGAAGGGTAATGCTGCGGCAGTTAGCCTCCTTAGTAAACACTAGTTCAGCGATAAATGGCATGAGTGTCTTGATGGCTAGAAAGTCGTCTAAGCCGAAGCTCTGATCAATAAAGTGGACAATGCTTGCTATGGCTGTGCCGTGGGAGGCAATAAGAATTGTGTTTCCCTGCTCTTGTTTGATGATTTCGGTTAAACGGTGGACATTACGGGCCTGCACTTCTTTTAATGATTCCCCTTGCGGTAGCTTAAAGTGAAAATCCAGCCATTGTTTTCTAACAAAGCCGTCAAAATCATCAATCCAGTGCTGACTGATTTTCCGTTCGCGAAAATCTTCTTCGAGGTGGATTGGAAGGTTGACTTCTTTGGCAAAGGGTTTGATGGTTGTAAGAGCTCTTTGATAGGGACTAGAGTAGATACAGTCTATTTCCCGTTCTCTTAAAAATTGACTGACAAGTTGACAGTCTTGTAAACCTTTAGGGCTTAAGCCTCTACTTCTGTCATCATGATTGCTGAGATCTGGTTGACAGTGTCTTGTTAAAAATACCTTGGTTTCCATAAAATTCCCTTTCATAGAACGATGTTAGACTAAGCCTATCCTACCAAATGCGAAACGGATTGGCAAGATGCTTGGCAAGCTCAAAGAATATGATATAATGTGACAAAGTGAGGAAAATGAGATATGAAAAGGGTATTGCTTGTCGATGATGAACGGAGTATTCTTGAATTGCTGGCCTTTCATTTTGAAAATGAGGGCTATCAGGTAAACTTGGCAGAAGATGGTCGTACGGCCTTAGACTTGGCTTTGGAGAAAGCCTATGATTTTATTGTTTTGGATCTTATGCTCCCTAAACTAGATGGAATTGAAGTCTGCAAGCGTATCCGCCAAGCCAACATAGAGACTCCCATCATGATGCTGACCGCTAAGGGTGACGAAATCGATAAAATATTGGGTCTGGAACTGGGAGCCGATGATTATATGACCAAGCCCTTCAGCCCAAGAGAGCTTTTGGCAAGGGTCAAGGTTATTTTGCGACGTCTGGAAAAGGCTGATAAGCAGATGGAAGATGAAGAAGTGCTGTCTTACGACTCCTTGTTGATCTACGTTGAGCGGAATGAAGTGTACAAGGAACATCACCCCATTTCGCTGACAAAGAAAGAATTTGAGCTGTTAGTTTATCTGGCGAAGAGACCTGGACGGACCCTCAGCCGCGAAAGGCTTTTAGAGATGGTTTGGGGCTTTGATTATTCAGATGAAACACGCCTGGTGGACGTTCATATCGGAAAACTCCGTGAAAAAATTGAGGATGATACGAAGCATCCTAGCTTTATCAAAACAGTCAGAGGTTTTGGCTATAAATTTGGAGGCTGATGATGTCTGAAAAAAGAAAATACCTTTTCCTTTTTTTAGTTCCTTTTCTTTTATTGGGCGCGGCAGCCTTTTATGTCCGTAATCAAAACGGCGTGACTGTTTTGGTGCTAAGTCTAGGTCTCCTTTTTTTATGTTTGCTTCATGCCTATGCCAGCTTAAGACAGGAACTGACCGATCTGAATCAGCTTTTAAAGAGACGTTTGTATCAAGATTATTCGGGGCATTACATGGGGAAAAAGGACGGCCCTGTTGGCCAAGTAGCTACAACCTTTGAGAAGCTTTCGCAACTTGCTAAAAGTAGAGAAGAAGAAGCCAGAATTGCTCAAACCAACCTTTCTCTCTTTCTTTCTAATATCACCTTAGGGGTTGTTCTTGTCAATCGGCAAAAGAAGATCAGCATTAAGAATCAAGCCTTTGCAGACTTATTTCCTGATCAGGATCTTATCCTTGGACTGTCCTTATTTCATCTGCAAGGAGGACATGCTTTGACCGTCATGGCCAACAAGGTTTTGGAAACCGGTCAGAGACAAAGTCAAGAGCTCCTTCTGGAGAGGGAATCTGAGAAGATTTTTGAGGTTTCTGCGGTACCGATTTTTGAATATAATCGGGTACAGCAGGTCCTGCTTCTTTTATATGATGTGACCAAAATCAGGCAGCTGGAGCAGATGCGGGCAGATTTTGTTGCCAACGCTTCCCATGAGCTGAGAACGCCTATTACATCTATTAGAGGTTTTTCGGAAACTTTGATTGACATGGGAGAAGAGGACCCTAAAAAACAGAAGTTTTTGGATATTATCTATCGGGAAAGTCTGCGTTTGGAGGATATTGTCAATGATATCTTGAAATTGGCCTCCGCTGAGTATTCTGATGAAAGCGGACAGTTAGAAGCCGTCGCTGTCTATCAATTAATTGAAGAAGTTAGTCAAACCTTGGCGAAAAAAATGTCCAAGAAGAGCCTCACTTGGGTTCTTGAAGGGGACAGGGCTCTAACCATTACCTGCGACTCCAAACAGCTGTCTCAAATTTTGCTCAATCTCCTCACCAATGCCATCAATTATACAGAAGCTGGCGGAGAGATAAGCGTCCAATTCTTTGAAGAGGAAGGGCGCTTGATTCTTCAAGTACAAGATACAGGTATCGGAATTCCAAAAGCTGATCAGGAGAAAATCTTTGAACGCTTTTACCGAGTTAACAAAGGGCGGAGCCGTCAGACGGGGGGAACAGGTCTTGGTTTGGCTATTGTTAAAAATATGCTGGAAAAAATGGATGGTCAGATATCTCTAACCAGTCAATTAGGTGAGGGAAGTACTTTCACCATCAGTCTTCCTAAAAAGAAACCTAAAAGCTAGTCAAGAGGCTGGCTTTTTGTCATGCCAAATCTTTACACAATCTTTACAATAATCACGAAAAAACTTTTACAATAACTTGCTAAAATGAGAGTGTAGTTAAGAGCTACATCATTTATTTTTCAAAAAAGGAAGAAAACGTTATGAAAAAATTTGCTGCAATTGCTCTTTTATCATTGACAAGCCTTAGTCTCTTTGCTTGTGGCAATAATAAAAGTTCAGGATCATCTTCATCGGACGGTAAAATCGAAGTTGTCTCCCGCGAGGATGGTTCAGGAACGCGCGGAGCCTTCACTGAGATCACCGGTATTTTAACGAAGGACGGCGATAAAGAAGTCGATAATACTTCTAAGAGTGCAATCATTCAAAACAGCACAGAAGGAGTCATCAGCGCTGTCTCCGGCAACCAAAATGCTGTAGGTTATGTTTCGCTAGGCTCTTTAAATGACAGTGTCAAAGCTGTTGAAATCGAAGGAGTTAAAGCTTCTTCAGATACCGTTTTGGATGGCAGCTACAAGCTACAGCGTCCATTTAACATTGTTTGGGGCAAGGATCTTTCTGAGATTGGTCAGGACTTTATCAGCTTCATTCACTCAACAGAAGGTCAAAAAATTGTGAGCGATAATAAATACGTTGAGGCTAAAACTGAAACGACAAGCTATTCTGCTGCTAAGCTTAAAGGAAAATTATCCGTTGTTGGGTCAACGTCTGTTACACCTTTGATGGAAAAATTAGCAGAAGCCTATAAAAAATTAAATCCAGACGTGACCATTGACATCACTTCAAATGGATCATCAGCAGGAATTACAGCTGCAGAAGAAGGAACAGCAGATATTGGTATGGTTTCTCGTGAATTGACTTCTGACGAAGGAAAAAACCTTGAGCAGGATGAAATTGCACTTGATGGTATTGCAGTTGTCGTGAACAGCAAGAACAACATCAGTAACCTAACTCTGGATCAAGTCAAAACCATCTTCACAGGAGATGTTACAGACTGGAGTAAGGTAGAGAAATAAGTATAACATTAGTCATTATGATCAGATAAGAGTCTAGGAAGTTCTTTTCTAGGCTCTTCTTGAAAGGAAAAGAGTCTTGAAGAAACAAGCATTGGTTGAAGGTCTTTTTAAATACATCTTCTTTTTGTGTGCAGCAACTTCTGTTCTTGCCATCATCGTTATTTGTATTTTTATCTTTATGAATGGCCTGCCCTTCATTGCTAATTATGGGGTTAGTAATTTCTTATTTGGAGAGAACTGGTCTCCATCAAATAATCCTGCATCGTATGGGATTTTACCCATGATTGTAGGGTCCGTTGCCATTACGATTGGAGCGATGCTTATTGGGGTCCCTACTGGTATATTTACCTCGATTTTTCTCGTTTATTTTTGTCCCGAAAAACTTTATCGTTTATTAAAACCAGCGGTTAACTTGATGGCAGCCATTCCTTCAATTGTCTATGGATTCTTCGGTTTACAGCTTCTGGTCCCATGGATTCGGACCTTTTCGGGGAATGGGCTGAGTATTCTTACAGCCTCTATCCTTTTGGGGATCATGATTTTGCCAACGATTATCAGCTTATCAGAATCTGCCATACGATCTGTCCCAGCTTCCTACTATACAGGAAGTCTGGCTCTTGGTGCCAGCCATGAGAGAAGTATTCTAAAAGTGGTTATTCCGGCAGCTAAGTCAGGGATTATCTCATCAATTATTCTTGGGATTGGCCGTGCTATCGGGGAGACCATGGCGGTTATTTTGGTTGCAGGAAATCAGCCGTTAATCCCACAGGGAATTTTTGAAGGAACCAGAACAATGACGACCAATATTGTCTTGGAGATGGCCTATGCTTCAGGGGAGCATCGTGATGCTTTGATTGCGACCGCCACTGTTCTCTTTATCTTCATTCTCTTCATCAATGCCGGTTTTGCTTACATGAAAGGAAAAACAAATGAGTAAATATATTATTAGAAGTCTTGTTTATACCTTTGCCTTTCTGACTTTCGGATCGCTTTCTCTGATCATTGGTTTTATTTTGTTTCAGGGGATTCCGAGCCTGTCTCCGTCGCTCTTTTCTTGGCATTATACCAGCGATAATGTCTCGCTGATGCCAGCCATCATCACGACCTTGATTTTAGTGGCCGGCTCTCTGTTAATTGCAGTACCTATCGGCGTTTTCTCCGGTTTCTACCTGGTCGAATATGCCCATAAAAAATCACGAGCAGTTACCTTGATTCGTCTGGCGGCGGACACCTTGTCGGGAATCCCTTCCATTGTTTTTGGTCTCTTTGGAATGCTCTTCTTCGTTACCTTTCTAGGTTTTCAGTATTCTTTGGTTTCTGGGATTCTTACCTCCGTTATTATGGTGCTGCCAGTCATCATCAGAGCAACTGAGGAGGGACTCTTATCAGTACCAGACAGTATGAGGCAGGCCAGCTTTGGTCTAGGTGCCGGCAAACTGAGAACGATTTTTAAGATTGTTCTGCCGGTTGCAACACCGGGGATATTGTCTGGAGTGATTCTGTCAATAGGGCGTATCGTCGGAGAGACAGCGGCTCTCATGTACACGCTGGGAACTTCAACGAACATGCCAACGAGTCTTTTGTCATCTGGCCGATCATTAGCTTTACACATGTATGTGCTGTCAAGCGAAGGTTTACACGTCAAAGAGGCCTATGCAACAGGTGTTATACTCATTGTGACGGTCTTGATTATCAATTTACTGTCAAGCTCATTGTCAAAACAATTTAGCAAAGGAAGAGGATAAAAAGTGGGAACATTTACAATTAAGGATATGGATCTTTACTATGGTGATTTCCAGGCACTTAAAGGCATTACGATTGATTTGCCAGCCAATCAGGTAACAGCCCTGATTGGACCGTCTGGCTGCGGCAAATCGACTTTTTTAAAGTCTCTGAACCGAATGAACGATCTTGTTCCGGGCTGTCGGATTGATGGTCAGATTCTATTGGATGGTCAGGATATTTACAGCAAGAAATTTAATCTCAACAACCTTAGAAAGAGGGTTGGTATGGTTTTCCAGCAGCCCAATCCCTTTGCCATGTCTATCTATGACAACGTCGCTTATGGTCCAAGGACACACGGCATCAAGGACAAAAAGACATTGGATGACTTGGTTGAAAAAAGCCTAAAAGGAGCTGCCATTTGGGATGAGGTCAAAGACAATCTTAAAAAGAGTGCTATGTCACTTTCAGGCGGTCAGCAGCAGCGTCTTTGCATCGCCCGTGCGCTTGCCGTAGAGCCCGATATTTTATTGATGGATGAGCCAACCTCGGCACTTGATCCTATTTCAACGCTTAAAATTGAAGATTTGGTTCGCGATTTAAAAAAGGATTACACCATCATCATCGTGACGCATAATATGCAGCAGGCTGGCCGGATTTCTGATAACACAGCTTTCTTTCTGACTGGAGAGATTTGTGAATTTGACAAGACGGAGACTATTTTTACCACCCCTAAAGATAAACGGACCGAAGATTATATCTCTGGCCGCTTTGGATAACCGTTGGAGGAATTTTACCCATCATGAGAAAAGAATTTGAGCACGAACTGAAACAACTTGAAGTCAGCTTTATTGACATGAGCCGCATGGCCTATTACAGTTTAGAAGATGCGATTTCTGCCTTTAAAAAACAAAACATTGAACTGGCCAAGTCCATTATCCTGTCG
This sequence comes from Streptococcus ferus DSM 20646, assembly GCF_000372425.1. GTDB lineage: Bacteria > Bacillota > Bacilli > Lactobacillales > Streptococcaceae > Streptococcus > Streptococcus ferus. The sequence continues at coordinate 45,861 of NZ_AQVD01000003.1, forward strand.
GATCAAGAGATCAACCAACAAGAAATTGATATTGAGCTAACCTGTGCCCGTCTCTTGGCCCTGCAGCAGCCGGTAGTAACAGATCTTCGCCTGGTTATTTCGATTATGAAGGCCTGCTCAGATTTGGAACGTATTGGGGATCACGCAGCCTCTATTGCCAAATCGGTTGTTAAACTGGAGCACCACCAGTCTTATGACAAGATTGAAGCAGAGATTGTAGCTATGGCAGATCTGGTTCTTGATATGTTGAAACGCTTAGTGGCAGCTTTTCAAAATCGGGATGAAAAAGAAGCGCGTGCCATCTCGCTGATTGATTCAGAGGTAGATTCTTATATGAAAGCTATTTCTAAACTCAACCTGACAGAAATGCAAGCCAATCAGGATATGATTCTGGTTGGGACACAGTACCGTTCTATTGCCCGCCATTTGGCAAGAATTGCAGACTACACAACCAATGTCTGCGAACGGATTGTTTATATTCAGACAGGTCATCTTGTCGAATTTGATTGACCATATCTAATGTAACGACTCCCCCAGTCCAAAGAGGCTGGGGTTTATCTTTTGTTGGCATTTTGTGCTATAATATGTCTTGCACTTTAGTGCTTCAAAATCGACCTTCAAATCGTTTTTTGAATTTTGAAAGACGACCTTCAAATCGTTATTTCTTGATAACATACCACTGGAAAGTAAGACTGGATTGCTGGGCAATGCTACTGGACTTTCCAACTATTTATTTGATGGGAGAAAAACTATGAGTGATAACTCTAACACACGTGTTGTTGTCGGCATGAGTGGCGGTGTTGATTCTTCGGTGACCGCTCTATTGCTGAAAGAGCAGGGCTATGATGTGGTCGGTGTCTTCATGAAAAATTGGGACGACACTGATGAATTTGGAGTCTGTACTGCGACTGAGGACTATAAGGATGTCGCTGCAGTGGCAGATCAGATTGGTATTCCTTATTATTCTGTCAACTTTGAAAAAGAATACTGGGATCGTGTTTTTGAATACTTCCTTGCTGAATACCGTGCTGGTCGAACCCCTAATCCAGATGTCATGTGCAACAAAGAAATTAAGTTCAAGGCCTTCCTTGACTATGCCATGACATTGGGCGCTGATTATGTGGCGACTGGTCATTACGCGCAAGTGTCACGTGATGAAGATGGTACAGTTCACATGCTGCGCGGCGCAGATAATGGCAAGGATCAGACCTACTTCCTTAGCCAACTATCACAGGATCAGCTGCAAAAGGTCATGTTTCCCCTTGGGCATTTGCAAAAAGCGCAAGTTCGGGAGATTGCTGAAAGAGCTGGCCTAGCGACAGCCAAAAAGAAGGATTCCACAGGCATTTGCTTTATCGGGGAAAAGAATTTTAAGGCTTTTCTCAGTCAGTACCTACCAGCTCAGCCTGGCCGTATGCTGACAGTAGATGGCAGAGATATGGGAGAGCATGCTGGACTCATGTATTATACGATTGGTCAGCGTGGCGGTCTAGGCATTGGCGGTCAGCATGGTGGGGACAACCAGCCGTGGTTCGTTGTTGGTAAAGACCTGTCTAAAAACATCCTCTATGTCGGTCAAGGTTTTTACCATGACGCACTCATGTCAACTAGCTTGACAGCTAGTCAGGTACATTTTACACATGATATGCCTAAGGAGTTTACATTGGAGTGTACTGCCAAGTTTCGCTATCGTCAACCAGATAGTCAAGTAACTGTCAAGGTAAAAGGCGATAAGGCGGAAGTGATTTTTGCAGAACCACAAAGAGCTATCACGCCAGGACAGGCTGTTGTTTTCTATGATGGACAGGAATGCTTGGGTGGTGGCTTGATTGACAACGCTTATCAAGGCGAAGAGGTTTGTCAGTATATTTAGGTTGACAAGGGTGTCAAGATCATACTAGGAGAGTTAATGATGTTTTCAAAGTTTATTTTGGTCTTTATGGCTTTTTTTGCCATCATGAATCCTATCTCAAATTTACCTGCTTATATGGCCTTGGTGGCTGATGACGATCAAAAAATTTCAAGAAAAATCGCAAGGAAGAGTCTCCTATTGGCCTTTTTCATTATCTTAACTTTTGTGATTAGTGGCCATTATATCTTTCAGCTATTTGGTATTACTGTTGATGCCCTGCGCATTGCAGGCGGTCTTTTAGTAGCCTTGATTGGGTATCACATGATTAACGGCATCCATTCACCTGCTTCAAAGAATTTACCTCAAACTAACGAGGATCCTTTGGCTGTCGCTATATCACCTCTGGCCATGCCATTATTTGCAGGCCCCGGAACTATTGCAACTGCAATTACCTTGTCTCATGGCGGTTTTACCAACCAAGTCATAACCATAGCAGCCTTTGCTCTACTTAGCCTGCTAACCTATGTCCTTTTGCTTAGTGCGCGAGAAATCTCTCAGTTTTTAGGCCAAAGCTTTATGGGTCTTGTGACTAGGATGATGGGACTTATCTTGACCACAATAGGCATTCAGATGCTTATTGCGGGTATCAAGGGAGCCTTCTCACTATCATAGAAACGGAGTTGTCTGGACATTGACTTTTTATGAAATTCTGCTAAAATAAATGTAACACTAATCATGATGGTCAAAGCTCATGAGAATTGTAGGTCTTTTTGACATACAATTTTCGAGAGTTTTGGCTATTTTTGTTGAGAAAGAGGGGCTAATGGATTTTCGGACAGTCATCAATAATCAGTCATTTGGCGTTCGTGCGACAGGCTTATTAGTCAGGGATAATCAGCTTTATCTGGTAAAATCACCAGAAGGTAAATACTATACATTAGGTGGAGCTGTTCAGGTTGGTGAGATAACCGAGCACGCTGTTAGACGGGAGATAAAGGAAGAAATTGGTATTGATGTCCAGGTAGGCCCTCTAGCTTTTGTTGTTGAAAACCAATTTGAGTTGGATGGGAACTCCTATCATCAGATTGAGTTCCAGTATCTGCTGACCCCCCTTGCTGAACCGGCCGGTCAATTGGAAGAAGGCAGCTCTGTAAGACGGTGTGAATGGGTCGCTTTTTCAGATTTAGTCAAGTTAGACCTTAATACCTCTTTTCTAAAGACAGCCTTAGCGGTATGGGACGGGCAGCTACAACACTATATGAATACAGATAAAGAAAGGAATTAATCGTGACACATACATTCGCCGAAAACTATGACATCATTGTGATTGGAGCTGGTCATGCTGGGGTTGAAGCAGCTTTGGCGGCTAGCCGGATGGGCTGCAAAACTTTGCTGGCGACCATCAGTCTTGAAATGTTGGCTTTCATGCCCTGCAACCCTTCAATTGGCGGTTCTGCCAAGGGGATTGTGGTTCGTGAGATTGATGCTCTTGGCGGTCAGATGGGCAAAAACATTGACCAGTCCTATATCCAGATGAAAATGCTTAATACTGGGAAAGGGCCGGCAGTCCGTGCCCTGCGTGCTCAGGCAGATAAGGCACTTTACGCCCGAAACATGAAGCATACGGTTGAACAGCAGGAAAACCTAACCCTTCGTCAGACCATGATTGATGATATTTTGGTGGAAGATGGGAGAGTGGTTGGGGTACAAACCGCAACCAATCAGAAGTACAGCGCCCAGGCAGTTGTGGTGACAACCGGAACAGCTTTGCGCGGCGAAATTATCTTAGGAGAATTAAAATACTCATCTGGCCCCAACAACAGTCTGGCCTCGGTGACCTTGGCGGACAATCTGCGCCGGCTGGGTCTTGAAATTGGCCGTTTTAAAACAGGAACTCCGCCGCGTATCAAGGCTAATTCCATCAATTATGAGGAAACCGAAATTCAGCCTGGGGATTCTCAGCCCAACCATTTTTCATTTTTATCTAAAGATGCCGCTTATCTTAAAGATCAGATTCCATGCTGGCTGACTTATACCAATTCAAACAGTCATGCTATTATCAACGCCAACCTCCATCGGGCACCGATGTTTTCAGGGATTGTTAAGGGGGTCGGGCCACGCTACTGTCCGTCTATTGAGGATAAGATTGTCCGTTTTGCCGATAAGGATCGCCATCAGCTTTTCTTAGAGCCTGAAGGTCGTGACATAGAAGAAGTCTATGTTCAGGGCCTTTCTACCAGCCTGCCAGAAGACGTTCAAAAAGACTTGCTCCACTCCATCAGAGGATTGGAAAAGGCGGAGATGATGCGGACGGGCTATGCGATTGAGTATGATATTGTGTTGCCGCATCAGCTTCGGGCAACTTTGGAAACCAAAGTGATTTCTGGTCTTTTTACAGCGGGTCAGACCAACGGCACTTCGGGATACGAGGAAGCTGCCGGTCAGGGAATTGTAGCTGGGATCAATGCGGCGCTTAAGATTCAGGGAAAACCAGAGCTGATTTTAAAACGCAGCGATGCCTATATCGGGGTGATGATTGATGACTTGGTCACCAAGGGCACCTTGGAACCTTATCGCCTGCTGACCAGCCGTGCGGAATACCGTCTTATCCTGCGTCATGATAATGCCGATATGCGCCTGACAGAAATCGGCCGTCAGATCGGTTTGGTGGATGATGAACGCTATCAAGCCTTTCAAATCAGAAAAAATCAGTTTGACAATGAACTCAAGCGCTTGGAGACCATTAAATTAAAACCTGTTGCTGAAACCAATGAAAAAGTGTCTGCAATGGGCTTCAAGCCTCTGACAGATGCTGTGACAGCCAAAGAATTTATGCGCCGTCCCGAAGTGACTTATCAAGACGCTGTCCGTTTTATTGGTCCTGCGGCGGAAGATTTGGATAGCAAGGTCATCGAGCTCTTAGAGACCGAAATTAAGTACGAAGGCTATATTAAAAAAGCCCTTGATCAGGTGGCTAAAATGAAGCGGATGGAAGAGAAACGAATTCCCCAAAACATGGACTGGGATGCTCTGGATTCGATTGCAACAGAAGCTCGTCAGAAATTTAAGAAAATCAACCCTGAAACCATCGGACAGGCCAGTCGGATATCGGGCGTCAATCCTGCTGACATTTCAATCCTAATGGTTTATCTGGAGGGTAAAAGAGGGGCTAAGAAAAAGTAGCTTTTGAGCCCGAAGTCTTTTGCTTCAACCCTACATTGCCCCTATATTTTAGAGGGAAAGTATGGTATAATCAAAGCTTAAGAGGTTTACTAAATGAAAAGATTTCGTTTTGCAACTAGCCATCTCATTATGATTGGGATGATCCTTTTTGGGATTTTAGCTCTAAGTATGCGTGTTTTTAAAGAATCTCCTGCTTTAATGTTTATCGTCTTTTTGACCTGCCTGGCAGTTGTCGGCCTATTTTATTATCAAAAAGAAACCTACGAGATTTCAGAATTAGAACAAATAGAGTTAGTTAATAGCCAGGCTGAAGATAATTTAGTTACTTTGCTGGACCAAATGCCCGTAGGCGTCATTCAGTTTGATCCCCAGACTGAAAAAATAGAATGGTTTAACCCCTATGCGGAATTGATTTTTGCGGATGAAAACGGGGATATTGACAGTGATTTCATCAGTGATATTATCCAGCATAAGAAAGACGGGGCGGTCGATCAGACCTTAGAAATTGAAGATAATAAATATGCTGTCGATGTAGATATGGACAGCGGTATGTTCTACTTTTTCAATATTGCAAGAGAAGATGAGACCCAGAAAGAGGTTTCGGCGCAGCAGCCAGTCATCGGCATCATCTCTATTGATAACTATGATGATATTGTCAGCTCTATGTCCGATGCGGAAGTCTCAACGATTAACAGTTTTATTGCCAACTTTATCTCAGAATTTGCCCGGAAGAGAGATCTCTTTTACCGTCGGGTCAATATGGATCGCTTCTACTTTTTCACAGATTATAGTGTTTTAGAGCGGCTCATCGACAGTAAGTTTGATATTGTCGAGCAGTTCCGCAAAGAGGCTCAGGAGCAGGAATTGGGCTTGACGCTCAGTATGGGGATTTCTTTTGGTCAGGCCCACTATAGCCAAATCGGTCAACTGGCGCAAAAGAATCTTGATTTGGCCTTGGTTCGTGGAGGAGATCAGGTTGTCATCAGAGAAAACGGGGACTCCAAAGAGACTCTCTACTTTGGCGGCGGTTCGGTTTCGACAGTCAAGCGCTCTCGAACAAGAACGAGAGCCATGATGACAGCCATATCCGATAAGATTAAAATGGCTGATCAGGTTTTTGTGGTCGGTCACAAAAATCTAGACATGGATGCCTTGGGCTCCAGTGTTGCGATGCAGGTATTCGCCAGCAATCTGATTGACGATGCCTATACTGTCTATGATCAAAACTGCATGAATCATGATATTGGACGTGCAATTGACAGTCTCCAAAAAGATTCTGCATCTCATTTATTAACCCTGTCCGAAGCCATGGGCAAGGTGACATCAGAGTCTCTCTTGGTTATGGTAGACCACTCCAAGCTTGATTTGACCCTGTCGCGAGATTTTTACGATCAATTTGCTGAAGTTATTGTGATTGACCATCATCGTCGTGCTGAGGATTATCCGAAAAATGCGGTTCTCAGCTTTATTGAGAGCGGGGCCAGCAGCGCCAGCGAATTGGTAACGGAACTTCTTCAATTTCAAAATGGCAAGCAGCGGCTGACCAAGGTTCAGGCTAGTGTCGTGATGGCGGGGATTATGCTGGATACGAAGAATTTTTCCACTCGGATTACCAGCCGAACGTTTGATGTGGCTAGCTATCTTCGGACTTTGGGCAGCGACAGTACGGAAATCCAGACAATTTCAGCCTTAGATTTTGATGAATATCGGGCTGTCAATGAACTCATTTTGCGAGGCGAGCGGGTTCTTCCAACGATCTTGCTGGCTGTGGGGGCAGATGAAAAAACATATAGCAATGTTGTGGCTAGTCAGGCCGCAGACACCCTGCTCAATATGGCGGGAATAGAGGCAAGTTTTGTCATCAGTAAAAACACTAGTGGGGAAATTGCGATTTCAGCTCGCAGCCGCAGCCGAATCAATGTTCAGCGTATTATGGAGAATCTAGGCGGCGGCGGTCACTTTAATCTGGCAGCCTGTCAGCTATCTGGAGTGACAACACAAGAGGCTCAGAGCTTATTGTTGGAGCAAATTTCTGATGAATTAAAAGAAAACGAGGAAAGTTAAGATGAAGGTTATTTTTTTAGCAGATGTTAAAGGTAAGGGGAAAAAGGGAGAAATCAAGGAAGTTCCGACAGGTTATGCTCAAAATTTTCTCCTGAAAAAGAATTTGGCAAAAGAGGCGACCAGTCAAGCTATTAGTGCTGAAAAGGGCAAGCAAAAAGCAGCCAATAAGCAAGCTGCAGAGCTGCTTGCTGAAGCTCAAGCTACCAAAGATTTACTAGACAAGGAAAGCACACGCGTTCAATTTACAGAGAAAGTGGGTCCTGACGGACGCACTTTTGGCTCCATTACAGCTAAAAAGATTTCGGAAGCCTTGGCAGAGCAATTTCAGATAAAGATTGATAAACGCCACATCAGCTTAGACCATCCGATTCGTGCCATTGGTCTGATTGAGGTGCCGGTCAAGTTACATAAAGATATTGATGCTCAGATTAAATTACAGATTAAGGAAGCCTAGACACATCATGAAAAGCAAGGAGGTGAGGACGTGTCAGATGCGCAAGAACTGAGAGTGCAGCCCCAGGATCTAGTGGCAGAACAGTCTGTTTTGGGGTCTATCTTTATTGCTCCGGATAAGCTGATTTCCGTCAGAGAATACATCGAGGCAGACGATTTTTACAAATACGCCCACCGTGTCATTTTCAAGGCTATGATTAGCCTAAGTGATAAAAACGAAGCCATTGATGCGACCACAGTCCGTGCGATTTTAGATAGTCAGGGAGACCTGCAAAATATTGGAGGTCTGTCTTATTTAGCAGAATTGGTCAGCAGCGTTCCCACCAGTGCCAATGCGGAATACTATGCTCAGATTGTCGCTGAGAAGGCTATGCTGAGGAGGATTATCAGCCGCCTGACGGAAACGGTCAACGAGGCTTACGAGGGCAGTACTGACTCAGAAGATGTTATTGCAAGAGCTGAAAAGGCACTTGTTGACATCAATGAGCACCATAACCGCAGCGGTTTTCGCCGTATCGCAGACGTCCTCGCCCTTAATTATGAAAATCTGGAAGTTCGTGCCAAACAAACCTCAGATATTACTGGTCTTGCAACGGGCTTTCGAGATCTAGATAAGATTACCACTGGTTTACACCCAGATCAGCTGATTATTCTGGCTGCTCGCCCTGCTGTCGGTAAGACAGCTTTTGTCTTGAATATTGCCCAAAATGTGGGAACGAAAATGAAGCGTCCTGTCGCTATCTTCTCCCTTGAAATGGGGGCTGAGAGTCTGGTTGATCGGATGCTGGCCGCCGAAGGCATGGTTGACTCTCATCGCCTGCGGACAGGTCAGCTAACACCTGAGGATTGGCAAAGTGTCACCTTGGCGCAAGGAAATTTGGCAGATGCTCCGATCTATATCGATGACACGCCGGGAATCAAAGTTACAGAGATCCGAGCGCGGGCTCGTAAGCTGGCTCAGGAGTTCGAAGATGGTCTGGGACTCATCGTGATTGACTACCTCCAGCTCATTACAGGAACGCGGCCGGAAAATCGTCAGCAGGAGGTCTCCGATATTTCTCGTCAGTTAAAAATACTGGCTAAGGAATTAAGAGTGCCTGTCATTGCGCTAAGTCAGCTTTCCCGGGGTGTGGAACAGCGCCAGGATAAACGGCCGGTTCTTTCTGATATTCGTGAATCTGGTTCTATTGAGCAGGATGCCGACATTGTAGCATTCTTATATCGAGATGACTATTATGAGCGCGGCGAAAAAGAGGATCCGAATCAAATAGAAAACAATACCATTGAAGTCATATTGGAAAAAAATCGGTCTGGTGCGCGTGGAACCGTGAAATTGATATTCCAAAAAGAATATAATAAATTTTCAAGCATTGCCAGCAACTATGAAGAACGATAAGAGGAGAAGCATTACATGAGTGACGCATTTGCAGATGTCGCAAAAATGAAGAAAATCAAAGAAGAAATCAAAGCCCATGAAGGACAAGAGGTGGAGCTGACGCTTGAGAATGGCCGTAAACGTGAAAAGAATAAAATTGGGCGGCTCATTGAAGTCTACCCTTCCCTTTTTATTGTGGAGTATCAAGATCAGGCTTCGGCACCTGGTGAAATTGATAATACCTATGTCGAATCCTACACTTATTCTGATATTTTAACGGAAAAGACCTTGATTCGATACTTTGACTAGTGAAACGAAGTCCAATAGGGGCGTTTTCTAAGTTGACAGACCTGTAAAGATTGTCAACTAACTGAGAAAGGTGTTCTCATTATAAAAAGTATAGGAGATGTTTATGACGCATACCCCAAATCATATTGATTACCTCGAATTCTCAGCAGGGAGTCAAGAAGGCCTGCAAGCAAACCGCCAGTTTTATGAGACGGTTTTTGGATGGTCCTACCAAGAGTGGGGAGATGAGTATGTGGATACTCAGTCCAGCGGTCTGGCGAGCGGTATTGCCCTAACTTCGGAAAAACGGGCACCTTTACCCGTCGTCTACACGGATGATTTAGAAGCCAGCCTTCAAAACATCAAGGCTGCTGGCGGCAATATTTGCCGTGATATTTTTGATTTCCCAGGTGGCCGCCGCTTTCATTTTATAGATCCGTCCGGCAATGAGCTGGCAGTCTGGTCAGATAAATAAAAAAGGCTTTACACAGCCTTTTTTCTATGTTATACTAAACTTCGTGTGAAATAACAGCAAGTAAATATAGAGCTCGTCAACAGGTGTCTTAAGATAAGTAACCTTGGCTGTTTAGGCGAAGGGCATCTGCACGAACTAGGATTTACCAAAGAGTTATTTCCTCAAACTATTTTAATTTAGAGGAGGACTGATAACATGTCACGTTATACAGGACCATCATGGAAACAATCACGTCGCCTAGGCTTGTCTCTTACAGGTACAGGTAAAGAATTAGCACGCCGTAACTACGTCCCAGGACAGCACGGACCAAACAACCGCAGCAAATTGTCTGAATACGGTTTGCAGTTAGCTGAAAAGCAAAAACTGCGTTTCACTTATGGACTTGGAGAAAAACAATTCCGTAATTTGTTCGTTCAGGCAACTAAAATTAAGGGCGGTATCCTTGGTTACAACTTTATGCTCCTTTTAGAGCGTCGTCTTGATAATGTTGTTTACCGCCTTGGATTGGCAACAACTCGTCGTCAAGCACGTCAATTTGTAAACCACGGGCACATTCTTGTTGACGGTAAACGCGTTGATATCCCTAGTTACCGTGTTGAAGTCGGCCAAGTGATCTCAGTTCGTGAAAAATCAGCTAAAGTACCTGCTATCCTTGAAGCTGTTGAAGCGACATTAGGACGTCCAGCTTTCGTATCTTTCGATGCTGAAAAACTTGAGGGGTCATTGACTCGCCTTCCAGAACGCGATGAAATCAACCCAGAAATCAATGAAGCGCTTGTCGTTGAATTCTACAACAAAATGCTTTAATTGGACACCAGTTCCAAAACAAAAAATCCACCTCATCCGGGGTGGATTTTTTAGGTCATCATTTTAAAAATGACGTCGGTAATTTGCTGGGGACTTTCCTTTTTTCCTCCTTCAATCCATCTCTGACAGACACCAAAAAGGGCATTGACCAGAAAAACAGCCCCATACTCAATCTCAGACGGAAAGAGTTTTTTCTCCTGCAGGTTATGTCGGAAGCCGCGTGACAAAGCACGGTCAGTATCTTGGATATCATTTAACATCAGGCGTTTAAACTTATTTTTGATGTAATCTTGAATGTCTCGGCTGCCGTTTCGAGATAGCAGGGCAGCAAAGAGAGGTTCCCGATTTAGAAACTCAAAGATTTCAAGAACGGCTCCTTGACTATTGTCGGTGTGCTTGTCAAAAATATATTCCAGCTGATTAAAAAGTCTTTGCTGATAGCGCTCAATCAGCTCATACTTGTCTCTGTAATGGGTATAAAAACCGCTTCGGCTGATTTTGGCTGCGGCGGCCAGCTGAGTCGTGCTGATATCGTCAAAACTTTGTTTTTCCAGCAGCTGAGCCAAGGTGGCTTCTAAGACTTGTTTGGTCTGTTCTTTTTTGGGATTCGTCATTCGTTTCATTTCCTTTGTACAAAATTATACAGACTGTCTAAAATTGGTTTTGAAAACTTGTCAAAACAGTTTCAACTTGTATAATATATTATTGTATCATATTAGACAGTGTGTGTAAAAGGAGAGAAAATGTTAGACGAAATAAAAGCCTTGCTTAAAAAGCCGATACTCTGGATTACCATGATTGGTATTGCCTTAGTACCGGCTTTATACAATGTGATTTTTTTAGGGTCTATGTGGGATCCTTATGGCAATGTTTCCAAACTGCCTGTTGCCGTCGTCAATCAGGATCGGGCCAGCAGCTACCAAGGAAACACGCTGGCTATCGGTCAAAATATGGTTGACAGTATGTCTAAAAATAAAGAGCTGGATTATCATTTTGTCAGTCAGAAAAAGGCAGAAAAGGGATTGAAATCAGGGGATTATTATATGATGATCCTGCTGCCTGATAATTTATCTGCCAAGGCCAGCTCCATTTTAAGTCAGAATCCCGAAAGATTGGAAATTACCTATCAGACTTCCAAGGGGCATAGTTTTGTAGCGTCTAAAATGGGAGAATCAGCCATGAAGTCGCTGCAGGCTTCTGTGAGCAAGAATATTTCAGAAACTTATACGGATGCTATTTTCAAGAGCATGACAGACTTAAAGAAAGGTTTGGGAAGCGCTGCTTCTGCGGGAACGACCCTTAGCAACGGTTCGCTAACGTTAGCGGCAGGAGGGCAACAATTAACGACTGGTTTAGGTGCCCTATCTAGTGGAGCGAGCACACTGACCCAAGGGGCAGGAACTTATACTGCAGGTGTAAGTACCTATACATCTGGAGTGAGTCAGCTGTCTGCTGGTTTGAACCAATTTTCACCAGGTCTTACCACCTATACAGGAGGCGTGTCGCAAGCGGCAGCAGGGACCAATCAGTTAAATCAGAACTCACAAAGTTTGGTTAATGGAGCCAGTCTCTTAAGTCAAGGATCTGGTCAAGTCTCCCAGTTGGCGACAGGAACAGCCCAATTGGAGAAGGGATTAACCGCTTTGGCGACAGCAAGCAGTCTAACCCCTGAACAGACAGAGCAAATCAACCTCCTCATACAGAACCTGCCTGCTCTGAATACGGCTATTCAGACCTATAACAGCAGTCTGGCCGCTTCAAGTACAGATGTCTCTTCTTATTTGACGGCTATAACGACAGCTGCACAAACCATTATCAATGCGGGAACACCGACAGATGGGGGGAGCACGACCACAACGACAAATACAGGTGTTTCCCCACAAGAAACAGCTCTGACGGCTGTTCAAGGGACAGCTGCTTATCAGTCCTTATCGGCAGAGGAGCAAGCTGAAATCACGAATGCTTTGGCGGCAGTCCCAACGGAAACCTCAACAACCGTAACCACTACGAACACTTCAGCAGTCAGTGCGGATGTTCTTACTCAGGCACAGGCAGTTCTTGATAATGTGGCTAGTCTTCAGACCAGCATTAGTCCCCTGCAGACAACCGCCCAGTCTAATGCTTCGGTGGTTAATCAGCTGGCCCAGTCTTCGGCTGTTTTACTGCCGGCTGCGGCCAGCAGTTTAGCGCAACTATCAGGAGGGCTTAATCAAGCAAGTACAGCCTTATCGACAACAGTTCTTCCAGCTGCTTCCCAGTTGTCAACGGGATCAAGCAGCTTCAGCCAGGCTTATGCTGGCGGTACGGCTGCATTGCTGACTGGGGTGACTGCTTACACCAATGGACTCAGCCAGATTAATAGCGGGGTCAATCAGCTGGCTTCTGAAAACAGTCGGCTTCTGACCGCTAGCAGCCAGCTTCAGACAGGAGCATCTACCTTAGATAGCCAGTCAGGCCAGTTGGTTACCGGCTCTGAAAAGCTCTCGTCAGGTGCCAGCCAGTTGGCTACGGGTGCAAATCAGTTAGCACAGGGCAGTAATGGTTTGGTAACTGGTCTGAGTCGTCTCGGTGATGGCAGCCAACAGCTGTCAACGGCACTTTCAGAGGCTGATCAAAGATTATCTGTCGTCTCAACAGATTCTCGTAATGCGCAAACTCTGTCTAATCCTGTTAAACTGAACCATACCGATAGGGATAATGTTAAAACAAATGGAGTAGGTATGGCGCCTTATATGATGTCTGCAGCCTTGATGGTTATGGCCATTTCGACGAATACCATTTTCAGAGAGTCCCTATCAGGCAAGAAGGCTAAGACCATGTCTGCTTGGATCCAGCAAAAACTGGTGGTTAATGGAAGTATCGCGGTCTTAGGGGCTACCATCCTTTACTTTAGCGTTCATCTTCTGGGCTTGCAGGCTAATTTTGAAGGAAAAACGCTTCTTCTGACACTCCTGACTAGTCTGACCTTTATGACATTGGTGACAGCTCTGGTCACTTGGGATAAGCGATTTGGCGCCTTTGCTGCTTTGATTCTCCTGCTTCTGCAGCTAGGGTCTAGTGCAGGGACTTATCCTGTCGTCTTGTCAAGCCCCATTTTTCAAAAGCTCCACACGTGGCTACCCATGAGTTATAGTGTGGCAGGACTGAGAGAGACGATCTCTCTGTCAGGCAGCATTGGACAGGACAGCCTTGTTTTAACGGCATACCTCCTTCTTTCTATGGTTCTCGGTTTCTTTATCGTGAAAAAGCAACTTGAGAATCAGGCATAGGAAAAAGCGATGTTGAAAAACACCGCTTTTTAGATGAGTCCCAAGTGCTGAAGACCTTGACGAATACCGTCTTTTAGGTGGTGCCCCGTCACATAAGATGCCGCAGCCTTGATTTCCGGCACAGCGTTGGCCATGGCAACGGGGAAATCGACGGCCTTGAGAAGAGGCAGGTCATTAAGCCCATCTCCAAAGGCATAAGTGGGAAGATCAGTAAGGTCTAGAACCTGCTTCATTTGAGCTACGCCCGTTCCTTTGTCGACCCCCAATTTGGTCACATCAATGGAATAAGGACTGTTGCGGAAAAAATGTAGTTCAGGAACTCTCTCGTGGTAAATGGCATCATGGCTTTTATCAGCAGTTCCAACCAGCAGCATATTGATGGCAGTTGTCCGGTAGAAATCGGAATCAACCTGAGGCTGAGAGCCGTCAAAATGAACGAAATGATCGGTGAGTCCTTGGCAGTTACCTGAAAGAACAATTTCAGTAGGTGTGTAGTAGGCAATTTCTTCCCCTAAATCACGAGCTGTTTTGATTAATTTTTCAATCGTTTCGGTTGCAATGGTTTCTGAAAAGACCTCTTTCCCATCACTATAAATGGCCATGCCATTCATCATCACAACCGAAGAAATCTCGGCTTGTTCTAAGACATCCCCAAGTTCGGCAATAGATCGGCCGGTTGCGATAATCGGGAGATAGCCATTTTGGCGTAGCTGATCCAAGGCGCGCTTGTTGTCAGCTGAGACTTGAGACTTATCATCCAGTAAGGTACCGTCGAGGTCAAAAAATACTAATCCTTTATATGTCATAACTTCATTTTAACATAAGGATCATTTTTTGTAAGGGGGCTTGCTTGGTCTGTCTTTATCGTGGAGCAAGAGAGCATCGTTTACACGAGAGATATAGTCGTTAAATGCAGTTATTTGTGGTAAAATAAGGAGGACTAAGGAAAAAGGATTGCTTATGAAATTACAAAAACCAAAAGGTACCCAAGATATTCTGCCGCAAGAAAGCCTTAGATGGCAGTATGTGGAACAGTTTGCGCGTGAAACGTTTCAAAAATATCATTACGGTGAAATCAGAACGCCGATGTTTGAACATTATGAGGTCATCAGCCGATCGGTTGGGGACAGTACCGATATTGTGACTAAGGAAATGTATGATTTCTACGATAAGGGGGAACGGCACATTACATTGCGTCCAGAAGGGACAGCTCCTGTTGTTCGTTCTTATGTGGAAAACAAACTCTTTGCCCCAGAAGTCCAAAAGCCTGTCAAGGTCTTTTATGTTGGCTCTATGTTTCGCTATGAGCGTCCTCAGGCCGGCCGTCTCAGAGAGTTTCATCAGCTTGGAGCGGAATGTTTTGGTTCGTCAAATCCTGCGACAGATGTTGAGACCATGGCTATGGCTTACCAGCTGTTCAGGGATTTAGGGATTAAGGATGTGACCCTGCACCTAAACAGTCTGGGAAACAGCGCCAGCAGAGCCGCTTATCGCCAGGCTTTGATTGACTACCTTACGCCTATGAAGGAAAAGCTATCCAAGGATTCTCAGCGCCGTCTGGAAGAAAACCCTTTGCGGGTGCTGGATTCTAAGGAAAAAGAGGATAAAGCGGCAGTGGAGAATGCCCCATCAATACTGGATTATCTGGATCAAGAGAGTCAGGAACATTTTGAGGCCGTTAAGGAGATGCTGGAAACCCTCAAGATTCCTTATGTGATTGATACCAATATGGTGCGCGGTCTTGATTATTACAATCACACGATTTTTGAGTTTATAACGAAGATCGATCGGTCAGAGCTGACCATCTGTGCTGGTGGGCGGTATGATGGTCTGGTGGACTATTTTGGTGGTCCTGAAACGCCAGGTTTTGGTTTTGGTCTTGGTTTAGAGCGCCTTTTGCTGATTCTTGACAAACAGGGCATTGACTTGCCAGTAGATCGAAGCTTAGATGTTTATGTGGCTGTTCTTGGAGAAGCTGCGAATGCGCCAGCTTTAGAGATTGTTCAAGCGCTCCGCCAGCAAGGCTTTTCAGCAGAGCGAGATTATCTTAACCGTAAACTAAAGGCTCAGTTTAAGTCAGCGGATGCTTTTCAGGCAAAATTACTACTGACACTGGGAGAGAGTGAAGTGGCGACAGGTCAAGCAAAACTTAAGAATAACCAGACGCGGGAAGAAATTAGTGTCAGTCTGGAAGATTTGAAGAAGGATTTTCAGGCTATAGCGGCCAACTTATTTTAATAAAGTCGAAAAATTGTCAGCTTGGTTTGATAGCAGATGGTACAAGGAAAATAAAGCAAAGAAAAGGAAAACTATGAAACGTTCAATGTATGCAGGTTCTGTGCGTTTGGAACAGCTGGGTCAAGAACTAACCTTAAAAGGCTGGGTATCCCGCCGCCGAGATCTCGGAGGTCTGATTTTTATCGATTTAAGGGATCGTGAAGGGGTCATGCAGCTGGTGATTAATCCAGAGCAAGTTGATCAACAGACGGTAGAGGCTGCTGAAAAAGTACGGAGTGAATATGTCATTGAGGTGACAGGGCTGGTTGCTCAGCGCGATCAAGCCAATGATAAGCTGCCAACGGGTCAGGTAGAATTACAGGTCAGAAACCTCACTATTTTGAGTACGTCCAAGACGACTCCCTTTGAAATCAAGGATGGTATCGAGGTTAACGATGATACACGGCTGCGTTATCGCTACCTAGATCTTCGACGTCCCGAAATGCTCGCCAACTTTAAACTGAGAGCTAAGGTAACACACAGTATTCGAAACTATTTGGATGCCTTAGATTTTATTGATGTGGAAACGCCTATGCTGACGAAATCAACGCCTGAGGGAGCTCGTGATTACTTGGTACCAAGTCGGGTTAGTCAAGGGCATTTTTACGCTCTGCCTCAGAGTCCGCAGATTACCAAGCAGCTCTTGATGAATGCTGGTTTTGACCGCTACTATCAAATTGTTAAATGTTTCCGAGATGAGGACTTGCGAGGAGATCGGCAGCCTGAGTTTACACAGGTTGATTTAGAGACCTCTTTCTTGGATCAAGAAGACATTCAAGCGATCACAGAAGGCTTGCTGGCACAAGTAATGAAAGAAACCAAAGGGATAGACTTGTCATTACCCCTTCCTCGAATAACCTATGAAGATGCTATGAATCACTATGGCTCTGATAAGCCAGATACACGATTTGACATGACTTTACAAGACTTGACAGCGCTTGTAAAGGATACAGACTTCAAAGTTTTTGCTCAGGCACCTGCAGTTAAGGCTGTTGTTGCCAAGGGTGCTGCCGATCTCTATTCTCGAAAAGATATTGATAAGTTGACAGACTTTGTCAAGCAGTTTGGTGCCAAAGGACTTGCTTGGCTTAAATATACGGACAATACGCTGGCAGGGCCGATTGCCAAATTCTTGACAGATATCTCAGATAAGTTGACAGCTTCTTTACAGCTTGGTGAGAAGGATCTAGTGTTCTTTGTGGCCGACAGCCTTGAAGTAGCTAACAATGCGTTAGGAGCGCTTCGCAGTCGCTTAGGGAAAGAACTCAATCTTATTGATACCTCCCAATTTAATTTCCTCTGGGTTGTTGACTGGCCCATGTTTGAATGGTCGGAGGAAGAGGGTCGCTATATGAGCGCTCATCACCCCTTTACCTTGCCAACAGCTGACAGTCAGCAGGAGCTTGAGGGAGATCTCAGTAAAGTTCGGGCAGTTGCTTATGATATTGTCCTTAATGGCTATGAATTGGGCGGAGGAAGTCTTCGTATTAACCAAAAAGAGCTTCAGGAGCGCATGTTTAAGGCGCTTGGATTTAGCACAGAAGCTGCCAGAGAACAATTTGGTTTTCTTTTAGAGGCGATGGATTATGGTTTTCCGCCGCATGGAGGCCTAGCTCTTGGCCTTGACCGGCTCGTGATGCTTTTGGCAGGGAAGGAGAATATCCGAGAAGTGATTGCCTTTCCGAAGAATAATAAGGCCAGCGACCCCATGACAGAGGCACCAAGTCTGGTTGCAAAACAGCAGCTGGAGGAGTTGGCGTTAGAGATTGACACCCATGACTAGAAAGACAACTTTTTTAAAAACATTCAGGTATTTGCTAACAAAAGAGGCTAAACGATATGGCCTCTTTCATACCCTTAGAAGTATTTCGAGAGAAAAGTATGCCGAACGCATATCGGCTTCCATTCTTTATGGACTTTTATCTAGTATTGCCATTAACTTTTTCTTTCAGCCAGGACACGTTTATTCTAGCGGAGCAACGGGTCTGGCTCAGGTCTTGTCTGCGATTAGTTATCGTTTGCTGGGATTCTCGGTTCCTGTTGCGGTGGCTTTTTATCTGATAAACATTCCCCTGATTATTTTAGCCTGGTATAAGATTGGCCATAAATTTACTGTTTTTACTTTTATTACGGTCACTTTTAGCTCGCTGTTTATCCAGTTTATTCCTCAGGTAACCCTGACACCTGATCCATTGATCAATGCTATTTTTGGAGGTCTCGTTATGGGGCTTGGCATTGGCTATGCGCTTAGAAATAACATTTCCAGTGGGGGAACGGACATTGTCAGCCTGACCATTCGCAAGAAAACGGGCCGCGATGTTGGTAGTATTTCGCTGGCTGTTAATGGGGTGATTATGGTTTTTGCAGGCCTTTTGTTTGGGTGGCAGTATGCCCTCTACTCTATGGTGACCATTTTTGTTTCCAGCAGGGTGACTGATGCGGTCTATACGAAGCAAAAGAAGATGCAGGCCATGATTATCACCAGCCGGCCTGAAAAAGTGATTCGAATGGTTCATAGACGGTTGCATCGGGGGGTAACGTGCATCAATGAGGCTGAAGGAACCTATGATCACGAGAAAAAAGCCATCCTTTTGACCGTCATCACACGGGCAGAGTATGCCGACTTCAAATATTTTATGAAAAAAACTGATCCCAAGGCCTTTGTTTCGGTTGCCGAAAATGTACATATCATCGGTCGATTTGTGGAAGAAGATTAGTGGTTCTATTTTAGGAGAAAATCGTGAACGTTAAGGACAGCTTTCGTGTGCGTGATATTTGTTTTATCGCTTTAGGCGCAGCCATATATGCTTTTGGTTTCGTCTATTTTTATATGGCTAATCAAATTGCAGCCAATGGTCTGGCCGGTCTGACGCTGGTTTTTCATGCCCTTTTTGGTATTAATCCTAGCTATTCAGGTTATGCCATTAATCTGCCGCTCATCCTTTTGGGGGCTTATCTTTTTGGAAAGAAGTCGATTCTTTACACCCTTGAGGGGATTGTCTGCCTATATTTCTTTGTTTGGCTTTTTCAGAAGATTCCCTTCGTTGTTGACTTGGAACAAGATCTGCTGGTTATTTCTTTAGTCTCTGGTCTGATAGCCGGTTTGGGTGGAGGGTTGGTCTTTCGCTTTGGGGGGACGATTGGAGGCTCTGACATTATTGCGCGAGCTATCGAAGAAAAGCTGGGGCTTCCTCTGAACCAGGCCCTGTTAGGCATAGATATTTTTGTCATGCTTTTGTCTTTGACCTACATTACTGTGCCTCGAATGATGTACGCCCTGATTGCCAGTTTTATTTACAGTCAGGTGGTTAATCTAATCCAAAATGGTGGTTACGCTGTTCGTGGCATGATGATTATTTCAGATCAGTCGGCCGCTATTTCAGCGTTGATTATGGAGGAACTGGGTCGGGGAGTGACCTATTTGAAAGGTGAAGGAGCCTATTCGGGCAGGGAGAAAAACGTCATGTATGTGGCTTTAAGTCTGACCGATGCCAGAGAAGCAAAGCGTATGATTCGTGAAGCAGATCCAGATGCTTTTGTCTCTATTTTCAATATCGACGAAGTCATCAGTCCCGAATATAGGATGTCAAAAAGTAAGTACCGAAAGTCATAGAAAAATAGCTTTTGTGAAGGCTTGAGAGGAGAAGAAATGTTTCAGCAAGAGTTAAGAACTAGGATAAAAGAGTTGATTTTGATTGCCCTCGGAGTGGCTATTTATACGTTTGGATTTGTTAAGTTTAATATGACCAATCACTTAGCTGAAGGTGGCATTTCGGGGATTACCCTGATTATCCATTCCCTATTTGGTATCAATCCTGCCTATTCCTCTCTTCTTTTGAACATTCCCTTGTTTATTTTAGGCATGTCCATTTTAGGCAGAAAGTCTTTGGCTTATACGATTTATGGAACGGTTCTGATGTCTATTTTTATTTGGCTTTGGCAGATTCTTCCCATTCAAGTTTCACTCGGAAAGGATATGATGCTGGTGGCCTTTATGGCGGGGCTTTTTGCAGGTGCGGGCTGCGGTTTGGTTTTTCGCTACGGAGCTACAACTGGTGGAACAGATATTGTCGGGCGCGTGATTGAAGAAAAACTGGGCTATAAACTGGGCCAGACCTTGCTTTTGATTGATGCGCTTGTTTTGCTGGCTTCCTTGTCTTATATTGACTTGCAGCACATGCTTTACACCCTGATTGCCAGCTTTGTCTTCAGTCAGGTGCTGACGATTGTTCAAAACGGAGGGTATACTATCCGCGGGATGCTGATTATTACACGCCGCTCAGAGGAAGCGGCCCAGGCTATTCTCAAGGAAATCAATCGCGGGGTGACTTTTCTGAAAGGTCAGGGGGCTTACTCAGGCACCGATCACAATGTGTTATACGTTGTCCTGAATCCCCAAGAGGTTCGTGAAGTTAAAGCTATTCTGGCTCATATTGATCCGGACGCTTTTATTTCCATTATTGATGTGGATGAGGTCATCAGTTCGGATTTCAAAATCCGTCGAAAAAATTATGATAAAATTTAAAAAGACAAGATACTCAGGGATCTTGTCTTTTACTGTGTCTTACATTTCATTTGGGGCCTGAACGCCGAGAAGGGCCAGAGCTTCTTTTAACACGACAGCGGTAGCATAACTGAGGGCCAGACGGCTTTCTCTTTCTGAGCTGTCATCCAGGATACGGGTATGCGCATAGTATTTATTGAATGCCTGAGCCAGACTGATTGCAAATTTGGCAATAATAGACGGTTCAAACTGGTCAGCAGCACGTTTAATAATCCGAGGGAAATCTTGAATACGTTTGATAATTTCCCAACTTTCGCTGTCATCTAAAGCATATGCCGTCGTAGAATCTGGCTTGAAGTTTGCTTTTCGCAAAATTGATTGGATTCGGGCATGGGCGTATTGGACATAGGGGCCTGTTTCTCCTTCGAAGGAAACCATAGCCTCTAAATCAAAGTCGTAACCATTGTTGCGGTCGGTTTTGAGATCGTAAAACTTGATGGCTCCTACACCGACAGCTTGGGCAACCTCTTCTTTGTGAGGCAGATCAGGATTTTTGGCATCGATTTGTGTTAGAGCACGGCTGATAGCTTCCGAGATGGTTGGCTCCAAGAGAATGACATTGCCCTTGCGGGTTGATAATTTTTTGCCGTTTTTGGTGACGAGCCCAAAGGAAACGTGCTCCAAATCTTGGCTCCAATCGTAGCCCATGTCAGCTAGGACGGCCTTTAGCTGTTTAAAATGGGCCGATTGCTCCTGCCCAACCACATAAAGAGCCTTAGCGAAATCGTATTGGCGTTTACGATAGAGAGCGGCAGCCAAGTCGCGGGTGATATAAAGTGTGGCACCGTCTGATTTTTTAATCAGGGCAGGGTGCTCAATTCCATATTTTTCAAGGTTGACCACCAAAGCGCCTTGCGATTCTTGGAGGAGTCCTTTTTGATCAAGCAGCTCAACGACCTCGTCCATTTTATCATTATAGAAAGCTTCGCCATGATAGCTGTCAAAGTCAACTCCAAGTGACTGGTAGAGACGGTTGAATTCGTTAAGGCTTTCATCACGAAACCACTGCCAAAGCTGTGTTGCTTCTGGGTCACCCTGTTCAAGTCTGCGGAACCATTCACGGGCTTCTTGATCCAGTTCAGGCTGATGTTCGGCCTCAGCATTGATACGAACATAGAGTTTGAGCAATTCGTCAATAGGATGCTGACGGACTGCTTCTTCATCCCCCCACTTTTTATAAGCGACAATCAGCATGCCAAATTGTTTGCCCCAGTCACCAAGGTGGTTGATACGAACAGTCTGGTAGCCAATCTTTTGGAAAATATTTGACAGGGCATCACCAATGACCGTTGAGCGTAAATGACCGATGGAGAAGGGTTTGGCGATATTGGGGCTGGACATATCAATAGCAACATTACGGCCATGTCCTAGGTCCTGCTGGCCATAAGCTGAGCCATCCTGGATGACTTCTTTTAACACTTGAGATGAGATGAGTTTCTTATCAAGGAAAAAGTTGACGTAAGGACCAACAGCGACCACTTTTTCCAAACCAGTTTGATCAATGGTCTCAGCAATCTCAGCAGCAATGGCCTGAGGAGCCTTGCGCTGTATTTTTGCTAGGGTGAAAGCAGGAAAGGCAAGGTCTCCCATTTCCGCATTTTTGGGTTTTTCAAGCAGGTTTAAAAGATCCGTTTGACTTAAGTCAGGGAGGACCTGAGCCAGTTTTTCGGCGATTAATTCATTATGATTCATTCTTCACTCCTAAATGGTAATCACTCTATTCTATCATAATTTTCCCTTCTTGCTCAAAAAGCCTGCGGAATATCCTGCTCAAAATGAATAAAAAAGGAAAATACTGTTCATTTTCGGCATTTTTGCTATAATGGTAAGGATAAATATGCATATAAGGAACTTTTATGAATAAAAAAGAACGTCAAAATCAGATTAAGCGCCTCATTCAGTCGACACCGGTCAGTACCCAAGAGGCAATCAAGCAACATCTTGAAACGCAGGGCATCTCCGTAACCCAAGCCACCTTGTCTAGAGATTTGCGGGAAATTGGGCTCTTGAAGCTGCGCAATGAATCAGGAAAACTCTATTACAGCTTGGCAGATACTGGCAGTTCGGTTTTTAGTTCAGAAATTCGCAGCTATATTCGTCATGTTTCTCGGGCGGAATTTATGCTAGTCTGTCACACCAATTTAGGAGAAGCAGATGTTCTGGCCAATTTGATTGATGATGAAAGACGGCCTGAGATTCTTGGCACGGTTGCTGGTGCGGATACCCTCCTGGTTATTTGCAGGGATAAGATGGCCGCAAGCCAGTTTGAAACAGATTTATTGGCCAATCTATGACAGCGTTTGAGGAGACATTAGACCAGTTGTGCCAGTTATTGGCGCAGCATGAGAGTATCAGAGCCTATCAAGCCATCGAGACGAAGGTTCAACAGTTACCGGATTTACAAGATCAGATTCACCGGATGAAAGCTTACCAGCAGGATGCTGTTCTGTTTGAAAAAATCGAGAAATCTCAGGCTTATCAGGCAGCTGATGAGAAGGCGGCGCGTATCCAAGAAGACATCGAAAACCAGCCCATTGTTGAGGATTACCGTGCTAAATTACAGGATGCCAGTGATTTGCTGACTTATATCACGAAACGTCTAGAAGAAGGGATAAACGAGGAGTTGAACCATGGCAAATGACAAAATTTCTCCTGGAATGCAGCAATATTTGGATGTCAAAGCGGCTTATCCAGATGCTTTTTTGCTGTTTCGCATGGGAGACTTTTATGAGTTGTTTTACGACGATGCTGTTAAGGCCGCCCAGCTTTTAGAGATTAGTTTAACCAGCCGTAATAAAAATGCTGATAAGCCTATCCCTATGGCTGGCGTTCCTTACCATTCCGCCCAGCAGTATATTGATGTATTGGTGGAAATGGGCTACAAGGTGGCCATTGCCGAGCAGATGGAAGACCCCAAAAAAGCCGTTGGCGTTGTCAAGAGAGAGGTGGTTCAGGTCATCACACCTGGAACGGCTGTGGATTCGACCAAACCTGAGGCAGCCAATAACTTCCTGATTGCCCTTGATTCAGATGGTCAGCAGTTTGGTCTCTCCTATATGGACCTGTCAACGGGCGAATTTTACGTGACCAGTCTATCTGACTTTGCTGCCGTCTGCAGCGAGATCCAAAATCTCAAGGCAAAAGAAGTGGTTTTAGGCTTTAAACCAACTGAGGCAGAAGAAGCGGTTTTGCGTAAGAAGATGAACCTTCTTTTGTCTTATGAAGAGGAGAAAAGTCAGGAAAGCCAGCTTTTAGATGATAGCTTAAAGGCGTTGGAATACTCAGCTGCCGCCAAATTACTGCAATATATCCATCAGACACAAATGCGCGAATTGAGCCATCTGCAAAAGGCCGTTCATTATGAAATCAAGGATTACCTGCAGATGACCTATGCAACCAAGTCCAGCCTTGATTTGCTTGAGAATGCCCGTTCGGGCAAGAAACACGGGAGTCTTTATTGGCTCTTGGATGACACAAAGACCGCTATGGGGACACGGCTTCTGCGAACTTGGATTGACAGGCCTCTTGTTAACAAAGACCAAATTTTGGAAAGGCAAGAAATCATTCAGGTCTTCCTTGATGCCTTTTTTGAGCGCAGCGATTTAACCGAAAGTCTTAAGGGCGTCTACGATATTGAGCGTTTGGCCAGTAGGGTTTCTTTTGGGAAGGCCAATCCAAAAGACCTGCTGCAGTTAGGTCAGACACTGGATCAGGTTCCCTTGATTAAGCGCCTTTTAGAAAATTTTGCCAGTCCCAGTCTTGAAAAGCTGATTCAGGCTATAGACCCGCTTCCAGATTTAGCGGCGCTGATCAATGCCGCCATTGATCCCCAAGCTCCGGCGTCCATTACAGAAGGCGGGCTGATTCGTGAGGGTTTTGATGAAAAGCTAGACAGCTACCGCAAGGTGATGCGTGAAGGAACGTCCTGGATTGCCGAGATTGAAGCCAAAGAACGGCAGAAGAGCGGCATAACGACTTTAAAGATTGACTACAATCGAAAAGATGGTTATTATTTCCATGTGACCAACTCCAATTTGTCCCTTGTCCCGGAGTATTTTTTCAGAAAGGCGACCCTAAAAAACTCAGAGCGTTTTGGAACGGCTGAACTGGCCAAAATTGAAGGCCAGATGCTAGAAGCGCGTGAGGAATCAGCTAATCTGGAATATGACATTTTCATGCGTATCAGGTCTAGCGTGGAGTCTTATATTCAGAGGCTTCAGGAACTGGCCAAGCAGCTGGCAACTGTTGATGTCCTTCAAAGTCTGGCGGTTGTCGCTGAGAAGCACCACTATGTGCGCCCTCGCTTTAACCATAAGCATCAAATAGAGATTGTTCAAGGCCGCCATGCTGTTGTTGAAAAAGTCATGGGGGTTCAAGAATATATTCCGAATAGCATTCGCTTAGATTCGGAGACGATGATTCAGCTGATTACAGGTCCTAACATGAGCGGGAAATCAACCTATATGCGCCAGCTGGCCCTCACCGTCATTATGGCTCAGATGGGCTCTTTCGTAGCAGCAGAAGCTGTCGAACTGCCTCTCTTTGATGCCATCTTTACGCGGATTGGAGCTGCCGATGATTTGATTTCAGGTCAGTCAACTTTTATGGTAGAAATGATGGAGGCTAACCAAGCCATCAAACGGGCCAGTCAGTCCTCTCTGATTTTATTTGATGAGCTGGGTCGAGGAACAGCAACTTATGATGGGATGGCACTGGCTCAAGCTATTATTGAGTATATTCATGAAGAGGTCGGGGCTAAGACGATGTTTGCAACACATTACCATGAGTTGACAGAGCTGTCAAGTAGCTTGACACACCTTGTCAATGTCCATGTGGCCACCCTTGAAAAAGATGGGGAGGTGACCTTCCTCCATAAGATTGCAGAAGGGGCAGCGGATAAGTCCTATGGGATTCATGTGGCTAAAATTGCAGGCTTACCAAGTTCCTTGCTAAATCGGGCGGATCGGATTCTTTATGATTTAGAAAACAGCGGTGCGAACCTTCCTCTTAAGGCAAAGGCCTCTTTATCCGCCAAAGAAGCCAGTCAGGAACAGCTGTCGCTCTTTGCAGTAGAGGACAGCCACCAAGAGCTTCTTAATACCTTAAAACAGCTTGATGTGACTAATCTGACACCGCGTGAAGCGATGAATACCCTCTTTGACTTAAAGGAACTTTTGTAAACTAAAAGGGAGCATTCAAAAAGACCGGTTATTTGTCGGTCTTTTTTATGTCCTTGCAATCTTAGAAGGTTTATTCAAAGGTAAAACGGACGGGCTGCTCCCGGAGTTCTTTAGAAATGCCATTGACAATGGCGTAAAGCTGATGAACATCTTCGATAATACCATATCTACCCGCTATTCTATCATAGATTTCTTGCGTCCCCTTGCCAAGAGGCTTTTTATCTGAAAATCTCAGCGAGATAGCCTGACAGGCATAAAGCAGTTCAATGGCAAGAAGCTCGTAAAGCTTATCAAAGATGGCTTCCGCTTCTTGAATGACCAGAGGTAAATTGGTTTGTCGATCTTCCATCTCACCTGCTAAGGGATAGGAAATATTGGATAAAATTTGAGAGGCGTGGTGAATTTCGATATCCAAGGTGGCTGCTGTTTTTTGCAGAGCCTGAAGACCAAAGTATTGCTTGTCATTTGCCCTTAAAAATCGACTTAAGGTCGTAAAATCAGGGTTTCCCAATTTGATAACCCGCTGAACAGAGGCCCTGGAGAGATGACTCAAAGCAACCTTGAGCATCTCCACGGAAAGGCTGATGCTTAGGGTCTCAAAGTTGGGTGTCGAAATCACACGCTTATTGGCGATATCAACCATTGGATTATCATCAGAGGCCTGAAGTTCCTGAAAAATGAGGTCTTTGGTGTGGAGGAGGCAGTCATAGACAGCCCCGTGGATTAAAGGGACGTTTCGAAAGCTTAAAGGGTCCTGGACAGTCCTGCTCTGTTTTTTCAAGAGATAACTGCCTTTTAAAAAGGTTTTAATATGAAGGGCACTTTTAATCTGACCGGTCAAGTTTTTGCTGGCAAGAACACTGTCATCTAAGGGAGTGACATTGCCATTTAAAGCTTCTAAGGAAAGGGCATAGGCCAGATCAAACCATTTTAAAAGATTTTCCAACTGCTTGATCAAAAGGCAGATTTTGGAGAAACTGACAGCATTGGAGCTAATAATTCCCAATCCATCCTTGGCATAGAGGCGAATGGGCTTCAGTCCGAGTTTTTGAAAAACGTCAGCGGCTTGATAGCGTTCCCCTTGATAATCAATGAGTCCTTCTCCGATTAAGCCAAGGCCAATATAAGAGAGGATACCGATATCTCCCTCGCCGACAGATCCCCTGCCATTGACAACTGGGGTGACGCCATAATTCAGGAAATCAACCAGCAAATCAGCCATTTCAATTTGGACACCGGCGTAGCCTTTGATAAGCCCATTCAGTCTAATCAGCATAGCCGCACGAACCTTTTCAATGGATAGCTCAGGCTCTATTCCCACACAATGAGCGTAGATCAGTTGGCGGTTGAAATCCTCCAATTCACTTTTGGGAATACGGATGTCTTTATTTTTCCCCACACTGGTATTTAAGCCGTAAATAGCCTCGTCACTATCGACAGCTGCTAGGACAATTTGACGGGCCTTCGCCATACTGGCTTTGGCTTGGGGACTGATGGACACTTTTTCCTTTCCGTCAACAATCGCTTTGAGGGCGTCAAGTGTCAAATTATAACCTGTCAGCTCCATTTAGTTACCCCGAAAGGCATGCCGATAAAGGTCAATGCCCAGAGCTTCCTCCACTTCTGGATAGACAGACGGGTCTGTCACACCTGAGCTGAGTGGAAATTGGCTCTTATCAATCTTAAAGAGCGTTACCTCTTGGTCCAGTTCAATCTCATTGGTACTCAAGGGATGGGCATCTGCTGTCCGAAAGAGACTAATCACATCAGGATACGTTGCCAGACGCTTGCCAGACTTGGTATCGACGGCCATGTATTCATTTTGGACGTGCACGATTAGGGTGCTGCGACCGACCTTGATATGGACCTGACCAATGTCAAAGGCCTCATCCGTGTAGATGATGTCCTTTTTGATGACCTTGCCTGTTCCCAAAATCTCACCTGATGTAAAGGCGGCGATTTGTTCAATAATCTCAGGACCAGATTTCCCTTGATGGGACAGGATTTCATAGCCCAAATCAAGAGCATAAGAAAGGCCGCCGACCACCGCATGTTCCTTGAGGTAGGAAACGCTCAAGGGATTGCGGGCTGCAGCGATAAAGCCGCCTGATAGGTCCGATGCAATTCGTAAAATTTTAGAGGTGTAGGCAGAAGTCCCTGTCACAGCCAGTTCAATATGGCGGCCTGTGTCTTCCCGTCCGCCAGACACTGCCTGAATGGTTTGATAGCTGAGATCATTGGCTACCCCCATGTTGCCCATCTTCCCAGTCGGGTGGGCCCGGAGGTCTCCTGTTGCATCGACCACTGCCAAGCCTAGGGCTGCGGCTGCTAACCAGCCATTGGTGGAGCTGGATTTCCCGTTTTGCGGCGTCATCAGCCCCTTAATTTTTTCTGGATGGGGATGCTTCTCAAGAATCAGCTGCACCGCCTTGATATAATCTCGGCCCAGCATCTGCCAGTCAGTGGTTCCTGCTGGCGCTCCGATAGCCGTCTGAGTAAGGACAATGTCATCCTCTTCCAATTCATCCAGACTTAGCAAGGGCACCTCATTGATAGCAACAGCGGCATAGCCCATTTCCAGGCCGTGCTCATAAAAGCCACCTCCGCCACTAGCCAGAACAGCGCCACCTATACAGGCAGCCAGAACATCCTCGCGTTTTAATTTTTTGACAACCATATCTTACCTTCTTATTTTTCTAATTGAATATGACGGATTCCCTTTTCTGCAATTTCATCCAGAGAAGCCTGATAGCCCGCATCCGCATAACGGAGGACCCCTAGACTGGTATCATTGGTAATGGCTAGTTTGATGCGCTCGGCCGCCTCAGGACTCCCATCTGCAATCAGGGTAATGCCTGCACTCTGCATGAAGCCAGTATAGCCCCCGCCACCAGAATGAATGGCCACCAAGTCTGCCTTGGATGACGATGCAATCAGGGCGTTTAGCAAGGGCCAATCAGCAATCGCATCAGAGCCGTCCTTTAAGTTCTCTGTCATGATATTAGGATGGGCCATGGCCCCTGCATCCAGATGGTCTCTGGTAAAGGCAATAGGGGCTGAAAGCTGACCAGATGCCACCAAATCATTGACCGCTAAGGCCAGCTGGGTTCTTTCCTCATGGCCCAACCAACCGATGCGGGCTGGCAAACCTTGAAAGGGAACATGTTCCCTGGCCAACTTGATCCAGTTGCTGATGATGTCATTGTCAGGAAAGGTCTCCAAAATATACTGATCAATCACTTCAATATCCTTGGCCTCACCAGATAGGGCAATCCAGCGAAAAGGCCCAATAGCTCGCTCGAACAAGGGTCTGAGATAGGCCTCGGTGAAAACCGGAATATCAAAGGCATTCTCAATACCAAAGCGTTTGGCCTGGGTGCGGATATTGTTGCCATTGTCGAAAACCTGGGCACCCTTGGCTTGAAAGGCTAGGATGGCCGAGACTTCCTTAGCAATGGATTTGCCCGCAGCTTCTTCCAGCTCCTGGGGCTGATTCTCTCTTAACTGGGCCACCTGGTCCAGACTAAAACCTTCTGGGACATAGCCATAGAGCAAATCATGGGCCGCTGTCTGATCGGTGACAATATCTGGCACGATTCCCCTATCTAAAATGTCCGGATAGACCGTAGCAGCATTGCCCACCAAGGCCACCGAAAGCGACTCTCCTTTTTGTCTGGCTTCTTCTATCCAGCCCAGAGCCTGGTCCAAGTCAGCCGTCTTTTTGTCAACATAGCCCAGGTCTAAGCGCTTATCAATGTTGTCTTCATTGACATCCACCACCAAAATGGCAGCGCCCGTCAGTTTACCGGCCAAGGGTTGGGAACCACCCATGCCACCCATACCGGCTGACAGGATAAAGCGCCCTTTGAGACTGCCACCAAAGGCCTGTCTGGCAATGGATTGAAAAATCTCATAGGTGCCTTGAATCACACCCTGAGAACCGATATATTGCCAATCGCCGGCCGTCAGACCGCCCCAGGTAATCAAGTTTTTATCATATAATTCATAAAAATAATCTGGCCTTGCCCACTGACCAACCAAATTTGAATTGGCCATAATGACCACAGGGGCATCCCGATGGGTTTTCAAGACAGCAATGGGCTTGCCAGACTGAACAATCAAACTCTCATCCTCCTCCAGATTTAGCAGACTCTCCACAATGGCATGATAAGAAGACCAGTCTCTGGCCGCCTTTCCCAATGCCCCATAAACGATGAGATTTTCTGGGTCTTCCCCATTTTCCAAGACATTTTCCAGTAGCCGCAGGAGCCCTTCCTGTCTCCAGCCCTTGGCCCTCAACAGACTCCCTCTCTGTGCTGTTATCATGCCTAATCCTCCTTATTTCAATCATGAGCTAATACTTATAATGCTATCATCAATAAAAAACGTTGCATAATTAGATTTTTTTATCTCTAGCCATAAAAAAAATTAATAGCCAACCAACCTTGTGTTCCAAGTCAGCCTTCCCTAGGCATTTATGGTATAATAGTCCCATTCGAGCGAGGAAAAATGATGTCAACAATTATAGAACTACCGGAAGTTTTAGCCAATCAGATTGCGGCAGGAGAGGTCATTGAAAGACCGGCCAGTGTGGTCAAAGAATTGGTTGAAAATGCCATTGATGCAGGCAGCCGCCAAATTACTATCGAGGTGGAACAAGCTGGCCTGCAAAAAATTCAGGTAACAGATAATGGCCATGGAATGGCACAGGAAGATGTGGCGATGAGTTTGCGTCGGCACGCCACCAGTAAGATTAAAAATCAGTCAGATCTTTTTAGGATTCGGACCCTAGGTTTTCGCGGAGAGGCCCTGCCTTCCATCGCTTCCGTCAGCCAGCTTAAAATAGTCACTGCAACCGCGGATTCAGAACACGGCAGCCTGCTTCTAGCCAAAGGAGGTAAGATTGAAAAAGAAGAGGTTGCAACCAGTCCGACTGGCACAAAAATTACCGTCGAAGACCTTTTCTTTAATACACCTGCCAGGCTCAAGTATATGAAAAGCCTACAGGCAGAAACCGGACACATTATTGATGTTGTCAATCGTCTCAGTCTGGCTCACCCCGAGATTGCGTTCAGCTTAATCAATGATGGCCGCCAGCTGACCAAGACCTCTGGAACAGGGGATCTTCGTCAGGCTATTGCAGGCATTTATGGTCTCAACACCGCAAAAAAAATGGTGGAAATCTCGGCGACGGATCTTGATTTTGAAGTCTCAGGCTATATTAGCCTGCCTGAATTGACGCGTGCTAACCGCAATTACATAACGCTTTTGATCAATGGCCGATACATTAAGAATTTCCTGCTTAACCGTGCGATTTTAGAAGGCTA
The DNA here is from genome assembly GCF_000372425.1 of Streptococcus ferus DSM 20646. Taxonomy (GTDB): domain Bacteria; phylum Bacillota; class Bacilli; order Lactobacillales; family Streptococcaceae; genus Streptococcus; species Streptococcus ferus. The sequence continues at coordinate 76,975 of NZ_AQVD01000003.1, forward strand.
TGGCTCTAAGCTGATGGTTGGCCGCTTTCCGATTGCTGTGATTGATATCCAGATTGACCCCTATCTGGCAGATGTCAATGTTCATCCGACAAAGCAAGAAGTCCGTATTTCCAAAGAAAAAGAGCTCATGGCGCTTATCCGCTCAGCAATTGCTCAAAGCTTAAGGGCAAAGAGCCTTATCCCAGATGCGCTGGAAAATTTGGCAAAATCAAATGGTCGGCGTAGTCCGAAGCCAGAACAGACCAGCTTGCCGCTCAAAGAAAAGTCACTTTACTACGACAAGGAACGTCAAGACTTTTTCATGAAAGATGCCATTGTTGATGAGGCACCTGCAGTCTTAGAGGAGCAGAATAGCCTGCCGACTTCCCAAGACCTGTCATCAACCAGCCCGACAGCCTACCATAAAGCCAACCGTCTCCAAGAATATCAGGAGGCATCCGATGCTAATCATCCAGACGTTGATGTTAAGCATCAGGCGACATTACGGAAACTCCTTAGAGAGCTTGAAAATGAAGAAAGGTCAAGTTTTCCTGAATTGGAGTATTTTGGACAGATGCATGGGACCTATCTCTTTGCTCAAGGACAAGGGGGGCTTTATATTATTGATCAGCATGCTGCTCAGGAACGTGTCAAGTATGAATACTACAGAGAGGCCATTGGTCAAGTTGACACGAGTTTACAGCAGGTGCTAGTCCCCTATCTCTTTGAATTTCCTCGAAATGATTTCATGACATTGCAGGAAAAAATGCCTCTCTTGAAAGAAGTAGGAATCCACCTAGACCCGTATGGAGACAACACCTTCATCCTCAGAGAGCATCCCATCTGGATGAAAGAAGAGGAAATTGAAGCAGGTATCTATGAAATTTGTGATATGCTGCTCTTGACGAACGACATTTCCATCAAAACCTATCGAGCAGAGCTGGCTATTATGATGTCCTGCAAACGCTCCATTAAGGCCAATCATAGTCTGGATGATTATTCGGCCAGAAACCTTTTGACACAATTAGCTCAGTGTAAAAACCCTTATAACTGTCCGCATGGCCGTCCGGTCTTAGTCAACTTCACCAAATCTGATATGGAGAAGATGTTCCGCCGTATCCAAGAAAATCATACGAGCCTGCGCGATTTAGGAAAATATTGAAAGCTTTGTCCACCAAAGCTTTTTTAGTGTATCGGCGCCAGACAATCTTTGCCAAAAGAGGACAAGAAATATGCTATACTGAATAGGATAGAAGGAGTTCATATGTACGATTATTTAAAAGGTGTTTTGACCAAGATCACAGCCAAGTATATTGTTTTGGAAGCCGGAGGACTCGGGTACATCATCAATGTTGCCAACCCTTACAGCTTCTCAGACCAGCTTAAACAGGAGCTTAAAATTTACCTGCATCATGTTGTCCGTGAAGATGCCCAGCTGCTCTACGGCTTTCACACAGAAGAGGAGAAAGCCGTCTTTCTTCAGCTGATTTCGGTGACGGGTATCGGGCCCACTTCGGCTTTGGCTATTATAGCGGCAGATGATAATGACGGTTTGGTTGAGGCTATTGATAAAAGTGATGTTAAGTACCTGATGAAGTTTCCCAAGATTGGCAAAAAGACTGCCCAGCAGATGGTTCTGGATTTGGCAGGGAAATTCGCAGAATTTTCAGCAGAAGAGAGCAAGGCAGCTAAGGCACAGTCACAAGGCAACCAGAATCTGGAGGAAGCGATGGAAGCCCTCTTGGCTCTCGGTTATAAGGCCAGTGAACTGAAAAAGATTCGCCGCTTTTTTGAAGGAACTACTGACAGTACGGAAAACTATATCAAATCAGCACTTAAAATGCTGATTAAGTAAGCTCAGACAGAGTGTTGAGGAGGCTTTTATGAAACGTTGTGGCTGGGTAAAAGAAAGTAACCCTTTATATGTGGCTTATCATGATGATGAATGGGGCAAGCCCCTCCATGATGAGCAGGCTCTGTTTGAGTTGCTCTGCCTTGAGACCTATCAGGCAGGCCTCTCTTGGGAAACCATTCTCAATAAGCGGGCTGCCTTCAAGCAGGCTTTTGACAATTATGATTATCACAAGGTTGCTGTGATGTCTGACGAGGAGTTGGAGGATATTCTGCAAAATCCGGCAATTGTCCGCAACCGTGGCAAAATTTACGCAACCAGGACCAATGCTCAAGCTTTTCTAAAAGTTAAAGAAGAATTTGGCTCCTTTGATGCCTATCTTTGGTCCTGGGTAAACTTTACACCGCTTGACAATTCTGTCAAGGATTATAAGAAGGCTCCGGCAAAGACAGATTTGTCTGAAAGGTTATCCAAGGATATGAAACGGAGAGGCTTCAAGTTTACTGGACCAGTTTGTATCTACTCTTATTTGCAAGCCGCAGGTCTGGTGAATGATCATGAAATCAGCTGTGAGTTTAAAGAAGTTTAAAGTCAGGTCTCATTGAGACCTGGTTTTTATCTGACATCATAGGTTTAGAAATAGCCTCAAGTTTACCCGACCCGCAGAGATAGAAATAGTGGCTAAATTAAAAAAGGACTATTTTTTGTGATAAAATGGTGGCAGTTACGAATAGACAGTTAGGTGGTAAAATGAAAGCAGAACTTATCGCGGTTGGAACAGAAATTTTAACAGGACAGATTGTCAATACCAATGCCCAGTTTTTATCAGAAAAATTGGCGGCTTTGGGCATTGATGTCTATTTTCAGACAGCTGTTGGGGACAATGAAGCACGGTTGCAATCGGTTTTAGAGATTGCTAAGAGCCGGAGTAATCTGGTGATACTTTGCGGCGGACTGGGACCGACAGAAGATGATTTGACAAAGCAGACTCTGGCTAAATTTTTAGGAAAACCTTTGGTTTTTGACCCCCTGGCCAGCCAAAAACTGGACGATTTCTTTGCAACCAGACCTCAATATGCAAGGACTCCTAATAATGAGTGTCAGGCTCAAATTATCGAAGGCTCTTTGCCCATCCAGAATATTACGGGTCTGGCTGTCGGCGGACTGATTGAATCAGAAGGGGTAACCTACGTTGTACTGCCTGGGCCGCCAAGCGAACTTAAACCAATGGTCAATCAACACTTGCTGCCGCTTCTTACGAAGGATTCAACCAAACTTTATTCGAGAGTCCTCCGCTTTTTTGGGATTGGCGAAAGCCAGCTCGTGACGATATTAAGTGATCTTATTGAAGAGCAGACAGATCCTACCATTGCTCCCTATGCCAAAACAGGGGAAGTCACTCTGCGTCTCTCGACCAAGGCTGCTAGCCAGGCAGCGGCTGATGATAAACTGGATCAATTAGAAACCCGTATTCTCAGTCGCAGCCCCTTAGAAGCTCTCTTTTATGCTTATGGAGATGAGACTTCTTTAGGGGAGGTTGTTTTTGACCTTTTGAAGAGACAGGGGCTGACGCTGAGTGCTGCAGAAAGTCTGACAGCTGGCCTTTTTCAGGCAAGTTTGGCCGACTTTCCTGGAGCTTCTCAGGTTTTCAAAGGCGGCTTTGTGACTTACAGCATAGAAGAAAAAGCTAAAATGTTGGGCATTCCCCTACAAGCGTTAGAGGAGCAGGGGGTAGTCAGCAGCTTTACAGCCGGAAGAATGGCCGAGCAGGCGCGCCTATTGACAGACTCAGATTTAGCCGTTTCACTGACAGGTGTGGCAGGTCCTGACAGTTTAGAAGGTCATCCGGCGGGCACGGTTTTTATCGGGCTAGCAACTGGTCGAAAAACTCAAACAGTCAAAGTTCAAATCGGTGGCAGAAGCCGGTCTGATGTGCGTTATATTGCGGTTTTACACGCCTTTAATTTGGTACGCAAGGCTTTATTATCTAAGGAAAATTTAGTATAATAGTAGGAGTGCCTTTTATATAAAAGAATAGGAGAAAGACATGGCAAAAAAAGTAAAAAAAACAGAAGGTGTTACCAAAAAGTTTGGTGATGAGCGTAAGAAAGCGCTGGATGACGCCTTAAAAAATATCGAAAAGGATTTTGGTAAGGGAGCGGTTATGCGCCTAGGAGAGCGGGCGGAACAAAAGGTTCAAGTGATGAGTTCGGGCAGTTTGGCACTTGATATCGCTCTAGGTGCTGGTGGCTATCCAAAAGGACGTATCATTGAAATTTACGGCCCTGAAAGTTCTGGTAAAACAACTGTTGCCCTTCATGCGGTTGCTCAGGCGCAAAAGGATGGCGGCATCGCAGCCTTTATTGACGCAGAGCATGCACTTGACCCAGCCTATGCCGCAGCTCTCGGTGTCAATATCGATGAATTGTTGCTGTCTCAGCCGGATTCAGGAGAGCAGGGGCTTGAAATTGCCGGAAAATTGATTGACTCAGGCGCTGTGGATCTTGTTGTCGTTGACTCAGTCGCAGCTCTGGTTCCCCGAGCAGAAATTGACGGAGACATTGGAGACAGTCATGTTGGTTTGCAGGCCCGTATGATGAGTCAGGCGATGCGCAAGCTGTCTGCTTCTATCAACAAAACCAAGACGATTGCTATTTTTATTAACCAGCTGCGTGAAAAAGTAGGAATTATGTTTGGGAATCCGGAAACAACTCCTGGGGGACGAGCGCTTAAGTTCTACTCTTCAGTTCGTTTGGATGTCCGCGGGAACACACAGATTAAAGGAACAGGCGATCAAAAAGACAGTAATATTGGTAAAGAAACCAAAATTAAAGTGGTCAAAAATAAGATTGCGCCTCCGTTCAAAGAAGCTTTTGTGGAAATTATGTATGGCGAAGGGATTTCTCGTACAGGTGAGCTGGTTAAGATCGCCAGCGAACAGGATATCATCCAGAAGGCAGGAGCTTGGTATTCCTATAAGGGTGAAAAAATTGGTCAGGGATCAGAAAATGCTAAAAAATTCTTAGCAGATAATCCAGAAATCTTTGACGAAATCGATCATAAAGTGCGTGTCAAATTTGGTCTGATTGAAGAGACACAGGCAGAAACAATCTCAGACGAAAAGGTGCAAAAGGCTGACACTGCAGCAAAAGAAGACCTTGTCTTAGACCTTGAGGACGCTATCGAACTGGAAGATTAAAAAATAGGTCCCGAGACCGAGTTATTTTAAAAAGAGCTGTGTTATGATATTAGTATCATGTAAAGAAAGAGAGATTTGCACATGATCAAAATTTATACGATTTCAAGTTGTACCAGCTGTAAAAAAGCAAAAACATGGCTAAATGCTCATCAACTGCCATATAAAGAACAAAACCTAGGAAAAGAATCCTTGACCAAGGAGGAAATTCTTAATATCTTATCTAAAACAGAAAACGGTATTGAGAGTATTGTTTCATCTAAAAATCGCTACGCCAAAGCACTTAACTGCAATATTGATGATTTAAGTGTCAGCGAAGTGATTGATTTGATTCAAGAAAATCCGCGAATTCTGAAGAGCCCAATCTTGATTGATGATAAGCGTCTTCAGGTGGGCTACAAGGAAGATGATATTAGAGCCTTCCTGCCGCGTTCTATCCGAAATGTTGAGAATGCTCAGGCTCGTTTACGGGCAGCTCTCTAAGACACTATAAGAAAAGAACCCAGAAGGGTTCTTTTCTTAACGCTTGAAATGGAAAAATCTTCTTATCCTTAGCCTCCTTTTATGATATACTGGATGCTAAGGAGAAATGAAAATGAAAAGAAGTGAGCAAAAAGAAACGAAAAAACGGTCCCCTTTTTGGTTATATTTCCAAATTGGTGCCTTTATCGCCTTATTAGTGTGTTTAGCCTTGTTTTATAACTTTCCTGACAGGTGGCTGGATATCCTTCCCTTTATCCTTTTAACGACCGCCATGGTTCTGTTTTCTAGGACCAGATTGAGAGGCTGGTGGCTGGTGCTTCTCAGCTTTATTCGCTACCTATTTGTCTTTCTTGTCTTGACTTACGGTGCTTTTGTGGTTTTAGATCTTAGGCAAGGGGTTCCCTTTCAAGATGCGGTGACCGCACCTTATCGCTTGATGCGTATTATTTTTGTGCCGACAATGCCTTTTTCTGGTATTTTAGCAGGGATTGTCCTGCTTATTATCCTATTATTTGCTTTGCCTAAGCGGAAGAAGAAATAAAGGCCTTGGAGGAACGGATGAAAAAGAAAGTTATGGGACTCTTGTTGGCAAGTTTGCTGCTAACGGCTTGTGCAAACTCCCCTTTGCAAAATCTCAGCAAGCTGGATTCGGAGACTGAAAAAACCAGCGCATCAAAGAAGGAAAAGACGACTTCTAGTCAGGAAGTCACAACACAAACAGAAGAAGAGACCACTACGAAGACAGAAGCGGTTGTGACAGAGACTTACACTTATCAGTATGATACGAAGTCTGGGGCGCCGACACAAACGCATAGTCACACCTTGACTTATCAGGGTGATAAGTTTATCACCATCAAGATGGAAGTTGTTCAGCCTCTAGATGAGACCAATAAAGCCAATGCTCAAACTTATCCTCTGGATGAGGCGCGTGCGATTATTGTCGAAAAAATGAATGAAAATGAAGATATCAAGACGTTGAAAAGTGTCAAAGGAGTTACTCTGAACGTTGATTTGACAGAGAACTACGAAGTCAAGGTTAATATAAGCTTTGATATGGCAACCTTGGATAAAAAGGCTTTATCAGCAGTTGGCGGCAGTTTTGGGGATATGTCTATTGTGACGGACTTAAGCCCTAGTCTTTACATTGCCCAGCTGAAATTGCAAGGTGCTAAAAAAGCCTCTTAATTAAAGAAAATGACAAAAAAGCCGAACATCAGCCAGTGTTCGGTTTTTTAATGGAAACTCTTATTTGTGTAGCTGTGTAGCTTGTTTTTTCAAAAAGGCATTAATTGTCTCAACATCCTTTTTACTGCTGGTATAGAGAAAGAAGCCGATGCCTAAATAAAGGAGACTGGCTATCAAGAGAAATCCAGCAATTCCCCAGAGGTGGAAAGGAAACCAGTGGAGGTAGGCTCCAACAACGACTAAGGGCAGCATAATGAGACCGTAGTGAGAGAGAATGGTGGTGGCGATACTCCTTTTCTCAATCTGAAAAATATACCTAGCTAATCCTTGGCATATCCCTAATGCAGCATAGAGTATAAATTCGATCAAGACGGCTTGGTTGAAGCTGTCGAACTGATTCAGAAAAGTTGGGACACCAGGCTGATAGGCATAGCCCCCAATGAGTGAGAGGCTGAGATTGAGAAGATTTCCGATTCCCAAGCCGATAATGGCAGAGATGATAATAGTTTTAAGTATTTTCATAGCGTTTTCCTCCGATTTGCAAGGCTTTTTTAAAGGCCTTTAGACGTCGTCTGGCTACAAAACTCCGCTGACCATTTGATAAAACCACCTCTATGTTTCCTGGAAGGCTCATGTTCAGTTCTCGGATAGCCCTTATATTAACGAGCTCACCTTGTGAAATTTTAATAAAGTATTGATCCAACATCTCTTCAAAATGATAAAGCCGGTGTCTACTTTTGAAAATGCCATCCTTCGTTTCAATAAAAACAGCCTTATTTTCCGAAAAGATACGTAAGACTTTCCTAGGGTCAATCAGATAGAGGCGCTTGTCCTGAAAGCCATGAAGATACCGCCTGTTCTTTTCAATCACGTCAATGACTTCCTGAGTTTCAAGATCCAATGTTTGATAGAATATCTTGGCGATATTTTCTGTCAGGCTGAGATCTTTAATGAGTTCAAGTTTCATGGTATCCCCCTTTCCACCCTTAGTGTATAAAAAGATCTCTGAAAAAACCAGTCTTTGGGAATAATTGGTATACTTGGGCGTCTATTCGGTTTTAAAACGTCTTATCCTTGTTAAAAATGCTTAAATACGTTATAATATACTATATTATGCCCTATAGAAAGAAGGTGTTGTTGTGGGATTTACAGATGAAACGGTTCGTTTTAACCTTGATGATAGTAACAAAAGAGAAATCAGTGAGACTCTGACCAATGTCTATCGCTCCTTAGAGGAGAAAGGTTACAACCCAATCAATCAAATCGTTGGCTATGTGTTGAGTGGGGATCCTGCTTATGTACCCCGCTACAATGATGCCCGCAATCAGATTCGTAAATACGAACGTGATGAAATTGTGGAAGAATTGGTTCGCTTTTACCTTCAAGGAAATGGGATTGATGTCAAATGAGACTGATGGGACTTGATGTTGGTTCTAAGACTGTTGGTGTTGCCATCAGCGACCCCTTAGGTTTTACAGCCCAAGGCTTAGAGATTATCCCAATTAATGAAAATAAAGGGGAATTTGGTCTTGAGCGTTTGGCAGAGTTAGTCAAAGAGTATAAGGTTCAGAAGTTTGTTATTGGTTTGCCGAAAAACATGAATAATACCAGCGGCCCCAGAGTCGAGGCTAGTCAGGCTTATGGGGATAAACTAAAAGAGCGTTTTGACCTGCCCGTTGATTATCAGGATGAGCGTCTAACCACCGTCCAGGCAGAGAGAATGCTGGTCGAAGAGGCAGATATTAGCCGCGGCAAACGTAAAAAGGTAATTGATAAGTTGGCTGCTCAGCTGATTCTTCAAAATTATTTAGATAGGATGTTTTAAGGAGACGAGATGGCACATAACCACGAACACGATCATGAAGTCATTACCCTTGTTGATGAACAAGGCAATGAAAGCTTATTTGAGATTTTACTCACCATTGACGGTAAGGAAGAGTTCGGCAAAAACTATGTCCTTCTGGTTCCAGTTGGTGCAGAAGAAGATGAAGATGGACAGGTAGAAATCCAAGCCTATTCCTTTACCGAAAATGAAGATGGTACAGAAGGAGATTTACAGCCTATTCCTGAAGATTCAGATGCTGAATGGAATATGATTGAAGAAGTCTTTAATAGCTTTTTAGACGAAGAATAAGATGATGGGTGTTAGGATAATCAGCCTAGCATCTTTTTTTATTTTTTGACGAATAAACCATTGAGGTGGTTTATGAACAAACAAGACAAAATCAGCAAGGAGGAGCATCTTTTTTTGCAGTCCTATCAGGCTAAAAAATGGCATACTTTCAAGGAAATTCAAACCTTCAGTCGGCTGTCACAAAAATTGACTAATGAGTAGATTCTGTTATACTTTTATAGTAGACAAAATCAAGGAGCAAACCGTTGAAAGATAAGAAAAAAGAGACTGTGTCTCAAATAGATACATCAAAAAGAAGAGCGTCTTACAGCCGTTCTCGCGAATTCAACAGCCATAGAACAACTAATCAGCCTGACAAGGCCAGTCAGACGAAAACAAAAGTGAAGATGGCATCTAGACACCGTGCTTATCTCTTATTATTAAGTATTTTTGTCAGTGTTTTCAGTGTGGCGACCCCTTTATTGACGGACTTTGCAAATGCCTATCAGTCACATAGTCTTTATACGGGCTTTATGATGGTCCGAGGGCAGCTGCCGTATACGGACATTTTTGCAACGGGTGGCTTTCTTTATTATGGTCTGATTGCCATAAGTTACTTTTTAGGTTCCAGCCTTTGGCTGGTCCTAGTCCAGTTCTTGGCCTTTTATGTATCAGGAACCTATCTTTATAAAATCGTGACCCACATGACGGGTAAGGATGAAATTGCGGTCAATACTTTAATCCTGTTTTATGTCCTTAACTTTTCATTGGGCTTCGGAGGGCTTTATCCAATTCAGTTTGCGATGCCCTTTGTTTTCATCTCACTTTGGTTTTTAACCCGTTATTTTGTGGGAGAGGCTAAAGATGAAGGCTTTATTGTGTACGGTTTAACAGGTGCCTTGGCCTACCTTATGGAACCGCGGACGCTTTTTTTCTGGCTTGTTTCTCTGCTTGTGATTGCTGTCCGCAATATTCGGGCCAGACAAGGTGCCCGCAATGTATACCAATTCTTATGCCTTATTTTTGGCGGACTCTTGATTTTTTACACTGTCGGCTATTTTGTCCTAGATTTACAGGTGCTTTCCTCTTACATTAGTCAGGCAGGGATTTATTATTTCACCTATTTTGCCTTAGGCAAAGAGAATCTTTTTCTAACGATGCCCTTCCAGCTTTTTGTGCTCTTTGCTTCTGGTTTGCTCATGGGGGCTTTGACATTCTTTAAACATATCAGACGGGAAGATGATCGAGATGATATCATTAAAGTGATTGTCTTCGTGAGCTTCATTTTAAATTTGGTTTATGTCTTTTTATCCCAAAGTTTTGACACCTATTCCTTCCTGATTCTCCTACCCTTTGGTTTGGTCTTGACCAGCCTCTATCTCAATGATAAGTACAAAGAGGTTTACCATACGGGATCAAGACGCAGAAAGCGTCAGCGTCAGTCTAAAAAGGTGCTCAGTATTTTTGTTATGAGTCACTTCTATCTGCCTTATCTCATTTTGGCTTATAGCCTTTTTTTGCCGATTTATTCTTTTGCGACTGCAGTTCCACTTAATCAAGAGCGAGGAGAGATTGTTTCTTATTTGAAGCAGAACACCAGCTCCAAAGAGCTTATCTACACTTGGGATTCCAGCGCCAAGGTCTACTTGGACAGTGTTCGGAAGTCGGCAACGGCCTATCCGATACCAACCGTCAATACGGTCAAGGCTTCCAATAAGAAAGAACTGGAAGATGAGCTTTTGCAAAACGAATCCAAATTTGTCCTTGTCAATAAAGACCTGACCTTATCGGAGACCTTGCAGAAAAACTTAGAAAATAATTATAATTTGATTTCTGAAATTAACAGCCAACATTTCCTTCTTTATCAGAAAAAATAAGGAAAAATCAATATCTTGTGTATCGATAAAATTTTCACCACAAGATATTGATTTTTTTTGTGTGTATGCTATAATGTTCTCTGTAAGGAGAACGGTTATGATTCGATTAGAAACACAGGAAATTGTTTTAAAGCCAGAAATATCTGTTATTAAAAGAGATGGACGGGAAGTCCATTTTGATGCTGATAAAATTTTTCAGGCCCTCGTTCGCGCCAGCGAGCAGGTGACAGCGATGTCGCCTTTTATTGAGGCCAAATTAAAGGCGATTACCAATAAGGTTGTGGCAGAAATTGTGGAGCGCTTTGATAAAAATGTCAAGATTTATGAAATTCAAAACATCGTCGAACACGAGCTCCTGCAGGAAAATGAATATGCCATTGCGCAGGCCTATATCAACTACCGGACCCGTCGCGATTTTGAACGGTCTCAGGCTACTGATATTAACCTGAGCATTGATAAACTCATCAATAAGGATCAGACCGTCGTCAATGAAAATGCCAATAAAGACAGCGATGTTTTCAATACCCAGCGTGATTTGACGGCAGGTATTGTCGGAAAATCTATCGGTTTGAAAATGTTGCCTGAGCATGTGGCCAATGCGCACCAAAAAGGGGATATTCATTATCACGACCTGGATTATAGTCCCTACACACCGATGACCAACTGCTGTCTAATTGATTTTAAGGGCATGTTGGCTAATGGCTTTAAGATTGGTAATGCTGAGGTAGAGAGTCCGAAGTCTATTCAGACAGCAACGGCACAGATTTCTCAAATCATTGCCAATGTCGCCTCTAGTCAGTACGGAGGCTGTTCGGCCGATCGGATTGATGAATTTTTAGCACCCTATGCTGAGCTCAACTATCAGAAGCATTTGAAAGATGCTGAAATATGGGTGCTTCCTGAGAAGCAAGAAGCCTATGCCCGTTTAAAGACTCAAAAAGACATCTATGATGCCATGCAGTCTTTGGAGTATGAGATCAATACTCTCTTCACCTCAAATGGTCAGACCCCTTTTACTTCACTTGGTTTTGGTTTGGGTCAAGGCTGGTTTGAACGTGAAATCCAGAAGGCCATTCTTAACATTCGCATCAATGGTCTGGGCAGCGAGCATCGGACAGCCATTTTTCCAAAACTGATTTTCACTCTTAAAAGGGGTCTTAACCTAGAGCCAGGATCTCCCAACTATGATATCAAGGAATTGGCCTTGGAATGCGCCACCAAGCGCATGTATCCGGATATGCTGTCTTATGATAAGATTGTTGAATTGACCGGATCTTTCAAGGTGCCTATGGGCTGCCGTTCCTTCCTGCAAGGCTGGAAAGATGAAAATGGGCAAGATGTGACCTCCGGCCGTATGAACTTAGGTGTGGTAACCGTCAATCTCCCCCGTATTGCCATGGAATCCAATGGTGATATGGACAAATTTTGGGATATCTTCCACGAGCGTATGGCCATTGCCAAAGATGCTCTGGTTTACCGTATCAATCGTGTTAAGGAAGCCACACCGGCTAATGCCCCTATTCTTTACCAATACGGTGCTTTTGGAAAACGTCTGTCTAAAGATGGCAATGTCGATGATCTCTTTAAGCATCGTCGGGCGACGATTTCTTTAGGGTATATTGGGCTTTACGAAGTAGCTTCAGTCTTTTATGGCGGAGAGTGGGAGACCAATCCTGCTGCTAAGGATTTTACTGTGGACATTATTCGTCAGATGAAACAGTTATGCGAGGACTGGTCAGATGCCTATGATTATCATTTTTCCGTCTATTCAACACCTTCTGAAAGTTTAACCGACCGTTTCTGTCGTTTGGACAAGGCAAAATTTGGTGAGGTTGAAAATATCACGGATAAGGATTATTACACCAACTCTTTCCATTACGATGTTCGCAAGAATCCAACACCGTTTGAAAAATTAGACTTTGAAAAAATCTATCCAGAGGCAGGCGCCAGCGGTGGTTTCATTCATTACTGCGAATACCCTGTTTTACAGCAGAATCCTAAGGCTCTTGAAGCTGTCTGGGATTATGCTTATGATCGTGTGGGTTATCTGGGAACCAATACACCAATTGATCATTGCTATGAATGTCATTTTGAAGGTGATTTTGAGCCGACTGAGCGTGGTTTTAAGTGCCCCAACTGTGGCAACACCGACCCTAAAACAGTTGATGTCGTTAAAAGAACCTGTGGTTACCTAGGCAACCCGCAGGCGCGGCCAATGGTTCACGGCCGTCATCAAGAAATTGCAGCAAGGGTCAAACATATGAATGGCTCAACGATTTATAATCCAGGCCAAGCCTAAAAAGGTGGCCAAGACATCATAAGGTTGGAAGATATGCCAACCTTATTTTCGGCTCAAGGAGGACTCTATGGGAAAATACCAATTGGATGATAAGGGCAAGGCACAAGTCTTGCGCTTTCATGAAAAGAACGCCAGCACATTGAAGGACAAAAAAGAAGACAAGACGGACTTGAGGGCACAATTTTTAGAAAAACTGACGCGCAAATCAAAGAAAGAATAGGAGACTAATGGACTTAAGACGACCTCAGCCAGAGGACAAAGCAGCTATTTTAGAGATGATGGCAGAGTTTGAGAAAGCTGATGCAGCCCATGATGGCGGCTTTTGGACCAGTGAGAATTTTTCCTACGAGGATTGGCTGGCTTATAATCTCGACTGTGAACGGGGTCTTAACCTTCCATCGGGCTTCGTACCGGCCATTCAGTTTGTTTCCTTTGATGAGGAGGGGAGAGCCTTGGGTTTTCTCCATCTACGCTTGCGACTCAATGAGTTTTTGAGAGCGCAGGGGGGTCATATCGGCTATTCGATTAGGCCGTCTGAGCGTGGCAAAGGCCATGCCAAAGAACAGTTAGCTCTTGGCTTAGCAGAAGCGATGAAGAAAAACATAAGGTCGATTTTATTGACCTGCCATGATGATAACCCAGCCAGCCGAAGTGTTATTTTGGCTAATGGCGGTGTTCTGGAAGATATTAGACACCATTTTGAACGTTACTGGATAGAGATGGAGGATGACCATGAATAATCCAAAACCTCAGGAATGGAAGAGTGAGGAAGTAAGTCAGGGACGAATCATTGACTATAAGGCCTTTAATTTTGTAGACGGCGAAGGTGTCCGTAATTCTCTCTATGTAGCGGGCTGTCTGTTTCACTGTGAAGGCTGCTATAATCAAGCGACCTGGTCCTTCGGTGCTGGTGTGCCCTATACCCAAGAATTAGAAGAGCAGATTATGGCAGATTTGGCTCAGCCTTACGTTCAGGGGTTGACCTTGCTTGGCGGAGAACCCTTTCTAAACACTGGCATTCTTCTGCCTCTAGTGAAACGTATTCGAAAAGAGTTGCCAGATAAGGATATCTGGTCATGGACAGGCTATACCTGGGAGGAAATGCTACAGGAAACGCCTGACAAGCTGGAGTTGCTAAGCTTGATTGACATATTGGTTGATGGCCGCTTTGACTTGAGCAAAAAAAATGTGATGCTGCAGTTCCGAGGTTCTTCCAACCAACGCATTATTGATGTTCAGAAGTCACTAGCCAGCGGGCAGGTGGTCATCTGGGATAAACTCAATGATGGCGACCACGCTTATGAGCAGGTCAGCCGTGATAAACTCATTTAAAAAGGTTTAGGCATATGCCTAAACCTTTTTAATAAAGACTAATTTTTGAGGGGATGATAGGCTGGCATCATAGACAAAGCCATCGAATGTTAGTGCTTTTAGCTGGCTGACCTGAGTGATATCCTGCTTGATCATCTGGCTTAAGCATTTACCACGGGCTTTCTTAGAAATGGTGGCATGTGTTTTCAGCTGTCCGTTTTTATTTTCCATAAATTGAACCTGAATCAGTTGCTCACGGTATTTTTTAGAAAAAACGGATTCAAATTCACTGGATAAGAGTGAGATGAAAGGTCCTTGTTTTTCTAAGAAGCGATCATAGTCTTTCTGCCAATAGTTTTTTAAGGATTTTCCGTTGATACTGAGCGTCTGCGTAAAGTCAAGCCTGTGCGCGGCCATAGCATCATAAGCATTGCTGATGCCGTATAGGGCAGATGTGATAAAAACCCTCTTTTTAACATAGTTTTTTTCAGTTTCACTAAGGTTTCTGTCGATATTGCGGTACATGAGGCCGTTGAAGAGATCTAAGGCAGGAGCGGCCAGAGCCTGTCCTGTCTGCAGCTGCCTTAGGGGTAGGTACTCTTCCTGTGCTTTTTCCTTAGAGATTTTGTAAAAGACTGCCAAGTCTTTAATACTCCGATGGTTTAAAATCGTGTCAACAATTTTTTGTGATTTTTGGCTTAACTGATGGGGGGAAGTCTGGCTGAGGAGGTTTAGTTCCTTAGCTGTCGGAATTAAAATTTTCATAGAGGCTTTCTAGATAAAGAGCAGGAGGCTTATGGCCATGACAATCATGCCGGAAATCAATCCATAGATAGACAGGTGGTGCTGGCCATATTCGCGAGCAGCCGGTAAGAGCTCATCCATGGAAATAAAAATCATAATGCCGGCGACCGCCGAAAAAATGGCTCCATATATTACCTGATTCATAATAGGCATGAGAAGAAACCAGCCGATTAAAGCACCTAAAGGCTCAGCCAGGCCGGATAAGAAAGAATAGGTGAAGGCTTTTTTCTTCGAACGTGTCGCCTGATAAATGGGAACTGAAACAGCAATGCCTTCAGGGATATTGTGGATAGCAATAGCAACAACGATAGGAAGCGCTAAGCTAGGATTCTGTAAGGCGGAGACAAAGGTAGCCAGACCTTCTGGAAAGTTGTGGACAGCAATAGCAATGGCGGTCATCAGCCCCATCCGCATCAACTTCTGAGGTTGTCGGTTCTCGTCCTCAAGATTTTTGATTTCATGTGGGTTTTCTTCAGAAGGAATACACTTATCAATGAGAGCAATCAAGCCCATCCCTAAGAAAAACGAAATCACATTGACCCAAGAACCTGAGCGTTCCCCAAGTTCCTTAGTCAGTATCTCTTGAGCCGTTGGGAAAATCTCCACCATTGAAACGTAAATCATCACGCCGGCTGAAAACCCAAGGCTGACCGAAAGAAAGGTTTTATTGGTGTGTTTCGCAAGGAAAGCAATCAGACTTCCAATCCCAGTAGCCAAACCAGCAATAGCTGTTAGTGCAAAGGCTGTTAAAATACTTGAATTCATATAAATCACTTTCTAATAAGGACTAATCTCCTTCTATTATAATATGAAGTCACAAATACTTCAAATTAAACCAGTTAAGTATCTATACCCAGATGTCTTTCAAAGATAAGTTGTTGGAGCAAATCAAAACTCCCCCTTCGACTAATTGAAAGGGGAGTTTTGCGGTTTTAAGGTCAGAAGAAATTTTAGTCTTCTCGACGTTTTTTGGCAAGTAAACTAATACCACCGGCTACAAGCATAACGCTGCCGATAATAGCCATACGGTTTTGATCCTCGCCAGTTTGTGGAAGCATAGCTTCTGGGTTTGCTGCTTTCGGACTTACGGGTGCATTTAATACGGCCTCATAACTTGCAGGCAGATACCTGTAAGTCTCTGTCTTGGCAGGAGTAGAAACTGATGCCTCAGGAGTTGCTTCTGTGGTCTGTAAGGTTCCGATGCGGATAATACGATTGATAACCTGAACAGACATATTGTCAGAAACAAGTGTTGAGCTAATGAGATTGTTGTCTAAGTCATAGACTTCTTCATAAACAAGGGTTCTGACACCGTTTTGACCAGTTGTTTGAATCACTTGTGTTCCAATCGATAGAGTTGGGTCAGTAATAAAAATAGTGTCAAAAGGAACGGTCTCTGTGACAACACGATTAATTGTTGTCGTAATTGGTTTAGTTCCCACCAGAATGACCTGATTGATTGGCTGACTGTTGACAACATTAGAAATGATTTCTGAAGAGATGATAGTATTATCTGCTTTGTTCAAAGTGTCTCTGTAGGTCACAGTGCGTTGGCCATTTTGTCCTGGTGTTTGAATCACTTGTTTGCCATACTCAATTTGGTCAGAGTGAACATAGATGGTCTCAAAGTTGATTTCTTCAACCTGTTGGCGCTCAATAACAATTGGACCATTATCTGTTGATTTCGTACCCACTAAGATTACCTGTGTCACTGGCTGGCTGTCAAGTGTTTCTGAAATAAGAACAGATGAGATCACTTCGTTGGTTAAGCTGTTGATCGTATCATGGAAGACAAGTGTGCGTCTACCCTTTATACCCGGTGTTTGAACCACCTGCACACCAAGGTCTAGAGTATCTGTTGGAATATAGACGGTTTCAAAATCTATTTCTTCAACAACTGTTCGATCAGCCTCGATATGTATCTCTTTCTCCTTCGTACCCACTAAGATAATTTGTGTCGTTGGCTCAGTTGTTACGGTATTAGAGATAACTTCGGAAGAAAGGACAATGTTAGTTGTCTTATTAACGGTATCGCGGTAAACAATGGTACGGACTCCTTTCACACCAGGTGTTTGAATCTCCTGTTTACCATTTTCAATTTGATCAGATGAAATATAAATGGTTTGGAAATCAATCTCTTGTGTTACCGTTCTTTCAACCGTTGAGATAGGTTCTTTTGTACCAATGACAATCACTTCAGTCACGGGATCTGTTGTGACAGTATTGGAAACAGTTTCCGTACTAATGACAGAACCGTCTACATTATTAATGGTATCACGATAAACGATGGTTCTAACACCCTTGACACCAGGTGTCTGTACAATCCGTGTATCTTTGTCAACCTCGTCAGATGTAATGTAGATGGTAGTATAATCCACTTCAGAGGTTACGGTTCTTTCAACCGTTGAAGTTGGTGCCAAAGTACCACGACGAATGACCTGAGTCGTTGGCTCGGTAGTCACAGTATCTGAAACAAGTTCTCTAGAGAGGACCTGTCCAGTGTCATTGTCACGAATTTCACGGTAGGTTACGGTTCTGGTGCCGTTTACTCCGGGCGTTACTATTTCCGTTTGACCGACTAATAATTCATCTGTGTCAATATAAGTTGTGGTAAATGGAATCTCAATCTGATCGAATACACCTGCAGCTGTAGTGGTATTTGTACCAACGCGGACAACACGAGTGACAGCATCGGTCAGGACTGTTTCCTCTGTATACAGATAGAGCGTGTCATCTTTTAGGGCGACAGGCATATTGGCGAATTCATAGGTAACATCAGTAGAGCCTGTCACTGGTACGCCGGCAGCATCAAGGACGGTTTTCCCGTTTTTCTGAAGGTTATAAACATACGTTTTGTAAGCTTCTAAGATGTTGCCAGTGTTTGCTCCAGCAGTAACGATGTAATCCCCACGTACCAGACCAGGAACTCGGTTGTTATCCAGAGCATCAGTAACATTGCCCAGCTTAAAGTAAGCTCTTACTAAACCAGGGTAGGGATTGTTAACATCAAAGTCTCCGATGGTATCGTAGATGCCATTGTCGATACTAGCAATGTAAGTATCGACAGTTTTAGTACCATCCTGCCCTTCAACATCAACCACGGTTTCACCGGCAGCCAGGTTAGGGTCATTGATGAAGACAGTATCTCTGTATAAGGTTTCTGTCGTTGAAGAGAGCAAGGCAGGAGCTTCTGTTGAGAAGCGTTCAACAGCCAGATTGAATTGTCGGCTGTTAAGAGCCTCAGTAGGCGTCACTTTCTCCACTGTTGTTGTAAAAAGCGTATTTCCGTTGCTATCAGATTCTTCCTTAGGAATAGCCGCTGTCACTGGAGAAAGAGAAGTAAAGGTGTTGTTATCAATGTAGCGTATCGTCGCAAGAGAAGTTAGAACCTTGATTGGTAAATCAGGAGCCCTAGAGCCATATGAGATACCTGAAATAGTAATGTCGTTGTTTAGGAAGACAAATGGCTGAGTCTTATTTAAAAGACTAGGCAAAGTGGATGCTTGCGTATTTGTATTTGTCTCTAAACCATTTGATGAAGGCTGAATAGTTGGACCATTATTACCAGAAACGGTAATCAATGCTTTTTGCATAGCCGCATTATTGGTGTAGGTTTGAGTGACATTACCAAAGTCAAAAGTATTATTATTGAAGATAATAGCTTCCGCGTTGGTCATTACACTAACAGGTGTTACTGTATTTGATTTACCGCTGACATTGGTATTCTCAAATTTGAACGTGTTGTCCTCAATAATCAGAGATCCTCTGAACTTATCTTGGTAAGCGAGGACATTGCTTGGGTTACCGCTACTATTTAGCGTAGTATCCTTGATGAGATTATTGGTGATAGAGTCGTTGATATCAATTGGTGAAATCGAGCGATCGGCATCACCAGTAATGGTTGTCACCTCAACCGTATTGTTTCGGATGTTGATGGCACCTGAACCATAACCAAGTCCATTGTCCATAATATCGGTTTGGGTTTGTGTGTTGTCTCTATTTAAATTATCGTTGGCTCTATTGAAGATTTTAAGGATGCTAGTCGCTAATTCGCCGGTAATGGTGTTATTGTCAATGTTTAACACATAGTCCAGATAGGGTTCCTGCATACGAACCAAAATGGCATTGCTGGAGTATGGTTGGCCATTTTTTGTTTTTCCAGAAGCATCCAATCCCTGAATGGTATTGTTTTCAATTTCGAAATATCCAACAGAACCGGGTGCGCTTAAGTCGCGGAATTTTTCGTTTGTCTGGAGATGAATAGCCTCGTACTGAATATAGTCGCTGCCGGCAGAGAAGCCACCATCAAGAGCTAAATCATTGACTGCCAAACGATTAGCTGGGTCTTGAGTCACAACGTTATTACGGATAATGACATTTTCCATAGGGTAAGTCCGGTTGTAGACGGAAATTCCCAGAAGTCGATCACCATAGGAGACATTGTTTTCAATTAAAATTTTATCACCATCATGGATATCAAATCCTTTACGGTAATTATAGGTAGATGTATTGTTACGGAAGATGATATCACTATTGTAAGATCCGGCAGAAGAAGCGACTCCGTATCCGGTACTTCCGTTTAATTTATGACCATTTTCAGAAAGGACAGACCCTTCTACCAAGAAGTCGGTCTGATAAGCAAACTGTACCCCGGCAACTCGGTTATTGTGAGAGTTGACATCAATGACTTTATTATTGACACCGAGGTTTAGACTGTCAAAACTATAGCCTTCTGCTCCGTTACTTACCAAGTAGTTCACAGAACGTAATTTAGCTGTTCCAAATTGTTTACCATTGTAAGAATTTGGATCTAATTTAATGTTAGATACACTGTTGTAAGAAGAGCCAACATAAACACCAGCCTTATTAGCACCAGTTGTTTCTACGCTTTCAACAGTAACATTATCAGAATCATCAATCTGTATTGCATTGACTTTACCATAGTAAGGCATGCCTTTAACATAGAACCCATCATGGCTGTCTCCGAAGGCTTCTGTCAAGTTTTTGATATTAACAGAGAGGTCTTTAACGACGAATCCGTCGATCCCCTCAACGAGAACAACAGCGTGGTCGCGGCTGTCGGTATCATTTTCGTTACTGTCCCACGGCTGGCCTAGCTGAACTAGGTTTGTTTTGATTTCAGTTGTTCCCTGACCGTCTCCGAATAGTGCCGTTACATTAGATAGACTTGAGTCAATTTTAATTTGATTGAAGAGGCCGTTTTGGCGATAGATTGGAATAACAATCCCAGCCTGAGTAACACCGGATTTATTGACATAGGTGGTCATGCCATCGGCATCAACTGTCATGGTGGCATATTCGGCAGGTGTTATATTAGCTAGATTGCTGATACCAGCAATGCTGCCAGCAGGTGTGACAGGGATACCGTCCCCATAAGTGAGAACCTCATAATGATCGATAACACCTTGGTCACGAGCGACGTTAACAATTCCAGAAAGTTTGACAGCTACGCCTTTATACTGAGTGCCGCTGCCATCCGTCATAACAATGTCATTAGCTGTTCGGAGTGCCAGAGCAACAGCGTTTGTATCGTCGCTGTTATCAGCAATATTTAAGCCAAAATCTGTGGCATCAATGTAGTACCATTGGTTGGTTGTATCATATTTAACTGTATAGCTTACCCCAGGTACAGCTGGCTGACTGAGGACAGTCCGATCATCAGTAGTAATGGCATCGTTGATTTTAGTTGATTGGTTTTCACTAGGGATGATAGGGGTTGCATTAGCTTTTAAAGTTGCTTCGTCATTGATATCTTCGGCAGTCAGTGGATCGCTAGAAGTAACCGCCGCTGCGCGTGCCGCCATTATCGGCTGGCTGGTCTCGGTTGCAGCTGTTGTTTCAGCAGCAGTTGTCGTAGTCTCGGAAACTGTTGCGCTGGCAGTTGTTACACTTGTTTCAGCAGCAAGAGTTGTTGCCGTTGTACTAGAGTCAGAGGCTGTCGTGTCGCTGCTAGTGGTTACACTGGTGAGGCCAGGGTCTGTGCTTACAGTTGTAGCAGGTGTTTCTGCATATACAGTACCTGCCGCAAGAACAGACGCAGATGTAGCAGCTCCTATCGAAACTGCTACCCATTGTTTTTTAACTTTTTTTAACTTTTTCATTATACAAGCAATGTCTTTCTATATTGTTAATGTGATTTTATCAAATCATTAAGATTTTATCAACAAATTTGACGCAAAAATACAATAAAATTGTCACAAAAATTTAATTTAATAATTAAATAATTTTATTGTCAAACTATTGTCTATCTTTTGTAAAGAAAGTCGATAAGATTACTAGATAGCAAAAAAGTTTCAATAATAAAACAAAGGTATTGCTTTCATAAACTAATTTTGCTATAATTCTTTTGGAAACATTTTGGTGAGGACACTCGTCCACGTTAAAATGTGGACCGAGGCTCACTTTTTTACCAGAAGTGGGGAGACCTTTGAAAACTGAAAAAAAGAAAAAGGAAGGAAAAAATTATGGTAAAACGTAAACTTCTAAAGGCGTTTTCGACGCTTTTAGTACCCTTTGCAGTTCTTTTAGGAACCTTATTTGTTTCATCTGAAACGGTTCAGGCTAAGGAGCTGGAAAATGTTATTACAAGCATTGAGTTGCTCAATGCAAGTGATACAACTCAGACGACAGATGCAGAAGGCGTCTACAATATCCGTACGGGGAATGCTTACAAACTCAGAGCTCTTTTTGATTTGAAAGCATATAATAATAACTTATCTGACGGAGACACCTTTACTTTGGCTATCCCTGCTCCAATGACTGTTTATTCTGGGACATCCCAGTTAACAGATTCTGATTCAGGAGTTAACATTGCTGAGGCTAAAGTAACTAGCAACGGAACAGGTGCTGGAGGTACAGCTGTTATCACCTTGAAGAATCTTCAAGAGTATTTGGATAAAACCGGCGGTGATATCGTTAAAGACGTTTCAGGTAACTTTGCTGTTGCTTTCTTATTCAGCACTGACCAGACTAAAACGCCAATTGTTTTTGATTCAACTTCTTTGTCCGAAACAATCACACATACTTATAGTTCAAAAACCATTAGCGGTACTGAGGAAGGTTATGAAAACTTCGCTAAAAATGGGGGTACGGCTTCTAAAGATGCGTGGGATTCTCCGGCTCTGGCAGCTATCGGTTCTAAGAGCTCAGGTGAGTACTACTCTGCGTGGCGTGTTCGTGTGAATACTGGCGGACAGGATTATGGGAGTAACTTAGTCTTAACGGATACCATCCCTTCAGATTCACAATATGCTGCTATTCAGTATATTCCAGAATCTGTCAAAGTCTATGATATGCCATCTATGGTTTCTAGCACATCTGCTCCTATCGGCGGCACTCTCTTGACTGAGGGGACAGATTATACGTTGCAATGGAATGCTAACTACACCAACTTCACGATTACGTTCAAGGATGGTTCTAAGAAGTATTTTGTAACCTATAACACGACAACTCCAAATGACGGCAGTACAGTAGGAAACACTGTTTCTTTAGCTAAAGAAGACGGAACTGCTCTGACTCAGCGTAGCAACAATACGAGAACAGTTATGACTGCATCTGCAACATCACTTTATTCTGGTACGATCGTTGCTTCGACAGCCTATAAAGTTAAAATCAACAAAACAGATGCCTTTAACTTGGCTCCAGTAGCAGGTGCGGTCTACACTGTAACTGCTCCAGATGGTTCAACTCAAGACATTACAACTAATGAAAACGGTCTTGCTCTGACAACAGAATACGACCCAAGCTTGGTTGGTCAAACCTTCAAGATTAAGGAAAAAACAGCGCCAACTGGTTATAAATTGGATCCGACAGAATACACTGTTAAACTTGGTGCAACAGGAAGCACTGTTAATATCCAAGATGACCCAGAACCAGGTCTCGTTGATATTATTGCGACTAAAAAATTAACAGGACGTACTTTGGCTGAAGGAGAGTTCACATTCAAGTTGTATGATGCGAATGGAAACGAAGTAGGCGAAACAACAAATACTGCTGAAGGTCGAGTTGTCTTTAAAGGGATTGAGTTCAAAGGTGTAGGAACTTATACTTACACTATTAAAGAAGTTGAAGGAAACCTTGAAAATGTCACTTATGACAAAGAAGCTAAGAGTGTTACTGTTTTAGTTACTCGTGTTGGTGGGGTGCTCGTTGCGCAAGTTACATCTGATGCTGTGACTTTCACAAATGAATATGTGACAACAACTACCACTACAACCACGACAACAACAACGTCTACAACAACGACAACGACTACTGCAGCAACAACGACTACTGAGGCTCCAACGACGACAACAACGTCTACAACTACTGAGGCTCCAGCGACTACCACAACTGCGGCAACTACTACAACTGCAGCAACGACTACTGCAGCTTCAGCAACAACAACAGGAGCGTCAGCAACGACTACTGCAGCGACTACTACAACTGCAGCAACCACAACTGAAGCTCCAGCAACGACTACTGCAGCGACTACTACAACTGCAGCAACCACAACTGAGGCTCCAGCAACGACTACTGCAGCAACGACTACCGAAGATCCGGCAACAACAGGAGCTTCGGCAACCACAACTGTAGCTAAACCATCTAGCTCAACACCAAAAACAACTGTAAAATCATCGGCACCAGCTAAAAAAGCGGGTCTGCCATCTACGGGTGAACAAGCAGGTGTTTGGATTAGCCTCCTAGGGCTAATTGTTGTGACAGGTGCAGGTTTCTATTTTTATCGCACACGTCATTAAGATAATCTAGCTAGTTAGAAAAGAAGATCGAAAGATCTTCTTTTTTTATTTATCTCTTGTTAGGGTGCTTGGGAGGGAAAACAAGAATCCTCATTTTTTTGTTAAAAAATGAAAAAAATGATATTTCTTGACTTTGTGTTAAATTTTATATTATAATGGTATTGTATTATATATTTTAAGGAGACTAACATTGAAAAGAAAAATTGTGAATGTTCTTTCGATTGCTGTTCTTATTGTTAGCCTGTTTGTAGGGTTTAAAAATGTTGTAACAGCAAAGGCTGCGGAGGTCACGAATTACACTAATACGACAGCTATTACGGTTGGCGGAACACCTATTAGTGCGGGCACATCAGTTACTAATGGTCAGACATTGACAGTAACCAACAATATTACGTTCCCAGATTCACAGACAATCAATGCAGGTGATACGTTGACCTTGAAACTGCCTAGTGAGTTGGCTCTTCAGACAACCTTGACATTTGATGTGAATAATTCAGAAGGCATTAAAGTAGGGACAGCTGTGACTAGTCCTTCTAAAGGAACGGTTACAGTAACCTTTACGGATCAATTCTCAAAAGTGCCTCAAAACAAACGGATGCAGTTGCAGTTTTCAACAACAATCAACACTGCTACTGTAACTGAGTCAGGTCCAGTATCATTTACTTACGGTAATGAAAGCTACACCGTTACTTACAATGCAACAAGCGGAGATGTTGGTTTTTATGAATACAAGTATGGTTACCAAGATAAGGCAGACCCATCCTTAATTAGATGGAAAGTGATTATCAATGCTGGGCAAGATATTCTGAAATCGCCAATTATCACAGATACCTTTGGAGAAGGGCATACACTTGTCGGTAATGTTCGTGCTGCGCGCTATGCCAAAATGTCAGGTGTAACACTTGTCACTGAAGCCGATATTGCGAAGGCCAGTGCCGCTGACGTTTACCCTGTCAATTTGACAACTGATGCTAGTGGAGCAACGACTGGATTTACAATCACCGATATGCAACGACGTGGTATCTGGTTGGATGGTGCGCTTTATATTGAATATACAACTAAAGTGACTAAGGATAGCCCTAAAGGAACAGCTTTCACTAATTCCTTGAGCTGGTCAGCAAGCAATTTTGCTGAACGTTCCATCACTAAGTCAGTTGTCATTGAAACTGCATCGGGTTCTGCAGATTCAGATAACACAACAACTACTACAACAACGACAGAAGCTCCAACCACAAGTACCACCACAACAACGGAAGCTCCAACAACAAGTACTACAACAACGGAGGCTTCAACCACAAGTACTACTGCAACGACAACAGGATCTACTACCACAGTGACAACCACAGAAGATCCAACCACAACAACCACAGAAGCTTCAACGACAACGACAAAACCGGTTGATCCTGCAACAACTAAGGCATCAACGACAACAACAGTTAACACAACAAAACCATCAGCTAAGACAACGGTTAAAAAATCAAGTTTACCATCAACAGGTGAGCAGACAGGACTTTGGACTGGTTTGTTAGGTGTTATTCTTATGGGAAGTGGCTTATTCTTTTACCGCTCTCGTAAAAACTAATAAAAAGCCAACTTAGGTTGGCTTTTTATCTATTCTGATCACTTAAAAAGGAAGGGAGTTCCTTCCTTTTTGTGTTTGGTTAAGGTTTGTCGGGCTTAATAATGAGGACGTGTTTTGTTGATTCTTCAGAAATGGAGTAACTAGAGTTCAGGTATTTTCTAACAACTTCAGCTTCCGTAGTATTCCCTTCAAAAGTCGTTTTGGGGATTACCAGAAGATCAATGGTCGGATCAACTTCCTGCTGGTTATGGTAGAAAATATCGTACAGTTCCTTGGTCTCCCTTAAATCAACGGTATAAGCAGAGTAGGCTAAGATTCTCTGATTTGTATCAATGGCGCCAAGGGTTTTATGGATGGAGGTATAGGTTTCTTTTTGGTTGAAATAGGTGAGGGTATCTGCATACCAATTATTGGTAAAACTATACAAAATCGCTGATGACATCACAATAGAGAATGCCGTAGCGGTACAGATGATTCCTGTTTTCATTTTTTGTGCTATTTCAGCAGTGGTTTCAGCTTGATAAAATCCTTCCAGAGCTAAGAGTGAGGTGAAGAGGATTAAGGTATTGGTACCGTAGCTGTATTGGAACCCGAAGTCTGCCTGATAGGGATAATCTGATAATAAATTGATGACGACCAAGGGAATAAAAAGCAGGTAATGATGCCATTTTCTCTGCATTAAAGGCAGGAAAGCCTGACTGAGGAGAAGGAGGAAGAGGTACTTGAGTTTATTTTGTGTAAAGAGGCTGACAAACGTAAAGGTAGGGTTAAGAAGAATATTTTGAATAACCTTGAACAGCCCTTTTTGTCCTGATAGAAGGAAGTTGTCAAAACGGCTGACCATGGCACCTTCTCCATATTTACTGAGAAGATAGACACAGGCCGAGAAATAAAGAATGGGAAAAATAATCTGGGACAAGAAAGTGAAAAGAGATGTTCTTTTTGGGCTTGTCCGATAATTTTGGATAAGAAAGTAGAGTCCTACGGAGACAACATAAATAAAAGCATCTTCTTTGACCATTAGGGTGAGGGCGACAAAGAGGAGTAATCGCCATTTCCACTGGCTCATGTTGGCATAGATTAGCCAAAGCAGCAGGGGAACTAGGAAACAGTTTTCGTGCAGATGATAGGAGCCTGCGGTCGTAAAGGCAGGGGTAACAAAAAACCATAGTAATAGAAAAGGCCGGATATATTTTGGCAGTTGTAGTTTTTTGATAATGAGAGCCAAGGGGATGACGCCCGAAAATACGACTAGAATTTGCAGCACTTCTAAGGTTTCTAAGTAAGGGAGAAAGTAGTAAAAGGGCAACATGAGGTAGTAGATGGGAGAGATGTGCACGGCAAAGTGTGACAAGAGTTTGTCCCGCTCTAAAGTCGTCATGGGCGTTAGATTATCGCGCATGCTGGCAAACATTTGGGTGAAGATCCCGATGTCAAAGGTTGAGACGGATAATGTTTTCACCTTGTAGACGGAGATAATACAGAGGTAGATAACGTAGGTAAGTCCCAAAAGACCGACGATGGCATAGGCAAGTTTGGTTTGCTTGGCAGCTTGACGGATGCTGATTTTTTTACCGATGAAATGAGTCAATAAAAAGCCTAGGAGAAGGGCGTAAAGGAAGGCGAAGAGCAGGATCCAGATATGGTTGGTATTCCAATTATCAAGTTTGATGGCAAATTTTCCGAGATCTCCTGGATAGGTGTGATAGATACTGTAGATGACCTTTGGGAATAAAGCTAGAAAAACAGCTGGCAGGAGCTGCCGAAACTTCATTTGATCTACGTATAATTTGAAATAGACAGCAAAGCCCAGTATGAAGAGACTGAAAGTAATTAAGAGAGACGGGCTCTTGTAGATGGCGATAAAGAGATAGGCAGCCATCAAGACAGTGGCTAGCTGCTGAAAAATGGACAGCTTCCATTTTTTTCCCAAAAGGATTTGACCTGCCACTAAAATAAACAAGGCTAGGATAAGACTTAAGAAGGGCAGACCATGGTTGCCTAGATGAATGAACAATGTCTCAGCGGGCAGTTGGACAAGGTTGAAAATGGCGTATAGCAGGTAGGCGTTGATGATGTAGAGAAGGATTTGGTTCAGTCCTTCGGGTACCCATTTTTGACTAACATGTTTAAAAAAAGTCACAGTATTCTCTCCTAGTAAATTTGAGGTCTATGAATGCACTTTAATGTGATTACAACCACTCAATTATATCATTTTTAAGGGGTGATTTAAAGAAGCTGCTCTAATAAAATCGGCTGACCAACTTGCTTTTATTATTTTGTAAAAATATGTTAGAATATGGTGATGTCGAAAAGAAAGGATGCTTTATGACCTCCCGAATGAAAATTTCATTAGTGATTCCCTGCTATAATGAAGAGAAAAATGTTAGAATTATGTTAGAGACTTGCCGTCAAAGATTTGAAAATCTGGATACCGACATAGAATATCTTTTTATCAATGATGGCAGCAAAGACAGGACTTTTGAAGAGCTCAAAAAATTGATTGCTGATTATGCTTCTGAGCAGATTAAGGTTATCAACTTTTCTAGAAATTTTGGCAAGGAAGCAGCCATGTATGCCGGTCTTCAGCAGGCGAGCGGAGACTACACGGCCATTATTGATGCTGATTTGCAGCAAGATCCCAAATACATTGTAGAGATGTTCACTTTTTTAGAAAATAATCCCGATTATGATACGGTTGCTTGTTATCAAAGCAAGCGCAGAGAGTCAGCGCTGATTATCTTTTTTAAAAAGATATTCTATTGGGTCATGAATGCCATCTCTGAGACGGAGTTTGTTGAAAATGCTTCTGACTTCAGAATGATGCGTAAAGAGGTTGTTGCAGCTATTCTAACCTTAAAGGAATATCATCGTTTTTCTAAGGGGCTATTCACCTGGGTTGGTTTCAACACCTATTACCGTCCTTATGAGGTCAAAGAGCGTCAGGAGGGGGCGACGTCATGGTCTTTTGGAAAGCTTGTTTCTTATGCCATTCAAGGTTTTGTCGGCTTCTCAACAGCTCCCTTAAAAATTGCCAGTTTGCTGGGATCTTTTATTTCCATTGCATCGTTTCTCTATCTGATTTACTTGGTTTTTGACCGTATCTTTTTTGGAAATGATGTTCCAGGTTTTACAACCCTAGCTTCTCTTATCCTGTTTTCATCAGGTATTCAGATGGTGTTGATTGGGATTTTAGGGGAGTATATTGGGCATACGTTCTTACAGGTTAAGCAGAGACCCATTTATGTTGTTAAAGATTTACTGGAAAGCAACGGCAGCAGCACTCGAGCACATAATGACAAGCCATAAAGAAAAAGAGCCAGGAAGGCTCTTTTGTTGTTTTTCATTGATAATACTGGCTCATTTCCAGAGAGCTCTTATCCATGACATTGTTGTACTGAATCATTTGATAGTCTTTATACAAGTTGGTGTCTGGAGCTTGTTCAGAGTAGTTGCCGCTGCTATCGTAGTATCCCCAGGTCGTCATGACAGGAACTTCTTTTTGGAGGCTGCTTAGGAATTGATAGTAGGAACTTCTAGGAAGAGCGTAAGGTGTTTTGGCTAGTATTTCAAAGAGGCGTGGGGCCAGATAATTAGGGCTGATTGTTGTTTCTGAAACTTGAGGAAGGTCAAAATTAGCCCAGAAGATAAGCGGTGTTTGGTATTTGGAACTGCGATTGTTGGTATTTAAGTAAGGCTTAAAATAACTGTCACTGAGGATCGGCTGATGATCACCATACATAACCACAAGAGTTGGTTCTTTAATGGCTTTGAGCTGGTCTGTCAAGTCTTTGAAGGCTTGATCTGAAGCCTTTAGACTTGAGAGGTAGTCTTTGGCTTCGTCGTT
Organism: Streptococcus ferus DSM 20646; assembly: GCF_000372425.1. Classification (GTDB taxonomy): domain Bacteria; phylum Bacillota; class Bacilli; order Lactobacillales; family Streptococcaceae; genus Streptococcus; species Streptococcus ferus. Next base: position 106,262 of record NZ_AQVD01000003.1, read on the forward strand.
ATCCTCGGCATTTTGGGCAGAGACGGTTTGAGAGAAGGAGTCGGCTCCTGATTTTCCATAGCCCCCATGTCCTTGCATGGTTACTATAAAATTAAAGACAGGTTTTTTGCTCTTGGTCAGCAAGGTGAGAGCCCCTTGGTAGAGCGACTCATCGCTCATGTAACCGCGCACTTCCTTGGGGTTTTTAATAAGTTCAGTGATGGCGGGTGTTGAGTTGTTGAAATAGGATTTTTGAAATCCGAGGTAAGGATAAACTTGGTTTCTGCGATAGTTATCCTTACCGTAAGGGTGCAAGGCTACAGATGAGTACCCCTGCTGATTTAAAACGCTGGCTAGACTGTTTTTAGGGCTACTGATCAGCTGCTGGAAAGGAAAGGCATTGGGTGGCAGGATCGCCAGGCTGTTGCTGGTGAGCACTTCATACTCAGTATTGGCGGTGCTCCCGGCGAAAACAGAGACGTCCAGTTTATCCTTGATGGTATTGGCTGACAGCTGATGGATGTTTTCAAGGGGGTCGTGGTTGAACTGAAGGTTGGTTAGTTGGCTGTAGTCGGTCAGGGATTCGTTCTGGATAAGGATAATATTAGGTTTAACAGCAACATTGGTCTTCTCCCGCGGATATTGTTTCAAAATCTCTTGTACTTGACTAACCTGATAACCCTTAGGTTTTTGAATTTGAGCAGCTAAATGATATCTGGTCAGGGCAACAGGAAGACCGTAGTTATAGTAAGTATCTTGCATGGTCCAGAAATAGAGGGAGAGATTAACGGATTTGGCTAGCCCAAAAATCGTCATCGGGGCAAGCGTCAGACTGACTAGAAGTCCCAGTGCAAATATAAGGACTTTTCTAAGATAGCCTTTTGAGAGAAGAGAAGTCCAAAAGCTGTAGCTATTTGCCTTTCTTTTTTCCGGCTGTGTCCATTTGTCTGGCAATAGCTGACCATACTTGGGCAAAAAAATAACCATAATCATGACCAGCCAGCATATTGCCAGGAGAGAGGAGATGGTCGTGTCAAAGGAAAAATTAGTGGCATCTGCCACGCTGAGGCCGTCTCTAATCTGTAAGAAATGATAGGATAAGAGGGGCATATTTCTGGTGATGAGAAGTATCTTGGTGACAATCCCTGCCAGCAGGCTGCCTGCCAACAGGATGGTACTGGCAGCTTTAATAGACGTGGTCAGTAGGGCTAAACACAGCCAAATAATTCCCAGAATGCCGATGTTAATCCAATAATCATGGTGGCTTAGGTGACCGATATCAAAGATCGAATAGGCTTTTTCGATGAGGTAGAGACTGATAAACGGAACGCTGATATTTACCGCGGCATAAAAAAGGTGGGAAAAGAATCCCAACTTGGTTTTTGCTAAGAGAATTAAACATTTTTGATTCACTAGAGCCAGGTAACTGAGGCTTATCAAGAAGACGAGAAGCTCCAAGAGATTAAAAGAACGGCCTAGGAACAAAATATCTGAGGAGAGGCTGTGTGACAAGACTAACTTGAAGCTGGCGATACAGGCAGCTAATATCAGCAAGAGGCAGATTAGGAAGCTGCTTGTTTGACGCTTGTTTGCTGATTTTTTGAACTTTTTGCTAAAGAAGATGATTAGGACAGCTACTGTCAGTAGGAAGAGCTGGCCCCACCAAATCGCATTTTTGGAAGTTATAGCGTAATGCTGAGGGAAGTCGATGCTCATGGTTTTATAGTTGAGCTTCTTCCCGTAGGTATTGATTTTAGTGTAAAAGACGTCGTCAATATAGATTTCAAGATAGCCGCCGACATCATATTTGCTGTACTCAAAGGTCAGATTGCGAATGCCTTGGCCGGTCTCAATTTCAAGTGTTGGATTAGTTTGCTTGGAGCCATCGGCAATATAAATAGGAATTTTAACACCCGCCCCATACTCCGTCCATTCGGAGCGTTTGAGGGCATCATCGCTGATTGTTTTGCCATTGATACGGATATTTTTGCGAATGTTTTGATTGTAGCCGGCAGACAGAGAGTCTTTGCTGTAGGAGGCTACAAATTTCAGATTTCCTTGGTTGTTGGCCGTTTTAAGTTCATTGTTAATGCTATAAGCATAGATTAGAAGGGCCAGAACAGCCAGGACTTTTGGCAGAAGCTGTTTGTAGCGGGCAAGCCAGTCTGAAAAGCGGCTTGCTTGTAACGTGGAGGGGTCATTGGTCTCTTTTAAGGGGTCCTGTCTTTTCATTTTCATTATAAATTATTTCACTATCTCATTAAATTATCATTTTAAGCTATTGGTGCGACTCCTATTTTACTAAAAAAAGCTCCCTCTGTCTAATACAGATTTTATTTCGCAAATTGCTAAAAAATAATGGTATTTTATGATAAAATAGAGGGCGAAAACTTACTTTAAGAAAGGAAATTGCTGGTTTTGAAAGTCCAGCGGTTGATTAAAAAATACTAATGAAACGTCTATCGACCTTGTTAAAAGCGTTTAGGATCAAGAATAAAAAGGAAAGTCAGCTCATGCTTATCAGCGCCCTCTTACCCATGGCCATTATGCTGGTGGTTTGGGCCTTTATTGGCATTTTTCCTTTTGGGAACAAGTCTCATATGGCTGTGGACTTCAGTCAGCAGTATATTGGCTTTTATGGCTTTATGAAACACACCCTTCTGAGTGGCGACTGGAGTGGCTTTTTCTACTCATTTTCAAAATCTATAGGAGGCTCCATGAATGGGGTCTGGGCTTATTATCTTCACAGTCCTTTTAACCTTTTCTATGTGTTACTGCCGCTATCGCAGTTTAAGTGGGCGGTCTTTCTGTCTATCCTACTGCGCTATGGTGCCATGGGCTGGGCCTTTTCTTTCTTGCTGATCAAGCGCTATCAGGCCATGTCTTATAATAGATGGCTGATTCCGTTGATGTCAGCAGCCTATACACTTTCAGGGATGATTGTTGCCTATCAGATGAACCCTATCTTTTATGATGCCATGATTATGCTTCCGCTGATTATTTGGGCTCTGGAAGGTGTTTTAGATGGTGGCAAACCTTATCGCTATATGCTCCTGCTGGCTTTGGTTCTCTTTTTCCAGTTCTATATGGGTTACATGGTCTGTCTCTTTGTGGCGCTGTATTCTTGCTATTACTTAGCACCTCGCCTAGCTGTTTCAGGCAATATCCAAACTAAAGCTCTGAACTTTTTAAAACCTCTGATACGCGTGTTTCTCTATTCCGTTTTAGCGGCACTAACCGTTTCTTTTCTGCTATACCCGGTTTTCCTTAATTTATTAAGCAGTAAGGGTGCTTATGAGACACCGATGACCTTTGCCTGGCTTTTCCAAATCAACCCTTTAGATATTTTATCTAAGTTGATGATTGGGAGTTTTGATAATGAGTCCGGCTGGTCAGCAGGTCCCAACCTCCCCAATGTTTTTGTGGGGGCTCTTGCACTGATTGCTTTCTTCTTTTATTTCAAATACAGCTCAGCGCATCCTTATAAGAAATGGGGTGTTACTGCCATCAGTGCCTTCTTTTTCTTATCCATTACCCATGAATTTACCAGTAAGATTTGGCATATGGGTCAAAATCCGGCAGGTTTCTTTTACCGTTTCTCGTGGATCCTATCTTTCTTCATTGTTTTGATTGCTTATCAGACCTTGCGTGAGAACATTCGAATCAGTCCCAAGGATTTGGTTCTGGCGACAGTCATCGCCTTGCTTTCAGTCCTGTATGTCAACAGTCAAAATTACACTTTTATTGCGAAAAAACAGCCGGCAGCCTTGACTGATTTTGTCACACAGCATCGTCTTCTGGTTGTCGGACTGATTGTCCTCGTCATTGGTCTGCTGCTTTATCTGATTCTACGAAAAACGGCTGCATCCAAAGTCAATCAGCTGGTTCTGGCGGGGCTTGGCCTCTTCTTGGCTTTTGTCACTTATAAGACTCTGTCTTTGGGTCTGCTCTTTAGTCAGGCAACCTTAACCTTTCTCACTTGGCTCTTTGTTTTGCTTTTCTTGTTCCTTGGCTCTCAAAAACGAGGTCTCTGGATTGCACTGTCTCTGATGACGGTCTTAGAACTGGGCTACAATGCCTATCTGTCTCAGGTAACCTTGGGTTATGCGGATGCAGACAAATTTACGAGTGCTGCCCTGCAAATGAATCAGCTAGCCAGAACCATTGAAAAGAAGAACAAAGCTGGTTTTTACCGTGTTGGTTCCAGTTTTGTGTATTCAAAGAATGACCCGCTGATTGCTTCTTATCCAGGATTGAGCAGCTTCTCCTCCAATTTGGAGAAATCAACGATTAATTTATTTAATTCGATGGGCGATGTAGGAGGCAACGCTGCGACCTTCTATGCCAATGGAACGCTTCTGACAGACGCTCTTTATGGTGTGCGCTATTATATTGAACCCAAAGCCTATACCAATGAAGATGTCCTGAAAAACCCTAAAACCCATTATTTCACACCGAATGCCAACCGAACAGATTTAAAAGCAAGCTATAAAGCCATTTATGAGGATGACCGCTTTATCATCTATGAAAATGACAAGGTCTTCTCAGCGGCCTATGCCACAAATCTGGCTACCCGTAATATCAAATTCGGTCTCAATAACCCTGTCTCAAATCAGAACATCATCCTCTCTTCCATGTCGGGTGTTGAAAAGAACTATTTTGAGTATGTGGGGATCCCGACGATTGAATTAGACAATATGCAGGAAGTTATTGAAAATGGCCAGCGTATCTTCAGGAGAATCAATAAAAATGCAGTAGGTACGATCAGAATTATCTTTACTCCACAGACAGATATGACCTACTATTTCCAAGCGCCTTATGCTTTGAGAAAATCTATGGGCAATATGTCCATTACCCTAAATGGTCAGTGGTATCATTACACGCAAAGTTTTGATCAGGTTCAGCTGTGGAATTTAACCGATCGAACGGCTGGCAAGGAAATGACACTCCAGATTCAAACCTCTCAAGACGATGAAATCAACATGACCAATATGGGGCTGGTCAGAGCGGATCAGTCGGCTATTCAACAAGTGCTTGATCAGCGTCGCAAACAGGAAATGACTGTCAGCAAATGGACCAATACAAGGATTGACGGTTCGGTAAATGTCACGGATGACAGTACCGTCATGATGACCAGTGTCCCTTATGATCAGGGCTGGACGGTTAAGGTAGATGGCAAGAAGGTAGATACAACAGAAGCTTGGGGAAGTTTGATCAGCTTCCCAATCAGCAAGGGGAAACATAAGATTGAAATGCACTTTGTTCCTCGAGGCTTCTGGGTTGGCGTCATGGCTTCTCTTGCCGCCATCGGCTTAATCGCTTATCTTAAGTGGCGTGACGGCTATTACCACAATGGGGACTAATGTTGAAAGGAATTTACAAATGAAGAAAATTCTGGTAACCGGGGGTGCGGGCTTCATTGGTTCGCATACCTGTGTGGAATTACTGAATCAGGGCTACGACTTGGTTGTCTTGGATAATCTTTGTAATGCCAGTAAAAAAAGTTTGGCTGTTGTGGAAGCCCTCACAGGTAAAAAGTTAACTTTTTATCAAACAGATATTCGTGATACTGCTGCACTTGAAGCCATCTTTAAGAAAGAAGATATTGCGGCGGTCATTCATTTTGCAGGCCTGAAGACCGTTTCCGAATCGGCTCAGTTGCCTCTGCTTTATTATGATAATAATGTGAATGGGACACTCAGACTTTTAGAGGTTATGGCGAAATACGGCTGTAAAAACCTTATCTTTTCCTCTTCAGCTACTGTCTATGGAGATCAAAAAGTTGTCCCCATCACTGAAGAGGCTTCTCTGTTTGTCAACAATCCTTATGGCCGGACAAAACTTATGCTAGAGGACATGTTGCGAGATTTGCATACGTCGGATCCATCTTGGAATATTGTCATTCTGCGTTATTTCAATCCAATTGGTGCCCATGTTTCAGGAGATTTGGGAGAAGATCCAAATGGGATCCCTAATAATCTCTTGCCTTATATCACTCAAGTTGCTGTTGGGAAATTGGAAAAGGTTTATATTTTTGGAGATGATTATAAGACACCTGATGGTACTGGGGTTCGGGATTTTATTCACGTGGTTGATTTAGCTAGAGGCCATGTGGCGGCTCTTCAAAAATTAACGCCGCATTCAGGCCTTTCACTCTATAATCTAGGAACTGGGAAGGGCTACTCAGTACTTGAAGTCATTCACGAAATGTCAGCTGTCGTTGGTCGGGCTATCCCTTATCAAGTTGTTGCCCGTCGCCATGGTGATATTGAGATTAGTTATGCAGATGCTACAAAGGCTAAGGCGGAGTTGGGCTGGCAAGCGGAATTTGACCTGAGGAGAATGTGTCAGGATTCTTGGCGCTGGCAAAAACAGCATCCTAATGGCTTTTCGGACTCATAGCCAGTATTAAAAGACAGCCAGGCAGACTATCGTTATCTGCCTGACTGTCTTTTTTCAAGTCTCAGGAATTGGAAATATAACTTGAAAACATTCTGAAAAGGAGTAAACTATTAGAAGAGAAGGGGTGATGTTATGAAACTGTATGTTCAGCTAATGATTATTTTATGGTTTTCACTTCTGGGAGAAATCCTGTCTAATCTTTTGCATTTACCGGTGCCTGGAAGTATTATTGGTTTGTTTTGTCTTTTTCTGGCCTTGCAATTTAAATGGCTGCGGTTACGGCACGTCAATGATGTGGGCCGCTTTTTGTTGGGCAATATGACGATTCTCTTTTTACCAGCAGCCGTTGGGATTATGGATAAATTCCATGTCATTGCGCCCTATCTTGTCCCGATTGGGTTGATTATTTTAGGGGCGATTGTGATTAATATAGCAGTCATTGGACTTGTTGTTCAGTGGATAAAGAGTCGTTTTGAAGGAGATTATCAGGAATGAATGCGATTGTTTCAAATCCCATGTTTGGTCTGTGGCTGTCCATATTGGCCTACCTTATAGGTATTTTAATTTTTCGGCGTTTTCCCCATCCTCTGACAACGCCGCTCTTGTTGGCAACCCTCTTGGTGATCCTTTTTCTAAAGCTGACCCATATTCCTTATAAGGCTTATTATAATGGAGGCGCCTATCTGAATATGCTGATTGTCCCCTCAACAGTTGCGCTTGCGATCCCTCTTTACCAGACTTTTCACCTGATGAAACATCATGCTAAAAGTATCTTACTGGGAACATTTGCAGCTGCTCTTGCTAATACGCTTTTTACGGGATTAGTGGCTAAATGTTTCGGGATGCGCTATTTTCTAGCGATTTCTCTCTTTCCCAAGTCGGTAACCACTGCCATGGCTGTTGGGATTGTTGGTAAGATGCAAGGAATTGTCACCGTGACTTTAGTTGTCGTTGTGGCAACAGGGATTCTGACGAGTGTCTTGGGACCTACCCTTTTGAGATGGCTGAAAATAGAAGATCCAGTCGCTGTCGGTTTAGCTCTTGGCGGTACGGGTCATGCCATTGGAACAGGGACTGCCCTCAAATATGGCCGAGTTGAAGGCGCGATGGCGGGTCTGGCTATTGGAGTGACAGGTCTCATCTATGTCTTTGTATCACCTCTCGTTGCTGCTCTTATTTTAAGCTAAAAAACCTCCCTAGACATCTCTGGGGAGGTTATTTGTATTCCTTATTTAAAGTAGAGGTATTCCGGATTAGGGGTGATATAGTAGAGGTTCTTAGTGTCATCAGTATTAAAAATGAGAAGAACCTTGCCATTTTCGTAAGAATAGAGAACATATTTGGTACCAAGCTGGGCAGATGCGGCAACATCTCCTGCTCCGGTGTAAAAAGCCTTGGCCTGATTTTCGGTAATGTCTCCTTTTTTGAGCAGGTCTTTCAGATTGCTCAGTTCGTTTTCTTTCATCTTGGTTTGAATCTGAGCAGAATCGGTGATAATTTCTTGCGGTTCTCCCAAGACTTCTTTGACTTTTTCCTGCGTGTACCCTTTAAAATCAGGAATCTGTGCTTCAAATCCGTCATCATGACGGAAGTAGTAGACCTTGGCATCCCCGGTGGCATAGATTTTATCCGTCTTGGCTTCACTGGCGTTGTCAGGAAGTCCTTTGGCTACTTTATCGTCTTCGCTAGGGCTATCTTCGTCCTCTGCCGACGTTGTTGTTTCTTCTTGCGATTTACGCGTTGTTGTTTTTTTGGTCTGTTTTTCTGTCTTTTCATTTAGACCGATAGGCTGAAAGAACTCACTGCTGCAGGCTGTCAGGAATAAAACAGATATGAGCAGAAAGGGCAGGGTGATAAGGGTGTTTTTCTTTTTCATTTTAGTTTCACGTTCTCCTTTGCCATTAGTATACCATAAAAAATAGCTCCGTACCCTTTTTGTTGCGGTATAATAAGATGATAAACAGACAAAGGAGGTCGTAAATGTCAACCTATCAACTTAAAAAGAGTCAGGCAGACTTGACTGATTTTTTTGTTGCCGTTTTCAGTCAACAATATAAAGATGTCTTCGGCCGTCAGAACAGTCAGGAGAAAGCTGAAGCTTTTGTGCTGTCGATTGAGGAGGAGGGTCAAATACTTGCTGCCTTATCTTATCAGCTTTTGTATCAAACCATTAAGATCAGTGACTTGGCTGTCCTTACCTCGCATCAAAAGCAAGGACTGGGGACTTGGCTGCTTAAGGCTTTAAAAGCGGAAGCAGAGAAGCATCAGGTTCTAAATCTTATTTTGACCACTCGGTCTTACCAAGCAAAAGATTTCTATCTAAAACAAGGTTTTGCCGTTTTTGGAATGCTAAAAGATGTTCCCTTTGCCTCCGTCGATACTTACTATATGGTTTATCGCTACCAAAAAGATGAGGTGAAAATCTAAAACGAAAGCTGAGGCTTTCGTTTTTTTAATCTTTAAATCCATTCTGATCAGCCAGTTCTTTGAAGAAATAACCCGATTTTTTAATAGTGCGTTTAGCTTCCTTATCAAGGTCAACAGCGATGAGGCCGTAGCGGTTTTTGTAGGCGTTGGTCCAAGACCAGTTGTCCATACAGGTCCAGAGGTGGTAGCCTAGACAGTTAGCTCCTTCCTGGATGGCCTGATGCAGGTAGCGGAGATGGTCTTTGATAAAGTCGATTCGGTAGTCGTCTTCAATCTGGCCGTCGGCATTGATATAGCGTTCTTCGCCTTCAACCCCCATACCGTTTTCGGAGATGAAGCAAGGGATATTGCCATAGTTGTCACGGACATTGATCATGATGTCATAGATTCCCTTTTCGTAAATTTCCCAGCCTCGGTAAGGGTTCATTTTCTTGCCTGGCATATCGTAGTTATCAAAGTAGTCTTCTGGCATAGGACAGTCAGGGTTTTTATCAGCTGGATTGTCCTTAGCTTTGATCCGGCGTGGCTGATAGTAGTTGACACCAAGTATATCAATGGTATGTTGCTTGATGGCTTCCAAATCAGCGGCTGTATGTTCAGGGACCATATCCAATTCCTTGACAATCGCCACTAGATCTTCTGGGTATTCTCCTTTAATCGCTGGGTCTAAGAAGGAGCGGTTGAAGAAGGCGTCAGCGATCTTGGCTGCTTTGACATCTTCAGGATTGTTTTCATCACGAGGGTAGCTTGGGGTCAGGTTGAGGATGATACCAATCTGACCATCTTGATCTTCATGATAGGCCTGAATCGCTAGGGCGCTGGCTAGAGCTTCGTTGAAGCCGACCTGAATGGCGTGTCTGAGATTTTTTTCATTTGGATAGTGGAAATCATAGAGGTAGCCGCCTTCAACTGGGACGATCGGTTCATTATGGGTGAACCAGTATTTGACCCGATCGCCAAAAAGCTCAAAACAGGTCTTAGCATAGTGAACATAGCCCTCAACAGTTTCTCGGTTGAGCCAGCCGCCTTTTTCCTGAAGCGGCATAGGCATATCGAAATGATAGAGATTCATAAAAGGCTCAATCCCGTTTTTAATCTGTTCATCAATATAGGCATTATAAAATGCAAGGGCTTCTGGATTCACCTCGCCAGTGCCATCAGGAATCAGCCGGCTCCACTGGATAGAAGTCCGAAAGGAGTTGTGGCCGGTTGCCTTCATCAGGGCGACATCCTCTTTAAACCGTTTGTAATTATAAGATGTTTTATCTGGACCTACTTGATTAAAGAACCTCTGCGGTTCTTTTTCGTACCAAAAGTCCCAAATATTGTCTCCTTTGCCGTCTCCGTCAAAACGCCCTTCTGTTTGCGGGCCGCTGGAAGCTGTTCCCCAGAAAAAGTTTTTTGGAAAAAGATAGTCTGTCATGAGCGTCTCCTTTTTGTTTTATTCACAAGTAAAGTATACATCATAAAATAAAAAAGTCAATAATAATTTTAAAAAAGACTAGACAAATAATGAAATATGATATACAACTATGGTGACAAAAAATAAAGGTAGGTAAACTTATGAACAAGTTTTTGGATGCTATCAGTGAAAAACTGCTTCCTTTAGCAAATGTACTTGGCTCTAACAAGTACTTATCGGTGTTACGGGATGCCTTTATGCTGGCCTTCCCAGTAACCATGTTTGGTTCTATTATTGTGGTTATTTCAAATTTGCCCTTTTTTAGTGACAGTTTGAAAAAGACGCTGGCGAGCTTACTGGGGAATGGTCAGGCAGCAACCATGTCTATCATGACCATCTTCGTTGTCTTTGGTATCGGCTATTACTTATCAAAGACCTACGATGTAGAAGGCGTTTTTGGAGGCGCTGTGGCCTTGTCCAGTTTCCTCATCTTGACTCCTTTTTACACCACTACTGAATCTGGCAAGATGGTGACAGAGGTCCTAAGTTTGGAGCGCTTAGGGGCTAAGGGGATGTTCCTAGGGATGATAACGGCTTTTATAGCAGCTGAACTTTACAGCCGAATCAGTAATAAGGGCTGGCAAATTAAAATGCCTGATTCCGTTCCGCCGGCAGTTGCGAAGTCTTTTGCGGCTCTGATTCCAGGAACCTTGACGCTAACCTTGTTCTTGCTTCTTAACGCTGCCTTGACTGGTCTCTTTAAGGTTAATTTACATGATCTCATTTATCAGGTGATTCAGGCGCCACTGGTTGGTCTGGGATCAAGTATCGGAGCAACCTTAATTGCTATCTTCTTTATCCAGCTGCTTTGGTTCTTCGGTCTGCACGGGCAAATCCTTGTCAACTCTGTGATGGACCCAATCTGGAACACATTGAATTTAGAAAATATTGAGGCCTATAAGGCTGGTGAACAGGTACCGCATATTATTTCGAAGTCCTTTATGGAAACCTTTACAGTAGGACTTGGGGGCTCTGGAATGACCTTGGCGGTTGTTCTCATCATGGCTTTCGTCCTAAAGAAACAAATGTATAAGGATGTGGGAAGACTGGCGCTGGGAGCTGGCATCTTTAATGTTAATGAGCCTGTTATTTTCGGTCTGCCAATCGTGATGAACGCGACAATCTTAATTCCATGGGTGCTCTCTCCAATTGTTGTTACCCTGCTGAACTACTTCGTCATGTCTCTTGGTATCGTCCCTGCTCCGACAGGGGTATCGGTGCCGTGGACTGTGCCAGTCTTCTTCAGTGGCATGCTGGCGACCAATTCGATTCTCGGAGGACTTCTCCAAATTGTTGACATGCTTATTGTTGGCTGCATCTGGTATCCCTTCCTTCTAGTGCTAGACAGACAGGCAGATTATGAGTTATAATAAGCAATAACAATGATACTCTGATAAGAAGGTAGCCTATGTCCAAGTATGAAGAGATTGCTAATGTCATTAGAACGAGGATTTCGGATGGTATCTATCCTGTTGATTCCAATCTCCCTGTTCAGTCTGATTTAGCGAAAGAATTTTCGGTCAGCCGAATGACCATTAAAAAAGCGATTGAAATACTGACTATTGAGGGCCTTGTGTTTTCAAAGCAGGGGAATGGAACAAAGGTTCTCAATTCTTCTTTTTGGGACAAGAATGATGCCAAGTTTCGTCTGGACAATTACAATGGCCTCAGCAAGGATTTGCAGGATCAGGCTGAAAAACTGACCAGCCAGGTCATCAGGTTTGAGGTAGAATTTCCTCAGCCAGAGGTTGCAGAAAGGCTGCAATTAGACGCTAAAATGCCGGTTTATCGGATTGTCCGCCTGCGGCTGCTAGATGGAGAACCTTACGTTTTGGAGCATACCTTTATGCCTGTTGATTTGGCGCCTGGTTTAGATGAAGAGGTGCTGAAAAAATCTGTCTATGATTTTTTATTCAACCAGCTGGGTCTGAAATTTGCAGGATCTTATAAGCACATTACAGCCGCAAAGCCAGATCGCTATGATCAGGACTACTTAAAGTGTCACCCCTCTGATCCTGTCTTAGAGGTTGAACAAGTTGTTTATTTGGAAAATGGTCGTCCGATTGAATATTCACGGAGCAGAAACCGTTATGATATCAGAGGCTATTCCCTGTTAGATGTTAAAAATAATTAAGAAGAAATCTGATGCTTAATCAGATCTCTTCGTTTATACCAAGACTTTTGAAGCACCAAGGAGGAAAACGATGGCAGAACCACTTTTTTTAGAGTCTCAAATGCATGAGAAAATCTGGGGCGGCACAAAACTAAGGGATGAATTTGGCTATGCAATTCCTAGCAGCCATACGGGAGAATATTGGGCGATTTCTGCCCACCCAAACGGTGTTTCCCGGGTTAAAAATGGTCAATATAAAGGGATGCCGCTTGATCTTCTCTATAAAGAACATCAGGAACTTTTCGGAAACCCATCTGATGAGGTTTTTCCTCTGCTGACCAAGATTTTGGATGCCAATGACTGGCTAAGTGTCCAAGTCCATCCTGATGATGCTTATGCGATGGCGCACGAAGGTGAATTGGGCAAGACCGAATGCTGGTATGTCATCTCGGCAGAACCCGATGCTGAAATTATCTATGGACACAATGCCTCTTCTAAGGAAGAGCTGGCTAAGCTGATTGAGGCCGGTCAATGGGATGATTTGCTGACGAGGGTTAAAGTTAAGGCTGGGGATTTCTTCTATGTGCCGAGCGGAACCATGCATGCCATTGGCAAAGGGATTGTTGTTTTGGAAACCCAGCAGTCTAGCGACACGACCTATCGGGTTTATGATTTTGACCGACCTGATCAAAATGGCCATTTAAGAGACCTTCATTTAAAACAGTCCATTGATGTTCTGACAATTGGCAAGCCCCAGAATAGTACGCCTGATACGGTCATCATTGATGATTTGTGCTTAACTGCTTTAGTGTCTACCAGTTTCTTTACGGTTTATAAATGGCAGCTTAAGGGAGAGGCCTCCTTTAAAAAAACAGCTCCCTACAGCCTCGTGTCTATTTTATCCGGAGAAGGGAAGTTGGACGTAGCTGGCAAAAGCTATCCACTGCAAAAGGGAGAGCACTTTATCCTGCCAGCTGATGTTGAATCCTGGCATCTGTCTGGTGAGTTAGAAGCCATTGTCAGTCATGTCTGAAAAATAAAATGAGCACAAGACAAGGACTTCTCATAAACCACTACATTAAAGATTAGCAGTGAGATAAATTGAAAGCGTTTGGAACTTTTGTCCCAAACGCTTTTGAATGCTAGATGAGTGGTGTAGCATTTGGCAAATGAAGGGTAACTCTGTTGAAAACTTGTCTAAAATAAGTTACACTATTATTAATAGTATGTTTCAAAAATATGATGAGATAAAGGAGAGTTTATGGGATTTTTTAATAAAGTGATATCTGTTATAGGCTTATCTTTTGTACTGGCAGCCTTATTTGCTATTCCTGTCTCTGCTGACCAGCTGACATCGGGCTATACCGTATCAACGGATGTGACCATCAATAATTATAAGCTGGTTAATAATGGTTCCTATGGCGAAGGAAAATTTTATGTCAGTCCTACCTATACTTTCGATGATGCTACTGTCCTGAAAAATGGGGATACCCTGGTTTATGATGTGCCTAGTGTTTTCAAATTTGATCAGGCTCTGACGCAAAATTTAACGGCGCCAACTGGTGAAACCATTGCGACTTTAGTAACAGATCCTGCTACAAATAAGGCAACAATCACGATTACCAATCAGGAATATTTTGCGCGATTAAATGAAACAAAAAAGATACAGGCCTTATTTACTGTTCAATGGGCAGACGCGACACCTTATAATGTGCCGCAAACCTTCACTTTTGAAGGTGCCCAGGAGTATACGCTGACCAGAATTGTTGTGGATGAAGAACCAGAAGGGTACTCAAAGTGGGGGGTGCAAGATTCTAAGGACCCTAATATTGTGAACTGGCGTATTCGCATTAACCGCGATATTAAGCAACTTGGAAATGTTGTCATCACAGATACTATCCCAGAAGGACAGGAGCTTGAGGGCGCGATTTCAGGTTATTACTTTGCCGATTGGACAAATGGGCCTAGAACATCGTTTACAGCTAATGACCCTAATATTGTCTCTATTACAGACTCTAATCATTTCACCATCAATGCTGGCGATTTGAGTAACCGTGGAATCTATATTATTTATAAAACCCGTTTGACTGCTCCGGTGGATAAAGTAGAGAAGAAAGTCTTTAACGATATTGTCGTGACCTCAGATGGGAATCCTCTTCAGGCTCTTAATTATCGTCCTTTTGCTCCTTTAACGACGGTTGATGGGGTTGGTGAAGGAACTCGGTCAGATGAAGCCATTTTCAAAGTCAATAAGATTCTTTCTGGACGTACTCTGGCAGCTGGAGAATTTTCATTTGAATTAGTAGATGATGCAACAGGTAATGTGCTTGAGACCGTTACAAATGATAGTGCTGGAGTGGTGCAATTTTCTAAAATCAAATTCTCTACAGTAGGTGACTTTACATACACCATCCGTGAGAAAGCATCTGGTTTAGAGGGTGTAACGGATGATGCCGATGCTGATATCAAGGTAAGCGTCAACGTTGTGGATAATGGCGGTGCGAAGCAGGTTACCGCTAGTTATGATCGTGATAGCTTCACTAATGTCTATATCGCTCCGACAACGACAACCACAACTACAGAGTCCACTACGCCGACCACAACAACTAGTACAACCACAGAGTCAACCACGACGACTTCGGCAACAACTAGCACAACCACAGAGTCAACCACGACGACTTCGGCAACAACTAGTGCAACCACGGAGTCCGCCACAACAGTACCAACTACGACGGCTGCAGCATCTCGCACGACAGAGGATCCTAAATCAACGACCAGCTCTAAACCAACCACACCGAAGAAAAAGCTTAGCAAGCCTGGTTTGCCGTCAACAGGGGACGCTTCAGAAAGCTGGCTTGCTATTTTAGGGCTGACAGTTCTTGTGATAGGTGGCTATACTTACTATAAACGCCCTATTTAAGGAAGTTACTGGTATCTTATTCTTATCGTAAAGCGGTGTTTTAAGTACTTAAAAGGAGGTTCAAACGAACCTCCTTTTTGGTATAACAGTCAAGCCTCAGCAAGTGCTGAAAAGATCATCAAATGGTTTAAAGAAAGGCGGTCTTTTTTTATCGGATAAATGGGCTTACTCCCATAATATCCAGTAACAGAGGCAACAGTCTTTCTTTTTACAGCCTATAACAAAATCAATAGAAAGTAAAAGGTTTTGAGATTGAAGAATGCCCCCGTTGGACAAGACTTCAATCTTTTTCTTTTTGCCACATTGAATTCACAGTGGGTATCTTCAAATATGAAAATTATAAACAATAATTATTCTCATTTGAATATAAACTGATCCTCAATCTTTTTATGATATCATACATAACAAGAACTTGAGGTGATCAATTTGAAATTAGAACAAATAAAAGAATATGAAAGAGAACAGCCAAATAAGATAAATGATTTTTTTGATAGCTCCTACTCTAAGATATACTCAGAATTGTTAGATGTAGAGTTAGAATCGCAAGTCAACTTTTTAGAGAATACTTATTTGAAATCTAGATTAAAAAACAAAATCAAAGTTTTAGATTTATGCTGTGGTACCGGTCGACATATAAAAAAATTAAGCGATAAAGGGTATTCTATTGACGGTGTTGATATGAATCCGCAAGCAGTAAATATAGCTCAGGAAAACCTTGCTCAAGGAAAGATATATTTATCGGATGTTCAGTTTTTTAATCCAAATATTAAATACGATTTAATTTATAGTATGGAAAGTTCTATCGGCTACCTACCAGATAATCAGACTGTTGATATTTTTAAAAATATAAGCACACATCTTTTATCAGATAATGGTGTAGTTGTCTTACATCTTACCAATCGAGATTATCTAATGAAAAATCTAGGTCAACGTGTATGGTTTGGTAATGCTGAACATGGTTATTTACTTGAAAATAGAACTTTTGATTTGGAGGAAGGAATATTAAAGATTAATCAAATTAGAATTATTGATGGGATAGATAAAAAATATTCAATTGACTTAAGATTATATTCATTAAAGGAATTATCATGTTTACTTAGCGAAGCGGGATTACTTATTGCAAAAGTATATGGTGATTACAATAATGATAAATTTGACATCAATGCACCATATATGATTGTTGAATGTTCAAAACGTCATTAATAATTAATGACTGAAAAGGGGGTGAGATTATGACTACAGCACAAGGTCTGATTATCATTGCATAATGGAGAAAAATTGGAAAGAAGGAGGTGAGATATTATGACAGCAACGCAAGGTCTAATTATTATTGCATAAGTATAGAAGTAAGTGATAACAGATATTTGATAAAATAAAAAATTTTATCAAATATTCAGAAAGATAATAGGCGAAATTTGATAGAAAGATTTTTCAATATCAAATTTCGTCTTTTTACTAGAAAATTACAGGTTGATGAGGAAGAAATAGATGCTAACGTTTTTAAAAAAGAATAGACTTTTTGCACGATTGGCTGGAATTAATTTGGTATCCAAAGTTGGAGACCGATTATTTTATACAGCGATGTTAACACTGGCAACTTCCTTACCAAATGGAAGTGTAGCTGTGATGGTTGTATCAGCTTCAGAAACACTTCCTATATTGATTAGTTTATTCTTAGGAGTGGTGGCTGATAGGCAAAAGCAAAAGCTAAACCATTTAGTAAGCAGCTCGCTTTTTCGAACAGGTATGTATATTGGTATTGGACTTCTATTGAGATACCAACTAACATTGCCTTTGGTTGTCTTTGCTTCCTTTTTAAATCTGTTATCGGATATTAGTGGGAATTACTCAACAGCGCTTTTTTCACCTTTTACCAAGACTTTAATAAAGCCAGAAGATATGGAAGAAGCGCAAGGACTTGTCAGCTTAGGAACACAATTGGTCACTGTTTTAGCAACCCTTCTTGGAGCATCTCTGTTAACGATGTATACAGAAAGTTCTCTTGCAATGATAAATGCATTAATTTTTCTGAGCGTTGCAATACTTTACTCCATCATTAAGCCTGCTCTTAAAAATCAAGAAGCTAAGATAAAACCATTTGAGCACGGGAATACTATTTTGGTTGTTAGAGAGAATTTAAAATCTTTCCTTACTGACCGTATTTTGTTGGTTAATCTAGTTCAGCTAGCTATGTTAAATGGTTTTTTTGGAGGCTTGACGCCATTATTTGCCTTGTTTATTAGGGAGAATAATGAATTAGTTACTTTAAGCAACCCTGTAAAAATTGCACTCTTATCAGGGATGATTACTGTATTTATGATTATCGGAAATAGCTTGACCACAAAGGTATTTAAGAACCATTCAATCTTTTATATTAACCTTTGGTCTGATTTGATGATTCTCTTAGTAGGACTAGGTTTTGTCTTCAGTAACCTTTGGATGATTTTCGCAGCGAATAGCTGTCTTGCTTTTCTGTTAGGAATTGTTTCTCCGCGCTTTTCAGCAGATGTGGTTAATCGCTATCCTGTAGAAAGAATCGGCGGGATTATTACCAGTATTAATGCTCTCTTGGTAATAGTGCCACCTGTGACAAGCCTGATATTTCCGATGTTGATAACGGTTAGTAGTTCCCTTGCTTATCTAGGTTTTATTGCTTATGCTTTATTATTAATCGTAATGAGTTTAGTCCTAGTAAAAAAGCACTCTTAATTGTCAAAGTTTTGTCAATCTTGTATGAGACTGTTTAAACTATCTTGGAGAAATTCTGCAACTTCCTCATGCCCTAACTCTTTAACAGATTGAATATAGTGTTCTATAGTTATGCTATCCGTGGTTTGTCCTTCTTGATAATTGAGCACTTTTTTCAGAAAAATAAGGACAGTCTTTGCAAACATATCTTGATAGTTTAGGATCTTTTCAAGATGCTTCATGAAGTAATCAGCGTAATACCCTTGCTCTCTTTCCAATAGCACAAAGATAATATTTAGAAGAACGAGTTGTGTTCGATGTTTATTATTTGGAATTGACAAATACAAGGAGTCTCTCTCGGTGAAAGCTTTTCCAAGAAAAATGAGGTCGCTATTTGATAATATCTGTAAGGTATTTCCAAAAACATACAATTCATATTCCGTCCACTCTTCAATGCTATAAAGGTAGGTGGCGATGAATTCTTTGTCCTTATCTGAAATGGTATGCTCCGGTTTTAGAGTGTGTATTGCGCAGTGGATAACCAGTCTATTAAGTTGGTTATAGGTATCATATGTTTCAGAATTATCATTTTTTAAAAGCCTTTCCAAACTGCTAATATCTTTATTGGCATGATATTCAGAAATGAGTTTAGCCTGCTTAAAAAATGGACTGTCTTCATAGTGATGATACGCCTGTTCAAATTCATAAAAACTCATGTGGATGGCAGAGATTGCAACCAGTAATTTATCTGCAGAGAGCATCGTTTGACCATTTTCAAATTTAGACAGTTGCGACTGTGATAAATTGTGATTAACAACATCTTTCATTTTTAGACCTCTAGCCAGCCTAAGTTCTCTATAAAGTTCACCAAGATTAACAGCATTTAGTTTGGTCAAGGCTCCGTCTCCTATATCTATCTTATATAAGAATTATTCTAACAAAAAAATGTATTTATCACAGAAATGAGCTGTTGTAAACCTACCCCATTAAAAGACATTAAATCTCGTCATTTCATAGGGATATTCAAGATATTTGCCAGTAGGACAATAAGCAAAAAAAGCCCTTTGTTTAGGGCTTTTTTTGCGTTTTTAGTCCTCCCTGTAGGGCTCGAACCTACGACCCATGGATTAAGAGTCCACTGCTCTACCAACTGAGCTAAGGAAGGAAAAAAGTGCTGTATTGGTACCGGTGATTCACGATTTGTATTGAACCCGCGCAAACAAGAGCAGGTGGGCAACTCGCTCTGACTTAGCTGCTTCCGCGTGTAACGGCCTGCATACTGCCAGAAGACTTTTGTTTCCCGAATCATACAAAAAATAGTCGGTCAACACATTGGTGTGAATTCGTATACCACAGCATTTCTTTACCTAATATGATACCACATTGCGCAAAAAATTCAAGCAAAAAGAGAGAATTTTTGCAATCGTTCTCATTCAGACAGCTGATCAATCCGCTCCTTATTAGCGCCCAGAGCCCGCTCATACTTCCCAGTGTCGTTGGCCGTGAAATAGCTGGCGCTTTTAATTTTATCCGGCAGGTATTGCTGCTTGACCCATTTTTCAGGGTAGGCGTGAGGGTACTTGTAATCTTGGGCGTTACCCAAGGCTTTGCTTCCGGAATAATGGCCGTCCCGCAGGTGGCGCGGAATGGGAAGATTGCCGTTTTTCCGCAAGTCTGCAAGGGCTGCATCCATGGCGACATAAGCGGAGTTGGACTTGGGAGACAGGGCCAAATCAATAACGACATTGGCAATCAGGATTCGAGCTTCAGGAAAGCCGATTTTCTGGGCGGCCTCAAGCGCCGTCACGGTATGGATCTGAGCTTCAGGATTGGCTAGGCCGATGTCTTCATAGGCGATGACCGTCAGGCGTCTGGCTAGGCTAGGCAGATCTCCAGCCTCAATCAGACGGGCGGCATAATGGAGACTGGCATTGACATCGGATCCGCGGATAGACTTCTGCAGGGCGGACAGGACATCGTAGTGACCGTCGCCGTCCTTATCCATGGTGATGTAACTGCGCTGGAGGCTGTTTTTGATGACCTCAAGCGTGATATGACGCACCTCTTTTTGATCTGGTTTGGTTGATAAGACTGCTAAATCAAGGGAGTTGTAAGCTGAACGCAGGTCGCCATTGGTAGCTGTCGCAATAAAATCAAGGGCATCATCGTCTAAATCGACGGCCACCTCAAAGCCGCGCTCCTTATCCGCCAGAGCCCTTTGAAGGGCTGTCTTGATATCTTCATTAGACAGGGGCTCTAGCTCAAAAATCTGAACCCGGCTGCGAATAGCGGGCGTTACGGAAAAGAAAGGATTTTCAGTGGTTGCCCCAATCATGATGATATTGCCATTTTCAAGCAAGGGGAGCAAGAAGTCTTGCTTGGGTTTGTCCAAACGGTGAATTTCATCAAGAAGCAGCACCAAACCGCCTGAAAATTTGGCCTCTTCCGCAATTTCCTGCAGGCGTTTTTTACTGTCGGTTGTGGCGTTAAAGGTCCGAAAGGCAAACTGACTAGTACCTGCAATGGCAGAGGCGATCGAGGTCTTGCCGATACCAGGAGGACCGAATAAAATCATAGAAGCTAGGCGATTGGCTTCGACCATCCGACGGATGATTTTCCCGGGACCAACCAGATGTTCTTGACCGATAACGTCATGGATATTTCGGGGGCGCATCCGCAATGCTAAATTATCGTGCATGTCAGTCTCCAGTCTTTTGTGGGTATTTGCGTTGAAATGATTGCTTGTGTTTAGCCTTAATTTCAGCGTCAATCGTATTTTTTCCATCTTTAAAATGCTATAATTATTATAGCACAAGAAAGACAAAGGGTGACAAATGGCAAAGTATGGCTTTTTATCGGTATTAGAAGAAGAAATGGATCAGCATTTTCATTACGATTATGAGCTGAATTGGGACAAGAAAAACCATGCCGTCGAGTTGGCCTTTCTTTTGGAGGCGCAAAATCAGGGTGCTGTGGCCACACTAGATGACAAGGGGGAAGAAAGCAACGACGATATCTTGTTTGAAGACTATGCGCTTTTTTACAATCCTGCCAAATCCAGCTTTGACAAAGACGACTATCTGGCAGCTATTCCCTACGAACCCAAAAAAGGTCTGTCCCGCGAGTTCCTAGCCTACTTTGCGGAAACCCTCAACGATGTGGTGACCGAGGGTCTCAGTGACCTCATGGACTTCCTAGCGGACGAGACCGCAGTCGACTTTAGCCTGACCTGGGATGCAACTGCTTTTGAAAAAGGCAGAGCAGAGCTGGTGGAAACGGAATTTTTTGGGTATCCGAGGTATTAGGATATAGCGTAATAGTTTGATTTTATAACTTATGTGACAAATATATTAATAATGTTGAAGAAATCCATACTTGCTACCGAATAGCCAACCATTCCATGGAATTTATGCTACTGGGCTGAGATTGCTACTATTGGGTTGTATAGTGTTTCGAAAAGGTTGAAGTAAAAAGAATATCTGGAGAAATGATGAAAATAATAGAGGTACTCAAAGAGCAGTTTGATGGTTTTGAGGTAATTGAAGAAAAGTGGAATGAGCAGTATGAGGGGATTTTAATAAAAGTAAATGGTCAATCACGTTATAAAAGATGTCGTCTAGCTCATAAAACACCAAGAAAAGAGGGCTATTTCACAGCTTTTTGGAAAAAAGATCAATTTAATAAAAATATTCCATTTTCGGATCGGGATATGATTGATGAACTGATTATTGTTATTAATGATGGTCAGCAGAAAGGGATGTTCCTGATTCCGAAGAACGTTTCTATAACGCAGAACATTATTTCTACCAAAACCTCTAAAGGAAAAATGGCAATGCGTTTTTACCCACCATGGTGTCAAGATTTGAACAAAACCGCACTAGCTACTCAAAAATGGCAGCTCAATTATTTTATAGATTTGAGTGAAAAATAACAAAATTATATTAATTTTAGGAAAGGAAATGAACACGCCCTAAACTCTGTGTAAAAAATAAAGATTTTCTATTTTTACGTTGCGCTTTATGGGCCTGGTATCTTATTTTATGAATTCATGGCAAGAAGTAACCATTCACGTGCATCGTGATGCGGAGGAAGCTGTTTCTAATCTGATGATTGAGACGGGCAGTCAGGGGGTGGCGATTAGCGACTCGGCTGATTATGTGGGGCAGGAAGACCGTTTCGGCGAACTCTATCCCGAGGTGGAGCAGTCAGATATGATTGCGATTACGGCTTACTATCCTGATACTGTGGATATTGAAGAAATCAAGGCAGACTTGGCGACTCGCTTGGCAGATTTGACAGGCTTTGGCTTGGAAACAGGTCAGATTAGCTTAGAAAGTCAGGAATTGGCAGAGGAAGACTGGGCGGACAACTGGAAGAAATACTATGAGCCAGCCCGCATTACCCACGATTTGACCATCGTGCCGTCTTGGACGGACTACGAGGCGACGGCTGGTGAGAAAATTATCCGCCTGGATCCAGGTATGGCTTTCGGAACAGGAACTCACCCGACCACTAAGATGAGCCTTTTTGCTCTTTCTCAGGTCCTGCGGGGTGGGGAAACCGTCATTGATGTGGGCACGGGCTCGGGCGTTCTCTCCATTGCCAGCTCCCTTTTGGGTGCCAAGGAGATTTATGCCTATGACTTGGACGATGTGGCGGTGCGCGTGGCTCAAGAAAATATTGCCCTCAATCCCGGCATGGACAATATTCAGGTGGCGGCCGGGGATCTCCTGCGCGGGGTTGACTTGGAGGCGGATGTCATTGTGGCCAACATTTTGGCGGACGTGCTGATCCATCTCACGGAGGATGCCTATCGTCTGGTCAAGGATCAGGGGTATCTGATCCTGTCTGGCATTATCTCTGAAAAATGGGACATGGTCCGTGCATCAGCTGAGGCCGCAGGCTTTTTCCTAGAGACCCACATGATTCAGGGCGAGTGGAATGCCTGTGTTTTCAAGAAAACCGATGATATTTCAGGTGTGATAGGGGGCTAAATGCAGCAGTATTTTGTAAAAGGCAAAGCCGAGGAGCTGGTGACCATCACCGATAAGGACACGGCCAAGCATATGTTTTCGGTCATGCGCCTGGCTGAGGGAGATGAGGTAGTCCTGGTTTTTGAGGACGGGATCAAACGCTTGGCGCGCGTGGTGTCCAGCAGCCAACAGCAGTTAGAAATAGTTCAGGAATTAAAAGACGATGTGGAGCTGCCAGTGCAAGTGACCATCGCTTCTGGCTTTCCAAAGGGGGATAAGCTGGACTTTGTGACCCAAAAGGCAACGGAATTAGGGGCGGCTGGTATCTGGGCTTATCCAGCAGACTGGTCCGTGGTCAAATGGGACAGCAAGAAACTGGCCAAAAAGGTTGAAAAATTGGAAAAAATCGCCCAAGGTGCGGCGGAGCAGTCCAAGCGCAACCGCCTGCCAGACATCCGACTCTTTGATAAGAAGGCTGACTTTCTAGCCCAACTGGCGGCTTTTGATAAGATTTTTATCGCCTACGAAGAAAGTGCCAAGGCAGGAGAAATGGCTAGATTGGCCCAGGAATTGCAGGCCGTGGAGGCCAATCAGAAAATTCTCTTTATCTTCGGGCCTGAGGGCGGGATTTCACCAAAGGAAATCGAGACTTTCGAGCAGGCAGGCGGCATCCCAGTCGGCCTAGGCCCCAGAATCCTACGAACCGAAACCGCCCCGCTCTATGCCTTATCAGCGGTGAGTTATGCGGTGGAGCTGACAAGTAGGCCAGACTAAAAGAAGGAGAAAGGAGACATTTGTGGTAACCATAAAAGACGTTGCAAGGCTGGCTGGGGTCTCCCCTTCCACTGCTTCGCGTGCCTTGCATGATAATAGCATGATTAGTCAGGCGACCAAGGAACGGGTGCGTCAGGCCATGGAAGAACTTCATTATTCGCCTAATTATTCTGCGCAAAATTTGGTGAAACGCCAGTCCAACATGGTAGGAATTGTTCTCCCGGTGCGAGAAAGTCAGGAATCTCTGGGTAACAATCCTTTCTTTATGCAGATGATTCAGGGGATTTCAGGCGTCTGTACAGACAAAGATCAGATGGTTAGTTTAGCAACGGGTCGGACCGAAGAAGAACTGCTGACCAATATTAAAAACCTGATTCGCAGCGGCAATATTGAAAAATTTATTTTTCTTTACTCTAAGGCTGATGACCCTATTCTGAAGTATATCAAGGGGCAAGAGGTGACCTGTGTGGTTGTTGGAGAATCTTATGATAAAGACCCCTCTAAGATTAGGTTTGTGGATAACGATAATGTGGGAGCCAGTCAGGATGCTACCAGCTTTCTGATAGATAAGGGTTATACTAAGATTGTTTACGCCTATACGGATATGGATGAATTGGTTCAGGCCAGTCGTTATATGGGCTATTCCAGTATCATGCAGGCGCAGCATTTCTCAACAAAAACCCTGAGTCTATCAAGGGTTGATGACAGGTTAAATCGCCAAGAATTAGAGGCCTTTCTCGCGAAGTATGCAGAGACAGAAGCTTTCGTGGCTTGTGATGACATCATGGCTATCCGCCTGCAGCGGCTCTTTAAAAATTTAGGTATTTCATCACGCCGCTACGCGATTATCAGCTTTAATAATTCTATGGTTGCGGAGTTGGCCAGTCCTTCTTTGACCTCCGTAGAGGTCTTTCCCTATCAGTTGGGAAGGAATGCGGCGGAAGTTTTATTGAATGGGGAGGAGGCTGCTGACAGGCTGCTGATTCCTCACAAAATTATTGAGCGTGACTCCACTCCGAAGCTGGCAGACGGATAAGCTGCTGGCTTTTTTGGTTTTTTCAAAAAAAAGGGTTTACAAATTTATTTTTCGTGATATAATGAAACTATCAAACGCAAACGTTTGCGTAAAACGTTTGCACAGGAGGATATAATGAAAAATCTTAAGCAACTTGTTAGCTTCGAATTTTGGCAAAAATTCGGAAAATGCTTAATGGTGGTTATCGCTGTTATGCCAGCTGCTGGTTTGATGGTCAGTATCGGTAACTCCATTGGTCTGATTGATCCCAAGTCTACGATTCTAACAACTGTTGGTTCTGTTGTTGCGCAGACCGGTTGGGCGGTTATTGGGAATCTCCATCTTTTGTTTGCTCTGGCTATCGGAGGAAGCTGGGCTAAGGAAAAGGCTGGTGGTGCTTTCGCAGCAGGTCTGTCCTTCCTTTTAATTAACCGTATCACTGGAGCTGTCTTTGGTGTAACCAGCGAATTGCTGGCCAAGGATGGTGCGACTGTCCAAACCATCTTTGGGCAAAAAATTCTGGTGGCGAACTATTTCACCAGCGTTCTCGAATACCCAGCGCTGAATATGGGTGTCTTTGTGGGGATTATTGCTGGTTTTGTGGGAGCAACTGCTTACAATAAATACTATAATTTCCGTAAACTGCCAGATGCTTTATCTTTCTTTAACGGAAAACGTTTTGTTCCTTTCGTTGTTATTCTGCGTTCAACAGTTGTTGCGCTTATCTTGGCTGTTATCTGGCCAGTTATCCAATCAGGGATTAACGGTTTTGGGATGTGGATTGCCAGCTCGCAAGACACAGCTCCTTTCTTGGCGCCTTTCTTATATGGTACCCTAGAACGTCTTCTTCTGCCATTTGGTCTTCACCATATGCTGACCATTCCAATGAACTATACCTCACTTGGCGGTACTTATGAAGTATTGACAGGTGCAGCCAAAGGAACTCAGGTCTTCGGTCAGGATCCGCTCTGGCTGGCTTGGGTGACGGATTTGATTAACCTTAAGGGTGCTGGTGATACAGCAGCTTACAAAGATCTGTTGACAAGTGTCACACCAGCCCGCTTTAAAGTAGGTCAGATGATTGGTGCTTCTGCCATCTTGATGGGTGTTGCTTTAGCCATGTACCGTAATGTTGACCCTGACAAGAAGAAAAAATACAAGTCTATGTTCTTATCTGCTGCGGTTGCCGTCTTCTTGACAGGGGTAACTGAGCCGCTTGAGTATATGTTCATGTTTGCAGCTCTGCCGCTTTATCTTGTTTACGCTGTTGTTCAGGGGCTTGCTTTTGCTAGTGCAGACTTGGTTAACTTACGCCTGCACTCATTTGGGAATATCGAACTGCTGACACGTACGCCAATGGCGATTAAAGCAGGTCTCGGCGGAGACTTGATTAACTTCGTGATTGTGTCAATTATCTTTGGTGTTGGGATGTACTTTATTTCCAGCTTTATGATTAAAAAATTCAACCTTGCCACAGCTGGCCGCAATGGCAACTATGATGATGGCGATGATGCTGCTGAAACCGAAGGGGCAAGTGCAGCTGCAGCAGATGCCAATTCTCAAGTCGTGCAGATTATTAACCTTTTAGGTGGAAAAGCTAATATTTCTGATGTGGATGCTTGTATGACTCGTCTGCGTGTAACCGTTGCTGATGTTAATAAAGTCGGTGATGAAGCATCATGGAAAAAAGCCGGTGCGATGGGCTTGATTGTCAAGGGTTCAGGTGTTCAGGCTGTCTATGGTCCTAAAGCTGATATCCTGAAATCAGATATTCAAGATCTCTTGGATTCTGGCGCGGACATTCCGGTAGTGGACGTCTCCGCTCAGGAAGAAAAAGCAGCTGCAGCTGTTGCCTTTAAAGGGGTAACGGAGGAAGTGCTTTCTGTCGCTGATGGTCAGGTGATTCCAATTACAGATGTTAAAGATCCTGTTTTTTCACAGAAAATGATGGGGGATGGTTTTGCGGTAGAGCCTGAGAATGGCAATATCTACGCCCCTGTATCGGGTGTGGCCACCAGCGTTTTTCCGACAAAACACGCTCTTGGTCTTTTGACAGATTCTGGTTTAGAAGTTCTGATTCACGTTGGTTTGGATACGGTTGCCCTCAATGGAGCACCATTCTCAGCCAAGGTTAAGGACGGTCAGCGAGTAGAAGCTGGAGATCTCCTCTTGGTGGCAGACTTAGAGGCTATCAAATCAGCCGATCGTGAAACAACTGTCATTGTTGCGTTCACCAATACCGCTGAATTAAAAACAGTAACACTTGAACAGACTGGACAGCAAGCTGCTAAGACACCTGTTGCCAAAGTAGAACTTTAACAAATGGAATCGTTTGATGCAAGACATCAAACGATTCTTGTTTAGAAGGAAAAGAGATGGCTAAATTTTTAACTTTAAATACCCACAGCTGGATGGAAGAGGCTCCTCTCGACAAGTTAGAGATTTTGGCAGATGCGATTCTGGAAGAGGACTATGATGCCATCTGCCTGCAAGAAATCAATCAGCTGTTAGACAGTGAGCCGACAGCCTCTCCCTTGAATTATGTCGAAGTGGCAGGAGCACCAGCTATTCATGACGATCATTATGCCCTGAAATTGGTCCAACTCCTGTCTCAAAAAGGCAGGGATTACTACTGGTCTTGGGCTTATAATCACATCGGCTTTGATATTTACCAAGAAGGGGTGGCGATTTTATCGAAACAGCCGCTAGAAGCACGTTCGATTTTGGTCTCAGAGGTTGATGATGAGACCGATTATCACACCCGACGGGCTCTAATGGCTAAAACCCAAGTAGATGGGAGAGATGTGGTTCTTGTCAGCCTCCATCTGTCTTGGTGGGGTAAGGGCTTTGAGGAAGAGTGGCAAAAGTTGGAAACAGAGCTGAAAAAGCTGGACAGTCCTTTGGTGCTTATGGGAGATTTCAATAATCCCCAAGGTAATTCAGGCTATCGCCGGATCCTGTCATCAGACTTGAGGCTGCAAGACAGCCACTTCGCAGCGCAGAGAAGTTACGGTCAGGCGACTATTGAAAAAGATATTGCTGGCTGGGAAGGCAACAAGGAAGCGCTCAAGGTTGATTATATTTTTGCCAGTCAGAGCTTCACCGTTGAGACGTCTCAGGTCATCTTTGATGGTAGCCATTATCCGCAAATCAGTGATCACTGCGGCTTGGCCAGTCAGATGGAAGTAGGCGATTAGATGGCAGAATTATTTGGAACTTACCAAGGACAGCCTGTTTTTGCCTATCAGCTCAGTAACAGCCAAGCCTGCCATGTAAGGATTCTTAATTTAGGCGGCATTGTTCAGGAATTTTCGCTGCCTCTGGCAGACGGCAAGCGTCACAATCTGGTAGTTCATTTTGATGACATTGTGGCTTATTACCAGAATCCCTATCAGGTGAATAAGCAAATTGGTCGAGTTGCCGGTCGGATTAAGGAGGCTCGTTTTGATTTGAAGGGTCAGTCCTATCAATTGGAGGCCAATGATGGCAGACACTTGCTCCATGGAGGAAGCAGAGGACTCAGTCAGGTTTTCTTTGCGGCTGATCAGCCTAATCCCCAGCAGCTGGTGCTGAAATGCCAGTTGAGGACAGTGCAAGACGGCTTTCCGGGGGACATTGATCTTACCATCACCTATAGCCTAGACGATGATAATCAGCTGACGATTCACTATCAGGCCAGTGCTGGCAATCGAGCCACGGTGTTTGATCCGACCCTTCATATTTACTGGGCTTTAAGCCATCATTTAGAAGGGGTTGCGCTGCAAATTGACAGCCCGGCAATTCTAGAAACAACCAGTGATAAAATCCCAACGGGCCGGAAAATCAGTGTGGCGGGAAGCGCCTATGATTTTAGGCAACGAAAGCCAATTTCTTTGGCACTAAATGAGCTGCGGCAAGAGGGACGCTTAGCGCTTGATGACGCCTATGAAGTGACCGCTGATTTCAGCAGGCCGCAAGCCTATCTATGGGATAGACAGCAAGGCTATTGTTTAGAGATTTTCAGTAGCCGCAATGGTCTGATTGTTTTCACGGCGAATCCGTTTGATCAGGCGGCGGCAGACCAAGGGATTTTTAATGCCCTGGCGACAGAACCTCAAACGCTGCCAGATGCTCTCCACCATCCAGAATGGGGGGACATCAGCTTAGCAGCAGGAGAAGTGAAAGAGTACACAATGGCCTTTAAGGTCAAGCAGATGGAAGAAGGAAGAGAAGATGAAACGAATTTTTGACATTGATGCATGGAAGGTTCTTGCGCATGATTTGCCGAAAGAGGACAAGCGCCTTCAAGAGAGTATGACCTCTATCGGAAATGAATACATGGGCATGCGCGGTATGTTTGAAGAAACGTATTCCGGTGACAGCCACAAGGGGATTTACCTTGGAGGTGTTTGGTTCCCAGATAAAACGCGTGTTGGCTGGTGGAAAAATGGCTACCCTGACTATTTTGGCAAGGCTATCAATGCGGTTGACTTTGTCAGTCTGGATATCAAGATTAATGGTCAGTCTGTCGATTTGGCGGTGGATAGCTTTACGGACTATCAGGTCTGCCTTGATATGAAAGAGGGGGTTCTTTACCGCTCCTATGTCGTGACGAAGGGAGCTGCTAAGGTTAAAATCAGCTTTGAGCGCTTTGTCAGCGCCGCTTTCAAGGAGCTCTATGCCAACCGTATTTACTTTGAAAATCTTTCTGCTGCCCCTGTTGAACTCGAAGTGACCTCTTTCATTGATGCCAATGTTTTCAATGAAGATGCCAACTATGATCAACAATTTTGGCAAGTGTTAGCTAAGAAAGCTAATCAGGAAGAGATAGCGTTAAAAGCGCAGACCATTGCCAATCCTTTTGGAGTGCCTCAATTTACCACTCTGATGACTGCTGAGCATCACACCGACTTGGCGGTTCAGACTGCCAAAGAGAGCGATAAGGCTGTCAGCCTGACCTTGGCTGGTCAGTTGGCTGCCGGAGAGAGCAAGGTATTTGAAAAGCGGGTCATCGTTGTGACGTCGCGTGATTACGAAGATGCCAACCGTTTAGACGCAGCTGCCAGCGACTTGTTGGCTAAGCAGAGTCAGCAAAGTTTTGATACCCTGAAGGCAGCTCAGGTAGCTGCTTGGGCCAAACGCTGGGCTAAGGCGGATGTGGTTATCGAAGGAGACGATGAAGCGCAGCAGGGGATTCGTTTCAATCTCTTCCAGCTCTTCTCAACTTACTATGGACAAGATGCCCGTCTCAATATTGGTCCTAAAGGCTTTACCGGTGAAAAATACGGCGGAGCAACCTACTGGGATACAGAGGCTTTTGCAGTCCCGCTTTTCTTATCTGTTGCTGATCCAGAAGTAAGCAAAACCTTGCTGCAATACCGTCACAATCAGCTCCCTGGAGCTTATCACAATGCCGGCCAGCAGGATCTAGCAGGTGCGCTTTATCCTATGGTGACTTTTAATGGGATTGAGTGTCATAACGAGTGGGAAATCACTTTTGAAGAAATTCATCGAAATGGTTCAATCGCTTATGCCATCTATAATTACACTCGTTACACAGGTGATGAAAGCTATGTGACTGGCGATGGCTTTGATGTCTTGGTTGGTATTGCCCGTTTCTGGGCAGACCGTGTCCACTATTCTAAACGCCATGACGCTTATATGATGCATGGGGTAACCGGGCCAAATGAATACGAAAACAACATCAAC
The DNA here is from genome assembly GCF_000372425.1 of Streptococcus ferus DSM 20646. Classification (GTDB taxonomy): domain Bacteria; phylum Bacillota; class Bacilli; order Lactobacillales; family Streptococcaceae; genus Streptococcus; species Streptococcus ferus. The sequence goes on from NZ_AQVD01000003.1 coordinate 136,703, forward strand.
AACAATTGGTACACCAATTTCTTAGCCAAATGGTGCCTGACTTATACGGATCAAATAGCAGACAAGGTCTCTGAAGCGAAACGTGACGAACATGGCTTAAGCAGCCAAGAGCGGTCTAAGTGGCGAGACATTGTGGCGAAATTCTATCTGCCAGAAGATGAAGAATTGGGAATCTTTGTTCAGCATGATGGCTTCTTAGACAAGGATTTGACGCCGGTTGCAGAGCTAGATCCAAAACATCTGCCGCTGAACCAAAATTGGTCATGGGATCGAATTCTGCGCTCACCTTATATTAAGCAGGCTGATGTCCTTCAAGGGATTTACTACTTTATCGATGACTTTAGTCAGGAAGCGAAAAAACGGAATTTTGAGTTCTATGAACCGCTCACGGTCCATGAATCCAGTCTGTCACCATCTATTCACTCTATTTTAGCGGCCGACTTGCAGATGGAAGACAAAGCGGTTGAAATGTACGCTCGGACTGCCCGACTCGATCTTGACAACTACAATAATGATACCGAAGATGGTCTCCATATTACCTCGATGACAGGTTCTTGGCTGTCCATTGTCCAAGGTTTTGCTGGAATGCGTGTGCGTGAGGGGCGGCTGCATTTTGCACCGTTTGTTCCTCAAAGCTGGAATGGCTACCAGTTCCATATCAACTTCAGAGGCCGTCTGCTTTTGGTTTCTGTTGCTAAAGAGGGCAGTAAGATTGATCTCCTTGAAGGGGATGATTTAACCATTGTTTTAGATGGTCAAGAAGTTATCTTAAGCAATTAGGAGGGCTGTATGAAAGGTGTATTATTTGATTTAGATGGTGTGATTGCAGATACAGCCGTTTTTCACTTTGCCGCTTGGCGGAAATTGGTCAGAGACCATTTTCGGGCTGAACTGCCGGATGAGCTGGAAGAAAAAACCAAAGGGGTTAGTCGAGAAGATTCTCTAAAAGTCATTTTAGACTACCTTCAGCTGAGCGTTTCTGACGAGGAGTTTGCGGCTTTGGCTGCGGAAAAAAACGAAGCCTATGTCGAAACTCTAGAGGATTTAAAACCAGCCCATATACTACCGGGAATTGCAGATTTAATTTCTGACTTTAAGCAAGCGGGATTAAAACTGGGCCTTGCTTCTGCCAGTAAGAATGGTCCGATTATTTTAGATAAATTGGGATTGGCTGATGCTTTTGATGCCATCGCAGATCCAGCCAAAGTGGCTCAGGGCAAACCGGCTCCGGATATTTTCTTGGCAGCAGCTGCAGCTTTAAATCTCCAGCCTGCAGACTGTGTCGGTCTTGAAGATTCCGTTGCCGGAGTGACAGCTATCAATGCTGCGGGAATGGTTTCTATCGGTATCGGAGGGGCGGAATTGGCTCATGCCAGCGAGCGTTTTGAAAGCACATCAGACCTCAGTTACCCAGCCATTGAAGCGGCTTGGCAGGCTAATCGCTAATTTAAAAACCAACCTCATTTGAGGTTGGTTTTTCGTTTATACAGATGTCCTTAGAGCATTTTACTTTTGAGATAGGCATCAACCAGACGTTCCGTAGCTTGGACAGAATCGATATGCGTGCGTTCGTAGGAGTGGCTGGACTCGATACCGGCTCCGAGCAAGGCATGGCGGACATCACTGCCGGCTCTCAAGGCTGCGGAGGCATCCGAACCATAATAAGGATAGATATCCAGTTTATAAGGGATATTGCCTTTTTCAGCGAGGGAAACCAAGTGCTGCCGGAGCTCATAATGGTAAGGGCCGGAGCCGTCCTTGACACAGATTGAAGCGCTGTATTCGTCGGTCTGCTGGTCATCTCCCATGGCTCCCATATCAACTGCCAGATACTCTACGACTTTTTCGGGAATATTGGAATTAGCACCGTAGCCGATCTCTTCATTATTTGAGAAATAAAAATGAGTTGTATAGGGCAGCTGGATTTTTTCTTCTCGATAGGTCTTGAGCAGATTGAGCAGGATGGCTGCTGAGACTTTATCATCAAGATGGCGGGATTTGATAAAACCGGATGCTGTCACCACGACGCGGGGATCAAAAGAGATAAAATCCCCCACTTCAATGCCCAGAGCGCGTGTTTCTGCTTCTGTGCTGACTTTTTCGTCCAGACGAATTTCCATGCTGTCTTGGTTACGCTCAGCTGTGCCGGCATCTTTATAGACATGGACAGATGTTTGATGAAGGAGAATTGTTCCAGATATGTTATGACCGTTTTTGCTGACATGGATCGTACAGTTTTCGCCTTCGATGGCATTATAAACAAAACCACCAATCAGATCCATTTTAAGACGGCCATCTGGTTTGACAGCGCGGACAATAGCTCCCAGCGTGTCCAAGTGAGCTGTTAGAATACGATGCTGCTGGTCATTGGTTCCGGGAACAGTCACCATAATGCTGCCTTTATTGGTGCGGTTTGCCTGATAACCATAACTAGTAACTTCTCGAGCGACATAATCCATGATTTCTGTCGTATAGCCAGTTGGAGACGGGATATTGGTTAAACGTTGAATATAGTTAATTGTCTGAGACATAGGTTCTCCTTTATATGATTCACGGAAGAGACGGGGCGAATGTTTCATATATAAGATTCCAAACATTCGCGTAAGTCCGTCAGGCAGTTAGTCACTACCTAATTATACCATAGCTAAGCAGAGGTTTAGATTCAAAAAAGATTGAGGAAGTACTCAATCTTTTAATTGTTATGAGTTCGTTTTTGATGCCAATACAAGGTGGCTATCAAGAGCAGTAGGCTTCCTATTGGAACTGCTATAAGTGAGTCATCGCTTCCAGTTTTTGGGAGAAGGGCTCGTTTTTGATTTAACTTTGTCGAAATCTTGTCGGTCATTACCTCTGTGTTTACTGAACCTGTCTCTGTTGATGAAGTGTCTGGTTCAATAGTTGTAGCAGTCGTTGTTGCAGTTGACGAAGTAGTTGGTTCTGCGGTAATCGTTGTCGTCGCTACTTCAGTAGTTGTTGCTGCTGAAGCGCCTGATTCAACAGTTGTTTCCGTTGCAGATGTAGTTGGTTCTGCAGTCGTTGTTGAAGCTGCCGATGAAGTTGGCTCAGCGGTCGTTGTAGCAGTCGACGAAGTAGTTGGTTCTGCAGTTGTTGTTGCGGTAGTGGAAGTGCTAGTACTAGTTTCCGCAGTTGTCGTAGCAGAAGTAGTCGTTGATGTCGTCGTTGTAGTAGTTGTTGTTACTGCGCGATAAGTATAGGTCACAGCAGTATTTGAACTACCAAAGGCTCCAGATTCTGCCCCTTCTGTTTTAACCAACTCATAACCTGGAATGGCCTTGGCGCTGACACTGTAGGTCTCTCCTACTTTGCCAGTCAGGCTTTCTTCCGGCTCAAGCTCGTTGCCACTGTCATCGACATATTTGATGGTGACTTGACTGGTTGGTATCTTCCGATAATAGGCGTAGTAGGTATAATCTGTATTGTACGCGTAAGGATCTGCAGGCAAATCACCCTCAGGAGGAGCTTGTGTATAGTAATGTTCGTAATCACCAATTGTTTGAGGGACGTACTCTGAGATATCAAAGTCATTTCGAGTAACCGTGATACTTGGCTGAAGCACATTGCCCGCATTGTCATAGTAATTGATGGTCAAATTGACAGGCTTGATGTATTCATAGATGACTTCAATATCTTGGCCTGAGATAAAGATACCCGAGGTATTGCTAGAGCTCTTGTAAAAGACAACTGTTGGGATATCCTTGGCACTGGTCTGGTAAGGGGTACCATCCTGTCCAGTGAGTTCCTCTACTGCAAAAGGAGCATCCTTCCCTAACCGAGGATTGACATGGTAGACAGTCACTTTGGCTGGCAGATTGCTAGTATAGTAGTAGGTGATAAGAGTCTCTTTATCACTTATCTGACCGGATGTTTGTCCCTCTACCCGTTTCAGACTGAAGTCTGGATCGTTCAGAGCTTCTGTTGTATAGGAAGTTCCCAGTTTAACATACTCTTCAGATATTGCAATTTCTTCGCCGCTACTCTCTTGGATGTGGCGGACTTTTAGGATGGTTACATCAGCTTTCAAACGATAGGTATAAGTGACGGTCACTTCTTGATTGGCTGTGTAGGTTCCCTCAGCTGCACCGGTTACTGATAACAGGTCATAATTTTCAATGGTCTTTGGGCTGGTGCGGTAAGTATCACCAGCACTGCCAATCAGGGTGTCAGTAGTGGCTAACTCGCGACCATTTTCATCCACATGCTTGACATGGACCTTGCCACCATTTTTTAGACGGTAGGTATAGACAATCAGATTTTCCTGCTGACTCGAAACAAAGTAGCCGTCCGGTCCATCAGAGAAATTATCGATGAGCTCATATTGGCCAATAGTAGCAACGGCATAGGCCGAAATAGGCTGGATGCTGCCGTCGTCCACCATCTTGACCACATCTGGTGAGATACGGTTGCCCAACTCATCCTGATACCTGTAAGTCAGAGGGACCTGGGCAGCTGCTCCTGCTTGGTCCTCCGCAAAGGTAGGTTGACTGATTGGTGGCAATGATTGCCCTAGTAAGCTAATAAGAAGCACAACAGCAATCGCAAAAATCCCTTTTCTTATCCTCTTCACAACACATCTCCCTAGTTTTGTATAAAGTTAGTATAGCCTAAAGCAAAACCTCTTGCAAGCTTTCTTTCTCGCTTTTTTAAGGCAGAGACAGTTATCCATAAATTGGAGAAGGCTTGAGCATTTGTTTATCTCATCTATCTGATAAAAATGAGATGGCACAAGGGGTTTCTTATAGACTGCTTGAGAACCAAAAAACGGACTCTGTCCGTTTTTTGGCTTATCTCTTCTTCGCTTTCAGGAAGGGCAGTAAACTAATCAGTCCAATACCGATAAGACTCAGAAGGGTGCTGTCCGTTGTACCGGTCTGGGGCAGTTGCGCTTGAACAGAAAGCAGTGACGGTTCTGTCTTCTTCCTCTGGGCTAATCGTGCCTTTTTGGTTTCTTGGTAGGCCCTTGTTGCCAACTGGTGAATCACAGCCCGCTGTTGAGCGGTTAGAGCTCCTCTGCTTCCTTGTGCTTGCCCTGCTTCTTGGCTAGTTTGGTCGGCAAGCTCAACATAGTTGAAGCGGAAGACACCAAAACCGTCACTGCTTGCTGTTCCCAGATAGGTGATAGAGGGATCATTTACAATGAGGTTCTGAGCCTTATCAGCTGTCAGGAAGCGAAGATCAAGTCCTGCAATACTGTTGGTGAAGGTCCAATTATGATCAGCCGAAGGATTGATGACGTTTTCATTAAGGATATAGTTAATAATCACCTGACGGTTTTCCAGATTGAGGAGCTGGTTGAGGGTGGCATTGCGGACACCTGGGAAATTACCGTTTGCTCGATAATTATTGGTCACCACGATAAATTCTTGGTCATCTGTCACAGGGCTTCCATTGTAGCTGAGGTTTCGCAGGCGGCTGGCTGCTGGATTAAGGGTATTGCCGTTAATATCGTACTTGTTAGGCTGGGTGATGTCATATTGATAAGTCAGACCGTCAATCACATCAAAATTATAGGTACGGTAGTTGGTGTTGATGATATCTTGGGGACCTGTTACAGTGGGATCGACCTGATTGAACTGGCCGGCAGACATTTCCAGCCACTCACGGAGATCGGCTCCGGTGACTTTTAAGATGGCGGTCACATTGTCATAGAGATAAAGGTCTGCGACGTTCTTGATGGCGATTGGGCCGGCGGGAATATCGGTGTAGGCTGTTGCGTCTCCTCTGGTACCAGCCTTAAAAGGGGCAGCTGCTGATAAGATAGGCAGACTGGCTTCCGGAGTTCCGGCTAGTTCCTGCTGAGCATACCAGATTTGGGCATTGTTGACAATCTGAATAGAAGGATCATCCTTAACCAAGGCAAAATAGCTATTGATAGGAGCTGTTGTTGTCCCCACCTGCTGACGGACGTACTGGATTGTTCCCTCGTGAGCCTCCTTGGCAATCGCGAGAACCGTTGGGTCTGCGACGGTTGATTTGTCGTCGACTTTGCGGATTTCAGCGTGGCTGCTGGCCACCTGCCATTTGCCGTCTTGGTAGATAAGACCCAGGTCAATGATGCCTAAGTGATCGCCGTATTTTCCAGCCATGACAACGGGAGTTCCAGTGATAGTACCATTGACGCCGTCCACATCCCTGTATTTTTCATAAAAACCTGTCCCATTTCCAGACGGAAATTCGGCGTGCGAATGGCCGGTCACAACAGCATCAACACCATCAATCCCAGCAATCTGGTAGCCCACATTTTCCTCGCCGACATCATACTGATCGTCGCCGATCCCAGAATGGGAGAGAACTAAGATAATGTCAGCGCCAGCGGCTTTCATGACTGGTACCATGGCTTCGACAGCCTGCACAGAGTCGAGTACGGTAACCTTGCCCTCAAGATTGGCCTTGTCCCAATTAAGAATCTGAGGCGGTACGATACCTGTGATACCGATATTAAGGCTTAATCCCTGTCCTTTGGGATCTGTGAACGTTTTGGTGATGATTTTATAGGGGTCAAAGAGGAAGGTTCCGCTTTGAGTATCAAGAACATTGGCATTGACAGCCGGCAGCTGGTTATTAGCCAGCACTTTCTTCAGATAATCAAGCCCGTAGTTGAATTCATGGTTGCCAAGGGTGACAGCATCAAAGCCAAGAGCTTCAAGAGCAGCATACATGGGGTGTTTCTCACCGACATCAACGGGATCTACGATAGCTTTATAGGTGCCAAGCGGTGTTCCCTGAATCGTATCTCCATTATCAACCAGAATAACATTGCTGTTTTCAGCCTTAGCCTGACTGATGAGAATAGCTGTTTTGGCCAGTCCGATCTTTTCAGAGGCCTTGTCCTGATAGTAGTCATAATTGACCAGATTTGTGTGTAAATCCGTTGTTCCTAAGATACGGACATCAAGGGTTTGTCCTTCAACAGGCGTTTGTACCTGATTGGTATTTGTTTCGGTCAGACTGGCAGCAGCAGTTACTGGAGCGCTTTCCAGACCGGCTGATTCGGTCGCTACATATGTGTCTGTCGTAGCGGTTGTTTCTGCACTAGTAGCAGCGCTTGATGTGGCTTCCGAGACAGAAGTCTGGCTCAGACTGGTCTGAGCACTTGTCACAGAACTGCTAGTGACGGTTTCTTCAGCTTTAACGGTCACCCCTAGACCAGCAGCTGTCAATAATGTTAGCAGCAGGGCGCTTTTTGACCTGTAATGCGTGTTTTTTTGGGACATCCTAAAATCCTCCTTCATCTCCTAAGGTTTCCCTTGGACTTCTATTATATACTAAAAATGAAAGGGCTATCAAGAGGGGCTGCTTTCTTTAAAAGGATTTCTCAGAGACTCTCTCTTTTGCTTTTAAGCCTAAAGTGATAGAATAGGAATAAGATCTTTTTGAGAGGTTTCGTATGGCAAATGATGCAAATTTAACAGGACAGGAAGTCGTTGCTCTTTGTTCTGCTTACATGAATAAAGAAGATGTGGCTTTTGTGGAAAAGGCGCTGGCTTTTGCTGTGGAAAGTCACAGCGGCCAATTCCGGAAATCGGGAGAGCCTTATATCATTCACCCGATCCAAGTTGCCGGTATTCTAGCTGATCTGCATCTGGATGCCGTGACGGTTGCCTGCGGTTTTTTGCATGATGTTGTCGAAGACACAGCGGTCAGTCTGGCTGATTTAGAAGAGGTCTTTGGCCATGATGTGGAAAAGATTGTTGACGGTGTTACCAAACTTGGTAAGGTTGAATACAAATCGCACGAGGAGCAGCTGGCTGAAAATCATCGCAAGATGCTCATGGCCATGTCGAGAGACATTCGTGTTATTTTAGTAAAACTTGCGGACAGGCTTCATAATATGCGGACCCTTCGGCACCTGCGCAAAGATAAGCAGGAACGTATCTCAAGAGAAACCATGGAAATCTATGCTCCTCTGGCTCACCGGTTGGGGATTAGCCGCATCAAGTGGGAATTGGAGGATCTGGCCTTTCGCTATCTGAATGAAGTCGAGTTTTACAAGATTTCTCATCTTATGACGGAAAAGCGGCGGGAACGTGAAGCGACTGTTGAGGAGATTGTTGCCAAGATCAAAGCCTACACCGAGGAACAGGGCTTAAAGGCAGAAATCTATGGCCGTCCTAAACACATCTATTCGGTTTACCGCAAAATGCGCAATAAAAAGAAGCGTTTTGACCAGATTTATGACTTAACCGCTATCCGCTGTATTTTGGATACCCAAAGCGATGTCTATGCCATGCTGGGCTATATCCATGAACTGTGGCGTCCAATGCCGGGCAGGTTCAAGGATTATATTGCCAATCCTAAAGCCAATGGTTACCAGTCTATCCATACCACAGTTTATGGACCCAAGGGGCCGATTGAGGTGCAAATCCGGACGAAAGAAATGCATCAAGTTGCCGAATACGGGGTGGCAGCTCACTGGGCTTACAAAAAAGGCGTTAAGGGTAAGGTTGATAAAAAAGAAACCGCACTTGGCATGAACTGGATTAAAGAATTGGTCGAGCTGCAAGATGCATCTGGCGGCAATGCCGTTGATTTTGTGGACTCGGTCAAGGAAGATATTTTTGCCGAACGTATCTATGTCTTCACGCCAAATGGAGCCGTCCAAGAACTACCCAAGGATTCTGGTCCTATTGACTTTGCTTACGCCATCCATACTCAGGTAGGTGAAAAAGCTACCGGTGCTAAGGTTAATGGGCGGATGGTTCCCCTGACAGCCAAGCTCAAGACCGGAGATGTGGTGGAGATTATTACCAACACCAATTCCTTTGGTCCCAGCCGCGATTGGATTAATATCGTTAAAACCAATAAGGCCCGCAATAAGATTCGTCAATTCTTTAAAAATCAGGATAAGGAATTGTCCATTTCAAAAGGGCGTGAACTCCTGGTTGCCTGCTTCCAAGAACATGGCTATGTGCCTAATAAATACCTAGATAAAAAGCACATGGAAGCTGTCTTAAACCGTCTTAACTACCGCAATGAAGAAGCGCTTTATGCGGCAGTAGGATTTGGTGAAATATCAGCCGTGACGGTCTTTAATAAGCTAACTGAAAAAGAACGCCGCGAAGAAGAGCGGGCGAGAGCCAAGGCAGAGGCGGAAGAACTGCTGAAAGGCGGCGAGGTTAAGACCGATAAAAAAGATGTTCTCAAGGTTAAAAGCGAAGGCGGGGTTATTATTCAGGGCTCCTCTGGTCTGCTGATGCGGATTGCCAAATGCTGCAACCCAGTCCCTGGTGATCCTATTGAAGGCTACATTACCAAGGGGCGCGGAGTTGCCATCCATCGTGCGGACTGTAATAATATTAAGAATCAGGAAGGCTACGAGCAGCGTCTTATCGAAGTTGAATGGGAAGATGACTACTCCAATAAAGACTATATGGCTGAGATTGACATCTATGCCCTTAACCGTTCGGGTGTCTTGAATGATGTGCTGCAGATTTTATCCAACCAGACCAAAAACATCTCTTCTGTGAATGCTCAGCCGACTAAAGACATGAAATTTGCCAATATCCATGTGACCTTTGGCATCCCTAACTTAACCGTCTTAACGGCTGTTGTCGACAAGATTAAGGTCGTTCCAGATGTTTATTCTGTTAAAAGGACCAACGGGTGATTGTGATGAAGCTGATTATTCAAAGAGTTTCCGAAGCCAGTGTCACCATTCATCAGCAAAGGCGGGCTGAAATCCAGCAAGGGCTTTTGCTCTTGGTGGGCATAGGTCCGGATGACAGTCAGGAAGATGTGGCCTATGCTGTCCGTAAAGTTGTCAATATGCGCATTTTTTCGGATGCCGATGACAAGATGAATCTCTCCCTTCAAGACATTAGAGGTCAAATTCTGTCAATCTCTCAGTTCACCCTCTTTGCTGATACCAAAAAAGGCAACCGTCCAGCCTTCACCGGCGCTGCCAAGCCAGATTTTGCCAAGCAGCTCTACGAGCAGTTCAACCACTCCCTCGCCCAATTCGTCCCCGTTCAGACTGGTGAGTTCGGAGCAGACATGCAGATCAGCCTAACCAACGACGGCCCTGTCACCATTATTTTAGATACCAAACAGAAATAAAAAGCGTTGTCAACAACGCTTTTTACACTTCTCTAATGAAGTAGTTCAAGGTTTTTAAGATTTAGCCTAACCATTTGGGGAATCTGCATGCTTCGTTCAGGCAGCCAAAGCTTGTTCGTTGAGGTTTTGAAAAAAGAGGGTAGCCTCTTTTTTTTATTTTTTTCGTCTGGCAAAATCAACAAAGCGGAATTTTTCCAGTTTATGCCGACTTTCGGTGAATTGGAATTGTTTATTGTCTGCCAGATAGACTTTTGACTTGACGGAAACTACATGGTGTTCATCATCTAGGTCTAAAAGAAGCTTGTCCGTCTCGGTAATGGGTTCGATGGTGATTTCCTTTTGCGCATAGGCAATTGTCAGCTGCAGCTGATTTTCAAGATAGTCATAGATTGAATGTTCAGCAATTTGTCTAGAAATATCAGGAACAAAATCCTTCCGTAAATAGTCAATGTCTAAAACAGAGGCAACCTGGTCTACCACCCTCTGTCGCATGATTCGCCAGACCAGATTGTTCGGCGGAAAGCCTGTCAGCTGACTGAGTTTGTCGTCGACGATGATTTTATCAATAGCGATGACATTGGTAATGGAAGCCATGCCTAGCTGATCGACTAATTCTCTGTAACTGGTTAGCTCAGAGACAGGAAAGTTGATTTGCTGGTGTTGGATGACCTTTGAACCTCGCCCTTGTGTCTTTTGAATCAGACCAGATTTACTGAGCAGCTTCAAGGCCTTCCGAATAGTGTCGCGGCTGGCGCCATAAGTCTGACAGAGTTCCATTTCAGCGGGAAGATAGTCATCAACAGCATAGATTCCTTTATTAATCTGTTCCTCTAAATCATGAAAAATGCTTTCGTATTTCTTCATTTTTGGCTCCTTGTCTAATAAAAAGCATACAAGTAAACTTATTTTAGCAAAAATAATGCTTTTTTTCTACAAACAACTTGCATACAAATTTGGAATCGTTTACAATTAAAAGGTAAAAATCTTTTTATAATAATAAAGGAGGTCTAGGGCAACCTAGAAAAGATTATGGGAAAATTTGAAAAAGACGCTAAGGATCTCTTAGCGGCTGTCGGCGGCAAGGAGAATGTTTCTGCTGTCAGCCATTGTGCCACTCGCATGCGCTTTGTCTTGAAGGACACTAAAAAAGCAGATGTGAAAACGATTGACAAGATTCCTGCAGTTAAGGGAACCTTTACCAATGCAGGTCAGTTCCAAGTCATCATTGGAAATGACGTGCCGATTTTCTACAATGACTTCTCTGCTGTTTCTGGCATTGAAGGCGTGTCTAAAGAAGCGGCTAAGTCAGCAGCCAAATCTAACCAAAACCCAATTCAGCGGGTGATGACCATGCTGGCTGAGATTTTCACACCGATTATTCCAGCCATTATCGTAGGTGGTTTGATTTTAGGTTTCCGTAACATTCTCGAAGGAGTGCCCTTTGATTTCTTAGGCGGTAAAACAATTGTTGAGGTTTCCACTTTCTGGAGTGGGGTTAACCATTTCTTATGGCTGCCTGGTGAAGCGATTTTCCACTTCCTCCCAGTGGGGATTACTTGGTCTGTGACACGTAAGATGGGAACAACTCAGATTTTAGGGATTGTGCTCGGGATTTCATTGGTGTCTCCTCAGTTGCTGAATGCTTATGCAGTGAGCAGCACTTCCGCAGCAGAAATTGCGAAAGACTGGGTTTGGGACTTTGGTTTCTTTACCGTTAACCGTATCGGTTATCAGGCACAAGTTATTCCAGCCCTCTTAGCAGGTCTGTCCTTATCTTATCTTGAAATTTTCTGGCGGAAACGCATCCCAGAAGTGGTGTCAATGATTTTTGTTCCATTTCTGTCCTTGATTCCGGCGCTGATTTTGGCGCACACCGTGTTAGGTCCAATCGGCTGGACTATCGGTAAAGGTATTTCCTTCGTGGTTCTGGCAGGTCTGACTGGCCCTGTGAAATGGCTCTTTGGTGCAATTTTCGGTGCCCTTTATGCGCCGTTGGTTATTACTGGTCTGCACCATATGACCAATGCGATCGATACCCAGTTAATTGCGGACACAGCTACTCACACAACTGGCCTTTGGCCAATGATTGCCCTGTCAAATATTGCTCAAGGTTCAGGCGTCTTGGCTTACTACTGGATGAATCGTAAAAATGAACGTGAAGCTGAAATTTCACTTCCAGCAGCTATCTCAGCATATCTAGGCGTTACAGAACCAGCCCTCTTCGGTGTCAATGTGAAATACGTTTACCCATTTGTGGCAGGAATGATTGGTTCTGGTATTGCAGGTCTTTTGTCAACAACATTCAATGTTCAAGCCAACTCTATCGGTGTCGGCGGACTGCCAGGCTTCATGGCGATTAACACCAAATACATGATTCCATTCTTCGTTTGTATGGCAGTTGCTATCGCTGTTCCATTTGCCCTGACCCTCTTCTTCCGTAAGGCGTCTATCATGACCAAAGCAGAAGATGAAATGAAAGAAGACGATTTTGCAGAAGCTACACCAGTAGCAGATCTTCCAGCTGTTGGAACAACTTTTGATGTTAAAAGCCCATTGACCGGTCAAGTTAAGCCACTTTCTGAGGCGGTTGACCCAGTCTTTGCTCAGGGTGTTATGGGAACAGGTGTCCTGGTTCTGCCGTCTGAAGGAGAGTTGGTCGCTCCAGTAGACGGGGTGGTCTCTGTCCTCTTCCCGACAAAACACGCGATTGGTTTGGTTTCGGATGACGGTGTTGAGCTGTTAGTCCACATCGGTATGGATACGGTTAATCTTGAAGGAAAAGGCTTTGAAGCTCATGTTAAACAAGGGGATCATGTCAAGGTTGGCGATAAGCTGATTAGCTTTGATATTGAAACCATCAAGGAAGCTGGCTATCCAGTTGAGACCCCAGTCATTGTAACCAATCAAAATGATTATCAACCAGATGCTGTTGGTACCTTGCCACGTGAAATTAAGCGCGGAGAGGACCTTCTGACAGCAAGCAAAATCTAAAACGATTTGATACATTCTATAAAGGAACTAGCTTTAGTTCCTTTTGTTCTAAAAGGAGATTCACATGACAATCGATAAGACGAAAGTAGTCTATCAAATTTATCCAAAATCCTATAAGGATACAAGCGGAAATGGTGTCGGTGATTTAAAGGGGATTATTGAAAAACTGCCTTATTTAAAAGAGCTTGGCATTGATATGGTCTGGCTTAACCCTTTTTATCCCAGCCCTCAGAGGGATAATGGTTACGATATTTCTGACTATACAGCAGTTAACCCTCTTTTTGGAAGTATGGCAGACTTTGAAGAAATGGTTGCTTGTGGCAAGGAGCTTGGCATTGATTTCATGCTGGATATGGTGCTGAACCATTGTTCAACAGAGCATGAGTGGTTCCAGAAAGCTTTGGCGGGTGACCAGTATTACCAAGATTTCTTTATTTTGAGGGATGAACCTACCGACTGGCTTTCTAAGTTTGGCGGCAATGCCTGGGCACCTTTTGGTGATACGGGCAAATATTACCTGCATCTCTTTGACCAGACACAGGCCGATCTTAACTGGCGTAATCCGCATGTCCGTGAGGAGCTTTTCAAAGTGGTCAATTTCTGGAAAGACAAGGGTGTTAAGGGCTTTCGTTTTGATGTGATTAACTTGATTGGCAAGGATGAAATCCTGCAAGACTGCCCTGTCAATGATGGAAAGCCAGCTTATACAGACCGTCCCATCACTCACGACTATCTGAAGATGATGAATAGGGCTAGTTTTGGGGGAGAAGCAGGGTTTATGACGGTCGGCGAAATGTCTGCAACGACGATTGAAAATTGCATTCTCTATACAGCACCTGATCGTGAGGAGCTGTCTATGGCCTTTAATTTCCACCATCTTAAGGTTGACTATAAGGATGGTCAAAAATGGACGGTAATGCCTTTTGATTTTGAAGCGCTCAAGGATCTTTTTCACACCTGGGGAGAAGGAATGAGCCAAGGAAATGGCTGGAATGCTCTCTTCTGGAACAATCATGACCAGCCGCGGGCGCTTAACCGTTTTATTGATGTGAAAAACTTCCGTAATGAGGGAGCTACTATGCTGGCAGCGGCCATCCACTTGTCAAGGGGAACTCCTTATATTTATATGGGCGAAGAAATTGGCATGCTTGATCCAGACTATGATTCAATGGCAGATTATGTCGATGTTGAGAGCCTGAATGCCTATCAGGAGCTTCTGGCGAAAGGGAAATCGCCAGCAGAAGCCTTTGAGATTATTCGGGCGAAATCTCGCGACAACTCGCGGACCCCCATGCAGTGGGATGCCTCGGCTAATGCCGGCTTTTCTTCAGGAACTCCTTGGCTGAAGGCAGGCAAGAGCTATCCGGAAATTAATGTTGAAGCAGAGAAGCAAGGCCAGATTTTTCCATTTTACCAAGACCTGATCCGCCTGCGTAAACGCTATCCGATTATTGCCGAAGGCGATTATCGGGCAGCCTACAAGGACAGCGATAAAGTTTACGCCTTTGAACGTCATCTGGGCGAGGAGAAGTTACTGGTCCTCAATAACTTTTTTGCCGAAGACGTTGACCTTGAATTACCTCAGGCCTACCAAGGCGGGGAAGTCCTTATATCCAATTATGACACGCAGCCACTGACTGACAGAATCACTCTAAAACCTTACCAGACGCTGGCTATTATCGTCTAAAAAAGTTCCCCTTAATTAAGGGGAACTTTTTTGATTTTCTTGATTAACGATACCTGTGAATGTTGTCAACAGCAGCTTCTTTGGTTAATCAGTCTCTACGTAAGTATGCAACGGGAAGGTCGGATAAACCAGACCTCTTGCCTTTTCAGAGGTAACATAGCCGGGAGGAGCGTCAATGACGGATGGAATTCGGTTGACGATAGTGGCGCAGGTCAGAGCAACCGTATCGGGTTTTGAAACGGAGAAGATGAGGTCAGGCTCACCGCTGATTTCCCAGTCACACATATCCCCATCGTCTTCTCGGTAGACTTTTCCGATGCATTCTACTTCTAAGTCAATACCCTGATGTGTTTTCACAGTTGTTACGGCGGACATACCTGTCGCCCGACCGGCGGGAATAGTTGCTCCTAAGGTATCAGAGTAGATAGCTTCCTCTAAGAGATAAGGAACACTCTTTTGCGAGATGGACCGAATAGTCCAATTCATCTTAGAACAAATGGCCTCCGCAGCATTCCACATATAAGAAGGCAGACTTTCAGCCGACGCAATGTCCTTGTTAAACCGCTCAAGGTCATAACCAACACCGTGAGCTTCTGCCAGAGCTAGCCCATAGTCTTCGACATTATAACTGACAACCCCTTTGACCTTCTGGATACGGTTCATCCCCGCCATGGCTAGACAAGGCAGGTTAATCCAATAAATATCTTGCATGCCGGACCCCATGATGGTAACTCCGTGGTCCTTGGCTAATTTATCCAGACGGTTGGTTTCTGATGGCGAGGTGGTCCAAGGGTAAATAGCTTCTTCGCAGGTGGAGATCACATTCACCCCATGTTTGATGGCTGTTTCATAGAAGGCAAACATTTCTGGCATATAAGAGAAAATGGTGACGATGGCAATGTCGGCATCACAGTCGTCAAAAACTTTCTCAGCATTGTCTGAAATGATGACCCCTGTCTTGAAACCAAGACTGGCAAAGTCACCAATATCCTGACCGACAACATCAGGGTTTGTGTCGATGGCACCGACGATTTCAACCCCATGGTCAAGAAGGTACTTTAAAATCACCTTGGACATTTTACCACAGCCGTATTGGACGGCACGAATCTTTGTGTTTCTCATCTTTGGGCCTCCTTTTTATTGTTATTTAGTTCACATTTTTATTATAATGTCTATAGTAACTAGAGAGTCAATGGAGAGTTTGAGATGAAAACTGTTTTTCGAATTGGTGACTTTTCTGAAATGAACCAAATATCTATCCAGACCTTGCGGTATTACGATCAGATTGGCCTGCTCAAGCCCTATTGGGTGGATAAGGAGAGCCATTATAGATATTATCACATTAACCAATCGGCCCTTGTGGATGCGATCCAGTACCTGCAAGACTTGGATTTTTCCCTTCAGGAAATCAGAGAAATCCTGTCGTCAAGCGATGAAGATCCGCATTTTCATCAGCTGCTTGAAGAACGTCGACAGTCTTTAATAGACAAACGATCAGAGCTGGATAAGAAGATTCGAGAACTGGAACATTTTCAATCAGGCACCCTGCTTCATCAGGCTAAGCGCAGTAAGACCAGTCTTGAGGTGCTTTATTTGCCAGAAAGACCCATTGTCACCTTTGACATTGAGCAAAATATTTATGATATGAACCAAGAAGAATACGAACTCAGTCTTCGCTATCTAAAGCAAGAAGTGGCACATCTGGTAACTGATGATATCCACTTTAGCAGGGTCGGCAGCTTGATGGCACAAGAGAAGTTTTGCCAGCAGGACTGGCAGTCTCAACAGTTTTTCTTTTTGACCGAAAAGCCCTGCAATTTTTCTGATCACAAGGCAGCTTCGCTGCCAGCCGCTTATTATGCGGTGACCTATGCGTCTTCCTTTGAAGATGAGCTGAGGCAGCTCCCCCTCTTTTTTGAAGAGCTAAAGGCCGCCGATTATGCCATCTCTGGTCCTTATATTTGTGAGGTAATCCATGAACATCCCGTTTTGGACAAAAATGAACGGCATATGTTTATCAGGATGCAGATCGCTGTTGCTGTCAGATCTTAAAAGAAGCTCCCAAAGGGAAAGGGAGCTTCTTTTAAGTCAGGTTAAGTTCTTTCCAGACAGGAAGGGTCTAGGCAGGAAAATCAGTGCGGAGCAGTTTCTTGGGCCTCTAAAAGGAGTGAGGAAAGAGGGTCGTCTTCAGGAGCAGAGCCCTTAGCTTGCAGATAAATTTTACCGTAGGCCACAATCAGGGCGTGGAATTCTTGGAAGAGCTGGACATCCTGTGGCAGCTGCGCCATCACATACGTCTGAAGTTGGTCATAGGTGTTTGTTTGAGGATAACCACTCTTGGCTAAGAGGCGTTTAAGATAGTTGTCAACGATGAAAACAGGCCGCTCAAAGCTGTAGAGCAAGATGCAGTCGCAGGTCTCAGGTCCGATGCCAGGAATGGCTAGCAGTTCCCGACGCAAATCAGCAGTTGCTTTCCTTTCAAGTTGCTTTTTATCGAAGCCATAAGTTTGAAACCAAAGCAGAAGGCTGCGGATGGTCTGGGCTTTACGTCTAAAGAAACCGGCAGGCCGAATCTTTTCCATGAGGCTATCTGGGGACAGACTTAGGATAAGACTTCCGTCAAAGTTTTCGAAACGGTTTAGGGCTTTTTCGGCATTCGTCCAGCTAGTGTTTTGAACCAGAACAGCGCCAATCATCATTTCAAGATCAGAGTCTGCCGGCCACCAATGTTGCTGACCGTAGGCTTGATAAAGTTTTTGATAGATCGTTTCTAGTTTAATCATGTGTTGTTTGGTCACCAATGCCACAAGCAGGCTAGTTTATTCTTCTTCAGGATAGGTAAGCCCCCAATCCTTGCGCAGCTGGGTCATGATGTCCATTACATCCTTGCTGTAATCAAGGTACATACTGTTGCCAAGACCTGCTACCGTCTTTTCCATATCTTGAACTTCATAGCTCAAAGCCTGAGCGGTTTGGCCGTCTTCAATGATTTCCTGTCGGCCGTCCTCGGTATAAGTGATGACAGCCTTCTGTCCGCGGGGGTATTCAAAGATTTCAATATAGCCCTTGTCGTAGGCAATGGTTCCTCGTTTGGGCTGCTTGGCGTGGAGGCTCAGAGCAATCGTAGCCATCTCCCCTTGGTCATTGCTGAGCAGAATGCCCACCTGCTCATCAACACCTGTCGGTGCCAGTTTAACCTGAGATGCGAGCTGGTTAGGCTGTTCAGACATAAACCAGCGGACAAAAGACAAGGCATAGACCCCAATATCAAGAAGGGCTCCGCCTGCTAGCTGCCGATTGAAAAACCGATTGGTCATGTCGTATTCCTTGTAGCTGCCGAAGTTCATCTGGATCATTCTGAGAGGTCCTAGTTGACCAGAAGCAATCAGTATCTTCAGTTTTTGGTAAATAGGCATGTGATAAATGGTCATCGCCTCCGCCAAAATAACATGGTTCTTTTCTGCTAGGGCAATTGCTTCCTCTAATTCCTGACTGTTTAAGGTAATTGATTTTTCACAGAGAACATGCTTTCCAGCCGCTAAGGCCTTACGCAGATAGTCAATGTGTGTATTGTGCGGGGTTGAGATATAAATGATATCAACCTCAGGGTCTTCAAAGACCTCATCGATATGATGATAAACTTTTTGGATGCCGTATTTTTCCGCAAAAGCCAGTCCCTTGTCATAGGTCCGGTTGGCAACTGAATAGAGATTACCTCCTAAAGCTTGCAGAGCCTGTGCCAGTTCATTGGCGATAACGCCTGTTCCCAAAGTCGCCCACTTATATGTTGTTTGCGTCATAAAAACCTCCTCGTTTGTCTATGACACTAGTATAACAAAAAAGCCGGTGAAGTTGACAATCAGGTCAATAAGGCAAAAAACGGATATCGCTAAGGAAAAACGAGAAGACTGTCTCCGTGAAACCGTCTGTCGATCTTTATGAAAGGCTCGTTCCTGCTTTCATCAGACTTTTTTGCTACAATAGGTAGTGATATAGAAATGGAGTGTATTATGGTACGACTACAAGATGAC
Organism: Streptococcus ferus DSM 20646; assembly: GCF_000372425.1. Lineage (GTDB taxonomy): Bacteria > Bacillota > Bacilli > Lactobacillales > Streptococcaceae > Streptococcus > Streptococcus ferus. Next base: position 155,486 of record NZ_AQVD01000003.1, read on the forward strand.
TTTTACGATGCCGTCAATGGTGAGTGGGAAAAGACAGCGATTATCCCAGATGACAAGCCTAGGACCGGCGGTTTTTCTGATTTAGCGGATGAGATTGAGGCCCTGATGTTAGAAACAACGGACCAATGGCTGGAAGGCAAAGACATTCCGGATGACCCGATTTTGCAACATTTCATCGCCTTTCACCGACAGGTAGCTGATTATGAGGCGCGTGAGGCGGCAGGTGTAAAACCTGTTCTTCCTTTGATTGAAGAGTATCAAGCTTTGGGGTCTTTTGCCGAGTTTGCGAGCAAAATCGCTGACTATGAATTGGCCGGCAAACCCAACTTCCTGCCTTTTGGGGTATCACCGGACTTTAAAAATGCCCAGCTCAATGTGCTTTGGGCTCAGGCTGTTGGGACGATTCTGCCTGACACCAGCTATTACGCTGCTGACAATGATAAGGGCAAGGAGCTCTTAGCTGTTTGGCGACGTTCACAAGAAGAATTGCTGCCACAGTTTGGCTTTTCGGTTCAAGACATCAAGGACATGTTGGATAAGATCATCGAACTGGATGCCAAAATCGCCCAGTACGTCCTCTCCAGTGAGGAATCATCAGAATACGCCAAGCTTTATCATCCCTATGACTGGGCTGATTTCATCAAATTAGCACCAGAGCTTCCCTTGGACGCTATTTTTGACAAAATTCTGGGACAAAAGCCAGATAAGGTCATCGTTCCAGAAGAGCGCTTCTGGACAGAGTTTGCAGCTGACTTTTATTCCGAAAAAAATTGGGAGTTGCTCAAGGCCTACTTGGTTTATGAGGCGGCGACTGCCTATAATGCCTATCTGACAGATGCCATTCGGATTCAGTCAGGAGCTTACAGCCGTGCACTTTCGGGAACACCGGAAGCCATGGATCAGAAAAAAGCAGCCTACTATCTGGCACAAGGACCCTATAATCAAGCCTTGGGGCTTTGGTATGCTAAGGAAAAATTCTCAGCAGCAGCCAAGCAGGATGTTGAAGCCAAAGTAGCCACCATGATTGATGTCTATAAAGAACGTCTCAGTCAGAACAACTGGCTGGCCAAGGAAACCATTGACAAGGCCATCACCAAACTGAATGTCATCACCCCTCATATCGGCTATCCGGAGCAGCTGCCGGAGACCTATGCCAAGAAGGTTATTGATGACCAACGGTCTCTTGTTGAAAATGCCCAGCGTTTGGCTGAAATTTCCATTGCCTATGCTTGGAGCAAGTGGAATCAACCGGTTGACCGCAAAGAGTGGCACATGCCAGCACACATGGTTAATGCTTACTATGATCCGCAGCAGAATCAGATTGTCTTTCCTGCGGCCATCTTACAGGCGCCTTTCTATTCTTTGGAACAGAGTTCATCGGCCAATTATGGCGGTATCGGCGCTGTGATTGCTCATGAAATCTCTCATGCCTTTGATACCAATGGCGCTTCCTTTGATGAAAATGGCAGCCTTAATAATTGGTGGCGCAAGGAGGATTACACCGCCTTTAAAGAACGGACAGACCGAGTTGTTCAGCAATTTGACGGTTTAGATTCTTACGGTGCTAAGGTCAATGGACAGTTGACTGTCTCGGAAAACGTGGCTGATTTAGGCGGCCTTGCCTGCGCTTTGGCCGCGGCCAAGAAAGAAGCGGATTTTTCTGCCGCTGATTACTTCACTAACTTTGCCCGTATCTGGCGGATGAAAGCCCGCCCAGAATATATGCAGATGCTAGCTGCCGTGGATGTTCATGCACCTGGAAAATTAAGAACCAATGTCCAAGTGTCTAATTTCAGTGATTTTCTAGCGGCCTTTGCTGTTCAAGAAGGCGATGGTATGTGGCGAGATGAGAAAGATCGCGTCATCATTTGGTAGATGACACAAGAGAGTGGAACAAAAATCGGTACATCGTCATGTCACTACGATGTACCGATTTTATCGTCTCCGCACCGTTAATTAGGATGGCCGATACCACTTGCAAGGCAATAGCTAAGGACCTCCCAATTAACCACGGCATCAAACGGTTATATCTGAACTAGTTAAAGAGGCAGGACGTTTGTCCCAGCCTCTTTTTGTTGGTGTTTAGAAAAAGTCTATTCGTCAAAGTGAAGTCGCATCTGGTCCGTATCAATCTCTACCTGAGCACCAATGGTAAATGTGAAGAGGGGCTGAGTATGAGCGAAATCCAGATCATAAAGGACGGGTATTTCTTTTAATACGGGGTGTTTGCCCAAGATGAAGTGCAGAATATTTTCAGTCATGCCAAATTCTTTTGGAAAACGGCCCAAGATGACGGCTTGAGGATTAGGATAGGCTTGAAAGAGAGCAGCCAAATGGCGGCTGAAGGTTTGAATACTGTCTTCTTCGGCCTCCTCAATGAAAAGAACATAGTTTTCAGGTTGAGGGGCAAATTCAGTGCCTCGCAGCAAACCAAAGGTTGATAGATTGCCGCCAATTGCGGTTCCCCTGGCCTTCCCTGAATGATAGACCTTCCATTTGGTTGGATTGAACTGCCTAGGCTGGTTAGGATCATACCAAGCATCGCTGGACCACTCTTGACTAGGGATGAGATCATAAGCGGCTTTGGTTACAGCATCCAGCCAGCGCTGGCTTTGGTAGTCTTGTCCTTCTTCCATTTTAAAGCTGGAGTAAGCCGGTCCCATATATGTTTTCATGCCTGTTTTGGCATAAATCGCATTAAGCAGAGCTGTTGTATCAGAGTAGCCGCAGATGACTTTGGGATGTCTGGCAATCAGGTCATAGTCCAGATAAGGCAGGATTTCATTGGCATTAAAGCCGCCAATCGTCGATAGGATACCGTGTACTTGCTCGTCACGAAAGGCATCGTGTAAATCAGAGACTCGGCTTTCGATGGAACTGGAAAAAAGAATGTCATTTTCCATGTAATTATTGGAAAAGGAAACTGAAAATCCTAGTTTTTCCAGTTTGCGTTTGGCAGATAAGTTCGCCTTAAAACCGCCTAAGCGCTCGATAGAAGCAGAAGGGCTCAGTATTCTGATATGGTCACCAAATTGCAATTTTCGCATAAACATCCTCCTAATAGCTAAAAAAATCCTCTAGCTGAGACTAGAAGATTTTGCTAGAAGGCGGTAGACGGATTTGAACCGACGATCAAGCTTTTGCAGAGCCGTGCCTTACCACTTGGCTATACCGCCATAACAGATAATATTCTACCTTAAAAAGTAACAATCGTCAAGGAAAATTCGCTTGCATTTTCGGTCTGTTTTTGTTATGATGTAAAGGTCGCATAAAAGTGACAAATACTCATTCCTGATTTATTGTGGTGCGGTTGCCGAAAGGTTGTACTGCAAGCTGACGTCAGGGAGAGGCGAAAAAACACAAAAGGAGAAATACTCATGGCAGTAATTTCAATGAAACAACTTCTTGAGGCTGGTGTGCACTTTGGACACCAAACTCGCCGCTGGAATCCTAAGATGGCTAAGTACATCTTCACAGAGCGTAACGGTATCCACGTGATCGACTTGCAGCAAACTGTTAAATTAGCTGATCAAGCTTACGATTTTATTCGTGATGCCGCAGCTAACGATGCTGTTATCCTGTTTGTTGGTACTAAAAAACAGGCTGCAGAAGCAATCGCAGAAGAAGCTGCGCGTGCTGGTCAATATTACATCAACCACCGTTGGTTGGGTGGAACATTGACTAACTGGGATACGATTCAAAAACGTATCGCTCGTTTGAAAGAAATCAAACGTATGGAAGAAGAAGGTACTTTCGACGTTCTTCCTAAGAAAGAAGTTGCTCTTCTGAACAAACAACGTGCCCGTCTTGAAAAATTCTTGGGCGGTATTGAAGATATGCCTCGCATCCCAGATGTGATGTACGTTGTTGACCCACATAAAGAACAAATCGCTGTTAAAGAAGCTAAAAAACTGGGCATCCCAGTAGTCGCTATGGTTGACACTAACGCTGATCCAGATGACATCGATGTGATCATTCCAGCCAATGACGATGCTATCCGTGCCGTTAAATTGATTACCGCTAAATTAGCTGATGCGGTTATCGAAGGCCGTCAGGGAGAAGACAGTGTAGAGGCTGTTGAAGCAGAATTGGCAGCTAATGAAACAGAAGCGGATTCAATCGAAGAAATCGTTGAAGTTGTAGAAGGCTCAAACGAAAACGACTAATAAGACACTAAAAGGGCGGGGCTCAGCCCTCCCCTTTTCTTGATAAGTAAAATGGAGGACTAATCATGGCAGAAATTACAGCAAAGCTTGTCAAAGAATTGCGCGAAAAAACAGGTGCTGGCGTTATGGACGCAAAGAAAGCATTGGTTGAAGTTGAAGGTGACATCGAAAAAGCAGTTGAGCTGCTTCGTGAAAAAGGGATGGCTAAGGCAGCTAAAAAAGCAGACCGTGTCGCTGCGGAAGGCCTTACAGGCGTCTACGTTGACGGAAACGTTGCGGCAGTTGTAGAAGTCAACGCCGAAACAGACTTTGTCGCTAAGAATGCACAGTTTGTTGACTTGGTTAATGAAACCGCAAAAGTGATTGCGGAAGGCAAACCAGCTAACAACGAAGAAGCGCTCGCTTTGACAACAGCAAGTGGTGAAACCTTAGAAGCGGCTTATGTCAATGCTACAGCGACGATCGGAGAAAAAATTTCGTTCCGCCGTTTTGCTCTGCTTGAAAAGACAGATGCTCAAGCCTTTGGTGCCTATCAGCATAATGGCGGCCGTATCGGTGTTATCTCTGTTATTGAAGGCGGCGATGAGGCATTGGCGAAACAAATCTCTATGCATATCGCTGCTATGAAACCAACTGTTCTGTCTTATACTGAACTTGATGAACAGTTTGTTAAAGATGAGTTGGCACAATTAAACCATGCGATTGAACAAGACAATGAAAGCCGTGCAATGGTTAATAAACCTGCTCTGCCATTCTTGAAATTTGGTTCAAAAGCTCAGCTGACAGACGACGTTATTGCACAAGCCGAAGCTGATATCAAAGCAGAATTGGCTGCTGAAGGGAAACCAGAAAAAATCTGGGATAAAATCATTCCAGGGAAAATGGATCGTTTCTTCCTTGACAACACCAAGGTTGACCAACAATATACTCTGTTAGCGCAAGTTTATATCATGGATGACAGCAAGACTGTTGAAGCATACCTTGATTCAGTGAATGCTAAAGTAGTTGCCTTTGCCCGTTTTGAAGTCGGCGAAGGAATTGAAAAAGCAGCGAATGACTTTGAAAATGAAGTTGCTGCAACAATGGCAGCTGCTCTTAACAACTAAATAATCCAGATTTTAAAACCTCAAGGGCTGGCTGACTGTCTGACCTCTGAGGTTTTCTTTTTGCCTCATAAACCCCTTTCACTTTCCAAACGTCCTATTTTTCGGTATAATAAGGTCAAATATAGTCAAAGTTGCTGGGAAGGAGTTTTTCAATGCCTAAAAATACATCTGATAGTATTGAGGAATATATTAAACAAATTCTGGCAGAATCCGGTTTTGCAGAAATTAAGCGGAGTGTTTTGGCAGACAGCTTTTCAGTTGTCCCCAGTCAGATCAATTATGTGATTAAGACGCGCTTTACGCCTAGCCGAGGCTATGAAGTCGAGAGTAAGCGCGGTGGCGGTGGCTATATTCGCATTGCCAAAGTACGTTTTTCCGATAAACACCAGATGCTCAATAATCTTGAAGCCAGCATTGGAAGCCGCATTAGTGAGCAGTTTTTTGGAGATATTATTCAAAACCTCTTTGATGAGGGAGTGCTGACACAGCGTGAAGGTAATATCATTTTAGTGGCTTCTAGTGATCAAGTCTTAGGACTTGAAGCTCCCCAGATCCGTGCCCGGATGCTACGGAAATTATTGCAGCGATTAGATAGAAAAGGTTAAATTCATGTATCAGTACTCCTTAAAAATGCAGGAAGTTTTTAAACTGGCTCAGTTTGAAGCAGCCAGATATGATTCCACCTATTTGGAAAGCTGGCATCTCCTGCTGGCTATGGTCCAGCTTGACGATACGATTGCTGGCATGACCTTCATGGAATATGAGGAAGACGTCCGCGTGCCAGAATATCAGGCGGCTGCTATTTTAATGGTGGGGAAAAGCCCCAAAGAAAAGGTGGAGAAGGTGAGCTTTCGTGATCAGTCTCATGCTGTTCAGGGGCTGATGAAGGATGCCTTTGCCATTAGTCAGGCAACTCATGCCCAAGAGATTGGCACCGAGCATGTGCTCTTTGCCATGATTTTAAATCCTAATCTAGTGGCTACAAGACTTTTGGAAATGATTGGCTTTCAGATGAAGGACGATGGTGAGTCGGTCCGTTTGATTGATCTACGCAAAACACTGGAACGCAATGCTGGTTTCACCAAGGATGACCTAAAAGCTATTTTTGAAATGCGCCGGCCTAAAAAGAATAAGGGAAATAATTTCTCTGACCTAATGAAGCCGCCGACTACGGTTGGTGATCTAGCAGACTTCACCAGAGATTTGACGGACTTGGCTAACCGAGGACTTTTGGAACCTGTTATTGGACGTGACCAAGAAATTGCACGGATGATTCAGATTCTCAGTCGTAAAACCAAGAACAATCCGGTTTTGGTAGGCGATGCAGGTGTCGGTAAGACAGCCTTGGCCTACGGTTTAGCCCAACGCATCAGCCAAGGCAATATCCCTTTGGAATTAGCAGATATGCGGGTCCTAGAATTGGATATGATGAGTGTGGTTGCTGGGACCCGCTTTCGCGGTGACTTTGAAGAGCGCATGAATCAGATTATTGCTGATGTTGAAGAAGACGGTCACATTATCCTCTTCATCGATGAACTGCATACCATTATGGGGTCCGGCAGCGGTATTGACAGTACACTGGATGCGGCCAATATCTTAAAACCTGCTCTTTCCAGAGGAAGTTTGCGGACGGTTGGGGCTACGACTCAAGAAGAATATCAGAAATATATCGAAAAAGATGCTGCCCTGTCCCGCCGTTTTGCCAAGGTCAGCATTGAGGAGCCAAGTCTGGAAGAAGCCTACCAGATTCTGCTTGGTTTGCGTTCGAGTTATGAGACCTACCACCATGTCAGTTTGCCTGATGACACAGTATTGACGGCTGTAAAGGTGGCTCACCGTTATTTAACTAGCAAACGCCTGCCGGATTCAGCGATTGATTTACTGGATGAAGCGAGCGCGACGGTCCAAACCCTGATTCAAAAAGAGACACCAGCCCTCTTAACGGACCTTGATCAGGCCCTGCTTAATGATGATTTTGCACTAGCCAAAAAACTGCTAGCTAAAAAACAGGCTCCGCAAAGGAAAGCGCCCGTTGTGGTAACCGAAGAAAACATCCTTGAAACGCTCAGCAAGCTGTCAGGAATACCTGTCAGCAAACTCAGCCAGGCCGACAGCCAGAAATACCTCAACCTCGAGAAAGAGCTGCACAAACGGGTCATTGGCCAAGATGAGGCGGTATCAAGTATTAGCCGCGCGATTCGCCGGAATCAGTCAGGGATTCGCTCAGGTAAGCGTCCGATTGGTTCTTTCATGTTTTTAGGTCCGACTGGTGTCGGTAAAACAGAGTTGGCCAAAGCCCTAGCCCAAGTCCTCTTTGACGATGAATCTGCCCTGATTCGCTTTGATATGAGTGAGTATATGGAAAAATTTGCAGCTTCGCGGCTTAATGGAGCTCCTCCAGGCTATATCGGCTATGAGGAGGGGGGAGAGCTGACCGAAAAGGTTCGTAATAAGCCCTATTCGGTCCTCCTCTTTGATGAGGTTGAAAAGGCCCATCCTGATATTTTCAATGTCCTGCTTCAGGTTTTGGATGACGGAGTGCTGACGGACAGCCGAGGCCGCAAGGTTGACTTTTCAAATACGATTATCATCATGACTTCTAACCTTGGAGCAACAGCTCTGCGAGATGATAAGAGGGTTGGTTTTGGGGCTAAAGCCCTAGCGCAAGATTTTGAAGCGATGGAAAGCCGAATTTTTGAGGAACTCAAAAAGGCTTACCGACCAGAATTTATCAATCGTATTGATGAAAAAGTGGTCTTTCATAGTCTCAGCCGAGAGGATATGCAGGAGATTGTTAAGATTATGATTCAGCCTTTGGCTGCAAATCTGGCTGAAAAGGGCATTAAGCTTAAGGTGCAGCCATCTGTTCTGAAACATTTAGCTCAGGAGGGCTATGATCCCGAAATGGGAGCTAGGCCTTTGCGCCGCATTATCCAGACTAAGCTTGAAGATCCTTTGTCGGAATTGATATTATCCGGTCAGCTGTCTGAAGGGAAATTATTAAAAATTGGTCTTCAGAAAGGGAAATTAAAGTTTGAAGTGACAAAGTAAAACCAAATATGTCAATTTGGTTTTTTTAATTTAAGTTTAAAAGTCTAATAAAACTTTTTCATGAAGAAAAGGGTTCCACCCCGTTTTTGTGTTGAATAAAACTGAAAATTTTGTATAATCAAAGTGTCTAGACAAATACTGTTTAAACAAGGGGGATTTTTATGGAAAATCATGTAAAGAAAAAAATGTACAAAAAAGGAAAGTTTTGGGTTGTTGCGACAGTGACAACTCTAGCACTTGGGAGTGCTCTTTCAGTACAGGCAGATGATTCATCTGCAGCAGCAGACGCCGACACCAGTCAGGCCGTAAGTAATACCGTAACGAGTATCACGGAAACGTCTCAGTCAGATGATGCAGCGCCGACAACGGCTCAGGAAGTGACTGTTTCGGACACTGCCGTTAATACTGAAAATTCAGCTCAGATATCAGCCGTCAGCAATGCTGAAACGCCAGCTGACACAGCTGCTTCCTTTGTAACTGATGAGGAAGCAAATGCGGCTTCTGACCAAGCTGTGGCTGAGCGCTTAAAGGCCACAGCATCTGACCAAGCAGCCGGAGCAGTTGTTCAGCTAGATCAACCAGCTCCAGAAACAAATTCAGCCAGAACTGCTGATACGACGGAGTCCATTGACAAATATGGCTTAACAGACCAGGCACGTCAAATTGCGACTCAGGCCGGTCTGGATTTATCCACATTAACCTACGCTCAGGTGCAGGCACTGAATAAGGTTAAGCTGACTTCAGAAGCCCAGACAGGCTATCAAATGACCTACAAGGATTTTGAAGAAATTGCGGACACCTTGATTGCCCAAGATGGACGTTATGCGATTCCTTACTTTAATGCACAAGCTATTAAAAACATGAAGGCGGCCACCACTCGAGATGCCCAAACAGGAGAGATTGCTGATTTGGATGTTTGGGATTCATGGCCAGTCCAAGATGTGAAAACAGGTTAGGTGGTCAACTGGAATGGTTACCAATTAGTGGTTGCTATGATGGGGATCCCAAATACAAATGATAACCATATTTATCTGCTTTATAATAAATATGGGGATAATAACTTTGATCATTGGAAGAATGCCGGTCCAATCTTTGGCTTCAATGCTGACGGGGTCACACAACAATGGTCGGGTTCTGCAACGCTCAATGATGATGGCTCCATTCAGCTGTATTACACTAAGGTAGATACCAGTGACAATAACAGCAATAATCAGCGCCTTGCAACGGCTACACTTTACCTCGGTTATGATGCTGAAAATGTCAAAATCCTTTCTGTTGAAAACGACAAATTGCTGACACCAGGCGGAGGGGATGGTTACTACTACCAAAGTTACAGCCAGTGGCGGTCAACCTTTACAGGTGCAGACAATATTGCCATGCGCGACCCGCATGTTATCGAAGATGACAATGGCGACCGTTATCTTGTCTTTGAGGCAAGCACAGGGCTTCAGAATTATCAGGGAGAAGACCAGATCTATCATTTCTCCAACTATGGTGGAGATACTGCTTATAAGGTTAAAAGTCTCTTTAGATTCCTTGAAAATGACGATATGTATAGTCGTGCCAGCTGGTCTAATGCGGCTATTGGTATTCTCAAACTGAAAGGAGATCACAAAACTCCGGAAGTAGACCAATTCTATACACCATTACTCAGCTCACCGATGGTTTCTGATGAAATTGAGCGTCCAAATGTGGTTAAACTGGGAGATAAGTACTATCTTTTTGCGGCTTCACGTCTTAACCATGGCAGCAACACGGATGCTTGGAATAAAACCAATCAGATCGTTGGAGACAATGTCATCATGTTGGGTTATGTCTCCGACAGCTTGACTGGTGGCTATCTGCCACTTAATGGCAATGGAGCTGTACTGACTGCTTCTGTCCCGGCAGATTGGCGGACGGCGACCTACTCGTACTATGCTGTACCTGTTGAGGGGTCTTCGGATACTCTGCTGATCACAGCCTACATGACCAATCGTAACGAGGTCGCAGGTAAGGGCAATAATTCGACTTGGGCTCCAAGTTTCCTTATCCAAGTTTTTCCAGATGGTACCACTAAAGTTCTGGCAGAAATGACTCAGCAGGGGGATTGGATTTGGGATGAAACAAGCCGTACAACAGCTACAATGGGAACGCTTGATACCGCCTACCTTCCAGGGGAAAATGATGGCTATATTGATTGGAATACGATAGGAGGCTATGGCCTGAAACCACATGCTCCAAGTCAATACCAACCAAAAGCGCCAAGTCCATCAGAAGAGACAGAAACTCTAGAAGTAACCTTTAATATCTCTATTGATGGCAAGCTGACCATTAAACACAGCAGAGGCGAGGAGACATCTCCTTCTGAAAGGACTGTTTCTGGAACTATCCGTCAGTCAAATCAATCGGATCAGAAGACTAAGGCAAGGACCGAAAAGACTGATACTGCCTCTAAAAAGGAGAAAGCAAGCAAGAAGAAAGCCTCAACTCATGTGGCATCTGCCTTAAAGGCTTTGTTTGCAGGTATCTTGTCTTTCCTAGCTTCGCTCTTTACCTTTAAATCATAAAAAAATAATCCTCTTCTCATACTGAGAAGGGGATTTTGATTAATAAGCCTGTGCGAAAATGGCTTGCACTTCAGCAATGGTTTCCGCTCGTGAGACAGCTCCGCGGATTTTAGCAGCGCCGGCCGTTCCACGAAGGTAGTGAGGGGCCAGACCGCGGAATTCACGGACAGCGATAGTCTCTCCCTTGAGATTGACCAGTCGCGACAGGTGGTCGTAAGCAATGTCTAGTTTCTTGTTGAATGGCAGGTCTGGCAGGATTTGACCGGTTTCAAAATAGTGGTTAATCTGCGTGAAGATATAGGGGTTGTTCATGGCTGCACGCCCCACCATAACGGCATCTGCTCCAATGTCGTCAATCATGGTTTTAGCATCTTGGACACTGCGGACATCACCATTTCCGATAAATGGAATTTTGGTGATTGCTTTGGCAACCTTGGCCAAGGTCTCGTGGTCACAGCTTCCGGTATACATTTGTTCACGGGTCCGTCCGTGCATGGCTAATGCTGAGACACCCGCTGCTTCGGCGGCAAGAGCATTTTCGACAGCCAGAGCAGGGTCTGCCCAGCCTGTCCGCATTTTAACGGTTAGGGGAATGTCTAGAACTGAAGTGACGGTTTTGACAATCTGATAAATTTTTTCAGGGTCTTTCAGCCATTTAGCTCCAGCTTCATTTTTGACAACCTTATTAACCGGACAGCCCATGTTGATATCCACGATATCAGCTTTGGTATTTTTTTGGATAAATTCGGCTGCGCGGGCCAAGCCGTCTGCATCTCCTCCAAAAAGTTGGATAGACATAGGGTGTTCTGTCTCATCAATATGAAGCATATGGAGAGTTTTTTCGTTATTATAGAGGAGGCCTTTTTCAGAGATCATTTCCATAACGACTAGGCCTGCTCCAAATTCCTTAGCAATGGTTCGAAAGGCAGAATTCGTTACCCCAGCCATCGGGGCTAAAACAGTTCGATGTGGAATATCCACATTGCCAATCTTAAAGGAAGAATTAAGTTTAACCATGTTCAATGAGTCCCTCTAAATCGTTTTCTGTAAATAGATAATGTTTGCCACAGAACTGGCAGGTGATTTCAGCTTGCTGATCTTCTCTTTTTAGGGCTGTCAATTCTGCTTGCCCCAAGGTAAGGAGAGCTGCCTCAAAGCGCTCACGAGAACAGTCGCAGCTAAAGCTCAGTTTTTCTTCTGACAGCCGTTTATAAGGTTCGTCTCCGTAGATAGCCGTCAGGAGAGCGTCCATAGGATCTTGGGAGGTTAGCAGCTGGGAGATGGGTGGCATTTCTTGGATGCGTTTTTCAAAGCGGGCAATCTCTTCTTCTTTGGCTCCTGGAAGGACCTGAAGCATAAAGCCTCCAGCGACTTTGACCTTATCTTCTTCGTCTAAAAGGACATTGAGGCCGACAGCAGAAGGAGTTTGCTCACTTTCGGTCAAATAATAAGCCAAATCTTCTCCGATTTCGCCAGAAATTAAGGGGGTGGTTGATGTGTAAGGATTTCCCGTACCATAATCGGTAATAACGACAAACTGTCCCGCTCCCATAAAAGGTCCTACGAGGACTTCGCCGGTTGCTGTTTTTTTGATGTCAACGCCAGTGTTTTGGATGTAGCCTTTGACGTGCCCTTTGGTATCTGCGACGGAAATGATATGACCAAAAGAGCTGTTGCCAATGACCTTGAGCGTTATTTTACTGTCGCCCTTTTGATTGGCTGCTAAGATATAGTTGGCAATTAAAGCTCGCCCCAAAGCAACTGTTGATGATGATAGGGTCTGATGCTTTTCTTGAGCTGTTTTGACGGTCTCTGTCCCGTCAAGGACGAAAGCCCGAAAAGAGCCAGATTCAGCGATTGATTTGATTAGTTTATCCATAGGGAATATTATAACATAAGTCGTCCGTTTCACAGCTTCTTTTATTCGCCTTCTAGGAATTAGCAATCGCAAATTATTACATAATAAGAACAAATATTTCTAAAATGTTACAAAATATGTTGATTTTGTAATCTTTTTGTATTAAAATAGAGGTGAAAAGAAAAGTGAACAAGGAGGAAGTGACCATGCGTTTGCAAAAGAGGTGGCTATTGCCAGTAGCTCTAATCCTATTAGTGATGACTTCGGCGGGTCAGTCGGTGTTAGCAGAAGGAAGCTCTGAGCTGGCGGAGTCAGTAACAGAGGTGACAACAGAAATGTCAAGTGCACCAGTGGCTAATAACAGTGATACAACTGCAATCAGCGATTCTATTGACACAGGAGATGCCAGTCAGGCCGTTTCTGGTGCTGATGGCAATCAGACAAGGGCAACTGATTCGGCAGCAGAGGGAACAGCTACAACCGAGTCTGATACTAATCCAGTCAATTCCAAGCAATCCGTACAGACCCTGAAAGCTCCTGTCCCAATGCCGCAAGTTTTAGTGGGGACTTGGGTCGCCTACAACCCAAGAACTAACTGGCGGACGACATTCACTATCAACGCAGATGGCAGTGGCGTTCGAAAGATAGAGGGTGGAGGAGTTGTCACCACAGATCCTTTTAAAATTGATCAGGTTCAAGAAGTAGCCCCCGGCCTTTATCGCTATGTTGGCGGGGAAAATATCATGGTGACGAATAGCGGTGGCTTAGGTGGTTTCCTTGTCAAATATGACCATGGCTTCGCTATCATAGACGGTCATTTTGTGCCAGTTGTCTGGCAGACTCACTCGCAAGGAGCATTTGACTACAGCCAGCCTATGTATGGGTCTTATTTCACGCGTTTAACTGATAATCAGCAGACTTCTGAGCAGGTTCAGCCTGCTGTCTCAGAAAAAAGCAGCCGCCCGACATCTGCTCCTATATTACCAAAGACAGGTGAACAGAGCTCCAGTCTTTTGATGGTGAGCGGTCTTGCCTTAGTGGCAGCAGCTTATCGTCTTCGTAAAAAAGGCATATTTCGTCTTTAAACCAAAAAGAACAGGTCTTAAACCTGTTCTTTTGGTTAGGAGAGAATTTCAGGGAAAAGTTTGGCTAGTATTTTACCTGTAATGATTTGTCCGGGACCCTCATGGCAGTAGGTATGCATATACATGGATGGGTTGAAGTTTAGTTCAATACAGGTACAGTTTGGCTCTGTCCGGCTGGCTTTCTTGCTTCTATCTGGAATAATCAAATCAACACCGCAAGCCCAAGCTCCCATGGCTTTCACCATGTCTGCGGCCAGTTCTTTGTAGGAAGTGTCCATGTCATTGGTAATGTCAATGGAATCGCCCCCTGTTGAAATGTTGGAATTACGCCTTAGATCAACCTGGACACCCTCTGCTAACCGATCATCGGGTGTATAACCTTGTTGTTCGAGCATGAGTAATTCAATGGCACCCAGCTGGATTTTTTCAAGAGGTGAGCGGTGATCTTGGCCGCGGAGAGGATTTTGATTTTTTTGCTCGACGAGCTGTCGGATACTTGAGCGACCATCTCCAACGACATTGGCAGCTACTCGAAGGAGGACAGCCTCGCACTTGCCGTCAAGGACAAAGAAACGGTATTCGGTTCCAGCGATATAGTCTTCAACCAAAAGACTGGTGTCTTCAGCAAAAGCGATATCCAGCGCCTTTTCATAAGCAGGCAGGCTGGCAGCCTCTTCAAAAATGGAAATGCCCAATCCAAAGTTGGTCGATTTTGGTTTGACCACAATGGCCTTGTTTTTAATCAAAGGATAGTAGGCGAGAGCCTCTTGTTTATCCGAAAATTCCGCCCCTGCAGGAACTGGAAAATGTTGCTCGGCAAGGATCTTTTTGGTTACAACCTTGTTGGCCATGGCTAGTGGGATAACATAGTTGTCCTTAGCAGTCATGTTGCCATTTTTGACATATTCAATATGGTCTTGATGCCAAAGTTTAAGGAATTGGTCGCTCTCGTCTAAGATGTCAAAGTGGATTCCTTTTTGGATGGCATCAAAGAGCAGCATCTGAGTGGACAACTCCATTGACTCATACCCCTTAAGGGCGTAAGGTGCTGTCCAGGCCTGGTCTTGATTCTGCTGGCCTTTAAGGCGTCCAAAATCTTCAAGAGAATGATTTTGGATGTGAGGGTACAACCGGCCGGCCACGGTTAATCTGGGGTCAGCGACTTGCTGCTCTATTTGTTGGAGCAGGTCTTGGTAATAGTGAGGTAGGCTGAAGTGCTGGATGACAGCGGCCATAGCCGTTAGAATGTCTTTCAGAGGTGCTTTGTCGGGTAAGGCTTCTAGCGGATGGCTGAGGGCAATCTGATGGTTAAGGTCTTTAGCTGTCTCAAGCTCTTTCGTCACCTGCTGCGGGCTGTCTAGCCACAAGAGAGCTAGAATAAACAGATGGATGGTATCTAGGGTTTCCTGAGAGATGCCTAGATGGTGGAAAGGGTCAAGGTCAAAGGAGCGGCACTCCAGATAGGTCACGCCCTGAGTCAGATAGTCTCGGTTGTGCTTGCTGCCGCGCAGGCGAACGGGAGAGTAAAACTCCTTTTCAGCAATCAAACGGCCATCATTGACGCAATCTTCAATGCTTTGGACATAGGCTTCCAAAGACTCATAGGAAACCTGAACATCAGAGTCGTTGACATAACCCAAATCACTATTACGAATAGAGCGAACGCAGTCGGTCAGGTCCTCTTTTAGAAAGCCCTGCTGGGCAATGGGCGCCGCGCCATAGAGATAGGTCAAAAGCCAATGGTATCTGATAAAATTTTGCGCTAGTTTAAGGTAAAGATCGTTTTTAAAGTGGACCTCTGATGCGTAACCGCTGACCCTAAAGAGATCGGCGATGAAATCCTTGCCCAGTTCAATATTATAATGCACCCCAGACATGGACTGGAGTTTTTTGCCATATTTTTCCGCCAAATAGTGTCGGTAGGACACTTCAAAGGGATCGTCTAGATCAGCAATGCGGATGTCTTCTTCTTCCAATTTTGGCGGCATGGATAAGGGCCAGAGGTATTCTTCCCGGTCCATGCTTCGCTGAGCGACATCTGTAATAGCGGTCAAAAACCGCAGAGCTTCCTTAGAGGATTGAGCCACAGGGGTAATCAGTTCCAACTGGGGCTCACTGTAATCGGTTTGGATATAAGGGTGATAAGACCTGGCACCTAGGCTGACAGGATGAGGGGTTTGAGCGACTGTCTGGCTTTGCTTGCTGATGCGCAGGCTCTCCCTTTCTAGACCGAAAGAAGCCTGTAAAATGGGACTGGTTGGTTCTAATTGCTGAAGCAGTTGATTGATAGTCATGTGGGCACCTACCTTATATTCATAGACTTAGTCTATTATAAAAAAATGGAGAAAACAACTTTTTTGTAACAATCTGGCAGAAATGTCAGGGTTTTAAGGTTGAAAAGCCTTTAGGAGCGTTTTCTTCCCTGTCCTTATCTTGAAAAAAGGCCTGAAATTTCATATAATGGGTTGTAAGGTATGCTTGCAGGTGAGACTCCTGCCATGGCCAAAGAGAAAGGATTTGGGCGGATTGTAAAAGAAGCCCAGTATCACATTATGACTTCAGTTGTTGTAGTAGGAACACAGTGGGGAGACGAAGGTAAGGGGAAAATTACCGACTTTTTGTCTGCCGATGCAGAAGTAATTGCCCGTTATCAAGGTGGTGATAATGCTGGTCATACCATCGTTATTGATGGCAAGACTTTTAAATTACACCTGATTCCGTCAGGGATTTTCTTTCCTCAAAAGATTTCGGTAATTGGAAATGGGGTTGTTGTCAATCCCAAATCGCTTGTCAAAGAGTTAACGTATTTGCATGGCGAGGGGGTCGGAACAGACAATCTCAGAATTTCAGACCGTGCCCATGTCATTCTTCCGTATCACATCAAGCTAGACCAGCTCCAGGAAGATGCCAAAGGTGATAACAAGATTGGAACAACCATCAAAGGAATCGGTCCGGCTTATATGGATAAGGCTGCGCGTGTTGGCATTCGGATTGCGGATTTGCTGGATAGGGATATTTTCGCAGAACGCCTAAAGACCAATTTGGCTGAGAAGAACCGTCTTTTTGAAAAGATGTATGAATCTGACCCAATCGCTTTTGATGATATTTTTGAAGAGTACTATCAGTACGGCCAGGAGATTAAGAAATATGTGACGGATACGTCTGTCATCCTCAATGATGCCCTTGATCAGGGGAAACGTGTCCTCTTTGAAGGAGCTCAGGGAGTTATGCTGGATATTGATCAGGGAACCTATCCTTTTGTTACCTCTTCAAATCCGGTTGCAGGTGGTGTTACCATTGGTTCGGGGGTTGGACCAAGTAAGATTAATAAGGTGGTTGGCGTCTGCAAGGCTTATACTAGCCGTGTGGGCGATGGGCCTTTCCCGACAGAGTTATTCGATGCAGTTGGTGACCGGATTCGTGATATTGGTCATGAGTACGGTACGACAACAGGCCGTCCTCGTCGCGTGGGTTGGTTCGATTCTGTCGTCATGCGTCACAGCCGCCGCGTCTCTGGCATTACCAACCTGTCTCTCAACTCTATCGATGTCCTGTCAGGCCTTGACACGGTTAAAATCTGTGTGGCCTACGATTTAGATGGGAAAAGGATAGACCATTACCCAGCCAGCCTTGAGCAGCTTAAGCGCTGTAAGCCGATTTATGAAGAATTACCAGGTTGGCAGGAAGATATTACAGGAGTACGCAGCCTAGATGCTCTTCCAGAAAATGCTCGCAACTATGTTCGTCGGATTGGTGAACTGGTTGGGGTTCGCATTTCCACCTTCTCAGTAGGACCCGGCCGTGATCAGACCAATATCTTAGAGTCTGTCTGGGCCAATAGTTAAAACATTTTAAAACAGACCGTCAGCTGACGGTCTGTTTTTTGTGATAAGAGAAATTGACTGCAGCCTCTTCTAAGAGGATCTTCTTTTTTTGTTAAACAGTTTGGTATCCAGTAAGAAAATGCCCAAGATGGCGTAGAGCAGCCAAGAGGATTTGGCAACAGAGACATAGCGTTCCTCCCAAATCGGGTTGAATTTCTTTTTGTACTGGTGCAGTCCTTCAAAGGAATAAAAATGGGTTCCGAAATTGTAGAGCAGATAGGCCAGCCGTTCGTGGAGGAAACTTTCCTTGACTTGCCCAACCCCCCACAAGGGTGCCATTCCAAGGTCAAAGTAGGCCAGTCCTTCTTCCTTAAAATGGATAAAAAGAGATAAGAAGAGGTAGTCCATGACCCCATTTGGAATTTTTTTGGCATCGTAGCGCATCAAGTCGATGGAGACGATACCGTTCTGGTGATTGGGCATAATATTGGCAAAGGCAACAATTTCCTGTTCCTTATTTTTAACCAGCGCCAGCGGTGCCTCTTGGAAATAGTCTCTATCAAAGAAACCGAGTGAGAATCTTTTTTCCTGTCTTTTTTCCAGCCATTTGTTTGAAATAGTCTCTAGTTCATCTAATAAGACTTTCGAGTGAGGCTGAGGACTTATTTCAAAGGTGAATCCTTCTTTTTGAACACGGTTGAGAGCGTTTCGGAAAGGCTTGTATTTATTACCTTTAAGATGGAAGCTATCTAAATCAACTAGGGCATTTTCCCCCACTTTCATGAATTCAAAGCCATATTCATGCAAAAAGAGGGTCATATCTTTGCCGATACTGTAAAAGACGAGGTCATAATTGAGGCGATCAGCAGCTTCAATGAAGGCTCTTGTAGCATTTTTAAAGGTTTCCGGATTTCCAGCCGGCTCTCCCATGACAACAGCCTTGTTATTGATAGTTGAAAATTGGAAGGCTGCCTTGTCAAGTCCCTCCTCCTGATACCAGAAGAGACGCTTGTTTTTTATAAAGGCGAGTCCGCTGTCGGCGCTGCCGCCATATTCGCTCAATAAACGCTGGTAGCGATCGTGCTCAAAAGTCTCACCCAATAAAGTTTTACCACCGTAGAGATACCTAACCAGACAGGCATAGGCTAGGGTGACCAAGCTGGTCGCCAGCAGGATATGTTTCCACGTCAAAAAGTAACGAGAGAAGCCAAGGTGCTGATTCATTTCATAGGCTCGGTATGGGAAAATCAGACTGGCAAGGGTGAATAAGATAAAGAGCATGGAGGAAATCAAGATGATATCTTTGGTGCGTCCTTCCCAGGAATAGATAAATTGGGCTTTATAGAGGTGTGTTCGGATAAGGACAGTCCCCAATCCAAGTAAGACAATAGCGAGTGACCATTGCCAACTGATAGATCCAGTATTAATGTACACAAGGGTTGCTGCCAGACCCAAAAACATAAGAGAATAAGCCCTCTTAACCCCATTAGCAATGGCTCTGGCCAGCAGGATAAAGCAAACCCCGATTAAAAGCCCTGGGAATTGCCAGATAAGCTGTTTTTGTAAGGGACCAAAACCGTCTAGCCAGCTGAGATGAGAGATCTTTTCAAAAAAGAGGGTTGAAAAGACAAGTGAGATTCCCAGCCACCTAACAGCGTGTATCATGACACTGTGTAGACTGCTTGAGAGGAGCTCCCTAGGAGCCCCTTGATACCTTTGATTAATCTGATGTCCAAGATGGCGGACAAAGAAATAAATACCGGCAAAGAATGGCAGAATATAATAAGCCAGACGATAGAGTAAGAGCCAGGCAACGACTGTTTCTTTGGGCAAGCCTTCGGCAGCAAAGCCGGTAAACAAGACCAGTTCAAAACTTCCCAACCCGCCAGGGATTAGTGACACAATCCCTGCAGCACAGGCGATACTAAAGAGGGGTAGCGTTTTATAGAAGGGCAAATCAATTCCCATCAGATAGCCAATGATGATAAAAGCAAGCGCCGCACAAGTCCATTCAAAGAGGGAGACAAGACCAAGCTGCAGCCGGATTTTTGCGGGCATATTGCCAAAGTAGTGATTGTTTTTTCTGCCGGAAAACCAATAAATCAGAGGGAAATAAAGGGTTGATGCCAAAAGGATGATATCGTAAAAACGGACACTCCTTGTGACGGGAAAGATCGAAACCAATCCTAGGGAAACAAGGCTGATAAAGGACAGCCCTGAAATAAGATAGGGCAGAAAACGGGTAACTTCCTGCAATTCCCTTTCTTCCTCGCCTTTTTTGCCGTAAAAGGCAAGTCGCAGGCCAATGTCAATAATTCCCCCAAAACCAGTCAGATTATTAAAGGTATTGATACACCAGCTGGTCTGCAGAATATAGGATTTGCTGTGGTTGGTTTTTAGAATCCTGTTGACAATGAAATCATATCCTGTGGTTGGAAAGACGGCCAGCGTGCCGACTAAAAAAATCAGAAAGATATTAAGCCAAGAAATACCTTGCAGCACCTGCCCCAACTCTTTGACCGATATGGTTTGTTTCAGGTGCATTAACTCAACAATGATTAAGACCACGATTGAGGTGAAAAAAATGACCTTAATGATAGGCATAAAAGCCTTCAGTTTCTCAATAATCGTTTTCAAAATAGCCTCCTTATCAAAGAATAAATTCGAAAAATAGAGTGCTAAACGGTTAATCTGCGCACTATCCGTTTTTCAGCTCTTTTTTCCTAAAATCTTGAAAATGATTGAGCTGTTTTTCAGAACAATGCTATTATACCTAAAAATGCAACCGTTTGCCATAATTGTTTTAAAGTTTCATTAAACAAGGGCGACGGAGAATTTTGAACAGATCCTAAAGGATAGTCCAATAGTGAACACTCTTCTGTGTGATTATTGGTCTTTTTGTTCCCTCTTAGGGGGCTTATAATGAATTTGTAGTGAAACCATTCAAATTTTTAAGAAAAGAGGGAAACAAATGAACATTCTTCTCAATGTGCTTAATTGGTTCTCGCAAAATATTTTGCAGAAACCAGCTTTTTTCGTCGGCTTAATTGTGCTGATAGGGTATCTTCTGCTCAAAAAACCTCTGCACGATGTTTTTGCCGGCTTTATCAAAGCAACCGTCGGCTATATGATTTTAGATGTTGCTTCAGCCGGTTTGGTCAATACTTTTCGTCCGGTACTGGTAGCCCTCAATTACAAGTTTAAGGTTGGAGCAGCAGTTATTGATCCTTACTTTGGACTGACGGCAGCCAACACTAAAATTGCAGAGAAATTTCCGGATTTCATCAGTGTAGCGACCTCTGCTCTGCTTGTTGGTTTCTTTGTCAATATCCTACTAGTAGCTCTTCGAAAGGTAACCAAAATTCGGACTTTGTTTATTACCGGTCATATTATGGTACAGCAAGCTGCTACCGTTAGTTTGATGGTAATTGCCTTGATACCTTTTTTCCGGATGTCGCTTTTAAGCGGTATTCTTGCCGTTGGCATTATTTGTGGACTCTACTGGGCAGTCAGTTCAAATATGACGGTGGAACCAACGCAGAGGCTGACGGGCGGTGGCGGTTTTGCAATCGGCCATCAACAGCAGTTCGCCATCTGGTTTGCGGATAAGATTGCTCCAAAACTTGGTAAAAAAGAGGAAAATCTCGACAATATTAAATTACCAGCTTTCTTAAATATTTTTCACGATACAGTTGTTGCATCAGCAACCCTGATGTTAATCTTCTTTGGTGCTATCCTAGCTATTCTAGGGCCAGATATTATGGCAATGAAGCAATTCCTCTTTGATGGTTCTGGGAATCCTCTCCCAGTTGCCGGCGCTGTTATTGATGCCGTTAAGGGGACTCTGACGCTTGAATCAGGGGAGGTTTTTAACAAGGGTTACTATAGCGTTATTGCCAATGGCGCGATCTTTGATGCAACGAAACAGGCTTTTCCAATGTATGTCCTCCAGACGGCTTTAACTTTCTCTGTTTACCTCTTTATTTTGATGCAGGGGGTACGGATGTTCGTCGCTGAGCTGACAAATGCCTTCCAAGGGATCTCTAATAAGTTACTGCCAGGTTCATTTCCAGCGGTGGATGTGGCAGCATCCTACGGTTTTGGCTCCCCCAGTGCGGTCCTCTTCGGGTTTGCAGCAGGTCTTATCGGTCAGTTAATCACGATTGTTTTACTGATTGTTTTCAAAAATCCGGTGCTTATTATTACAGGATTTGTGCCTGTCTTCTTTGACAATGCTGCTATTGCGGTTTATGCCGATAAACGGGGAGGCTGGAAAGCTGCTTTGCTTCTCTCCTTCCTTTCAGGGATTCTTCAAGTTGCGCTAGGAGCTGTAGCAGTCAGTCTTTTAGGTCTGGCCAACTATGGTGGTTATCATGGCAATATTGATTTTGAGTTTCCATGGGTACCGTTTGCTTATTTATTCAAGTATCTTGGTGTTATTGGCTATGGCTTAGTGGCGGTCTTCTTACTGGCTATTCCTCAGATTCAGTTTGCTAAAGCAAAAGACAAAGAAGCCTACTATCGAGGAGAAGTTCAGTCTGATTAATTTGAGTGATTAAAATCTTTTAAAACAGGAGGAAATTAAAATGGTTAAAGTACTTACAGCTTGCGGTAACGGTATGGGTTCGTCAATGGTAATCAAAATGAAAGTGGAAAATGCCCTCCGCCAATTGGGAGTGGCAAATATCGAGTCTGCTTCCTGTTCAGTTGGTGAAGCGAAGGGACTGGCTTCGGGATATGATATTGTTGTTGCTTCAAAGCATCTTATCCCAGAATTAGAGGGCAGAACAACTGGTCATTTGGTTGGTCTTGATAATCTGATGGATGATAATGAAATCAAAACAAAATTGCAGGCAATTTTATAAGGAAAAGTGGGTGCTTTCAAAACCTTGAAGGCGCTCGCTCTTTAAGATAGGAAAGGATAAGACATAATGAACCTAGCAAGAGCTTTTAAAGAAAATCACTCGATCCGTCTTGGCCTGACGGCTAGGGATTGGAAAGAAGCTATCAAATTATCGGTTGTTCCCTTAATTGAGTCAGGGGCAGTTAAAGAAGTGTATTATGATGCGATCATTGAATCAACAGAAGAATATGGACCTTATTATATTCTCATGCCTGGAATGGCTATGCCACACGCACGCCCAGAGGCAGGTGTCCTGAGAGATGCTTTTTCTTTAGTAACCTTGACAGAGCCTGTGATTTTTCCTGATGGAAAAGAAGTGAGTGTTCTGCTTGCTTTGGCCGCAACCAGCGCAGATATTCATACCTCTGTCGCTATTCCGCAAATTATTGCCCTTTTCGAGTTGGAAAATATTATCCAGCGCTTAGTGAAAGCTGAAAACGAAGAAGCTGTCATGGCCCTAGTTGAAGAATCTAAAAGCAGCCCTTACTTGGAGGGCTTGGATTTAGACAGTTAATGGATTGCAGAGATACAGAAAGAAGGAAAGATAAGATGGCAAAACATGTACCAAATCTACAAGTTGCACTAGATCATTCAGATTTAAAAGGTGCTGTATCGGCAGCTGTTTCAGTAGGCAAGGAGGTTGATGTGATTGAAGCTGGGACAGTCTGCCTGCTGCAAGTCGGCAGCGAATTGGTCGAGGTCCTTCGCAGCCTTTTCCCAGATAAAATTATTGTGGCAGACACGAAATGTGCTGATGCTGGGGGGACGGTTGCTAAGAACAATGCGAGCCGTGGCGCTGACTGGATGACCTGTATCTGCTGTGCTACGATTCCAACCATGGCGGCAGCCCGCAAGGCTATCGAAGAAGTGCGCGGAGACCGCGGTGAAGTTCAAATTGAACTCTACGGTGACTGGACTTACGAACAAGCACAGCAGTGGCTGGATGCCGGTATTTCACAAGCCATCTACCATCAATCACGTGATGCCCTTCTTGCGGGGGAGACGTGGGGAGAAAAAGACCTTAACAAGGTTAGAAAATTGATTGAGATGGGCTTTCGTGTGTCTGTAACAGGCGGGCTCAGTGTTGAGACGTTAAAACTCTTTGAAGGAGTGGATGTTTTTACCTTTATTGCTGGCCGCGGTATCACAGAAGCTGCTGATCCAGCTGCAGCAGCGCGTGCATTTAAAGACGAAATTAGACGCATTTGGGGGTAGGCTATGACTCGTCCAATTGGTATCTATGAAAAGGCAACACCCAAACATTTCACATGGTTAGAACGTCTCAACTTTGCCAAAGACATGGGCTTTGATTTTGTGGAATTGTCTATTGATGAGAGCGATGAGCGTTTGGCGCGTTTGGAGTGGTCTAAGGCAGAACGTTTGGAACTGGTCAAGGCTATTTTTGAGACAGGTGTGCGCATTCCGACCATCACCTTTAGTGGGCATCGTCGTTACCCGATGGGCTCCAATGATTCTGTGAAAGAGGCCAGAGCGCTGGACATGATGGAAAAATGTATTGAATTTGCGCAGGATATCGGTGTCCGCAACATCCAGTTGGCTGGCTATGACGTTTATTATGAAGAAAAATCACCGGAAACACGTGCCCGTTTTATTAAAAATTTACGCCAGGCCTGTACTTGGGCTGAGGAGGCGCAGGTGATTTTATCGGTTGAGATCATGGATGATCCTTTTATCAATTCTATTGAGAAATACTTGGCTATTGAAAAAGAAATTGACTCTCCTTATCTCTTTGTCTATCCAGATACGGGAAATATTTCCGCTTGGGGCAATGACCTCTGGAGTGAATTTTATATTGGACACAAGTCGATTGCAGCGCTGCATTTAAAAGACACTTATGCGGTGACAGAAAAGTGTCGCGGTCAATTTCGCGATGTTCCCTTTGGTCAGGGTTGTGTGGATTGGGAAGCCATGTTTGGTGTTCTCAAGAAAACGCATTATAATGGGCCATTCTTAATTGAAATGTGGTCCGAAAATTGTCAAACAGTAGAAGAAACAAGGGCTGCTATCAAAGAAGCGCAAGATTTCCTCTACCCTTTAATTGAGAAAGCGGGGTTGAATTAAACATGGTAAAGTCATTAACAGAAATGCGCAGGCGTGTCTGTGATGCCAATAAATCACTTCCAGCATATGGACTCGTCAAATTTACTTGGGGGAATGTCTCCGAGGTAGATCGTGAAGCAGGACTTCTTGTGATTAAACCGTCCGGTGTTGACTATGATCAATTAACCCCTGAAAATATGGTGGTGACCGATCTTGACGGCAATATTGTTGAGGGTGAGCTTAACCCGTCATCTGATCTGCCAACCCACGTTGAACTTTATAAGGCTTGGCCAGAAATTGGCGGTATTGTTCATACGCACTCCACAGAGGCTGTTGGCTGGGCACAGGCTGGTCGAGATATTCCTTTCTATGGAACAACGCATGCGGATTATTTTTATGGGCCGGTACCCTGTGCCCGCTCATTGACAGCGGATGAAGTTAATGCTGCTTACGAAAAAGAAACTGGTACGGTAATCATTGAAGAATTTACCAACCGCGGTCTTGATCCAGTAGCTGTTCCTGCTATTGTTGTCCGTAATCATGGTCCATTTACTTGGGGTAAAGATCCAGCACAGGCAGTTTACCACGCGGTTGTGCTTGAAGAAGTGGCAAAAATGAATCGTTTTACGGAACAAATTAACCCACGGGTTGATTCAGCGCCTAAGTACATTATGGATAAACACTATCTTCGTAAACATGGTCCAAATGCTTACTATGGTCAGAAAGGCAGCGACCATTAACATCAAAAAAGAGGGTGCGGCTGGCATCCTTTTTTGGCAGAAGTCTGTGCTATAATGGGAGGACACCCACATTTCAAAGGAGAAAAAATGATTATTCTCGATCGAAATAGTTATGATTTGCTTTCTTACGTGATTAAACTAGATAAACCAGAGACGGTTATGGCCATTTCGAGAGTTTTAGGACAGTCAAGGCGAAAGGTTTACTACCATTTGGATAAAATTAATGAAGCACTCCCAGCAAAGGTGCCTAAAATTATCAGCTATCCTAGAGTTGGTATTCTGTTGTCTGACTGTCAAAAAGAAGCTTGTCGAGATTTGCTGGCTGATTTGGATGATTATTCGTATGTCATGAGCGTGGCTGAACGGATGTTGCTGTCTGTACTCTATATCGCCATTTCAGACAAGCGGGTGACCATCGAAAAGTTAATGAAACTAAATGATGTTTCTCGCAATACCATCCTAAATGATCTCAATGATATTCGTCAGTCTTTGGATGAAGAACCTCTCAATATTACGCTTCAAGTTACTAAATCGCGCGGCTATTATCTGGAGTGCCATCCGCTGACGAAAATACAATTTTTAAATAAGCTGCTTCATGACACTTACCGCAATCATACAACTAATTTTGTGCTGCTCATTCGAAGCAAATTGGCGCAGTTTGCAGATACGTCTCTCTATTTTTCAGAGGCTTTGCTTGATTTTCTCACCCAACAACTGCAAAGTTCCCCAAAAATCCTCGGGAAGAAAATCAACCCTAAAGATATTCAGTTAATGGCAGAAACCTTACCCTATCATCTCTTGGGTTACCGCAATTTACACCTATCTGAGACAGAAAAAATGGACTTGCGGCGAGAATTTTATTTAATTCGTCAGCGAAAAGAGTTTGAATTTGCTCAAGATATTGTGGCTAAACTTGAGAAAAAGTTTACGTTTGTCTTAGATGATATTGAAACGTCTTTAATGACAGTGCTGCTCTTATCTTACCGTAAAGATAAGGACAGTCACTTAGAGAGCCATGATTATGATGAGATGCGAAAGACGATCAAAACGTTTGTTTCTTACTTGGAGACCACTTATCAAATTCGCTTTAAACACAGACAAAGTTTGCTTAACCAGCTCCTTACCCATTGCAAAGCGCTGATTTTTCGAAAAACCTTTGGGATTTTGGCAAACAATCCCTTGACCGAACAGATTAAAGAGAAATATGCTGCTATTTTTAATATGATGAAATCTTCCGTTGGCATTCTGGAGGAAGCTTGGTATATCAAGATGAATGACGACGATATTGCTTACCTTGCCGTTCATATTGGGGGAGAACTGCGACACAATGAAGGTAAACCAACGGCACCGGCAAAGCTTGTTTTGGTAAGCGATGACGGTATAGGAATGCAAAAACTCTTAATCCAGCAATGTCAGAAATATCTGCCTCATAGTAACATTGAAGCAGTGCTGACAACGGAACAGTTTTTAAGTGTTCGAGATATCCTTGATGCCAATCTCATTCTGTCAACCAATGACCACTTAGAGACAGACTTCCCTGCCCTTTTTGTGCATTCTATTTTGACGGATGATGATATCATCAAACTTATCCGCTTCGCGAAACAACACAGCCAATCTGGCCATGATGACTTTACGCAGAAACTAGAACACTTTATTCACCAGTATGTCAAAGATGAAAAGGACTGCTATGTTCTTAAAAATAAAATTGAACGCCTTATTAATGAAGAACTTTTGTATGATAGAGAGTTAGGGGTGGATGATGGTGCTGCTGGATAGGTTTCAATAGATCCCCCTAACAGCCCAACTGTGAACACAGGGATGTGTTTTATTTGGTCTTTTCTATTCGTATACCTGCTATTATACTGATAATGTAAACGATTATCAAAATAGCAGGAGGATAGCTGAATGGCAACTATTAAAGACATCACCCGTGAATCTTGGATTCTGTCAACTTTCCCAGAATGGGGAACTTGGCTAAATGAGGAAATTGAAGAGACCCGAGTTCCAGAAAATAATTTTTCCATGTGGTGGTTAGGCAACTGTGGTATTTGGATTAAAACGCCAGGCGGTGCCAATGTGGTTATGGATCTTTGGTCCAGCCGTGGAAAATCCACCAAAAAAGTCAAAGACATGGTTCGCGGCCATCAGATGGCCAATATGGCTGGTGTCCGTAAGCTACAGCCTAACTTGCGTGTCCAGCCGATGGTGATTGATCCATTTGCGATTAAGGAATTAGACTACTATCTTGTGTCCCACTTTCATAGCGATCATATTGATATCAATACGGCTGCTGCCATTATCAATAATCCAGAACTGGAGCATGTGAAATTTGTCGGCCCTTATGAATGTGGAGAAATTTGGAAGAAATGGGGAGTTCCTGAAGACAGGATTATCGTGATTCAGCCTGGGGAGTCTTTTGCCTTTAAAGACATTAAAGTAACAGCTGTTGAGTCCTTTGACCGTACCTGCTTGGTGACCCTTCCTGTTCAAGGTGCTGAGGATCAAGAGGGTGAATTAAAAGGACTTGCTGTGACAGATGAAGAGATGGCGCGTAAAGCGGTGAATTATATCTTTGAGACACCAGGGGGAACGGTTTATCATGGCGCCGATTCTCATTTTTCAAATTATTTTGCCAAGCACGGTAAGGACTTCGATATTGATGTAGCCATTAATAATTACGGAGATAACCCAGTCGGTATCCAAGATAAAATGACGTCTATTGATCTTCTTCGGATGGCAGAAAATCTCCGTGCCAAAGTGATTATCCCTGTTCATTATGATATTTGGTCGAATTTTATGGCGTCAACAGATGAAATCCTTACTCTGTGGAAAATGCGCAAGGAGCGTCTTCAATATCAATTCCATCCGTTCATCTGGGAGGTTGGAGGCCAGTATACTTATCCGCAAGACAAGGATAGAATAGAGTATCATCATCCTCGCGGGTTTGAGGATTGTTTTGATCACGATTCCAATATTCAGTTTAAAGCTCTGCTCTAGCCACCAGAGGAAAAATCCCTGTTTTGGTACTGACCAGTCGATATCCGCATGTCTTTTTCTGAGCTGCGGATATTTTTAAAACATTTTCGGCGCTGATTAGCAAATGAGCAAGCTGCAGTTGAAAGGAATGCTTTCTGCCTGTCTTCTGGAACAAGCCCGTCTTTTATGCTAAAATAGAACTAGTAACTAAAAAGGAGAAAAATATGTCAGAGTTGTCCATTAATGCCATTCGTTTCCTAGGTGTGGATGCCATTGAAAAATCAAAATCAGGTCATCCTGGGATTGTTATGGGGGCAGCCCCAATGGCTTATAGTCTCTATAGCCAGCATCTCAGGATCAATCCTAAAGATCCTCATTGGATTAACCGCGACCGCTTTATTTTATCGGCAGGTCACGGGTCTATGTTGCTTTATGCCCTTCTGCATTTATCTGGTTTTGAAGAGATGACCCTTGATGAGATTAAGAATTTCCGTCAATGGGGCTCTAAAACACCAGGACATCCCGAGTTTGGCCATACAGCCGGTGTTGATGGAACAACAGGACCCTTGGGTCAGGGGATTTCAACGGCTGTTGGTTTTGCGCAGGCAGAGCGCTATCTAGCGGCAAAATACAATAAGGAAAACTTCACGATTTTTGACCACTATACCTATGTTATCTGTGGTGACGGCGATTTGATGGAGGGAGTCTCCGGTGAAGCAGCTTCTTATGCTGGCCAGCAAAAACTGGACAAGTTAATCGTTCTTTATGATTCAAATGACATTAACCTAGATGGTCCAACGTCTGAAACCTTTACAGAAAATGTACGTGCGCGCTACGAGGCCTACGGCTGGCAAACACAATTGGTTGAAGACGGTACCGATGTGGCTGCCATTTCTAGAGCTATCGAAGCAGCAAAACAGTCAGGCCAGCCATCCCTGATTGAGGTTAAAACCGTCATTGGTTTTGGTTCGCCTAATAAGGCAGGGTCAAATGCAGCGCATGGAGCCCCGCTTGGTCCAGACGAAGCAGCTGCAACTCGGAAGGCGCTTGGCTGGGATTACGCACCTTTTGAAATTCCGCAAGCGGTCTACGACGATTTTAGAGAGCAGGTGGCTGATCGTGGTCAGTCTGCCTATGCGTCTTGGCAGCAGCTTGTTGCAGACTATCAAGCTGCTTACCCAGAGCTGGCCCGTGAGGTAGATGCGATCATTGCAAGTCGTGATGCCGTTGAGATTAAGGAAGCGGACTTTCCTGTCTATGACAATGGCTTTTCACAAGCAACACGCAATTCAAGTCAAGATGCTATCAATGCGGCAGCAGCTGTTCTACCGAACTTTTTAGGCGGTTCTGCCGACTTGGCGCATTCTAACATGACTTTGATTAAGGAGGATGGCCTGCAAGATGCGGAGCATCCGCTGAATCGTAATATCCAATTCGGTGTCCGCGAGTTTGCCATGGGAGCGATTTTAAACGGTATGGCTCTTCATGGAGGACTTCGCGTTTACGGCGGTACTTTCTTTGTTTTCTCTGATTATCTGAAAGCAGCTATCCGCCTGTCTGCCCTCCAAGGTTTGCCAGTAACTTATGTCTTTACACATGATTCCATTGCGGTTGGTGAAGACGGTCCAACTCATGAGCCAATCGAACACTTGGCTGGTTTGCGGGCAATCCCGAACCTGACAGTGATTCGTCCGGCAGATGCGCGTGAGACGCAGGCGGCTTGGTATGAGGCGCTGACCAGCAAGGACCGTCCGACAGCTCTTGTTTTGACCCGCCAAAATCTTGAGGTTGAAGAAGGCTCTAGCTTTACAGCAGTTTCCAAAGGAGCTTACGTGACTTATGAGACCGGTCCAGATTTTGATACGATTCTATTAGCTTCCGGATCAGAAGTTAATCTGGCGGTCAAGGCAGCTAAGGCTTTGGCTCAAAAAGGCGGAAAAATCCGAGTTGTCTCTGTACCATCAACAGAACTCTTTGACCAGCAAGAAGAAAGCTACAAAGAAGAAATCTTACCGAATAAAATTCGCCGCCGTTTAGCAATTGAAATGGCAGCCAGTCAGCCGTGGTATAAGTATGTCGGTCTTGATGGCAAGGTGATGGGCATTGACCGTTTTGGTGCATCGGCACCCGCTGCGGAAGTCATTGACAATTACGGCTTTACGGTTGATCAAATCATACAGTTGGTAGACAGTTTATCATGATTTCCTGAAAAAGGATTGCTTGAGCAATCCTTTTTTTCTATGGACTGCTAAATGCCAGCTAAATCAGTTGTCTGCCAAAAAGTTTTAAGTTAATATTAAGCTAGCTCAATTATCCTAAGCTTAGTAAAAAAGAAATGAGAGATGATTATGAAGCGCAAAAAAATAGTAGGCTTGTTAATTGCCTTTGTAGCAGCAATGGCGGCCTTAATCAATGGCTATC
Organism: Streptococcus ferus DSM 20646; assembly: GCF_000372425.1. Classification (GTDB taxonomy): domain Bacteria; phylum Bacillota; class Bacilli; order Lactobacillales; family Streptococcaceae; genus Streptococcus; species Streptococcus ferus. Next base: position 186,226 of record NZ_AQVD01000003.1, read on the forward strand.
TTCTGTTTTTCAGAAACAACAGTCAAAAGGAGGTTTCAACCAATACCAGTCAAGAGAGCAGCAGTTCTAGTTCGAGCACCACGGCAGCTTCTAGTACAAGGTCTGACAGCTCCTCGTCTGATTTAAAAGACGGAACGTATACCGGAGCTTCCACCAGTACCAAGTGGGGAGATGTGCAGGTACAAATTACTGTTAAATCTGGTAAAATTACGGCTATTGATGTCCTAAAATCGCCCGATACTGAGAATAAATCCATAATGATCAATGAAGAGGCGTTGCCAACTTATAAAAGTGAGGCACTTGCGGCTCAAAGTGCTGAGATCGATCAAGTATCAGGCGCAACGGAGACCTATAATGGCTTTACGGGCTCTCTTCAAAGTGCCATTACACAGGCAGAGACAGGAACTAGCACTTCATGACCGATCATCATAAACAGCACCGCCTGATTAAGGCAATGACCTTACCATTTACAGTTTCGCTGGCGATTACAGATAAGGAGCTGGGAAATCGTCTTTTAGATCAGCAGACCCCCTTGATTGAGCAGGAGTTGAAACGGATCGAAGAGGACTATTCTGCCTTTAAAGAAACCTCATTGGTTTCCCGTTTTCAGACTGGTGATAAATCGCCTTTGCTGACTAATCCTGAGTTTCAGTCGATTTACGCCAGTGTCAGTGCTGCTAAATTAGAGACAGGCGGTCTTTTTGACCCCTATTATCAGGGAGTTTATGACCCGACAGGCTATGTCAAGGGCTGGGCTGTTGAGAAGTGTTTCAAAGACTACCTGACGCCTCTTCTGAGATATGAGGAGGTCTTAGGGATTTGTCTCAACGGCGGTGGGGATATGCAGTTTGCTTCTAAGGCGTTCAGTGATTTTTACTGGACGATTGGGATTGAGCACCCCGATCAGTTGGATAGCCTCTGTGCTCGTTTTGAAATAGCGAATGGTGCGGTCGCAACCTCTGGTTTCAGCAAGCGCGGCCGCCATGTCTTGCAAAGGAAGGACAGCCAACTGAAGCAGGTCAGTATCATAGGACAGGACCTTTCCGTTGCCGATGTTTGGGCAACAGCGGGATTGGCTGCAAGAGCTCAGGAACTGAATCAGCTGATCAAGATGCACTCGCTTAGCGGTGTTTACGTTACAGATGCTGAAACCGTATTTTTTGAACATGGAGAATTAAAATAATGTTAAAGAAACATTCCTATGCCCTAGGTCTGGTGTGGCTGGTTGCCATTTTTGTGCTGCCCATGCCTTTCCTTTATACATTAAGCAGTGGCTTGCCAGCTATCTACAACAGGATGGCCTTGCCCATTATGCTAGGTGTTATTGCTTATGTCTGGATGCTGTTAGTTATCTATATTGGAACTAAGCCCAAATGGTTAGACCGCTTAATTGGTCTTCCTCATGCTTATATGCTGCATGGCATCTTGAGTTTGGCAGCTCTTGTTCTTGCTTTTTTTCATAAGGAAGGCAGCCCTTCTTCCGGTTTAATTAAGCTAACCGGAGATTATGCCTTTAATCTCTTTTTGGGACTGGCTCTTTATTCAATGATTTTTATGGCCGGCTGGCTGACCAGTCGGGTGCCATTCTTGGAACGTCTTAAAAAACGTCTGGAGCGCCTATTTAAGCATGAAATTTCGGTGTGGCTGCACCGCCTTAATCTTTTGGCAACACTTTTAATCTTTATTCATGTTCAGCTGATTGATTACATTGTCGCCATTAAGCCGTTTATGCTGCTGTTTTGGCTGGCTAGTGTCGGAGTCGTAGCTTCTTATTTGTGGGCGAAATTCAAACCGAAATCGGAAGGTATCCGAGCACGGCTGGTTGGAAACCATGCCATTGCTGAAAATATTCGTGAATTGGTTATTCGTTTGCCTGAGAAAGCCAAGCTCCAGCTCAGATCAGGTGACTATGTCTTTATCTCCTTTCCGCATCTGAAAGGAATGGGAGAGCCCCATCCTTTCTCACTGGTTAATAGCCCAAAGACGGGAGATCCGCTGATTCTGGCCATTAGGGGAGACGGGGATTTTACCCGCGCCTTAGCCAATATTCAGCAGCCGACAGATGTGTATGTGGATGGTGGCTTTGGTCTTTATCAGTCAGTCATTGACGATAATCAGGCCAAAGAGTTGATGATTGTGGGCGGAGGAATTGGTGTTGTCCCGCTCCTGTCAGTGGTTGAAGGCAATCCGGATTTAAAAACGCAGTTTTTCTACACCATCAAAGAGGGCTCATCCTTTATCTATGCCGATAAATTCAGAGAATGGGATAAGCGGCCACAATTTACGTCCCATCGTCAGGTTGGTCGGTTTAGTGATGCCTATATCCTGGAACATCTTCCTGAAGAAAGAGAAAACTTGGTCGTTCTTCTGGGAGGGCCAATCAGTATGGGCCGGCATTGGCAAAAGATTTTCAAGGAAGCCGGTTTAAGGTCGGATCAAATTTACTTTGAAGAATTTTCTTGGTAGGAAGCGTGAGTAAGCTGGAGAGATCTCTCCGGCTTTTTCTTAGCCTTTCCCAAGAGCTTTTTAGGCAGCCTGTGTTATAATAGTCTCATGACAAACAAGAAGAAATTATTATTGATTGACGGTTCTTCCGTTGCTTTCCGTGCCTTTTTTGCGCTTTACCAGCAGCTTGATCGCTTTAAAAATAAGTCAGGGCTCCATACCAATGCTATTTATGGTTTCCACCTGATGTTGGATCATATTATGAAACGCGTTGAGCCTACTCATATTTTAGTAGCTTTTGATGCGGGCAAGACCACCTTCCGAACAGAAATGTTTAAGGATTACAAGGCAGGCCGCGCTAAAACACCTGATGAATTTCGAGAGCAGCTGCCTCACATTCGTGAGATGCTGACGGCTCTTGGAGTGCCTTTCTATGATTTAGAGAATTATGAGGCAGATGACATCATCGGTACTTTGGACAAGATGGCTGAGGACGGCGACCAGTACGAGGTGACCATTGTCAGCGGCGACAAAGATTTGATTCAGCTGACGGACAGCAATACAGTCGTTGAAATCTCTAAAAAAGGTGTGGCAGAATTTGAAGAATTTACCCCTACCTATCTCATGGAAAAAATGGGGCTGACACCAGAGCAGTTTATTGATTTAAAGGCTTTGATGGGAGATAAGTCGGATAATATTCCTGGGGTCACTAAAATTGGGGAAAAAACAGGCCTAAAACTGCTGCACGAGTACGGCAGTCTTCAAGGAATTTACGATCATATTGACAGCTTTAAGGCTTCCAAGATGAAAGAAAATCTCATCAATGACCGAGAGCAGGCTTTCTTATCCAAAACCTTGGCGACCATCAACACTCAGGCGCCGATTACTATCGGTCTGGATGATATTGTTTATCACGGGCCTCAACTGGAAACATTGGCGCAGTTCTATGATGAGATGGATTTCAAACAGCTCCGTTCTCAGATGGATATGCCGAAAGAAAGCCAGTCCTTTGAGGTCAGTTATCAGGAAGTTGAACAAGTCACACCGGCTATGTTTACAGAGGATGACTTTTTCTACTTTGAAATCCTCAATGACAACTACCATGTGGCGCCGATTATTGGTTTTGCCTGGGGAAACAGCGACACCATCTACGCCAGCACAGATTTAAGTCTGTTGAAACAAGAGGCGTTCAAAGAGGCCTTGACCAAGCCAATCAAAACCTATGATTTTAAGCGGACCAAAGTGTTATTGAGCCATCTGAATCAGGAGCTCCCATCAGCCCGATTTGACAGCCGTCTGGCAAAATACTTGCTGTCAACCGTTGAGAACAATGAACTATCGACGATTGCCAGACTTTATACCGACCTGCCTCTTCCAGCAGATGATGAGGTGTATGGCAAGGGCGCTAAGCGGGCAATTCCGGATAAGGATACCTTGCTGGCCCATCTGGCGAAAAAGGTCAGTGTCCTTTTAGCCAGTGAAGAGCCGATGAGAGAGGCCCTGTCTGCCAATAATCAGGATGCGCTTCTTTTTGAAATGGAGCTGCCTTTGGCCAATGTCTTAGCCAAGATGGAAATTGCAGGCATTTCGGTTCAAAAAGAAAGTCTCAAGGAGATGCAGTCGGAAAATGAAGCTGTTCTGGAGCGGCTGACCAAGGACATCTACGAACTGGCAGGTGAAAGTTTTAACATCAATTCCCCCAAGCAACTAGGCCAGATTCTTTTCGAAAAACTCCAGCTGCCTTTATGGGCCACGAAAAAAACGAAAACAGGCTATTCAACAGCTGTCGATGTGTTGGAAAAACTGGCGCCCATATCGCCTCTGGTGTCTAAAATTTTGGAATACCGCCAGATTGCTAAATTGCAGTCAACCTATGTAATTGGCCTGCAGGATTATATTCTGGATGACGGCAAAATCCATACCCGCTACGTTCAGGATTTGACTCAGACAGGGCGCCTGTCAAGTATTGACCCGAACTTGCAGAATATCCCAGTCCGTCTGGAACAGGGACGCTTGATTCGCAAAGCTTTTGTTCCAGAATGGCAAGACAGTCTGCTCTTAAGTTCCGATTATTCACAAATCGAACTGCGGGTTCTAGCTCATATCTCAGGAGATCAACACCTGATTGCTGCTTTCAGAGAAGGTGCCGATATTCATACCTCAACTGCCATGCGTGTTTTTGGGATTGACAAGCCAGAAGAGGTCACGCCCAATGACCGCCGTAATGCTAAGGCAGTCAACTTTGGAATTGTCTATGGCATTTCGGACTACGGTCTCTCGAATAATCTAGGGATTACGCGCAAACAGGCCAAAACCTATATTGATACTTACTTTGAACGCTATCCGGGCATCAAAAATTATATGGAAAGCGTTGTGCGTGAAGCAAGGGATAAGGGATATGTAGAGACCCTCTTTCATCGCCGCCGTGAATTGCCGGATATCAATTCCCGTAATTTCAATATTCGCTCCTTTGCTGAGCGGACTGCTATCAACTCCCCAATCCAGGGAAGTGCTGCTGATATTTTAAAAGTTGCCATGATTAATCTCGATAAGGCACTGACGAAAGAAGGTCTTCGAGCACGGATGCTGCTGCAAGTGCACGACGAGATTGTTCTTGAAGTACCGGAGGCAGAACTTGAACAAGTCAAAGCCCTCGTGACGAAAACCATGGAAAATGCTATTGAGTTAGCGGTGCCTTTAGTGGCAGATGAAAATGCCGGAGCGACTTGGTACGAAGCGAAATAAGAGAGGCATTCGAAACAAAGGTGTCAGGCGACTATTCGTTGATCGGGTCACTTATAGAAGCCGGCTGCTAATACAGGCCTATCCAATTGAGGAGGCGGGACAAGATCGACGGTCTAGAACATCATCGATTGTCTCCCTCTTTTTTGTTATAATAAGGGTGATGACGACTAAGGAGGAATTGTCATGGCAGCTTATACGATTGACCAGCTGGCTCAGCTAATTGACCATACAAATCTTAAAGCAGATACAAAGCCTGAAGCCATTAAACAACTTTGTCAGGAGGCCAAAGACTACCATTTTAAGATGGTGGCCGTCAACCAGGTCCAATCAGAACTTTGCGCTCAGGAATTAGCTGATACGGATATTCATGTGGGAGCAGCTATTGCCTTTCCCTTAGGGCAAACTTCTATCGCGGCCAAAGTATTTGAGACGCAGGATGCTATCGCCAAGGGAGCTCAGGAAATTGATTATGTCATCAATCTGACGCAGGCCAAGGCAGGAAATTTGGCCTACATCAAAGAAGAGATGGCAGCTCTTGTTTCAGTCTGCCGTCAAGCGCAGGTGATTTGTAAGGTTATCTTTGAGACGGCCTATCTGGAAAAAGAAGAAATCATCGCCATCGCGACAATTGCCAAAGAAGTAAAGCCTGATTTTATCAAGACCTCAACAGGTTTTGCGGCGACCGGTGCAAGAGCAGAAGATGTACGACTGATGAAAGAAACGGTCGGTGATGCCGTAAAAGTCAAGGCAGCTGGCGGCATCCGAGACTTAGAAACGCTGATAACCATGGTTCAAAACGGTGCAGAACGTATCGGAACTAGTGCAGGAATAGCGATTATTGAAGAGGCCAGATTTTATTTGACCAGACATAGGACAAATCAGATAAAGATATAAAGGAGACTGTGATGACCTATCATTTTCAAAATCCAGACCAGGAAACCCTTTTTAACTACATTAGAGACAGCAAGACTATTGCGGTTGTCGGTCTGTCTCAAAGAGAAGAAACGGCAGCCTATCGGGTCAGCCAAGTCATGCAGGAAGCCGGCTATACGATTATTCCGGTAAACCCTAAGCTCGCTGGAGAGAGGGTTCTTGGACAAAAAGTCTATGCTTCCTTGCAAGATATTTCGGTTCCGATTGATATTGTGGATGTTTTTCGGCGCAGTGAGTTTTTACCGGATGTGGCCCGAGATTTTATTGAGACAGATGCCCGTATTTTTTGGGCGCAGCTAGGTCTTGAAAATGCAGAGGCAGAGGCAATTTTAAGAGAGGCCGGGCGTCAGCAGATTGTGATGGATAAGTGTCTCAAAGTTGAATATCAAAAGCTGCAGACATTAAATCGCTGATGCTCATGCGCCTACTGGAGTGTTGAGCTTTGGGGCTTGTCAGAGATGACAAGCCCGATTTTTTTTGGTAGACTGGATAAGCATTACCCACGATTTAACGTGTGATAAGGAGAAAATCATGACCGATTCGCCGATTCAGTATCGATTAATCAAAAAAGAAAAACACACAGGAGCCCGCTTGGGAGAAATCATCACCCCTCACGGGACCTTCCCAACACCAATGTTCATGCCGGTTGGCACCCAAGCAACAGTCAAAACTCAGTCCCCCGAAGAGCTCAAGGAGATGGGATCAGGGATTATCTTAGCCAATACCTACCATCTTTGGCTGCGGCCAGGAGATGACTTGGTGGCTAAAGCGGGAGGGCTTCACCAGTTTATGAACTGGGATCAGCCTATTTTGACGGATTCGGGTGGATTTCAGGTCTATTCTCTGGCTGAAAAACGCAATATTACGGAAGAGGGAGTTACCTTTAAAAATCATCTGAACGGTGCCAAGATGTTTCTGACACCAGAAAAAGCCATCTCAATTCAGAACAATCTGGGATCCGACATTATGATGTCCTTTGACGAATGTCCACAGTTTTACCAGCCTTATGACTATGTGAAAAAGTCTATTGAAAGGACCAGCCGCTGGGCAGAACGCGGTCTTAAAGCCCATCGCCGCCCGCATGATCAAGGCCTTTTTGGGATTGTTCAAGGGGCTGGGTTTGAAGATTTGCGTCGGCAGTCAGCTCGAGATCTGGTTGGTATGGATTTTCCAGGTTACTCTATCGGCGGCTTAGCGGTCGGCGAAAGCCATGAGGAAATGAATGCTGTTTTGGATTTTACAACGCCTTTACTGCCAGAAGATAAACCGCGTTACCTGATGGGGGTTGGTGCCCCAGACAGTCTGATTGATGGGGTTATCCGCGGTATTGATATGTTTGACTGTGTTCTGCCGACACGGATTGCCCGCAATGGAACCTGTATGACCAGCGAAGGCCGTTTGGTTGTTAAAAATGCACAGTACGAAGAAGACTTTAGCCCCTTGGATCATGACTGTGACTGTTATACCTGCCGCAACTACACCCGTGCCTATATCCGCCATCTGATTAAGGCTGACGAAACCTTTGGTCTGCGTTTGACCAGCTATCACAACCTTTATTTCTTAATCAATCTCATGAAAAAGGTTCGTCAAGCGATTATGGATGACAATCTTTTAGAATTCCGTGAGGATTTCTTAGAGCGATACGGATACAACCGAACTAACAGGAATTTCTGATGAACGAAGCGCAATTGAAAGCCTTATTGTTGGCAGATGAGGACATCTATCAGATTTTAAGAATCATCAGAGGGCTTAAACTGTCTGATACCTGGCTCTGTGCAGGAACGCTCCGTAACTTTGTCTGGAACCATCTGAGTGGCAAATCAGCTTTTGACAAGGAAACGGATATTGATGTGATTTTTTTCGATCAGACGCTGTCTTATGACGAAACCTTGGCAATAGAGAAAAGTTTGAAAACAGCTTATCCAGCTTATCGCTGGGAACTGAAAAATCAGGCGCATATGCATTGTCACAGTCCCAATACCAAGCCTTATCTCAACTCCTGCGATGCGGTGTCCAAGTACCCTGAAAGGTGTACGGCTCTTTCTGCCCGACTGAATCATGATGGGAACTTAGAACTTTTTCTCCCTTATGGCTTGGAGGAGGTCACCCAGCTGACCATTAGACCGACCCCGCATTTTCTAGAAGACGAAGAGCGGATGGCTCTTTACCATCAGCGGATCGCTAAAAAGAACTGGCAGGAAAAGTGGCCTCAACTGAAAGTTGTTAGTCAATAATAGGGGCTGATAGCTAAGGATTTGCCTCAAAAATCTCAGCTGGCCTCTTTTTTGCTATAATAAAACCAAATCAGGTGAAAGAAGGTGTTTGCTATGAAATTAACAACATTGGGCTGCTGGGGAGCCTATCCCTATCAAGATGAGGGGACAACTTCCTATCTGCTGACAGGCAAGGATGGCTTTCAGCTTTTGATTGATGCAGGAAGCCGCGCCCTTAATGAACTCGAAAAAGAAATGAGTCCTCTGGATTTAGATGCGGTTATTATTTCCCACTACCATCCAGATCACGTCGCTGATTTGGGTGTGTTGCGCCACTATTTTCAACTTTATCCCAAGCATCTCTGGGAGCCTAAGGTTCTGCCGATTTATGGACATGATGAAGACCCTTATGAATTCAGCAAACTGACTCTTGAGGGGGTGTCGCAAGGTCTTGCGTATGATGTCAGTCAAGGCCAGCAGATTGGCCCCTTTGACATCACCTTTGTGAAAACGGTCCATCCTGTACCCTGTTATGCTTTTCGTATCATTGAGCGTGAGACAGGACAGGTCTTTGTTTTCACAGGTGATACGGGTTATTTTGATGGCTTGGATGAATTTGCCGCAGGTGCAGACCTCTTTTTAGCAGATGTCTATCTTTATGAAGGAAATGAAAATCATATCGCCCACTTAACAAGCAAGGAAGCGGGTCAGATTGCCCGTCAGGCAGGGGTTAAGAGACTAGTTCTGACCCATATGCCGCCAGTACCGCCAGCAGGTATTGCTCCAGACAATCATCTGGAAGTCTTAAGAAGCCAAACGGAAGTTTACTCAGGCGGTATTCCTGTGGAATTGGCTTCCCCCCATAAATCATGGGAAATTGGTGACTGCTGATGGCAGACTTCACTCAGGAAGAAAAAGAATTTTTCATGGCAGAAGCTCTGAAAGAAGCTCAAATTTCCCTTCAAAAAGAAGAAATTCCCATCGGTTGTGTCATTGTTAAGGATGGTCAGATTATCGGCCGCGGGCATAATGCGCGTGAGGAGCTGAATCAGGCGATTATGCATGCTGAGATCATGGCCATTAATGAAGCTAATATTGCAGAAGGGAATTGGCGCTTGCTGGATGCGACACTTTTTGTCACCATCGAGCCCTGTGTGATGTGCAGCGGTGCTATCGGCTTAGCCCGCCTCCCCAGAGTTATCTATGGGGCTCAAAATCCTAAATTTGGGGCCGCGGGCAGCCTTTATGATATCCTGACTGATCAGCGTCTCAACCACCGGGTGGCTGTTGAAAGAGGCATTCTTGAAAAAGAGTGTGCCCAAATCATGCAGGATTTTTTTAGGCACAGAAGATCCAAATGAAAACAGTCATCAAGCAGCAAGAGGACTTGCTACCAGCGCTCTGTCGCCTTTTAGGGCCTCTTTTTGGCAAAAGAAAAGGGCTTCAGTTGGCAGTTTTTTCAATTTATGCTATAATAAGTTCCGGAGCAACAGCTTTGCGTGAAGCGGGTCAGGGGAGGAATCCAGCAGCCCTAAGCGATGTAAGCTGTGTGCTCTTTTTTATGGCTGTTTAAAGCACCATATATGAGGAAACGTGCAATCTGTAACTATTAAAACGTTTTCAATTCTTTTATGTTTCCCAGCCTGTTTTATGTTAGAATGGTAGTATAAAGGTGGGGATTTTATGAGTATCAAGGAAACAATTGGGAAAAAAATCAGGGAAGAAAGAGAGAAGAAGGGATTCTCTCGAGAGCAGTTGTGTGGGGGCGAGGAAGAACTGACTGTTCGGCAGCTGGTTCGGATTGAGTTGGGGCAATCTCTGCCTTCGATTGTTAAACTAGAGTATATTGCTAAGGTTTTAGACACAGATTTATCGGTTCTTCTGGCTGGAGAAAATATTACTATCCCAGATGAGTACTTCACGATGAAATACCAACTTTTTAAGTTTCCAACATACGGGGATAAGGAGCGGTTGGCTCAGAAAGCACAGATGATTGAAGATATTTATGAAAAATACTTTGATTGTTTGCCTGAGGAAGAACTCTATACTTTGGAATTGTCTGACAACACACTAGATTATATTTCAACAGGAAAGACAGCAGCAGCGGAAGATATCTTTGAAGATTTCTTTAAACAGTTATTTTTGAAAAAAAAATATACCTTTAACGATTTGTTGCTAGTTTCTTATTATGCTGTTCAGTGTCAAAACAAGGGTTATGAGGAAGAAGTCCTGAAGTCACTGGAGGCCACGGTCTTAAAACAAGATGTTTCAGGAGATGAGTACTATAATATTGAACTGTTAGGAACGTTAACCGCTATAGCAGGTGTGTATCTAGATCATGCTGAATATTCTCAATTAAAAATTTTAGCAGATAGAATGCATGACATTATTGCTGAAACACAGCAGCATAGCGCCAAACCGATAGCCCTTATTTACGATGCTAAATATTATCTTTATGCGGAAAATAATGTAGAAAAGGCCAAAGAATGTTATGATTTAGCGACCTTATTAGCACAAAATTTTGGAGATAATATTTTAGAAGCTAATCTCAGAGACGAAAGAAAAGCTGATCATATTTAAATAACGTAGAAAGAAGACCATGACATTGATGTCATGGTCTTCTTTTTTACTTTTTTCTATAATGAAGCCATAAAGTTTGAAAGTGATTCATATTGATGCAAGACTTTCAACTTTGGGCAGTCAGTAAGTCCTCAGTAGTGACATTGATGTCATGGTCAAATATGGCTGCCAGACTTATAATAAAATCGTAAAATGTGAAAGGATGATAGAAAATGAAGTGGCTAAGATTTTTAGTAACAGTAGTTGCGACTTAGATGTTATTTGGTTTAAGTTAAAAAACTTCTAATTAGTCTGTTGCTTGACGGATTAATGGATCAGGAATAAGGCATTGTTGAGAAAGGAAAATAATCATGCGAGAGAAAGCAATTGATGCTAGGCATATCAGTAAGAAGTTTGGGAAGGCTCTTGCTTTGGATGATGTTAGTTTTACGATTGACGAAGGTGAGATTTTTGGTTTTCTAGGACCTTCTGGTTCTGGGAAAACGACAACCATTAATATTTTGACTGGTCAGATGCCATCTGATAATGGTCATGCTGTCATTATAGGAAAGAGTTCTCAGGATTTGTCATCTGATCAATTAGAAAAAATCGGGCTTGTGAGTGATACGAGCGGTTTTTATGAAAAAATGACTCTCTATAACAACCTTCTCTTTTATAGTAAATTCTATGGTATTAAAAAATCACGGGTTGATGACTTGTTAAAAAAAGTTGGTTTGTATGATAGCAGAAATAAGGTTGCTGAAAAATTATCGACAGGAATGAAGCAGCGGATGCTTCTGGTCAGAGCTCTTATTAATCGACCTAAGGTTCTTTTTCTTGATGAACCAACTTCTGGTTTGGATCCTGCGACATCACGGACAATCCATGAGTTGATTCTGGAGCTAAAAGCAGCAGGAACAACTATTTTTCTGACAACTCATGATATGAATGAAGCAACGCTTTTATGCGATAATCTCGCTTTGCTTAATAAGGGGAGATTGGTTGAGGAAGGAAAACCTGCTGACCTTATTCAGAAGTATAATGTGGACAAACAAGTGACCATTCATTATCTTGATGGGCATCAGAAGGTTGTTGCATTTGATGATTTAGAATCAGCTTTAGCAGATAATCTGGGGGATGTTGTTTCAATTCACTCTTGCGAACCGACTCTGGAAGATATTTTCATAACATTAACAGGAGGGAAATTAAATGTTTAAGCGAATGTCAGCCTTGCTGTGGCTGCGTCTCCAAATTATTTTTTCAAATAAAAGTATCTTACTCCAAATTTTGATGCCTTTTGCATTTGTGTACTTTTATAAATATCTGTTGGATACACAAGGAAACGGAGGAGAGCAGCAAGCTTTGGCGCTCCTAGCAATTTGCCTGCCATTTTCTTTGGTGATGGCCGTGGGAAATCCGATTACTGTAATCTTATCGGAAGAAAAAGAAAAGCGAAACTTACGAACACTCTTGATGAGTGGTGTGAAAGGATATGAATATCTTGCATCAACCTTAGTTTTGCCATTTTTCCTGACTCTGATTATTATGGGAACGGTACCGTTGATTTTGGGAATTTCGATTGATAACCTTCTCAACTATAGTGTGATTATTTTGTTAACCTCTATTGTTATTATTTTACTCTATCTTTTCTTAGGTCTTGTGACTAGGAGTCAGGTTGAAGCCCAGATTATTAGTATTCCTGCGATGCTTTTGGTGGCGTTTTTACCTATGGTAGCCAATTTGGATAAGAGTGTGGCTAAAGTTGTTGATTATAGCTTTATGGGGCTATTTACAGAATATGTGACCAAGTGGGAAGGGTTTTCATGGGGAGAAACCATCCAAACCTCCCTTTCTCTAGTCAGCTGGGTTATTCTTTTAATCATTTGTAATTTTCTGGTTATTGCGAAAAAGAATCGTATTTAATCTGTTTGAAAAGGAGGTGATGACATGCTTTCAGTTATCATAATGCCAGGTATCTGGCTTGCAAAATGGCTTTTTTAATTAAACGGGCGTATATCTGGAAAGGAGTCTTTTATGAACGGTATCTTAGATTGGTTTATTAATCACAGAATTTACATTATCTGCTAGTAACTGTCTTGTAAGTCGATATTACTTAGTAGGAAGGAATCATAATAAAAGCACGTTTTGTTGTGATTCCTTGATACTAAGACATTAGATTGGAGAAAGAATGATTGGTTTAAACTTTGTATATGAAAGAGATGAGTTGCTCTATTCTTTAGACCTGCATGTTGAATTGGAAAATCAGTTTAGTCTTGATTATTTAGATTTTGATAATCAGAGTTTTGAAGATGTTATAGACTATATGGAATTTTTGGAATTTGATCGGTACATCTTTGTTGCTCTTGAAGAAAGTACCCGTTTGCAACGTTTGGTGACCTACTTGTCGGATAAGGTGGATTATCCCGTTCGTATCCTTGAAATGGGTGATTTGGAAAAACTATTATCCGATGAAAAAGTGCTCAGTGTGCAAAAAGCCATAGAAAATCATAGCGGTTATCAACGCTTAACGGCTTTAAAGACAGAACAAGTCTTTGAAAACGGTCGCAGGGCCTTTATGAGTGCTGTATACCCTAATTTGACAAAGGGCTTATTAAAGCATTTACGAGTTGATCGGTTGGATACATTTTTGGCTGAAAATCAAGGTCTGCTACTTCATTTTGCAATCAATAGTGCGATTTATTCAGACACTTATTTGAATGATTCGAGCAGTCCTCTTATTATTAAATCATCTGTTGACTTTAGTAGAACGGAAACTTTTACCAAAGTAACGGCAGCGGAATTAAAGGATGCTCTGGAACAATTCTTAAAATCTGGCCGTCTGACACTGGCAAATCATATCTTGGACTATGGTATTTTAGCGGGAATATCAACATTTAATTCTTTGGTCTTTGAGGATGGCAAGTTCTATCTTGACTCGGCTACAAATATACCAATTGGCAGCTCCGGTGAGACTTACCAGAAACTCTTTAATGAAGCCAGTATGACATTAACAAGGCAGGCAATAGAAGGCATTTCTGAGGTTTGCCACTTATTTCCTCTTTTAATTGCTATTAATCATAGTTATGGTGATTTAGAGTTTATCACACCTTACAATACTTACCGCCTTGCGGCAATTGAACAAAGTACTGCTCCTTTAAGCTGGATAGCGTTTAAGAATTCAGACCATAGTTTTGCCTTTAACCTTCAAAATGGCCGTCTTTTTAGGATTAACCAAGTGGTTCTTGAAAAATTTGAGTATATCATTAAAAATTGCCTTGACGAGAAGGACACAGTAACGCAAGAAGTTGTGGAGGTTTTAGAAGCTTATGCCTAATGATTTGATTCATAAAAAATTTCAAAGACGATCTAATCAACTAGAGATTGTTGATAACCTATATGATGATGCGACCTTCTCGGAATATTACCGACTGGTTATTGATCAGGACAGTCTTTTAGAAAATGATCTGGATATTTATAAGCGTTACTTTGATAAGACGGTGTCCGTTTTAGAAATTGGTAGTGGTACTGGCCGTATTTTTAATCACTTGTTTCAAGAAGGATATGATATTTATGGCATAGAACCTTCTGCAGAAATGTCTAAGTATATTGATGAAAACGGTCGGGACAGAGTCTATCCCTTAACCTTGCAGGAGGCTGAATACCTGCCCAAGCGTGATATTGAAGTGATTATTATTCCGGCGACCTCGGTGTCTTTATTCAGCCTTTCCGATTTGGAACGTTTTTTAGAGTATGTTAAGCAACAGCAGCCCTCTATTAAACGGATTATCTTTGATTTTTTAAAAGAGGATTTCTTTATCGATTCTATGGATATTATTCAGAGTCATACACTTGGGTTAGGAAAGTTTTATTATGTGAATTTCTTTGATAGGTCAGGGGAGAGAATTGTTTACAATCTTGTTAATTCTGAAAAACTGGGTATTTCCGTCAAATACGCTTACTCACATGCAAGTGTGCAAACTCTTTTTGAGAAGTTGGGAATGGCGTTTAATGTCATCCTTGACTCCGATCGTTATACCATGATTGAAGGAGTGTTTAATGGGCACTAATAATTTACTACTCATTGGTTCAGAAAGTCATGTCTGTCAAGACTATGTGACCAGATATAAAGATCATTATGATCACATTGTCGGTATTGATTTTCCAGCAGAGTCCAGTTTAGAGCACTATCTATCCGTTGATTTTCGTGATGATAGGGCCTATGAAGAAATAGAACGATTTTTGGCTGATCTAGATAAAAAATTTTCGCAAGTTGTTTTTGCAGCAGGAGTCAATCCTATGAATGACGTCTTTGGAGTAACGATAAGGGATTGGGATACCACTTTTGATGTCAATGTCAAGGCAGCCCTCTTTTCTCTAAAAGCAGCCTATGATTACTTTAGTTATCAAACAGCTCTTGTTTTAATCGCATCACAAAATGGTGTTGTTGCCCATAGTCAGCGAATTGATTACGGCACGTCTAAAAGCGCCTTGATACATTTAGCTAAAAACCTATCGGTTGATTACGCTAAAATCAATGACAAAGATCTTCGTGTCAATACAATATCTCCTTCTTATATCAAGACAGAAGATAATAAAGACTTATTGGATTCCTATTTCGGAAAGCGTTTATTAGCAAGAATTCCTTATCGGAGGTTTGTCTCTCTTGAAGACGTCAGTCATTCTCTACATTTTCTTCTTGGAGAAGGCAGTCAATCGATCAGAGGGCAAAATCTGATTTTGGATTATGGCTATACTATTGTTTAGAAAGGAGATGGCATGGTTCAAACGATTGAAGAGCTTCACCATATTCAATACAGTATCTATGGGGATAAGCGGTGGCTTTATAATGTCAGAAACGACAGGATGATTGTGTCGAAGCAGCCTTTGGAAAATTATTTGGGAGAAATCAATCATTCTTCTAATCCCTTGTATGATTTTTATCATTCCCCCTATAAACGTGGGACAATGACAAACTTTCATATATTGAGAATTATTTTGGACAGTTCAAAAATTGATTTTTTCCATAAAATCGTATTGTTTTTGATCAACAGGTATTCGATGATTACGATGCTGACACTGAGTATTCTGTATTTGCCACGGTTTGCTGAGTATTTGCAGCAATCGACGGAACAGTTTTCCTTAAGCCAGTTTTCAGCAGGTGAACTGATTATGATTTATCTTGCAGTGGTGGGACTTGTTCTACCCTTGCACGAGTACGCCCATTTTTCAGTCTATTATAAATACTTTAAACCTCCTAAAGTGACCTTTGGTTTTTCGATACGCTATTTTTCAATGCCGGTCTTCTTTATAAAAGTACCCTTTTATAAATTACTATCAGACAAGAAAAAAAATGAATTGATATTAGCAGGCATCAAATGTCAAGTCGCAATTTGGTTCTTCTTGAGTGTGATCCATATGATATATCCTTCTCATTTTGTCAGTGGTCTGCTGTTGGTAAATCTAGGGCTAATTGTCACCAACCTCTTGCCTTTTTTGAAATTAGATGGTTATTGGTATCTGAGTAATCTCTTAAAAGTAGATGACTACATGACCTATTTTAAAAATATGTTTTCCAAAAAAGCAGCTCCTCGTATTGATATCTTGATACTAGGAATTCTAAACTATATCCTAATCGCACTGTCTATCTGGGGGATTGCTTGCGACATTATCACATTTTTTATCTGACAAGGAGAAAACGATGCAACATTATGCTCTTTTAAACGGCGCTTATACGAATGAGACGCTCTATAATCTTAAGCCTGTTCGAGCAGAAGGGACTTACTTATATAACAAGCAAAACCGGAAGTATTTAGATCTCAGAAGCGGTCTTTGGAACACTTCCTTGGGTTATGAAAAAGTATTATATCAGCAGGTTTCAGATAAATTTACGCAAATATTAGAACAAAGACTGCCCTATATTGATATTCATTCTTTTCAGCATGATAGCTATGATGAAGTCGCCCAAAAATTATTACAACTTACAGGGAAAGCATTTAAGAGAGTTATTTACACTAACTCAGGTTCTGAGAATACAGAGTTAGCTTTGAAAATTGCGGACTATCTCAATAAAAAGTCATCTAAAAATCGTATTCTAGCCTTTAAAGACTCCTATCACGGGACTTTCTTTGGAGGGGTTTCTGTCAGCGGTATCGATCAAGAAATCAATACCTCATTTTATCCCAAATACGGAGACGTCACTTTTCTTGACTACCCTAAAAATACAGAGGATGAGAGACGGATACTGGATGAATTGGAGGGGATTGCTGGACGGTACGATGTCATGGTTATAGAACCTATTCTAGCTTCTGCTGGTGTTTACTATGCGAGCATAGATTTTTTCAATAAACTGTTGCAGATACTGAGAGAAAATCAGGTGATTACAGTTTTCGATGAAGTAGCAACTGGTTTTTTTAAAACAGGGATGCCTTTCTTTTTCCAACATTTATCAGAGGTTCCGGATTTGCTGTGTCTGAGTAAGGCCTTAAACAATGGCATTACAGCATTTGGTTGTATCTGTGTTAAGGAAGAACTGGATGACAAGCTACAAAAGTCAACCAGAACTAAAGAGCATTTTTCAACTCAAAACGGAAATTTATTAGGGATGGTTTCAGCAGATACTGTTTTAGACTATTATCTAAAGGAAAAAAACTCTATTGAAGATAGTGTTAAATGTATCTCAAAGAGTGTTCAGGATATTTTCGATGCACAAAGTATACACTATCGCAATATCGGAGTTATGACGTCCGTGCGAACAGCTCCAGGTCATGCGATCCAGCTTGTGAAAGAATTGGAGAAACTTGGCATCCTTGTCTATCTCTATATCAATGATGATGAGGAGGGTCTTTCTATCATGCCCCCGTTTACCATTGATAAAGCTGTCTTGGAAAAGACGTTGACAATGATTGCCAAAAAAGTGTTAAAGCACCAATAAAAGGTGACATCTTATTGAAAGGAGGTGAGGAAATGGAGAAAGAGCTTATCACATTTGAAGAAGTGGATTCTAAAGAGTTCAATGGCTGGGCTGAAATCGGGATTGCTTTTGGAACAGGTGTAGTAATTGGCGGTGCTATTGTACTGACTTAATCAATCTTAATTGAATTGTTTCTCTAAACGACTGTGATTTCGGCAATAGCCGGTCCTCAGGATAAATGTTATTGAGGGAACTAGAAACAAATTTCAGAGATTGTAACTCTCAGCTATTGGCTATTTTCATAGCAGATGATGATTTGAATGCTATGGCAATAGTTAGCTTAATGTCTAAATGACATCTATCGAATCAAATGAAGGAGGAAAAATCTGTGAAAGACTCAAAAAACAGCAGTCTCATCAAGTTACAGAGCGTCTTTCTGACAATTTCTTTGCTAGGAACACTGGCAATTATTTTGGCGGAAAGTAGATTACTGGTTTCTCTGATTATCATGGTTGTTATTATTATCTTAGCGTTTACGAATATGCTATGGCTTCGACAGCTAGATAATAAGGTGAACAATCGGTGATAGTCATTAAAAAGTAGAAAGGTTAGAAATTAAGATGGAATTACAAAATAATCAAGTCTTGGTTTTTGAAGAAGTAGAAACTGCTGAGCTGAACGGCAACGCTAGAGATGCCGTTACTGGTTTCGGCGTTGGAATTGGTATTGTCGCTGCAGCAGCGGGCATTGTAGCCTTAACTTAAAGGAGGAATATTATGGAATTGACAAATAGTTTTACGAAAGAACTGGTTTTTGAAGAAGTAGAAACTGCTGAGCTGAACGGCAACGCCAGAGATGCCATTGAAGGTTTCGGCGTTGGGATTGGTATTGTTGCAGCAGCAGCAGGTATTGTAGCCCTAACTTAAAGGAGGAATATTATGGAATTGACAGATAACCTGATGAACGAATTAACATTTGAAGAAGTTACAACAGATGAACTTTATGGAGACGGCTGGTTCGTCGGTGGTGTCGCTGGCGGTGTTGTAGTCGGTGGAGCTATCTGGGCCGGTGTTGTTCTGACCTAAAAATGAGTATTACTGGTAGTTACATTCGTCCATTGAGACGGAAATACCATACCTCTCAAGAGGAGCTAAGCCAACTGCTAGGTGTGAGTAGGCAAACCATTAGTTCCTTGGAAAATGGTCACTCCTGTCCTTCTTTGACATTAGCTTATGACTTATCAAAGGTATTTAATTGTCGTATAGAAGATTTATTTATTTTTGATGATTTGGCAATTTTTGAGGAGGATTAGGAGTTGTCATCCTATGATGACGGCAGATCTCATTAAAATAAAATGATACAAAAAGAGCTAAGCGGATTAGTTCTTTTTATATGGTTTCGGATAATAAGAACTATCAGATGGAGTAACCGTGTTTTTATATCTCATTTGCTCCCAAAATCTTATGTAAACGCAACCGTTTGCTCTATTTTGCAAATAAAATCACAAAATCATTGAAAAAAGCTATGGAAAAGAGTAAGATAGAGATACGACTGTATTTAGGAGGTTGTTAATGATGTCGCATATTAAATTCGATTATTCAAAAGTACTTGACAAATTTGTTGCACCGCACGAACTTGACTATCTGCAAGGGCAGGTAACGGTTGCAGACCAAGCCCTTCGTGAAGGCTCTGGCCCTGGCGGTGAAATGACAGGCTGGCTTAATTTGCCAGAAAACTATGACCGAGAAGAATTCGCCCGCATTAAAAAGGCTGCTGCTAAAATTCAGGCAGATAGTGATGTTCTGGTTGTGATTGGTATTGGCGGTTCATACTTGGGCGCGCGTGCTGCGATTGACTTTTTAAACAGCTCTTTTGTAAATCTTGAAAGCAAAGAAGAGCGTAAGGCACCGCAGATTCTCTATGCAGGGAACTCCATTTCTTCTAACTATTTAGCTGATTTGGTTGATTATGTTGCAGACAAGGATTTCTCTGTCAATGTTATTTCCAAATCAGGAACAACGACAGAACCAGCCATTGCTTTCCGTGTGTTCAAAGAACTGTTGGTTAAAAAGTACGGACAGGAAGAAGCCAACAAGCGTATTTATGCGACGACAGACCGTGTCAAAGGTGCTGTTAAAGTAGAAGCAGATGCTAATAACTGGGAAACCTTTGTTGTTCCAGACAGTGTCGGCGGCCGTTTCACGGTCTTGACAGCTGTCGGTCTTTTGCCGATTGCTGCTTCCGGAGCAGATCTCGATCAGCTGATGGCCGGTGCTAATGCTGCTCGCCAGGCTTATGCTTCAGACAAAATCGCTGACAATGAAGCCTACCAGTATGCAGCTATCCGTAATATCCTCTATCGTAAGGGTTATGTGACTGAAATTTTGGCCAACTATGAGCCGTCTCTTCAATACTTTAGCGAATGGTGGAAACAGTTGGCAGGGGAATCTGAGGGGAAAGACCAAAAAGGAATCTACCCAACCTCAGCCAACTTCTCAACAGACCTCCACTCTTTGGGACAGTTTATCCAAGAAGGCACACGTAATCTTTTTGAGACCGTTATCCGAGTTGATAAACCGCGTCAAAACATCTTGGTTCCAGAAGAAGCTGAAGACCTTGACGGACTTGGCTATCTCCAAGGTAAAGATGTTGACTATGTCAATAAAAAAGCAACAGATGGGGTTTTGCTTGCCCATACGGATGGCGGTGTGCCAAACACCTTCCTGACAATCCCTGAACAAGATGAGTTCACACTTGGCTATGTGATTTACTTTTTTGAATTAGCGATTGGTCTCTCAGGCTATCTCAACGGGGTCAACCCATTTGATCAACCGGGGGTAGAAGCCTATAAGAAAAATATGTTTGCCCTGCTTGGCAAACCAGGCTTTGAAGAACTCGGAGCTGAATTGAACGCGCGGTTGTAATGACAGATGGGTTCTTAAAATAGCGATTAAATGAAAAGATTTGGTTCTGCTTGGTGTGGAATCAAGTTTTTTTATTATTAGGGTAATTAGTCTACAATTTTTGCAATCACGCCTAAAAAGTCTGTCTTAATTTTATGGTGTAAGCGCTTTATAATAAAAGCATACCAAACAAAGGAGTGAAGGAAATGAAAGACTGGTTGAATATTCGAGGAAAAACAGTTGTTGTTACGGGCGCTTCATCGGGGATTGGGAAAGCTATCGTCGAAGAATTGCTGGCCTTAGAGGTTAATGTGGCTAACTTTGACCTCTCAGATAATGGTTTACAGCATGACAACCTATTTTTTGTTCAGGTTGATGTAACGTCTCGTCAGGAAGTTGAGTCTGGCGTTGAGGCTGTTCTGAAAAGGTTTGGAACCATTGATGGTCTTGTTAACAATGCAGGGATTAACCTGCCTCGTCTGTTAGTAGATCCTAAAAATCCACATGGGCCCTATGAACTGGATGAAAACACTTTTGAAAGAATCACCATGATTAATCAGAAAGGTCTCTATCTGGTTAGTCAGGCAGTAGCCAGGATTCTGGTAGCTAAAAATGCAGGTGTTATTATTAACATGGCTTCTGAAGCGGGTCTGGAAGGTTCTGAAGGGCAGAGTGCTTATGCAGCTACTAAAGCAGCCGTTTACAGTTACACCCGTTCATGGGCTAAAGAGCTTGGCAAGTATGGTGTTCGTGTGGTTGGGATTGCTCCTGGGATTATGGAGGCAACAGGTCTTCGTACCTTGGCCTATGAGGAAGCTTTGGCTTATACGCGAGGAAAGACCGTAGCTGATATTCGTGCAGGCTATGCTTCAACCAGTACAACTCCGCTTGGCAGAAGCGGAAAACTGAGTGAGGTGGCAGACCTTACCGCCTATTACCTATCTGATCGTTCTAGTTACATTACTGGCATAACGACTAATGTGGCAGGAGGTAAAACGAGAGGGTAGTCTTACAAAGGAGTAAATGTGACACAAATCGATCGTTGGTATCAAATTTTAAATCAGTTGCAAATGATGCCAGAAAAAGCTAAGAAGGAGTTACAGACGGAACTAGGGATCAGCCGTCAGACTCTAGACACTAGTATTGAACAACTTAATGATCTCTTGAAGGATGTGGCTAAGGTAGATGAGCAAGAGAGTCGTTTGCGGTTGATTGTCAGTGATTATGAACACTTTGAAGATGTTTTATTAGGGAGTTTGAAAAAAGAAAGTGATTTCAATGCGCCTAGTAAACGAATTAGTTATATCTTAAAACGCCTGATTGATGCGGATGAAAGTTTGCTGATTGACGATTTAGCTGATGAGATGATGGTTAGCAGAGGAACCATTAATAAGGACCTAAAAGTTGCTAAAGAGATTGCTAATCGCTATGACATTGCTATCATTGGTAGACCCAATAAGGGGCTTAGAGCTGAAGGTAGTGAATTTAATAAGCGTCTCCTCTATATCAATCAGGTTTATGACTATTTTGAAGTGGACAATGTTAGCGAGACTTTGGTGGCAGTTGTTACCAGTCTTTCTAAGCTTTACCATTTGCCTCGACATACCCAAATTCTTTTATTAAAGACTTTATCGACGATGATTGGGCGGCTTTCTGCTAAGCAATTTCTTGATCAGATCAATTTGCCTTTAGCGATTGTCGGTCAGGCAAATCCACTTTTGGAAGATATCCTGTATTGCCTTGAATCTGATTTGGAAATGACCCTAAGTCAAGCTGAACGAGATTTTCTGAGCTTATCGCTGAATTTACAGTACCACCAAGGTTTGCAAGGTGAGGGCTTATCTGAGGAACGATTGCAAACAATCTACCAAAAGATTATGTCTCAAATTCATCAGGAGGTGATTGTTACATTCAATGAAGAAGAGCTTTTCAAAGAATTGGAAGAGCATCTCAAATTTATGATCAACCGCCTGATTTTCAGGAATCAAATATCAGATATTTTTCAAGGAGAGTTAAGAGATAAATACCCCTTCGCCTATCGATTATCGGAAATTTCGGCAAAGGTGCTGGAAGCACAATTAGGTGTTAAGGTGGATGAGACTGAAATCAGTTATCTAGCACTTTACTTTGAAATGTTTCTTAAAGGAGCGGAAGTCGAGGAGGCCATTAAGCCTAAAATTGCTGTCGTTTGCAATACCGGCAGAGGGACAGCCAACATGATTCAACAGCAACTGCGTAAGGTACTAGGAGACCATGTTGAGATCGATCAGTATGCGGAGGAAACTTTTAATCTTCAAACCGTGAAAGATTACTTCGCAGTATTTACGACTTTTCCCCTTCGTTTTCAGCAAGAAGAGGTTCCGGTGATTCATCTGACCCACTTGTTCAATGAGAACTGGCTGATGGAAGAATGGCAAAAGGTGCAGAGACATCACCAAAAGCAAATGGATAAGACAAAGGCCCTATTGATGCGTCTGGGTCCTCAGGACAGTTACGAAGCTTATCTTCAGCAAATGATTGACTCCTTGGAGAATTTACAGTTTGTAGATGTGGATTTTCGGTATAGAATTTTTGAGAGAGAAGCTAGACAGACAAGTTTGTTTGGGCAAAATATCGCATTTCCCCATACGATCAACAAAGGAAGTCCGGATATTGTTCTGGGACTAGGTTTGCTAGAGGAACCTCTGTGGATTGAAGGAGAAAGTTTGGAATTCATCTTCTTACTGGCAATACCGGAGGTTCTTGGGGACGGTATGGAAGAAGATTTGCTTGATGTCTATGATGTGATTTTCAAATTTAGCAACGACACTCAGATGAAAGACACTTTGAGAAATATTCCGGATCAAGACAGATTGATAGAATGGTTAAAAGAAGGGAAGGTTTTGCAATGAATTCTATTTATATCCTCGGAATGGTTGTTATCTGCGCCTATGTTATACAGATTAGTTTTGGTTTGCAGCAACTTAAACACTTTAATCATGTTTTTTCTGAGTTGAGGCAAAAAGGCAGGGTAGCCATCGGCAGGCGCTCTGGCAAGATCAAAGCAGGGACCATTGTCATGTTTGCAATCGACGATAAAGGTAAGGTATTAGATGCTAGAAAAATGCAAGGAATAACTGTTCTGGCTAAATTTAAACCTATGCCGGATTATATCGGAGAAGACATTCATTATTTTGACGGCTATAATCCCCTGGTGCGGCGAGAAAATAAATTACTGCAGATTGCTATTGAAGATGCCAGAGAGCTATTTTTACGTATCGAAGCGGGCAACTATAGGGATGTTCCGAAGTCAGCCCCTACCTTTGATATCAGCTCGCAGCTTAACTTATTGTTTGCACATGTCAAATTATATATCAAAAATCATAAAAGGAGTTCGTTATGAATTATATTACACAATTTGCAGAAGCTTTCATGAAGCTCTTTCAGTTGGGTGGAGATACCTTTGTGTCATGGATGACAGGAATTGTCCCAGTGGTTCTGATGCTGCTAGTTGCTATGAATACCTTGATTGCCCTATTGGGTGAAGAAAAGGTTAACAAACTGGCTCAGATTTCAGCTAAAAATCCAATCAGCCGCTACATGATTTTACCTTTCATTTCAGCCTTTATGCTGGGAAATCCAATGGCAATCAGCATGGGACGGTTTATGCCAGAGTATTATAAACCAAGTTATGTGGCAGCTCAAATGCAGTTCTGCCATACTTCAAATGGTGTTTTCCCCCACATTAATCCCGGAGAGCTCTTTGTGTGGATGGGAATTGCGACAGGAATCAAAACGCTTGGCTTAAGTCAAATGGACCTGGCTATCCGTTACCTGCTGGTCGGTCTCCTCATGAATTTCATTGGCGGCTGGGTAACGGACTTTACGACAGCCTATGTTGCCAAGCAGCAAGGTGTGACCCTAAGCAAAACACTTGATTAGAAAGGAAAAGATGATGACTTATAAGAGTATTAAAGTAGTAAAAGGAACAGGTGGGTTTGGCGGTCCTTTGATCATAACGCCAACGGCTGAAAAGCATAAGTTCATCTATATTACTGGCGGTGGTGAAAAGCCTGATATAGTCGATAAAATTGCAAAATTAACAGGAATGGAGGCGGTCAATGGCTTTAAGACATCTATTCCCGATGAAGAGATTGCTTTAGCTATTGTTGATTGCGGAGGAACTCTTCGTTGCGGTATTTATCCTAAAAAAGGCATTCCCACTATCAATATTATTCCCACAGGAAAAAGCGGGCCGTTAGCACAATACATTACAGAAGAAATTTATGTTTCAAATGTAGGTGTGGATCAAATCCTACTTGCAGATGAAAGCGAAGCTAATCAGATGTTAGAAACATCAGTTCAGGAAAGCAAGCCCAGCTATGATACCTCTAAAAAAATTACAGAACAGCGTGCAGAAACAAGTTTAATTGCCAAGATTGGTATGGGAGCCGGTAAAGTAGTTGCCACTTTTAATCAGGCGGCACGTGAGGCTATTCAGACAATGCTGAATACCATTATCCCATTTATGGCTTTTGTTTCTCTCCTGATTGGTTTTATTCAAGGATCAGGTATCGGTAAAGTTTTAGCAAACCTGATGGTTCCCTTAGCAGGCAATGTTTGGGGCTTAGTGCTGATTGGTTTTATTTGTTCTTTGCCGTTTTTATCCCCTCTGCTTGGCCCTGGTGCTGTTATTAGTCAAATCATCGGAACTCTAATTGGTGTCGAAATTGGGAAGGGGAATATTCCACCGCAAATGGCGCTCCCTGCCTTATTTGCCATCAACACTCAAAATGGATGTGACTTTATTCCGGTTGCACTTGGTTTATCAGAAGCTAAATCAGAAACGGTTGAGGTCGGTGTGCCTTCAGTTCTTTACTCTCGTTTCTTGAATGGGGTTCCCCGTGTTGTCGTTGCATGGTTGGCTAGCTTTGGACTTTATAGCTGAAAAAAGGAGAGATAATGGAAAAAATATTTGATACCACCGTTATTGCAATCGGACCAGAAGCACCTGCTATGATTAGTGATGCGAATATGCTCATCCTTTTTGGAGCTGAGGCGCCGGAAGATTTAGCAGAGTATTGTTACAAGATTGATAATAAAGACCTGTCAGGCCAAATAGCCAAAGGAGGACAGTTGAAAGTGGGGGAACACATTTACCCCATTACGGCAGTTGGTGCAGTCGTTGATCAAAACCTTAAAGCTCTAGGTCACATCACAATCTCTTTAGATGGCTCTTCTGAAGAATCTCTGCCAGGAACACTTCATGTTCAGGGAGATAATAATCTGACAATTAGTGAAGGAACAAGGATTCAGATTTTGACATAACAATATTAGTACAAAAAGTTATAGACAGTAACTGTTTCTATAACTTTTTCTTTGGAATGGTCTAAATGGGTCAACTTCTCTGAATTTTCTGATATAATAGTAGGTAATTACTTTGGAATTGGAGATAGAGATAGATGACAGCAACAAAAATGTCTGCACAGGAAATTATTGCTTTTATTGGAAATGCTGAGAAGAAGACGAATGTCAAGGTGACGTTTGAGGGACAGCTGGCAGCAGAAGTGCCTGAAAATGTCCTCAAATTGGGCAATAGCCTTTTTGGAGATTGGAAAGATGTCCAACCTCTTTTGTCAGGCCTAACTGAGAATAAGGATTATGTCGTGGAGCAGGATGGCCGTAATTCAGCAGTTCCTTTACTTGATAAACGTTATCTTAATGCTCGGATTGAGCCAGGGGCGATTATCCGTGATCAGGTCACTATTGAGGACAATGCTGTTGTAATGATGGGGGCTGTTATCAATATCGGTGCCGAGATCGGCAGCGGAACCATGATTGATATGGGAGCTATTCTTGGCGGTCGTGCAACTGTCGGTAAAAACAGTCATATCGGTGCGGGAGCTGTTCTAGCTGGTGTGATTGAGCCTGCTTCGGCAGAGCCTGTTCGTGTTGGGGACAATGTTCTTGTGGGGGCTAATGCTGTTGTCATTGAAGGAGTGCAAATCGGCAATGGTTCTGTCGTTGCAGCAGGTGCTATTGTCACTCAAGATGTTCCGGAAAATGTTGTTGTGGCGGGAGTTCCTGCACGTGTCATCAAGACAATTGATGAAAAAACACAGCAAAAGACAGCCCTTGAGGATGCACTTCGCAACCTTTAAGCGTCCTGTCTAAAGAAAGCAGCAATAGGATATAAAAGCTTGTGACTCTCACAAGCTTTTCGGCCAAACAGAAGGACTAATGATGACGCTTGATTTGATTGCTACTCGCCGTGACCTGCACCAAATCCCTGAGATTGGTTTGCAAGAATATAAGACTCAGGCCTATCTCTTGGATAAAATTGCAGAGATAACCGCTAACAAAGACTTTATTGAACAAAAGACATGGCGTACAGGTATTCTCGTTTATTTAAAGGGGAGTGCGCCTGAGAAAACGATTGGCTGGCGGACAGATATTGATGGTCTCCCGATTACAGAAGAAACCGGTCTTGACTTTGCCAGCCAGCACCAAGGCCAGATGCATGCCTGTGGGCATGATTGTCATATGACAGTTGCCTTGGGGCTTTTGGATGTTTTGTCCCAAAAACAGCCTCGGCATAACCTGCTCTTTCTCTTTCAGCCTGCTGAGGAAAATCTTGCTGGGGGGAAACTGATGTACGAAGAGGGGGCTTTTGGCGATTGGCTGCCGGATGAGTTTTACGGGCTTCATGTTCGGCCGGACTTAAAAGTCGGTGATATTGCCACCAATCGCTCCACCCTTTTTGCGGGCACCTGTGAGGTTAAGATTACTTTCAAAGGAAAGGGAGGTCATGCCGCCTTTCCTCACGAAGCTAACGATGCTTTAGTAGCTGCGGCTTATTTTGTCACTCAGGTACAGACGGTGGTCAGCCGCAATGTTGATCCCATCCAGGGCGGTGTTGTAACCTTTGGCCACATGCAGGCAGGGACTACTAACAATGTCATCTCTGAAACCGCTTTTCTGCATGGGACGATTCGGACGCTGACTCAGGAGATGAGTCAGCACATTCAGGCTCGTGTTCGTCAGGTTGCTGAAGGTGTTGCCCAATCTTTCGGAATGTCTGTCGAGGTGGATTTGATCCAACAGGGCTATCTGCCGGTTGAAAATAATCCTGAACTGGCAGACCAGTTGATGGCTTTCTTTGAAGCCGAGGCCGATGTTCATCTGATTGATTGTTTGCCGGCCATGACAGGAGAAGACTTCGGTTATCTATTGCAGCAGGTTCCCGGAGTGATGTTCTGGTTGGGAGTCGATAGCCCTTATGCGCTTCATCATCCTAAAATGAGTCCCAAAGAAGAAGCCTTATCGTTTGCAGTGGCTAAGATTTCCAAATTCTTAGCCAGCAGATTGGCCTAAGGGCGTTGCCAAGTCAGACTGACCTGTCTGACTTTTTGCTTTACTTCTCTTTTGAAAAGGCATACAATGAGGGTAAGAATAAAGGAGGTCAGAGGTATGGTAAAAGACCATGGTAAAGAACCCTTGGTGCTGGACATTGAGGCTACAACCAAGGATAACGAGAACTATCGGACAACCTTGTGGACAGGCGATAAGATTCAGCTGACGGTTATGTCAATCAAACCCGGTGATGACATTGGTTTAGAGGTTCATCATGGGATTGAACAGTTCCTGCGGATTGAATCAGGAACAGGTGTCTGCAAAATGGGTCCAAGTGAGCAAGAACTGACGTTTGAACAGGCAGTAAAGGCAGATGATGCGATTTTTGTTCCGGCAGATTTTTGGCATAATGTTGAAAACACAGGAGATGTGCCTCTAAAACTATACACCATCTACGGTGGACCGGACCATGTGGCTGGAACCGTACATCCGACACATGACGATGCCAGAAACGACCCCAACGAGCATTAAGCTAGTGAATCTTAGGTTTGATGATTGAGACTGACTTGCGCTGATAAGAGCAGGTCAGTCTTTTTGGGGAAAAGCAAAAGCCCGTTGAGGCGTCTGAGGCTCTGCCATCTCACAAAAAAAGCAACCGATGGACGATCGGCTGCTAAAAAGGGGAGGGCGTCTGAGTTTCCTCAAACGCCCAGGAGATTTATGAAAAAGGGAAATAAGATAGGAAAGTCTATTTCCCTCCGCCACTTGGGGAAGTGGCTTAGGATAATCTTATTATAACATAGCTTTTTTAAAAAGCAAACATTATGCTCATTTATTTCATTCTTTTTTTGGAAAAATTTAATTTGATCATCAAATCATATGACTATGTGGGAATAAGACCTCATTTTCTAATGATGAAGTGATAAAAAGCTAGAAATAGGAAAAAAAGAGCAATCGTGATATGATAGAAGCATGACCAAAAAAGAGCAGCGTACAGCCATGATTAAGCGCTTGAAAAATCAAGACCAACAGCGAAAAGACGCAAGTGACCAGATATTATGTCACCAACTAACTCAGTTAGAAAGCTATCAAAATGCAGACACCATTGCCACCTATCTGGCTCTGCCTTTTGAATTTAATACACAGCTGCTGATTGAGCAGGCGCAAAAAGATGGCAAAACCCTTCTTGTTCCTAAGACCTACTCCGAAGGGAGGATGATCTTTGTCGTCTATGACAAAACGGATTTAGCCTTGACGAAATTTGGTCTTCTGGAACCTCAGAGTGAACGTGAAGTGCCTAAAGAAAGCATCGATTTGATTCATGTTCCAGGTCTCATCTTTAACTCTGAAGGTTACCGAATCGGCTATGGCGCTGGTTACTATGATCGCTATCTGTCAGACTATTCAGGCAGAACGGTGTCCACCATCTATGCTTGTCAGCAAGGAGCATTTGTTCCGTCGGCCCACGATATTTCTGTAGAGAAGGTACTTTATGATTAAAATGATGAAACAATACCCGACAACCCTATTTTTACTGTCCATAACCAGCCTGGTGTTTTTGGCCATGCAGTTTTTCTATATGGGAAATGCCAGCACAGCTCCTATTATTTACCAATTTGGCGGTATGTATGGTCAGGCCCTGAGGCTTGATCCCAGTCAGATTTGGCGGCTGATAACGCCTATTTTTGTTCATATTGGCTGGGAACATTTTTTATTTAATGGGATAACCCTTTATTTTCTGGGGCAAGTCGCGGAGAGCATCTGGGGATCTTGGAAATTTTTGGCCATTTATATTTTGTCAGGTATTATGGGAAATCTCTTTACCTTTTTCCTGACACCAGATGTGGTAGCAGCTGGGGCTTCAACGTCAATCTTTGGTCTGTTTACAGCTCTTGTAGTGGCTGGCCATTTTAGCGGCAATCCTTATCTGAGACAGCTGGGACAGACTTATCAAGCCTTAATTGTCATCAACTTACTCTTCAATCTCTTTACTCCTGGGATCAGTATGGTTGGCCATCTGGGAGGGATTGTCGGCGGTCTGCTCTGTGCTTTCTTTTTGCCGAACGACAGTAGCAAGAGGGCATTTAAACCATGGTATGCTCCCTTAAGCCTAACGCTTTATAGCTTCTTTATTCTGGCACTTCTCTTTAACCTCTATTATTAAGCTAAAAGGTTCTCCATAAGGAGAACCTTTTTAGTTATCAGAAGTGCCGCTGAGCTTTTTGCCGAGGTCAATAATATATTGTTTTAGGTCATCTTTGACTTGTGGGTGATTGAGGCCATATTCGATAGAAGTTTTCATATAGCCAAATTTATCGCCGACATCAAAACGCTGGCCGCTAAATTCTCTGGCAAAGACACGCTGGGTTTTATTGAGGGTATCGATGGCATCTGTTAATTGGATTTCATCGCCGGCACCTGGTGCTTGATTTTCAAGAATACCAAAAATTTCAGGGGTTAAAAGGTAGCGTCCGATGATGGCTAAATCACTTGGTGCTTGGTCTGGGCTAGGTTTTTCCACAAAGGTTTCGACGCTGTAAAGTCCGTCAATTCCTTCTCCTTGAGGAGCAATCACACCGTAAGCCGAAACTTCTTCATGAGGGACCGGCATGACAGCAATGGTTGAGGCATGTGTCTTTTCATAATCATTGATGAGTTGCTGGGTTAGAGGGATACTGTTGTCATTGATATCCATTAAATCATCCCCCAGCATCACCATAAAGGGTTCATTGCCCACAAAGGCCTTGGCCTGAAGGACCGCATCCCCCAGTCCGCGAGGGTGGCTTTGGCGGATGAAATGAAGGTTGATTCCGGTTGTTTCATCGACTAGTTTTAGCAAGTCATTTTTCTTTTTGACTTTGAGGTTATATTCCAGTTCAAAGTTGGAATCAAAGTGGTCTTCAATGGAACGTTTTGATTTTCCTGTGACAACGAGGATGTCTTCAATTCCAGATTTTAAAGCTTCTTCAACGATAAACTGAATCGTTGGTTTATCCACAATTGGCAGCATCTCTTTGGCTAAGGCCTTGGTGGCAGGCAAGAAACGGGTTCCCAGACCGGCAGCTGGGATAACAGCTTTTTTAACTTTTTTAGTCGGCATCTGCAGTACTCCATTCATTTTCTGATTTAAATTCGGTAGACATCATGTCCAGAATAGCTGTTTTGACATCTTTTCCTTCATAAATAGTTTGGTAGATGGCCGTTGTGATAGGCATATAGACACCCAGCTCTTGGGAGAGTTCGTAGGCGACCTTGGTGGTGGAAAGGCCTTCAATGACCATTCCCATATTTTTTTCGACATCCTCTAACTTCTCGCCGCGTCCGAGGGCATCACCAGCCCGCCAATTGCGGGAATGTACAGAGGTTCCTGTTACAATCAAATCACCAACGCCAGACAGGCCGCTGTAGGTTAAAGGGTTAGCCCCCATCTTAACTCCCAGACGGGTGATTTCGGCCAAACCGCGTGTGATGACAGCGGCCTTGGCATTATCACCGTAGCCCATGCCGTGAAGAGCTCCGGCCCCGACGGCAATAATGTTTTTAAGAGCCCCGGCAGTTTCAACCCCGATAACGTCCGAATTAGTATAGAGACGGAAATAACGATTGCTGAATAATTGCTGCACATACTTGGCGGCTTCTAAGTCTTTAGAAGCTGCGGTAATAAGGGTGATGTCACGGACAATGGTTTCTTCAGCATGGCTGGGACCTGAGACAACAACAATCTCACTGCGAAGATCAGCTGGGATTTCTTCCTCGAGAATGGTTGAAAGCCTCTCGTGAGTACCTGGCTCAAGTCCTTTAGAGGCGTGCATAATTATAACTTTGTGGTCTAAGGTTTCGGCAACCTGTTTAGCCACTAGTCTTGTGACCTTAGTCGGCACAACGAAAAGGACTGCGTCAACACCAGCCAATGCCTCACCTAAGTCTTTATAGGCTTTGATGTTTTCATCGAGGACAATATCCTTAAAATAGCGCTTGTTGGTGTGTTGTTCATTGATTTCGTCAATTTGATCAGGGATATTTCCCCAGATACGAACCTCGTGGCCATTGTCATTCAAGACTTGAGAAAGGGCCGTGCCCCAAGAGCCGGGTCCTAAAACAGCGATGGTTTGTTTTATCATTTGTTTCTCCTCTATTGAACATAGAAAGTCATTCTCATTATATCATAAAGTGCTTTCATTTGTCTGTTTCGATTTGTTTCAGAGGCCAGAATAATTGACTTATCAAGAGAATTTGATAGAATAGTAGCTGACTTGAATCCCAGACTTTGCTGGGTTTTTTATTGTTTAAGGAGAAATTATGTTAATCAAAGCCATTATGCGTTATAAATGGTATGCCCTTGCTTCCATCCTGATGATCAGTCTGGTAGTAGGCAGCGCCTTGCTGCAGCCGCGTTATTTGAAGGATGTCCTTGCGGCGGTACTAGAAAATGACCAAGATAAGATTTATCAGATTGGTATCTGGCTCCTAGTTATTGCCGGTGTCGGTTTAATCGCCGGTGCTCTCAATACGGTACTGGCTGCCAAGATTTCCCAAGGGGTATCAGCAGATATCCGTGAACAGACTTTTCGGAAGATACAGTCCTTCTCTTATGCCAATATCGAGGAATTTAATGCCGGCAATCTAGTGGTTAGGATGACAAATGATGTGAACCAAATTCAAAACTTGGTGATGATGCTCTTCCAAGTCCTTCTGCGCCTGCCGATTCTCTTTTTAGGTTCCTTTATTCTGGCCATTAACACGTTGCCAGAATTGTGGTGGGTTATTGTCGGCATGGTGGTTCTGATTTTCTTGATTGTCATGGTGACTATGGGGGTTATGGGGCCTCGCTTTGCTATTTTCCAAAAACTTCTGGATAAGATCAATGCGATTGCCAAGGAAAACTTGCGGGGCGTCCGTGTTGTGAAATCCTTTGTCCAGGAAAAGAGCCAATATGCAAAATTCAAAACAGTTTCCAATGAACTTTTGGGTTTGAACCTCTTTATCGGCTATGGCTTTGCCTTTATGCAGCCTGCACTAATGTTTGTTGCCTTCTTTGCCATGTATACGGCCATTTATACGGTATCAGACCTAGCCAAAACAGATCCAATGGTCATCGGAAAAGTTGCCTCCTTTATGACTTATATGATGCAGATCATCTTCTCCATCATTATGGTTGGCTTTATGGGAATGCAGGCCAGTCGTGCCTTTATTTCCTTAAGTCGTTTGAAGGAAGTGCTTGATACGGAACCTGCCATGACATTTGAAGGGACAGCAGATGAGGACTTGTCAGGAGACATTATCTTTGACCATGTGACCTTCACCTATCCTAAGGATGATGAGGCTACGCTGAAAGAGGTCAGCTTTAATATTGAATCAGGTCAGATGATTGGTGTGGTTGGTGCGACAGGGTCTGGGAAATCAACGCTGGCACAGTTGATTCCGCGTCTCTTTGATCCTCAAGAGGGTCGCATTATGATTGGCGGCAGAGACTTAAAAACGCTGAGCCGTGACACCTTGAGACAAACCGTTTCGATTGTCCTGCAAAAGGCCATTCTTTTCAGCGGAACGATTGCTGATAATTTGCGTCAGGGTCAGGCTGGAGCTGATGTTGCTGCCATGGAGCGGGCGGCTGGTATTGCTCAGGCCAAGGAGTTCATTGATCGTCTGTCTGATACTTATGACAGCGAGGTTGAAGAACGGGGCAATAACTTCTCCGGAGGACAGAAGCAACGAATGTCAATTGCGCGAGGGGTTATTGGGGATCCTAAAATTCTGATTTTGGACGATTCCACTTCGGCTCTTGATGCTCGCTCAGAAAAGCTGGTTCAAGAAGCGCTTAACCATGATTTGAAAGATACGACAACCATTATTATTGCGCAAAAGATTTCATCTGTTGTCCATGCCGATAAGATTTTGGTTTTGGATGAAGGCCGCTTAATCGGCCAGGGCAGCCATGCTGAGCTGGTGGCTACCAATGCTGTCTACCGTGAAATTTACGAAACACAAAAAGGAAAGGAGGAGTAGTGAGATGAAGACCCTAAGATTTTTCTGGTTCTATTTTAAAAAATACAAATTGTCTTTCACTGTTATTGCCCTGATGATTATACTGGCGACCTATCTTCAGGTCAAAGCCCCGGTTTATCTGGGTCAGGCCTTAACAGAACTGGCAGAATGGGCTGGCAAGTACGCCAAGGCTAAGGCTGTCAGTCAGGCGACAGGTACTAAAATGGTTCTGCCTAAGCTGACCGCTTTCAACAGCGTTATGTTTAAGCTCCTTCTGGCGTACAGTTTTACAGCTTTAGCGACCCTTGTCTACTCTCTCCTCTTTAGCCGTATTATCAGCTACTCGACCAACCAAATGCGGAAAGGCCTTTTTGGGAAATTGGAACGCATGACGGTTGCTTACTTTGACCAGCACAAGGATGGGGATATTTTATCACGTTTTACCAGTGACTTGGACAATATCCAGAACTCTCTCAATCAAAGTTTTGTCGGGGTTCTGACCAATATCGCCCTCTACATTGGCTTGGTCTGGATTATGTTTGCAGAGAATGTGAAGTTGGCGCTTGTCACAGTAGCCTCAACGCCTCTGGCTTTTATCTTTCTGATTTTTATCGTGAGAATGGCTAGAAAATACACCGATTTGCAGCAAAAAGAGGTTTCCCAGCTCAATGCCTATATGGATGAGAAAATTTCGGGCCAAAAAGCTATTATTGTGCAAGGTCTTGAAGAGGAAACGGTGGCAGGCTTTATGGAGCACAATGAACGTGTCCGCAAAGCAACCTTTAAAGGCCGTCTTTTTGGAGGCCTCCTCTTTCCTGTCATGAATGGGATGAGTCTTCTTAATACGGCTATCGTCATCTTTGTGGGGTCAACCTTGGCCCTAAATGACAAATCCCTATCAACAGCGGCCGCGCTCGGTCTGGTCGTCACTTTTGTTCAATATTCACAGCAATACTATCAGCCTGTCATGCAGGTGGCCGCTTCTTGGGCGGAACTCCAATTGGCCTTCACAGGTGCTGGTCGTATTCAGGAAATCTTTGATCAGCCGGAAGAAATCCGTCCTCAAAATGCCCCTCGGTTTACCGAACTTAAGGAAGGTGTGGAGATTAAAGGAATTGATTTTGGCTATCTTCCAGGCAAGCAAGTTCTGTCAAATGTTTCGATTTCGGCTCCAAAAGGCAAGATGATTGCTGTCGTTGGTCCTACCGGTTCAGGTAAGACAACTATCATGAACTTAATCAATCGTTTTTATGACGTGGATGCTGGCTCCATCACCTTTGATGGACGTGATATCCGTGACTATGATTTGGACAGCCTGCGTGCAAAGACTGGGATTGTCTTGCAAGAGTCGGTTTTATTCAGCGGAACGATTGCTGACAACATCAAATTTGGAAATCCAGATGCCAGTCAGGAGATGGTAGAAACGGCTGCGCGGGCAACCCATATCCATGAGTTCATTGAGAGCCTGCCGGACAAATACGAGACAGTCGTTTCAGATGACGAAAATATCTTTTCAACTGGGCAGAAACAGCTGCTTTCCATCGCCAGAACCCTCTTGACAGATCCGCAAGTCCTTATCTTGGATGAAGCGACCTCTAATGTGGACACGGTGACGGAGAGCAAGCTACAGCTTGCGATGGAAACCATTATTGCCGGCCGGACCAGCTTTGTTATTGCTCACCGCCTTAAGACCATTTTGAATGCGGATGAGATCATTGTCCTTAAAGACGGCAAAGTAATCGAACAGGGCAATCACCGCCAGCTCTTGCAGGCGAAGGGCTTCTATTCTGAATTGTATCACAACCAGTTTGTCTTTGAATGAGACATTATTTGCAATTCTCAAAAGTCCACACGAAATTTCGTGTGGACTTTTTACTATGGATGGCAGTGACTAGGATTCAACGTGTTTAGTTTTTGTTTGATTAAGCCAGGCGTAGGCAATTCCGATGAAGAGTCCACCACCGACCCAGTTGCCAAAAAAGACAACAATCCATTGGCGCAAAACGTTAACGAGATTAAACCCTTTAATTTGTTCGACGGGGCTGAAAGCTGCCAACATAAAAGAGGCAAAGTTTGCAATTAAGTGCTCATTGATTAAAAAAACAAACATAAAGATAGCTGAAATAACAATAAAAAATTTAGCTACTTCTTCCTTGAGGAGCATATAGCCTAAAATGGCAATATTGACAAAGATATTGGCCGTAATCCCTTCAATGAAGTTCATCCAGTCGGTTTTAGCCAGTTTCAGCTGAACGGCATTTATAACGAAGCTTTTATCTGTCAACTGACTGAAAGAGAAGGACTGGTTGAAAAGCCAAGCTAAAATGATGGCTCCGACCAAATTGAACAGTGTACAGTAGAGCAAAATCAAGATGGTTTTTCGCCAGCTGATTTGTTTGTAGTAAGAGCCGGCGGTCAGATACATCATATTAGACGTCGCCAACTCCCCATTAAAAATCAAAACATAGACAAGTCCAATAGCAAAAATAAAGGTAAAGATAAAGCGTCCCAGAGAAGGGAACTGGGTTGAAATTACATCTGCCCCAATAATACCAACGGCTGTTGACATGGTTAGAAAAGCGCCGGCAAAGATAGATCTCAGGGCATAGCGAGCCAGACTTTCATCAAAAAGAGCTTCTTTTTTAGCACAAGCCGTAGTTATTTTTTCTTGAAATAAAGACATGGAGTACCTCTTTAAAATAGTGCATTCAGAATGAAAAAACGGGAGGGACAAACACTCCCGAAAATGTATGATTAGTGAGTCGAAGCACCAGAAGTCGCATCAGCAGAAACATCAGCTCCAGCCACAGTAGCTGAGGCGCCAGAAGTTGCATCGCTACTCGGTGCGACAGGTCCAACCTTGCCTCCGACAAGGTGCTGTCCAGTCATTTGTAAATACCAGTCTAACCAAGGTTTAAAATTGAAAATAATTTCATTGATTCCTGCAAAGGAACCGTCAGGATAATACATCGCTTGATAATTATGAGTATTAATAATTTCAGGTGGAGTGCCCGGGACAACGGTACGGACATACTCCTCATTGCCATTTCGGAGGCTGCCAACCACCCATTCCACATTCTTCATACGGCCAGCTGGCAAAGAATCATGGACAGTTGCTAAGCGATTTCCGACCTGCTCTCTGACGCGCTTTCCAAGCATAGTATTAGGTTCTTGGTGTTTATTATTATAGTAAAGAAACTGATTGTTATCATCAGAATAAGTCAGTTCAAAAGGCATAGCATTGAGAAACATATTGATTTGATCAACTGTCAAGAGCCCATTGTCAAGTTTGACATAGGTATCTCCTTCTACTGCATTAACTAGGTTTGCGGCTTTGTCAAGCCAGTCTGGGTCGTCTGGGTCAACCCCTTGGATAGTCGTAGCAATCGGCTTGGTGCAGTACAGATCTTCCGGTTCAATGGGTTTTGGTTTTTTCAATTGAGACACCACTTCAACATATTTGATAAAATTATCAAGACAGCTGCCAAGAAAATCAATTGTTCCTTGATTAGTGATATCACCATTGTTATCAAAAGCTTCTTTGGCGCGGCCCAGAAGAAATTCATTCCCAGGTAAGGTGTAGGCATTTACCCCAGGAGCTTCTAGAATTTTACGTAGGTGTACCTGAGCGCGTGAAGTCCCCTGATCATAGTAAGAGGCTCCAACAATCATGACAGGCTTATTTTCAAGTGGATGTAGCTTATAGGATAGCCATTCCAGAGTGCTCTTAAGGGCAGGGGTAATAGTGTGATTGTGTTCGGGTGTGGCGATAATGACACCATCTGCTCGAATAATTTTATTGTTGAGATAACGTAAACTAAAAGAGTCCGATTGATCATCATCTTGATTGAAAAGGGGGACATCCTTGATTTCGAGGATCTCTAGTTCGCATTTTATTTTAAAATGGCGCTGGATAAATTTAAGGAGCAGACGATTATAAGATTGGTCTGCATTTGAACCAACGATTCCGACAAATTTCATAGTTTTTCTCCTTATGTTAGACTTTCCCAATCAAAGTTTTCAGCTTCTTTGTGCAAGAGTTCTTGGGCATTGGATAATTTACCTGTGATTTTAACAAAGAGACGGAAATCATCAAAAATGGCATCTAGCTTTTGAATGGTTTCTAAATCAAAGAGATTGCCATCTTTATCAAAGGCTTGAAGTGAATGAGAGAGTAAGAACTCATCGGGCAAGACACTGGCCTTCAGCTCTGGTGCATTCAATATCTGGCGAAGTTGCAGCTGGGCACGCGAGGAACCCAAAGTTCCATAAGAGGCGCCGGTAATCATGACAGGTTTATTCAGCAGCGGAAAGATACCATAGGACAGCCAGGCTAAAGCGTTCATAAGTGAAGCGGGAATAGAGTGGTCATACTCCGGTGTGCCGATAATAACACCTTCAGCTTTTTCAATTTTAGCAGCCATTTTTAAAACACTATCTGGAAGCTGCCTGTCGGCTGGTTTGTTAAAAAGTGGCAAATCCTTAATTTCGAGCAATTCAATGTCGGCTTTGTCCGAAAAGTGCCTTTGAATATATTCCAAAAGTTTACGATTGGTAGATTCTGCGGAATTCGTTCCCACCAGTCCAATAAGCTTCATACTCGCTATCTCCTTTATTAATCACCTAAAAGTTAAAAGTAAATGGTTTCACAGATAATGATAACGCTTTACTTCTTATCTGTCAATTACTTCCTTGGCGGACCAATCAGCTCTTTCTGGCTGGTGGGATTTTAGTGATTTTGATACAATAGGGCATAGAGGTGAATATGAAGAAAATAGTATATTTATTCGTCGGCTTTGTAAGTCTGTTTTTGGGTCTGATTGGAATTTTTTTGCCAATTCTGCCAACAACTCCTTTTCTTTTGCTATCCGGCGTTTGTTTTGCGAAGAGCTCCCAGAGGGTTGAAAGATGGCTGAAAGGCACATCGCTATACCACTTCTATGTGGCTGATTATGCTGAAACAAAAACGATTTCTAAAGAACGGAAGAAAAAAATTATCTGGCAGATTTACCTTTTAATGGGCATATCAATCTATTTAGCACCCTTGTGGCCCATTAAAATAAGTCTACTGCTTCTAACCCTTTTTATTAATTATTATTTATTTAAAATTATTCCCGATAAGTAGCTAGCTTTTGTCAGCTCTTAACGAATAAAATGAAATGAGTCATGCAGAAATAGGAGAGTTTAATGTCTAAAATCCGCGGTTTTGAACTGGTCAGCCAGTTTACAGATGAAAACTTATTGCCCAAACGAGAAACGGCCCATGCAGCAGGCTATGATTTGAAGGTGGCGGTGGAAACCGCCATCACGCCGGGAGAGATTAAGATGGTGCCGACAGGCGTCAAGGCCTACATGCAGGCGGGTGAAGTCCTCTGCCTCTTTGACCGCTCCTCCAACCCCCGCAAAAAAGGTCTGGTCCTCATCAACTCTGTCGGTGTCATTGACGGGGATTATTATGGCAATCCAGCCAATGAAGGCCATATCTTTGCCCAGATGAAAAATATCACCGATGAACCAGTCATCCTAGAGGTCGGCGAGCGCATCGTCCAAGGGGTCTTTATGCCTTTCTTAGTCGTCGATGGCGATGAGGCGGACGGCGTGAGGACAGGCGGATTTGGCTCAACAGGAGTTTAGGACAAGATGGCAGAATATTTGTTAGTCATTGATATGCAGACAGACTATGTTGCCGATGGCAAGCTCTATAATCAGAACCAGCTAGTAACAGCAGTTAACCAAAAGATTGCCCATTACCCGAGTGATCGGGTTATCTACGTGGTCAATCGATTTTTTTGGGAGATAAATAAGGAGTCTAAAAAATTTGTAGATGGTCTATCCCTAGTATCTAATCAGGTTTTTGAAAAACGCCGTATATCTTGCTTTACCAATCACTATTTGAAGCGTTTTTTAGAAAAAAATCGTGCAAGAAGTCTGGAAATTGTTGGCGTTGATGGCAATGGCTGTGTCAATGGTTCTGTTCTCAATGCAGCTTCCCTAGGCTATCAAGTTGCTGTCGACTTAACCTGTTTGGGTGTTGCCAATCAAAAGAAATTTCAAAAAACACTCAGGAAGTGGGAGCGATATGGTGTCATAATTAAAGGAGAATCTTTATGTCCGCACGCCAACGAAAGATTTTAATGGTCAACTTGCCTTTTTCTGGTCATACCAATCCCACGCTTGAATTGGCAAGGGTCTTGGTTGGGCTTGGCCATCAGGTGGCTTATGTTCATGCACCAGAATGGCGTGGGAAAGTTGAACAAACAGGAGCACACTTTATCCCCTATGACAATTATCCGGATAACTTATCGGCTTCTCGTAAAGAACTTCGCAGTTTTTCAGCTGCTTACGATACCGTTTTTCGTGTCGGTAAAGATTTTGATTGTTTGATTTATGAAATGCTCTTTGTATCAGGCAAGGCATTGGCAGACCATTTAGGGATCCCGTCGTTTCGGCTTTTTTCAACCTTTGCGCTCAACGAACAAGTCATTTCCGATTTTGCGCAAACAGGCGGCGGGCAACTAACAGCCTTCTTTCGCTACAAACCTTTGCTGAACTTTTTATCCAGACGGTTGCAAAAGCGTTTTGGATGGTATTACCCTGATATTGTCAACGAAATAACCAGAAATAATCCAGCCCTCAACTTTACCTACACCGTCAGAGAATTTCAGCCTTATGCCGATGATTTTGATGCAGACAAGTATCAGTTTGTTGGTCCGTCAATCGGAGACAGGGGAGAAGCTGTCTTTGATTTTTCCGAAATGTCAGACCCCATCATCTATGTTTCTTTGGGCACTTTGCTCAATACCTCGGTCAATTTTTTCAAAACCTGTATTGAAGCCTTTAAGCATCAGCCGGTATCCGTCATCATGTCTATTGGAAAGACGATAAAAGTGGAACAATTGGGGGCTTTACCAGATAATGTCTTTGTCTATCCTTACGTCCCCCAACTGGAGATTCTGCAAAAAGCCTCACTGTTTATCACTCATGGAGGCATGAACAGTGTCAATGAATCCCTCTATTATGGCTGTCCCATGCTAGTGATACCGATGGGAAATGACCAGCCACGGGTTGCCCAGCAGGTGGTGGATTTGCATTTGGGAAAAATGGTGGCGCATAAAGGACTTACTGCAAAGCAACTAAGAGACAGTGCCTATTCTGTTTTGCAAGATGTTTCTTATCAGAAAAAACTAGAAGAATTTCAAAACTTATCTCAATCAGCTGGTGGCAATCAAGCCATTGCCCAGATGATTTTAAAGTCATTAGATAACCAACCGAAGTAAGGAGAATCATCATCGCTAAGAAAAAAACAAGTTTTGTTTGCCAGGAGTGCGGGTATAATTCCCCTAAATATTTGGGGCGCTGTCCTAATTGCTCTTCCTGGTCCTCATTCGTGGAAGAAGTTGAGGTTGCCGAAGTCAAGAATGCGCGGGTATCTCTAACCGGTGAAAAAACGAAACCCATTAAACTAAATCAGGTCACCTCTAGTCAGGTGGCTCGTACGAAAACGGATATGGAAGAATTCAACCGTGTGCTTGGTGGAGGTGTCGTTCCAGGATCCCTAGTCCTGATTGGCGGTGACCCTGGGATTGGCAAGTCAACCTTGCTTTTGCAAGTCTCTACCCAGTTGGCGGATAAAGGAACGGTTTTATATGTTTCCGGTGAGGAATCAGCAGAACAAATTAAGCTGCGGTCAGAACGTCTGGGAGATATTGACAATGCGTTTTATCTCTATGCTGAGACCAATATGCAGGCCATTCGGGCTGAAATTGAAAAATTACAGCCAGATTTCCTGATTATTGATTCGATACAGACCATTATGAGTCCCGAAATAACAAGTGTTCAGGGTTCTGTCAGTCAGGTCAGGGAAGTGACCGCCGAATTGATGCAGCTGGCCAAGACCAACAATATTGCGACTTTTATTGTCGGTCACGTGACCAAGGAAGGGACTTTGGCGGGTCCTCGTATGCTAGAGCATATGGTGGATACCGTTCTTTATTTTGAAGGGGAGCGTCAGCACACCTTTCGTATCCTACGGGCAGTCAAAAACCGTTTTGGATCGACCAATGAGATTGGTATTTTTGAGATGCAGTCTCAAGGTTTGGTCGAAGTCCTCAACCCCAGTCAGGTCTTTTTAGAGGAGCGGCTAGAAGGGGCAACTGGTTCAGCCATCGTCGTGACTATGGAGGGAAGCAGGCCGATTCTAGCTGAAGTCCAAGCTCTGGTCACACCGACAGTCTTTGGCAATGCCAAGCGGACGACAACGGGGCTTGATTTCAACCGTGCCAGTCTTATTATGGCTGTTCTTGAGAAGCGTTGCGGTCTCCTTCTGCAAAATCAGGATGCTTACCTCAAATCGGCCGGTGGGGTCAAATTAGATGAACCAGCTATTGATTTGGCTGTTGCGGTTGCTATTGCATCAAGCTATAAGGAGCAGCCAACCAATCCACAGGAGTGCTATATCGGAGAAATCGGGCTGACAGGAGAAATTCGTCGAGTCAATCGCTTGGAGCAAAGAATCAAAGAAGCCAGTAAACTAGGTTTTACCAAAATTTATGTTCCTAAAAATGCCCTCTCAGGTTTAGAAATTCCGAACAATACTCAAGTTATTGGTGCAGCTACAGTTGGTGAGGTTCTAAAGCAT
Organism: Streptococcus ferus DSM 20646; assembly: GCF_000372425.1. Lineage (GTDB taxonomy): Bacteria > Bacillota > Bacilli > Lactobacillales > Streptococcaceae > Streptococcus > Streptococcus ferus. The sequence continues at coordinate 228,889 of NZ_AQVD01000003.1, forward strand.
GTTTTCTCGACATAGAGGGATGCCTGTTTAGGACAGACGGCCTTAAAAGTGGTATGATGCTCTATAAGTGAACGCTTACCGCTTAATGATTGCAAAGGAGATTTTATGTCGTATTTTGAGAACTATTTAAACGCCAACAAGGCCTATGTGGACTTGCATGGCAATAAGCACTTGCCTCTGAAACCTAAAACAAGAGTGGCTATTTTAACCTGTATGGACTCCAGACTCCATGTGGCACCGGCCTTAGGTTTGGCTTTAGGGGATGCCCATATTTTGCGGAATGCAGGAGGGCGTGTCACAGATGATGTTATTCGGTCCTTAGTCATCTCCCAACAGCAGCTAGGGACGCGGGAAGTCGTGGTTATGCACCATACAGATTGCGGTGCCCAGACTTTTACCAATGACAGTTTTGCCCAGCAATTGCAGCGTGATTTGGGTGTTGACGTGGAAGGACAGGACTTCCTGCCCTTTGATGACATTGAAGCCAGCGTTCGCCATGATGTCAACTTGCTAAAGGCTTCTCCTTTAATCCCAGACGACATCGTAATTTCAGGAGCTGTCTACGATGTTGATACTGGCCGGATCACCGAAGTTAACTAAGCTAGGAAAAAGCGCTCTATCCTCTTTGGGCAGGACTTGCCCAGAAATCATGAAAACGCTATAATAAAAGAAAAAGAAAAGTGAGGATTATACTCATGGCGGATAATCGGATGAAGTATACGATTAGTAGCGGTCAGTTTCCCTTTGTTGAGATTGAATTGGAAGCGGGGGAATCAGCTTATGTTCAGCGAGGTTCTATGGTCTACCACACACCTGGTGTGTCACTCAACACTAAGTTGAACGCTAAAGGGGATGGTGTCGGTAAACTGCTTGGGGCTGTCGGACGTTCAATTGTGTCTGGAGAATCAGCCTTTATCACGCAGGCGATATCAAATGAACCCTTGGGACGTCTAGCGATTGCCCCATCAGTTCCTGGTCAGGTGATTACGCTGGAATTGGGGCAGAAGCAGTACCGACTAAACGATGGTGCTTTTCTGGCGCTTGACGGGTCAGCCTTTTATACCATGCAAAGACAGAGTGTCGGACGTGCGCTTTTTGGCGGTCAGGGCGGTTTCTTTGTCATGACGACTGAAGGTCAAGGCACTCTCTTAGCCAATGCTTTTGGTTCTATCCGCAAAATTACCCTGCAGAATAATCAAATCACGATTGACAACGCCCACGTTGTTGCCTGGAGTGCAGATCTAGACTATGATATTCATTTGGAAAATGGGTTTATGCAGTCTATTGGTACGGGGGAAGGAGTGGTCAATACCTTCCGCGGCACAGGAGAAATTTATGTTCAAAGTCTCAATGTGCAGACTTTTGCAGGTGTCTTAAATCCGTATATAAGTACAGGAAAGTAAAACTTAGTCCTAAAGCAAGTCACAAGCCTAGTCATCGGTTTTGTGACTCGCTTTTTTTTGTGCTATAATAAGCTTGATTGAATTTTACAGGAGACAGACTATTGGCAAATCAAATTCGTGTGCGCTACGCACCAAGTCCAACAGGACTTTTACATATTGGAAATGCGCGAACTGCGCTCTTTAACTACCTTTATGCCCGTCACTACGGTGGCGACTTTATCATTCGGATTGAAGATACTGACCGTAAGCGGCATGTTGAGGACGGCGAGCGGTCTCAGTTGGAAAATCTGCGCTGGTTAGGCATTGACTGGGATGAAAGCCCTGAAACACATGACCAGTATCGGCAATCTGAACGCCTGGCCATCTACCAGCATTACATCAGCGCTTTGCTGGATAAGGGGTTGGCCTATAAGTCTTATGTGACTGAAGAGGAGCTTGCTGCAGAACGTGAACGCCAAGAGGCAGCCGGAGAAACGCCTCGTTATATCAATGAGTTTTTGGGCATGTCAGAAACTGAAAAAGCAGCCTATATTGCGGAGCGTGAGGCGGCAGGGATTGTTCCGACTGTTCGTTTGGCGGTCAATGAAGCCGGTATCTATCAGTGGAATGACATGGTCAAAGGGGAGATTGTCTTTGAAGGTGGCAACATCGGTGGTGACTGGGTTATTCAGAAGCGTGATGGCTATCCAACCTACAACTTTGCAGTCGTGATTGACGACCATCTGATGGAAATCTCTCATGTGATTCGTGGAGACGACCATATTGCCAATACTCCTAAGCAGCTCATGGTCTATGAAGCGCTTGACTGGGAAGCGCCTGTCTTTGGTCACATGACCCTCATTATCAATTCCGAAACAGGCAAGAAATTATCGAAGCGTGATACCAATACGCTGCAGTTTATTGAAGATTACCGCCAAAAAGGGTATCTGCCTGAAGCTGTTTTTAACTTTATCGCCCTCTTGGGCTGGAATCCCGGCGGTGAAAATGAAATTTTCTCACGTCAGGAATTGATTGAACTTTTTGATGAAAAACGCCTGAGCAAATCACCGGCCGCTTTTGACCAGAAGAAATTGGACTGGATGAGCAATGACTATATCAAGAATGCCGACTTTTCGAAGATTTTTGCAATGGCTAAGCCTTATCTTGAAAAAGCAGGCCGCTTGACAGATAAGGCAGAAAAACTGGTAGAGCTCTACCAGCCACAGATGACTTCTGTGGATGAAATTATCCCCCTGACAGACCTTTTCTTTGAAGATTTTCCAGCCTTGACTGATCAGGAAAGAGAAGTTATGGCAGCTGAAACGGTTCCGACGGTTCTTAAAGCTTTTAAAGCAAAATTAGAAGCTATGTCAGATGAAGCATTTCAGTCTGAAAATATCTTTCCGCAAATCAAGGCTGTCCAAAAGGAAACAGGTATTAAAGGCAAGAACCTTTTCATGCCGATCCGTATCGCTGTATCCGGCGAAATGCACGGTCCAGAATTACCAGATACGATTTATCTGCTTGGCAGGGAAAAGTCAATTGAACACATCTCAGCTATGTTAGACCAAATTAGTTAATCAAAAAGCCCTGTCTGCCAGACAGGGCTTTTTTCTGATACTGTCTGACACGGTCTGGGAAAATTGACAAATCGGACGTCTTTTAAGACAATAGTAAGAAAAAGGATGGTCAAGGTAGATGAAAGCAAACGAACGCCGCCAGCAGATTCTGGCTTTATTACAAACCAGTCCAGAACCCTTGGCTGCCGGTCGCCTGGCAAAAGAATTGAAAGTCAGTCGCCAGATTATTGTTGGTGATGTGGCTCTGTTGCGAGCAGAAAGTCATGATATTATTGCAACGCACCGCGGCTACCTCTTATCAGAAAAGCTTCAGCCACTTCAACACCAGTTTCAGGCCAAGGTGGTCTGCAAGCATGGCCCTGAGGCTGTCCAGGAGGAGTTTGAGCTGATTATTGCCAATGGTGGAAGAATTCTTGATGTTGAAGTGGAACATCCCTTGTATGGTCTCATAACAGCCCCGCTTAATATCGGTGATGAGGAAGATATTGCTTTTTATCTGTCAAAATTAGCGGATCATAAAGATAGTCTGCTCAGCCGCCTGACAGATGGTATCCATCTTCATACGATTGCCTGTCAAGACAAGGCGACTTTTGATCGAATTACAGCGGCGCTTGACCGAGCTGCTATCAGCTACAAGGGATAACAGAACACAGGTGTCTTGACGCTTGTCAAAAATAAGAGTAAACTGGAGACATTACATTTTAGGAGGAAGAGAATGTCCAGTTTGCAAGCATCTCGTCGACACGTCCAAAATCTAACCATCTCGGCTCTTTTGATAGCTTTTGGAATCGCCATTCCGATGTTTATGCCCATCAAGCTGATTATCGGGCCGGCCTCTTACACCCTAGCCAGTCATGTTCCCCTTTTTATTGCCTTATTTATTTCACCTGCTGTTGCGGTAGCAGTTGCTTTGGGAACAACCTTGGGTTTCTTTTTTGCAGGTTTTCCTTTTGTCATTGTTGTCCGGGCATTGACGCAGCTTGTCTTTGTTCTAATTGGGGCTTATTGGCTGCAAAAATCCCCCAAACTTCTGGACAATGCGAAGCTGACTTTCGGTTTTGCTGTAGGGATTAACCTGATTCATGCACTATTTGAATTTCTTGCCGTTTTAGTCTTAACGAATGCCGGAGCGCTAAGCGCTTCTTATGTGGGGGTGCTGGTCGGTCTGATTGGTCTGGGAACCTTAGTTCATGGAACGATTGACTTTTACCTAGCGCTTTATTGTTGGCGTTTTCTTAAGAGAATTGGGAGCCTCTAGTTTAGAGGTGCTCTTGACTGTCTCAGGCTTGTTTTAGATATTGAAATCAAGCCCTACTTATAGTATAATGAGAAAAAACCTTAAGGAGATTATATGTCAGAAGAACTTAACCAAGGTGTCTCACCAGAAGAGACAGCAAATACCGCCTCGCAAAATCAGCCACCAGTTGATAAGAATCAAACACCTCCGGCAGCTTCTCAAGGCCCTGTTTTTGAAGATATTCCGAGTCAAGGAACACAGGCTTCAGCACCGGCCTCACAAGCAACAGAATCGGCTCCCCACTATCAAGTGCCGCAAGAGCCTATTTCTCCAAATCAGCAGGTTCCTTATCAACAAGCTGGACAAGTTCCGCCTGGAGCACCGATTCCGCCATCTTATACCACTCCGCCTGGAGGACCTCAAGGCCCTAAACGCAAAGAAAATATTGTTCTGCCAATCATTTCCTTTGTCCTATCTTTCCTGTTCTTGATTCTATCTTGGGTGACATCAGTTCCTCATGTCTTCATGGTATTGGCATTCTTCGGGATTATTTTTGCTGTTGTTGCGCTTGTTTTGAATTGGAAGCGTAAGAAAGTTCTCTCTATCATTGCTGTTGCAGCAGCTTCCGTTGTCTTTTTAGCAAGTGGTGCAGCTGTCTTTGTTAATTCACTGAAAGATGCTGTTGTCTATGAAGATAGCAGAAAGGAAACAACAGAAGAATCCGATGATAGTGAAGAAACGGATTCCGAAGATGATACTAGCGGAACCAGCACCGATGTTAAGGATTATATTGCTGATCCAGATGATTACACGTTTAAATGGACAGTTAAGAACTTTAAATCTTTAGAGTTTGCAGGCTATGATGCTAAAAACGGGACGGATATTAAAACCATCCTTAAAAAATATGGAAAAGCGTCAAACGCTGAAATTTCTGACTCAGGTAATCGATTCTCTCTAGAGTACCAAGCTACAGATAATACTGATTATAAGACTGTTAATTTGGAATTTGAGAAACAGTATAATGGAAAAATCATTTTAGTTTCAGGCTCAGCTTATGGCTTTGAAACGGATGTTGTTGAGACAACCTCTGAAGACTCCTATAAGTCCACTTGGTCGAAGTCAGATATAGATAGTTTGAAAGTAGGAGATGCTACAACGGGTGTAGGGGGATCTAGCCTTAAAGATATTATCAAAAAGCATGGTAATCCCACTCGGGCTTTAATATCAGTCTCAAATTATGGAGACGGTTTTGAAGAGAGGCTACAGCTGAACTATCTTTCTTCTACAACAGATACATCAAAAGAAAACTATGTAGCACTAGACTTTGTTAAGTCAGAGGATAGCGACGACTATTTACTGATTTATAAATATCCCAAATGATAATAATTAATCAAAAAGAAGATAAATGGTGTGACACTTCCGTTATGGGAATATAAAGACAGCCTTCGTTGAACTCTAGTAATCTAGATTGCAACGAAGGTTATTTTCTTGTAGATTAAGTTAATTAGCCATCTAGTTGATTGATAGGATAAGATAAAGGAGAGGGTATGAAAAAAGGTCTTAAGGTTCTCATTTGTTTATTAGCCATTATCGGAATTGGAGTAGGAGGATTTGCAGTGCACCAACATCAGGAGAAAGAAAAGATGATTAAAATCGCCACCAGTGAGGAGGCGAAGAAGGTTATTGAAGAATATTTAAAAAACTTAGACAACAGGGCTTTGACAAACGAGGGACTGATAAAATCTTATCAAATTCAACGAGAAAAATTATACTATAATCCAATGGGAGGACTTTCAGTACTAGTTATTCTCAATGATGATGAACAATTGTATGTACGCTTGCTAATCATTAAATCGTCAGAAACAGGTGATTATGAAATTTCAGGAAGTGTAAAGTCAGCTAGTTTAGTAAATTTATTGGATAACTAGGAGGAGATGTTAATGCCTACATATACTGATGGAGAAGAGTTACAAATCGCTTTAGAAGAGTACGAAGTCTCTTCTAAAGGAGAACAGGTTACTATAGGGAAAAACGATGAAATAGTTATAGGCACGGTCACCCAAGTCTACGATAATACTTCTGGCGCTGGCGAGTAGGTCTATGCGGTAGTAGATAATCCCAATCAAAAGCCTAGTGAGGTTGAGGAAGTGACGGTTCTCTTCCGAGGGTCTGCGGGTCCGGATAAGGTGCTGACAGAGGATTTTCGGAATGACTGGCTGGAAAACGATATGGTTCTGGCTAATCGTATCTGGACAGAAGAAAAAACACCCTATCCGCGGAACTATGACCAGTCAACTGCCCAATTACGAGCAGCCTCAGATGCCTTGAATAAGATTATGAAAACCTACCCCAATTCCAAGGTCAATCTTTACGGTCATTCCCTAGGCTCGATGAATGCCCAGTACGCCATGGCTAATTTATCCCAAAAAGCCCTCAGCCGTGTCAAATAGTATGTTATACTATAAGAAAGTTAGGAGAGTTAGCTCTTTTATAGCATAACACAAGGAGATGCTGATGGAATTCAAAAACAAGTACTTGCTTTTGTTAGGAATAATAATCTGCATATTAGGAATTGTAGGAGGATGTCGTATGTTTGGAGATAAAGAAGAAACTTTAACTAGGGAACAACAGGATAATGTGGTAAGGTGGATAGCGCGTGGATATGATGTTCATGCTGTGGACTTTATTTCTTTTAGCAAAGATAAAAGTACAGGCATGTATCTTTTATCCTTCAGATTAAATAGTAATAAGAATTACGAGACAACTATTTCGATAAATGAAAAGGAGGAATTTAGCCAATCTGATGGTATTCTGGGGCTCAATCCTATAAGCAGATTTAGGGAATTAGAAAAGAAAAAAACACTCGATAAAGAATATAAAATTGATATTTCACAGATAGAAATTACATATTTAGAGGAGTAGGGATATGTCAATTACAGAAGAACAGTATAAATGGTTGGCCGAACAATCTTACTGGGTTGAGAAGGTTCGGGATGATGTTGACTATCATCCCGAAAAAGGGAAAAAATATTTTTCAACGGGAAAGATAATAGGCTTGGTCAATTCAAAGTCCTCAAAGTTGAAGACAACACAGATAATGGCATGCAGGCCATGGCGGTAGCACCTGTGGATAAGGACGGTAATGTGGATACCAGCCAAGTCGTTATCGCTTATGCGGGGACGAATGCAGGTGACCCTAAAGATCTCGAAACTGATGCTCAGTCTATTGGGCTGGGAAGAGATAAGTTATACATGCGCTCAGGACGGAATTCATCTACCGTTACTGATTCGCAATTTAAGACGGGAGTTGATTTTGCCAAGGCAGTCGAAAAGGCCTATCCCCGTGCAACGATCACCACGACCGGTCACTCCTTAGGTGGTTCTCTTTCCATGTACGTCAGTCTCAAGCAAGGCTATGCCAGCACGACCTACAACGGTCCCGACATCAGCCAGATGATTTCAGACAAGGAAATCAAGTATATGCAGGAGCACCGTGAGCAGTTTCGCAATTACCGCAATCCCCATGACATTATCGGGAATATCACGGGCAATAAGACCAAGTCTGCAATCTACCCCGATACGCCATGACTAACTTATCCGAAAAAGCCCTCAGCCGTGTCAAATATTATGTTATACTATAAGTTAATTAGCCATCTAGTTGATTGATAGGATAAGATAAAGGAGAGGGTATGAAAAAAGGCCTTAAGGTTCTCATTTGTTTATTAGCCATTATCGGAATTGGAGTAGGAGGATTTGCAGTGCACCAACATCAGGAGAAAGAAAAAATGATTAAAATCGCCACCAGTGAGGAGGCGAAGAAAGTCTATGAGGAACATATGAAAGCCAATGACCCTAAGGCATTGACAGAAGATGGTATCATAAAAACTTATGAAATTGATACCGAAAGCCTGTACTACAATCCAATGGGGGGAATAGAAGTCAGATTATATTTTAATAGTGATAAAAAGCTAGATTTTCATTTTGGGTTGATAGAAAATGATAAGGGGCAGTTAGAGTCTTCCGGTTATACTATTTCTCCTAAACTTTCAAAATTACTAAAAGGAGTAAAGTGATTTGAGTAAAGCAAAATATTTAAATGAACAAAATTTACAGACGGCTATGACTGAATATAGGGATATTTCAATTGGTCGTGAAGTGAAGGACCAATTTGATCGAAGTGTAGGTTATGCTACTCAAGTCTACGACAACGAACACGGCAATGGCGAGCAGGTCTATGCGGTAGTAGACAATCCCAATCAAAAACCTAGTGAGGTTGAGGAAGTGACGGTTCTCTTCCGAGGGTCTGCGGGTCCAAACAAGGTGCTGACAGAGGATTTTCGGAATGACTGGCTGGAAAACGATATGGTTCTGGCTAATCGTATCTGGACAGAAGAAAAAACACCCTATCCG
>NZ_AQVD01000004.1 GCF_000372425.1 Streptococcus ferus DSM 20646
CCATATCTACAACGGTCCTAATATCTATAGTCTCTTATCTGACGAACAGCAGGAAAAAGTTGATGCGATTAAGGGGAAAATCTATAATTATGCTGACCCTAAAGATATGATTAGCATGGTGGGGCGTGACATCAGTCAAGGCAGTGAGGGGGCTGTAGGAGTGGTCTACTATGTTGACAGTCAATCGAAAGGCTTCGCAGANCAGCACATGACCTTGGGTTATGCCTTGGACAAGGAGGGCAAGATTAAAGTCCTGAACACCATTGAAACCGCTGCTCTGAATAAGGTTTATACGGGCATGGAGACTTATCAACAGCTCAAAGCCAGCCTGTCATCTGGCGGTCTGACCGGGCATGAACAGGTNTATCTGGATTATAGCCAAGCCAGTGTTATCGCNGCTTCTCTGGGCACCATTGCGCAAGAGGCTTATGAGCAGACCAANGCCATTCGAGATGANGCAGTAGCCGAAGCTGAGGACGTGTGGGAAGACATCAAACGCCGTCCTTTTTCTGTGACCCATCTGACCGATGAGGAAATCATGGCCATCTATGCCGAAGAAGGTGTGACTTATGAGTCCGTCGTGGGTGAGGTGACGGATTATTTTGACAAAAAAGTGAAGGNTGCGCAAGAGCTGGCTGAGGCTTTTAGCCATTTAAGCCAAGAAATCGAGACTGGGATGCAGGCCATCCTTGCCGAAGATGCGACTTTAGCTGGGGAGATTGTCCAATGGACCAGTGGGACGTAATCGGTCATAAAGTCCAGCAGTTAGAAGGTCAGCTGTATCAGCTGGAGGAAGACTACCGAAGGGACAGAGGCAGTATCGAAGAAGAAATGGCCGTCTATCAAGACCGCTACCGGTGGTTTCAGACCTTGGTAGAAACCAAATATGACGCAGCGCTTGGTGACTTTAGGCAACGGGAGGTCAGCGATTACCATGAACTGACCGCTATGGCGGATGCCTACCTGCTAGACGGTGACCAGCAGCTGCAGGCGGTCCTCCAAGACTGTGAGGAGAGATTAGACCAGTTAGAAGCCAGCTATCGAAAGGCCTATGATAGCGCAGAAGACCAACTCCAAGCGGCTTATGCCCAACGCCGACAATTGGACATTGAATGATGAAAGGAAAAGGATGAGTGGATTGTTTGTTAGGAACGAGTCAGGCCTTGTCTGACGGTGACTTAGGAGAACTTGAAAAGACCCTTGAGAAACAAACGGTGCGGATCTTAGCAGGTTTTTATAAGGGACGCCCGAGTACAATCAAGTCGACGTATAAGCAGAAAATGGCGGCTTCTGCCAAAGCTGCGAAGAAGACCTTGAAAGCTTCTGCAGGAGCCTTGGACCAAGAGGTTAAAGGGACCTTTTCAACCGCGATTAAGACAGCGGTTAAAGAGAAGGCAACTGGCTATGATAAGTTGTAACATAATGGCATAAAAAATAACCTTCGTTGAGCTCTAGTAACCTAGATGGCAACGGAGGTTTTTAAGTCATGAAAAGTCTTTATCTGCGCAAGTGCTTACAGAGGAAATGTAATGGATCAAAACAATGTTGAATTCTTTCTTTTTTGAAGTTAAAAACTGGGAGTTCTTATTTTCTTAATTGAGGCTCAAACAATGCTGGGCTATCTGAGAAAATCTAGAGATTTGTCTTTTTTGTTTGACAGGAAAAGTTGGTATTTATAAATAAAAATACATTTTTTTAAAAATATACTTGACTTTTGTATATTTATGCAATATAATACATAGTAAGCTTAGCAAATAGCTATCAATTATTGCAGAAAAGAGTATTACTATGTCAAAAGAAAAAGTTATCTTAGCTTATTCAGGGGGTCTTGATACCTCAGTTGCCATCGCCTGGCTCAAAAAAGATTATGATGTTGTTGCCGTTTGTATGGATGTTGGTGAAGGGAAAGATTTGGACTTTATCCATGACAAGGCTCTGAAAGTTGGCGCAGTGGAATCCTATGTCATTGATGTCAAGGAAGAATTTGCTCAGGAGTACGTCCTTCCTGCACTTCAGGCCCATGCTTACTATGAGCAAAAATACCCGCTCGTATCAGCGCTTAGCAGACCCTTGATTTCTAAAAAACTAGTCGAAATTGCCCATCAAACTAAGGCAACTACTATTGCACACGGTTGTACCGGTAAAGGGAATGATCAGGTGCGTTTTGAAGTAGCTATCGCTGCGCTTGACCCTAATCTCAACGTCATCGCTCCAGTACGTGAGTGGAAATGGTCACGGGAAGAGGAAATCAACTATGCCAAAGAAAATGGTGTTCCAGTGCCAGCTGATTTAGATAATCCCTACTCAGTTGACCAAAACCTTTGGGGGCGTGCTAATGAGTGCGGTGTTCTTGAAAATCCTTGGAATCAGGCGCCAGAAGAAGCCTTTGGCATCACAACTGCTCCAGAAAATGCTCCAGACACACCGGAATTTGTTGACATTGAATTTAAAGAAGGTGTTCCCGTTTCTGTCAATGGAGAAGAGCTGAGTCTGGCTAATCTTATTCAAAAATTGAACGTGATTGCAGGGAAACACGGTGTCGGCCGGATTGACCATGTGGAAAACCGTCTGGTCGGGATTAAATCACGGGAGATTTATGAATGTCCGGGAGCCATCACGCTCTTAGCTGCCCATAAAGAAATCGAAGATTTGACTCTGGTACGTGAAGTGTCCCACTTCAAGCCTATTCTTGAAAATGAGCTGTCAAACCTGATTTATAATGCGCTTTGGTTCAGCCCGGCGACACAGGCTGTGATTGCCTATATTAAGGAAACTCAAAAGGTTGTTAATGGAACAGCCAAGGTGAAACTTTATAAAGGACATGCACAGGTCGTGGCTCGGAAATCACCAAATTCACTTTACGATGAAAATCTGGCGACGTATACGTCTGCGGATACCTTTGACCAAGATGCAGCCGTTGGTTTCATCAAACTTTGGGGACTTCCCACCAAGGTAAATGCAGAAGTTGGCAAGTTGGCAGATCAATAACATAAGAGCTGTGATTTCTAAGGAAAAGTATTTTAGATAAAAGCAGTCGGAGAGCTGCATCTAAAAGGCTTTTCTTCAATACTACTCGTCATTGCGGTCAGAGAGCCGCACCGAGCTTAAATAAGACTATCCGGAGAGATAGATTTTAAGAATTAAGTGCAGTGACACCACATAAGGCTAGGCGACTAGCCTTTTTCTATAGAAAAATGACAGAATAAGAGGATTGTTATGGCAGAGAAAAAATTATGGGGAGGCCGTTTTGAAGCGGGTCTTGAAAAATGGGTCGAAGAGTTTGGCGCCAGCATTAGCTTTGACCAAAAAATGGCTGAGTTTGATATCAAAGGCTCCTTGGCCCACGTCACTATGCTGGGAGAGACGGGGATTATTCCTCAGAAGGAAGCAGATACCATTAAAAAAGGTCTGGAAGAGTTATTGGTGGCTTATCAGTCAGGGGAGCTAACATTTGATGTCTCTAACGAAGACATTCATATGAATATTGAAAGTCTACTGACGGAAAAAATAGGATCTGTTGCTGGAAAACTGCACACTGCCCGCTCACGGAACGACCAGGTGGCAACGGATATGCATCTCTATCTCAAAGCAAAGCTAGGCGAAGTGCTAGAAAAATTGGCGCATCTGAGAAGTGTCTTGCTGGCGTTGGCTGAGGAGCACGTCGAGACGATAATGCCGGGCTACACGCATCTGCAGCATGCCCAGCCGATTTCATTTGGTCATCATCTCATGGCTTACTACAATATGTTTACCAGAGACAGCGAACGTTTCACCTTTAATCTTAAGCATACGGATCTCTCCCCTCTCGGTGCAGCGGCATTGGCTGGGACCACTTTCCCGATTGATCGCCAGCGAACATCGGACTTAATGGGCTTTGCAGCACCCTACTCTAATTCCTTGGATGCAGTATCGGACAGAGATTTTATTTTGGAGTTTTTAGCCAATAGTTCTATTCTGATGATGCATATGTCACGGATATGTGAAGAAATAATCAGTTGGTGCAGTCAGGAATTCCGATTTGTAACCTTGTCTGATACTTTCTCGACCGGATCCTCCATCATGCCACAGAAGAAAAACCCCGATATGGCAGAATTGATTCGTGGCAAATCTGGCCGAGTTTACGGCAATCTTTTTGGTCTCTTAACGGTCATGAAATCCTTGCCATTGGCCTATAATAAGGACCTTCAGGAAGATAAGGAAGGGATGTTTGACACAGCCGAAACGATTACGGTAGCGATTGACATCTTGGCGGGGATGCTGACCAGTATGACCGTACACAAAGAGCACATGGCCGCGTCAACCGAAAAAGATTTTTCAAATGCGACGGAACTGGCAGATTACTTAGCCAGCAAAGGACTGCCTTTCCGGCAGGCGCATGAAATTGTTGGGAAATTGGTCCTAGAGTGCAGTAAAGCAGGTCATTATCTGCAAGATATCCCTCTGGCGCGCTACAAGGAAGTATCGGATCTCATTGATGCCGATATCTATGAAACTTTGTCTTCCAAAACAGCCGTAGAGCGCAGACATTCACTTGGAGGGACAGGTTTTGATCAGGTCAGCTGGCAGATTAAACAAGCCAAACAAGATTTATAAGCGAGAGCAATAAGTCAGGAATCTAAGGATTTTTGGCTTTTTCTCATTTTATGATATAATAAAAGGTAATTTGAAAAGATGGGGTTGTGTTTTGAAAAAAAGCTATCGTGTCAAGAGCAACAAAGATTTTCAAGCGATTTTTTCGCGGGGGCAAAATGTTGCCAATCGAAAATTTGTGGTTTATAGCTTGGCCAAAAAACAGGACCACTACCGAGTGGGTCTGTCTGTCAGTAAAAAGCTGGGCAATGCGGTGACCCGCAATGCCATCAAACGAAAATTACGCCATGTGATTATGGAGCTGTCACCCCACTTGACCAGTCACGACTTTGTTGTGATTGCCAGAAAAGGGGTTGAGGTCTTGAACTACCAGGACATTAAAAAAAACCTCACTCATGTTCTAACACTTGCAAAACTCTATCAGGAAGGTTCAACCAGTGAAAAGGAAAGTTAAGTTAATTAGTCTGGCTTCAATGGCCTTGCTCATTTTAGCTGCCTGTGGCCGCAGTCAAATAACCAGCCAGTCAAGTGGCGTTTGGGAACGGTTTGTCTATTTCTTTGCTGAAATTATTCGTTTCCTGTCCATAAATGGAAACATCGGCGTTGGGATTATACTCTTTACGCTTCTGATCCGTATTCTCTTGATGCCGCTATATCATATACAGCTCAAGTCAGGCCAGAAGATGCAAGAAATTCAGCCGGAGCTGAAGGCTCTCCAGGCTAAATATCCTGGCAAAGACAGTGACAGCCGGATGCGCTTAGCCGAAGAAAGTCAGGCTCTCTATAAAAAGTATGGGGTGAATCCCTATGCCAGCCTCTTACCACTCTTAGTGCAAATGCCCGTTCTATGGGGACTTTATCAAGCGCTGACCCGTGTCGGATCGCTGACGCAGGGGCACTTTCTCTGGCTGGATATTTCAAAACCAGACCCTTACTTTATCCTGCCGATTTTAGCGGCTGCTTTTACCTTCCTATCCTCCTGGCTGACCAACAAAGCAGCCAAAGAAAGAAATGGTATGATGACGGCCATGACTTATCTGATACCAGTTGTCATCTTCTTCTTTTCTTTCAACATCGCCAGCGGGGTTTCCTTGTACTGGACAGTCTCCAATGCCTTCCAAGTGTTCCAGATTCTCCTGCTGAATAATCCTTTTAAAATTATTGCAGAGCGTCAGAGACTGGAAGACGAGGAGCGGCAAAAACAAGCCAAAATTAGACGTGCCAAGAAAAAAGCACAGAAAAAACGAAAATAAAGGAGAACTATCATGGTATTATTCACAGGAAAAACTGTTGAAGAAGCTATTGAAGAAGGACTGCGTCAGCTGGGCATTTCTCGCATGCAGGCTCATATTCGGGTCATTTCCCGCGAGAAGAAAGGCTTTTTAGGATTTGGGAAAAAGCCGGCACAAGTTGAGGTCGAAAATATAGATGAAAAAACAGCTCATCAGGCTGACCAAAAAGCCGTGAGAGGTGTCCCAGATCACATTAATCAGCAAAACGAGCCGGTCAGCAGTAAAGAAGAAGACGCTGTTGAACTCAGCAAACAGGGCAAAATTCAGGCTGAACAAGCGGAAACGCCTGTGACAGAGACTGAAAAAGTATCAGCTGCTGATCAAGCGAATGACAGTTTTGAGGATTTTGTTGCCAGTGAGTTTAATCAGACAGATGATGTTGAGGCCATTGAAGAGGCTAGTAAAGAAGTCGCGGATTACATCCAGAAAATCATTTATGAGATGGATTTGGAGGCCAGTATTGACATCAGTCACAATCGTCGCCACATTAACCTGCAGATTGAAACTCAGGAGCCTGGCCGTGTCATAGGTTACCATGGCAAAGTGCTCAAATCTCTTCAGCTCTTGGCTCAAAACTTCTTGCACGATCGCTATACGAAGCACTATTCGATTACTTTGAATGTGCATGATTACATGGAACACCGGGCTGAAATCCTGATTGATTTCACCAAGAAAACCGCTCAAAGAGTTTTGGAATCCGGTCAATCTTATGAGATGGATCCAATGAGCAATATCGAACGCAAAATTGTTCATAAGACTATCGCCACTATTGACGGCGTCGAAAGCTATTCTGAGGGAGATGATCCCAATCGCTATGTCGTTGTTGTTGCTAGAGATTAAAAGCTATTTTGCCAGCTTTTAATCTGCTCTCAGACAAGTGGCTGGCCAAATCTCACCGCTTAAGGTCAGAATTTAACCACTTAAGGTAAAAAGCCCCACAGGGCTTTTTAAGTTTGTTAAGATAAAGGTGTCAGTAAGGAGGCTTTTATGGAACTAATACGAACCCATCAGCTATCGAAAAATTATCAGGGCAAAGCAGCTGTTAAAGCGCTCGATTTAAACATCACGCAAGGCAGTTTTGTCGCTTATCTGGGGACCAATGGAGCTGGCAAGTCAACGACCATCAAGATGTTGGTTGGGCTGCTAAAACCAAGCTCAGGTCAGATCAAGAAGAAGCCTGACCTCAAAATCGGAGTGGTCTTTCAGGACAGCATTCTTGACGGAGAGCTGACGGTTATTGAAAACCTGAAAAATCGAGCGGCCCTCTATAAGAACCTAGATCACAATTGGTTCGACAAAGTCATTGCCTTGACCCAATTAGAAGATATCCTTCATCAAAAATACAGCAGCCTGTCCGGCGGTCAAAGACGCCGGGTCGATATTGCCCGTTCTTTGATTCATCAGCCAGATTTGCTCTTTTTAGATGAACCGACGACAGGTCTTGATGTTCAGACCCGAAAGCTCATTTGGAATCTCATCCACCAGCTGCGTCTCGAACAGGGATTGACGATTTTTCTGACTACACATTATTTAGAAGAAGCTGAAACAGCAGATCAAATCTATATTATTGACAAAGGCAGTATTTTGGCACAAGGCTCAGCACAGGAGATTATCGAAGGCTACAGCCAAAATCAACTCCTCTTTAAAGTGACGAATCCAGAAGCCTTTTTGTTAAAGGAGCCTAGGGTTTCTGAGACGGAGGAAGGCCTGCTGATTGAGGGCTTGGCTGCTCAGGAGACCATTGTCTTTTTGAGCCAGTACCAAGAGGAAATTACTCAGTTTGAATATAAAAAAGGCGGTCTCAGCCATGCCTTTCTTGCCATTACCGGAAGGGAGATTTCATCATGACGGCACTTGTTTTTAGACATTTAAAACTCTATTTTCGGAATAAATCCAATGTCTTTTTCTCTATTTTGGGCGCCTTGATTGCCTTTGTACTCTATCTCGTTTTTCTGCAAAAAAACTTAGAAACTAGTTGGAAACAGATTCCGGATTCCCAGCTTTTGCTGGACCTATGGGTCATGGGTGGTGTGTTAGCGGTAACCGGAATCACAACTGCCTGGACAGGTGCGGCTAAGATTGTGGTTGATAAGGAGCGGCAGGTCTGGGATGATTTTATTTTAACGGATTTGTCGCCATTTAAAATACAACTCTCTTATCTTCTTTCGGCCAGCTTGATTGCCCTTGTCATGCAGGCTTTCCTCTTTGCCGTTATGGCGGCTTACTTTAGTTGGCAGGACGGCTTGACCATTCCTCTTGCGCTTTATCCTCAGCTTCTCTTAGTCGCCGTCATCAGTGCTGTCAGCGCTGCCTTGCTGTCGGTTATTATCGTGCAGTTTCTGTCGTCTACGGAAGCTGAAGGCCGTCTGGGAACTATTATTGGAACAGCCTCTGGTTTCTTGGTTGGTGTTTACGTGCCGATTGGCGTTCTGCCGACGATGGCACAGAATGTGATTAAGTGTGTCCCGGGGGCTTATGTCGCTTCGCTTTACAGACAGCTTTTGATGACCGAAAAACTGGACGGTCTAAACATTCCCTTGGCGGAGTTCAAGGAATTGATGGGGATTGGGCTCAAACTGGAGCATTTAACGACCGAGGCAGATACCTATAAAATCTTAGTCTTGGTCATTGGTCTTGAAGCGTTGATACTACTGGCTGTCGTTCTTACCAAGACGGTTAAGAAAGTTTAAGACCGTCCGTTTCGGTCGTGGGGGAACCCTCTGGAAAAAAACAACAGGACTTGCGCAATGGCGCGGAAACCGCTAATATGATAGGTAAGATGATTCCCAGAGAAAGAGGCCGAGATGCGTTACGATTTTAAAGAAGACCCGACCCTGACTGACGGAGAGATTGAGGTTCTGGTTAAAAGCCAAACCCTCAATCGGCCAACCCAACAATTCCTAGATTACTTGAATCAATATCAGCAGGAAACTCAGACCGTTCTTCCTGTCAAAACGAAAGATCGCATTGAGATGATTCGGACAGAAGACTTGATTTTGGTGGATGTTGAGGGAGCTAATTTGTTGCTCGATACCACCAAGGGGCGTCTGGTCACCAGTGAGCGTTTGTATAAGTTTATGGAGCGCTTGGGAAATCCAGATTTTATTCAGGTCTCTAGGCATGCTGTGATTAATATCAATCATTTAGAAGCTTTGGAAAACAGTTTTTCAGGGAATATGCTGGCGATTTTGACCGGGCGCATCAAGACGGATGTCAGCCGGCGTTACCTGTCACATTTAGAAAAACGTCTGGGATTGTGAGGAAAAAGATGCGAAAATTACTAGAAGCTTTTTTAATTGGAATCGGCTATGGCACCATTGTCTATGTTTCTTGCCTTTATATTCAGGGAGTAGAAACCCAGACCCTGTCCAATATTGCCAGTGTGGCTTTGTTTAGCGGTGTTATTGGGATTGTCAGCCTTATTTTTTTAGTGGACGCGCTTGCTCTAAAATGGCAGCTGCTGATTCATTTTTTGTCTGTTTTTGGTTTGATTGTCGGCATGAATGCTTATAACGGCTTTACCGATCAGTTTTTTCACCCTCTGTTTTTGGGCGGTTTTGTCTTGATTTATGTTCTCGTCTGGCTGGTCATGCTTTATCTGACCCATGAAAAAGTGAACCGGATTAACCATAAGCTAGAGGAGAAGCGTAAAAATAAATCTTGACATTAAGCGGTCTTTATTATAGAATATTCTAGTATGTTTAGTAACTGATCAAAAAATAGCCGGCTAAACGAATACGAAAATCTATGAGGAGGTATTCAAAGTGAAACGTACTTTTCAACCAAGTAAAATCCGTCGTCAACGTAAGCATGGATTCCGTCACCGTATGTCAACTAAAAATGGCCGTCGCGTGTTAGCTGCACGTCGTCGTAAGGGACGTAAAGTATTATCAGCTTAGTTGATAATCTCATAAGAATACAGAGAAACCAACAGAAACTCGAGTCTGTTGGTTTTTTTAATAATAGACAGATAAGTGAGATGGAAGAACAGATAGACGAATAGGGAGGCTGTCGCCTTCATCTCCATCGACGTTGATTTGTAGGTCTCCTTTAGAAAGTTTAATTACCCCCTCCTTGAAAGTTTCATAGCCAAGGGTATTACTTTCTTCAGTTACCCCTCCTACCAGTTGAGGAATGGCAGACACGGTATTCAAGAAATGACTGTCTTTCAAGTACATAAGGTGCAGGAGGCCGTCGTCGACTTTGGCATTTGGTAAGAGCGATTCAAAGCCCCCGATGGAGTTTGTAAGCCCGATTAAGATAGTGGTAGAGGTAATTTCCTTGACTTCACCATCTAATTGAACCTGAAAATGATATTTTTGATTGTTCATCAATTCCTTGAAGCCATTGATAAAGTAGGCCATTTTGCCATAGCGTGTCTTTTCATCTGGGGCAACGTCATTGATGGCCTGGGGAATAGCCCCAATCGCAACGACATTCATAAAGTAACTATCATTTACCTGGCCGATGTCAAGGGGTCGCCTATGATTAGGGTCAAATTGTGCAATAGCTTGAGCAGGATCAAGGGGAATCTCTAAAGCGCGTGCTAGGTCATTGACGGTACCAAGGGGGAAGAATCCAAAATGTGGCCGATGTTTTTCTTTAGCAAGACCGCTGATGCCTTCGTTGACAGTTCCGTCTCCACCCATAACAATCACGCTATCAAACTGTTTTTGGGCAGCCTCTTTAGTAAAGCGAGTCGCATCGCCAGCTTTTTTGGTTTCTTTTACCTCAACATAATCGAAATAGGCTTTTAATTTCTCAAGGGCCTGTTTTTGGAACCCTGGTGCTTTTTCACCACCAGAACTAGGATTAACAACTAACAAAGCTTTTTTCATAGCGATTCTCCTTTCAAAATACAAGTTACCTCTATATTATAAGGTATTTAGACTGTGATTGCAAAGAGGAGCTCTTTCTCCCGTGAATTCAAGCTTTCGAAAAACAATTAAAGGTGATATACTAGTATATTACAAGGAGGGATCGATATGGTAACAAAAGAAGAAGCAGTCCAATTGTTACAGGACATGATACAGATTAATACAGAAAATGATAATGAAGAAGAACTGGCTCGCTATATTCAAGAGTTTTTAACTGCTCATGGCATTGAGAGCGAGTTAGTGGAATTTGCGCCAAAGCGTGCCAGTTTAGTAGCGGAAATTTCAAATGGCCCTGGGAAAAAATTGGGCCTAACTGGTCACTTGGATGTTGTCAGTGCTGGAAATGCAGAGGATTGGACCTATTCTCCTTTTTCAGGTTTCGTTGATGAAAACAAGATTCTTTGGGGACGGGGAGCTTCAGATATGAAGTCGGGTCTTGCAGCTCTTGTTCTGGCTATGGTTGCCCTCCATGAATCACAAGACTATTCAGGGACTATTCGTTTGTTGGCGACTGTTGGTGAAGAAATTGGAGAATATGGTTCCAAGCAGCTAACGAAGCTGGGCTATGTGGATGATTTAGATGGCATGCTAATTGGAGAGCCTTGTAATATTGGGATTATTTATGCTCATAAAGGCTCTTTGAACTACAAGGTCACTTCTAAGGGTACGGCAGCTCATTCCTCCATGCCAGAACTCGGTAACAATGCCATTGAGCACCTCAATCATGCGATGCTGAAGATATCAGAAGCTATTGCACAAGAAACAACAAAGCATACTGATCCAGAGTTGGGTCAAACCTTTCATAATATTACGGTGGTAACAGGGGGCCAACAGGTGAATTCTATTCCCGATTGGGCAAGTTTTGAGGCTAATGCCAGGACAATTCCTGCTTATGATAACCAAGACGTGATTCGGACAGTCAAGTACGTGATTGAGGAGCTGAATGAGCAAGAAGGATTTGATTTAAATCTAGAGGTGACTGCTGATCAAAAACCAGTTGTTAGTGATAAGCATTCTCCACTCATTCAGTCTATTTTGAAAGTACAGCAGCAGTTCCCTAGTTTACAGGTTCCTGCCCAGTTGAAGCAGATGGAAGAGGTTTTAGGAGGTGACCTGTCAGGACAAAACGATCTGCCAAGCACCTTAGTCCCTCTAGCAGTATCGGGAACAACCGATGCAGCCCAATTTACTCAGTCTAAGAAAACGTTTGATGTGGCCGTCTATGGCCCGGGCATTCCCATGCTCAATCACAAGATTGATGAACGTTTACCGGTGGATCAATACTGGGATTTTATTGCGATTTATCAAGCCATTCTATCCGACTATCTTTCATAATTGGAATGTTTGCCGGATACTGATGAAAGATAAAACTGTTATAGGTGTCATCTGTTTATACTCTATTCAAAATATAATATACTAGAGACAGAAAAGGTCTCACAGGATTTAAAGATGGCCAGTTTGAAGAATAACCATAAAAGAATGCATCGAACAAGGTTTGGTGCTTTTTCTCAGTCAAAGACAGAGTTGGCTTATGGTATAATGATAGAAAAGAAAGAAAAGCATGATGATACAAATATTTGACACCCACACCCACCTAAACGTCGAGCAGTTTGATGGTCGGGTCCAAGAAGAACTAGATTTTGCCAAGGAAATGGGGGGCACCCTCCACAATGTCGTTGGTTTTGACCGAGCAACCATTGACAAGGCTGTGGAGCTTGCTGATCAGCATTCTGAAATCTATCTGACATTGGGTTGGCATCCGACAGAGGCTGGCACTTATGACGAGGAAGTAGAACGTTATCTACTCAAGTCTCTTAAACATCCCAAGGTCATTGCCCTGGGGGAGATTGGACTGGATTACTACTGGATGACGGCAGATAAGGAAACCCAGGCTCGTGTTTTCAAGCGACAGATGGAGCTGGCCAAGCAGTTGGACTTACCCTTTGTGGTTCATACTCGCGACGCTCTGGAAGATACTTACCAGATCATCAAGGAAGTGGGTGTCGGCCCGCGGGGTGGCATTATGCATTCCTTTTCTGGCACGCTGGAGGAGGCTCAGGCCTTCATGGACTTGGGCATGCGCATCTCCTTCTCGGGAGTTGTGACCTTCAAAAAAGCCACGGAACTTCAGGAAGCTGCGCAAGCTTTGCCCTTAGAAAAAATCCTAGTCGAAACGGACGCACCCTACTTGGCCCCTGTGCCCAAGCGCGGTCGGGAAAACCGCACCGGCTACACCCGATATGTGGTGGAAATGCTGGCCCAGCTTCGCAACCAGTCGGTCGAAGAAGTGGCGAAAGCGACCTACGAGAATGCAAGGAGCCTGTTTAAGATTGACAGAGAAAATTAAAATCCAAGAAGTCCTGGTGGTCGAGGGCAAGGACGACACAGCCAACCTCAAACGCTTTTACGAGGTAGACACCTACGAAACCAGAGGCTCAGCCATCTCAGACGATGACCTAGAACGCATAGAGAAACTTCATGCCCTGCGTGGGGTCATCGTCTTTACCGACCCAGACTACAATGGGGAGCGGATTCGCAAAATCATTATGCAGGCCATTCCTACAGTCAAGCACGCCTTTTTACAACGGGACGAAGCTCGGCCCAAGTCCAAGACTAAGGGACGATCCTTGGGCATTGAGCACGCCAGCTTTGAGGACTTGGAAAAGGCATTAGCAGGTGTACGGGGCCACTATGACGACGAAAACCATTTTGACATCAGCCAGCAGGACCTGATTCGCCTAGGTCTCCTCATGGGGGCAGACAGCCGCAAGCGCCGTGAATATCTGGGAGAATGCTTGCGCATCGGCTATAGCAATGGCAAACAGTTGCTGAAACGCTTGGAACTGTTTGGAATTAGTTTGGCGGATGTTGAGAAAGTGATGACGGATTATCAAGAAAGTTAAAAATAGGAGGAAATCCTATGCCAGCTTTTTACCTACTCGTTCCGTTCCTGCTTATCCGATTTATTTTTCTTTCACTCTTGGATAGGAAGGCAACGGGGCGGGCAGCCCATTTTGCTCCCATGCAAGGGAAAGAGATGATAGCCTACTATCTTTATCAATTCTCTACCCTTATGCTCTTGCTTGTCCCTTTCTTGCTAAAAGTCAGTCTTTCTTTCTCTACTGTTTTCTATTTAGGATCAGGAGTCTATTTTTTAGGTAGCCTGTTTCTCGTTTTGGTTATGAAAGATTTTGCCAATCCCGATGAAAAGGGCTTGAATACCGAAGGACTTTATGCGCTGTCCCGTCACCCAATGTATCTTGCTTATTTTGTTTTCTTTTTAGGCATGGTGATGCTTACTCAGTCGCTAATATTGCTCATTGTGCTAGCTATTTTTCAACTATCAGCTCACTTTATCATATTGGCGGAGGAAAGAGAGTGTTTAGTAAAATTTGGTGTTGCCTATCAAGAGTATCAAAAACGTGTTAGGATGTACCTGTGAAGTTTATTGCTACAAATCAGACTGTTATCTATAAGGGAAGATTTAGCTAATGAAAAAAATTGCCCTCCTGCGCGGTGTTATGCCCGTTTGAAAAATAAGATTTTTATAAATTTTCCCTACCCCATTCATTGATATTTAGCAGTAATGTCAACAGGCTATGCCCTTTATCAGTTAATGTGTATTGGGTATGGAGTGGCCAGGTTTGAAAATCTTCTCTTGCAATGAGACCATTCTGAGTCAGGTCGTCCAGAGAACGGACCAGCATGGTTTTGGTAATACCTGTTACCTCGCGTTGTAATTGATTGAAGCGTATGGGTTCGTTTTTCGAAATGTTCCAAAAAATCTGGAGCGTCCATTTACCTGAAAGAGCATCCATAAGGCGGGTCAAACCACAGTTCCAATTCGGTTTTGTCTGCATATTGAGTCTCCTTTTTAGTAGGTCACAAAAAAGTGCCTACTGTTTTTCTGTTACTGGCTTTATTATAATAAAACTATCTTGAAAAACAAGGAGACTTATTATGAATGATCATTTACGTTTTTTAGACGGACGTGCCTCTGTTCGACAGTTTGATTGCCATGCCATCTTATCAAATGATCTTATTAGGGAAATGCTGGAGCATGCCAGCTATGCTCCGTCTAGCAATAATTTTCAGCCTTGGCGTGTCATGGTTGTTAAAAATAAGGAAAAGCAAAGAGAGTTGAGGAAATTATCAGCTGATCAGCCACAAGTTGAGACGGCGTCGGCGGTTTTTCTCCTATTTGGGGATAAGCAGGCTTATGATTTAGACTGGTGGCAGGCTTTTCATCTGGAGAAGAAAGTTGTCGCAAAAGAAGATGTGACATATCGTATTGATCGTATTCGTCGGTATTTGGCTCTTCACCCTGAGGATAAGGAGATTGAGGGATTGCGTTTAGATGTTGGCCTTTTTGCCATGAACCTCATGCAGGTGGTGCGAGCTTTTGGCTATGACAGTGTGCCTATGCGCGGTGCAGACTTTGACGGGATTAAAACCTATCTCAAAGTGCCGAGTGATTGGGAACCCATTTTGATGCTGCCGGTGGGTAAGGCTTTGCAAGCGGGGTATCCGCATGTGAGAAAGCCTGTAGAAGAATTTACGGAAATCGTTGAATAAAGCAAAGCAGAGGGTCAATAGTGTCGGCCTCTGTTTTATTTTGTGTTACAATAAGAGGGTAAAAAAATGGAAATGAGAATAATATGCGTATCGCAGACAAAACCGTCACCCGCGCTGTCCTTGAGCGCCACGGGTTTACCTTTAAGAAATCCTTCGGTCAGAATTTTTTGACTGATACCAATATTTTACAGAAGATTGTAGATACGGCAGAGATTGACCGACATGTCAATGTCATTGAGATTGGTCCTGGAATTGGGGCCTTGACCGAGTTTTTGGCGGAAAATGCTGCCGAGGTCATGGCCTTTGAGATTGACGACCGCCTGATTCCGATTTTGGCGGACACCTTGGGCCGCTTTGACAATGTGACTGTGGTCAATCAGGACATTTTGAAGACCGATTTGCAAACGCAAATCCAGAATTTCAAGAATCCTGACCTGCCCATCAAGGTCGTGGCCAACCTGCCTTACTATATCACCACCCCCATCCTCATGCACCTGATTGAGAGCAAGATTCCTTTCAGCGAGTTTGTGGTCATGATGCAGCGGGAGGTGGCCGACCGCATTTCTGCCGAGCCAAACACCAAGGCCTACGGTAGCCTGTCCATCGCGGTCCAGTACTACATGACCGCCAAGGTGGCTTTCATCGTGCCTAGCACTGTCTTTGTACCTGCACCAAATGTGGACTCCGCTATTCTTAAAATGGTTCGCAGGGAGCAACCCTTGGTGCAGGTTCAGGATGAAGATTATCTCTTCCGGGTGTCCAAGGCAGCCTTTGTTCACCGCCGCAAGACCCTCTGGAACAACCTGACCAGTCATTTCGGCAAATCAGAGGAAATCAAGGAAAAACTCGAAAAAGCACTGGAACTGGCTGACGTCCAACCCTCCATTCGCGGGGAAGCCCTGTCTATCCCTGACTTCGGTCGTCTGGCGGATAGTCTGAAAGAAGTAGGATTATAAGCAAAAAAGAGCCGAACCAACCAGTTCAGCTCTTTTAGAATGCGGAGGAAGGGATTTGAACCCTCACACCCGTACGGGCACATGCGCCTGAAGCATGCGTGTCTGCCGTTCCACCACCTCCGCATATAATCTATTATACCTTTTTTTTGAGATTTGCCAAGAAGAATGAAGCGATTTATATCTTTTTTTGTTATAATAGGGCTATTCAAGTCAAAAGGAGAACACTTGCAAGGTAGAATTATCAAAGCTTTAGCGGGCTTTTACTATGTGGAAGCTCAGGGCCAAGTTTATCAGACGCGGGCGCGCGGCAATTTTAGAAAAAAAGGTCAAACCCCTTATGTCGGGGATTTTGTGGACTTTTCGGCTCCAGAAAATTCAGAAGGTTACATTCTGGCGATTCATAATCGGAAAAATACCCTCGTTCGTCCGCCTATTGTTAATATTGATCAGGCGGTAATCATCATGTCTGCCAAAGAGCCTGAATTCAGCAGCAATCTCTTAGACCGTTTTCTAGTCCTTTTGGAGCATAAGCGAATCAGGCCTCTGATTTACATCAGCAAGTTGGACCTCTTGGACGACTGGTCCCAGATGAATCAGATGAGAGCAGCATATCAAAAGATTGGCTACGACTTTCTCTACTCCCTGGAAGAACTCACTCCCATGCTGGCGGACAAAATCACCGTCTTCATGGGTCAGACAGGTGTCGGCAAGTCAACGCTTCTCAATAAACTGGCTCCTGATTTGGCTTTGGAAACTGGAGAGATCTCTGGCAGTTTGGGACGGGGCCGGCATACGACACGAGCGGTCAGTTTTTATGACTTAGAGGGAGGAAAAATTGCTGATACGCCTGGATTTAGTTCCATTGATTACGAAATAAGTAATAGTGAGGATCTAAATGCAGCCTTCCCTGAGATTCACGCCATAAGCCTGAACTGTAAGTTTCGTTCCTGTACACACACGCATGAACCTGCCTGCGCTGTTAAGGAGGCCTTGTCAGAAGGCCAGTTAGGGCAGTTCCGCTATGAGCATTACCTGCAATTTCTCAGTGAAATCGAGAATCGCCGAGAAACCTATCGCAAGACAGCCAAAAGAAAGTAGGTTATTATGTCAACTTATAAAATCGCACCATCCATTCTCGCTGCGGACTATGCCAATTTTGCTGGTGAATTAAGACGAATTGAAGACAGCGGAGCTGACTATGTTCATATCGATATTATGGATGGCCAGTTTGTTCCGAATATTAGCTTTGGAGCTGACGTCGTGGCTAGCTTGCGTAAGCACAGCAAGTTGGTTTTTGACTGCCATCTGATGGTGGTTGACCCAGAGCGTTATGTGGATCAGTTTGCTCAGGCGGGGGCTGATATCATGACGATTCATACCGAGGCGACAGATCATATTCATGGAGCCCTGCAAAAAATCAAGGCCGCAGGCATGAAGGCTGGTGTAGTAATCAATCCGGGGACCCCTGTTTCGGCTTTGGAGCCTGTTTTAAACCTTGTGGATCAGGTGCTTATCATGACGGTCAATCCTGGTTTTGGCGGTCAGGCCTTTATTCCGGAATGCCTGGATAAAATTGCCGACGTCGCTCGTCTTCGGGCTGAGAAAGGCCTTTCGTTTGATATTGAGGTCGATGGCGGCATTGACGACACCACCATCAAGTTGGCCAAATTAGCAGGAGCTAATGTTTTTGTTGCAGGATCTTATCTCTTTAAAGAGGATCTGTCAGCAGGTGTTCAGCATTTGAAGGATGCTCTAGATGCTTAGGGTTGGTCTGTTTTCGGGCGGGGACTTGACCTTTTTCACGGAAATCTTTGACTATTATGTAGGGGTTGACCGTGGCAGTCTTTTTTTGCTGGAACAGGGACTGCCGTTAGATTTGGCTGTCGGTGACTTTGACTCTGTAACGGCTGATGAATTATCAGACATAAAAAAAGCAGCCGGCAAAATCTATCAGTCACCATCTGAGAAGAATGACACGGATACAGAACTTGCCCTGAAACGGATTTTCCAGCAATTTGAGGATGCAGAGGTCACTGTTTTTGGCGCTTTAGGGGGCAGGGCGGACCATAGCCTGTCGAATATTTTTCTGCCTAGTGACCCTGAGCTTGCCCCTTTTATGGGGCGTATTGTACTCAGGGATCAGCAAAATGTGGTGCGTTATTTCCCTGCTGGCAGACACCAGATTTCTCAAGAAAAAGACAGCAGTTATATTTCGTTTATGCCAGAAGGCGCTGCTGATTTAGAAATCAGGGGTGCCAAGTATGAATTGACGGCATCTCATTTTTTTAAAAAGAAAATCTACAGCAGCAATGAATTCATTGGTCAGCCTATTGAGTTTTCTGTCTCACAGGGTTACCTGATTGTCATTCAAACAAAAGACAAGGATTAGTATGGAAGGACTACTTTTATTGATAACAGCGGCCAGTTTGTCTGTCAGCCTGGCTGTTTTTCTAAAATTTGACAAGCATAAGACAGAGTTGGCGCAAAGATTAGACGATCATGCTGATAACCTTTCTGAGCAGATTTCCTATCAGCTAGATTTGGCTCAAAAAAATCAGATTCTAGAAATGTCTAAGGATATCAGCCACTTACAAAAAGAACTCTACAGTCAGCTTAAAGACTTGCAGGAAGTGCTGTACCAGAACCTATCTGCGAATCGAGACCGTTCAGATCAGCGACTGGATCAGATCAATCAGCAGTTGAGCCAGTCTGTTAAAGAGATGCAGGCGTCAAACGAAAAGCGTCTGGAGGAAATGCGGCAGACTGTCGAAGAAAAGCTGGATCAGACCTTGCATAACCGTCTCAAGACATCCTTTGAAACGGTGTCGAAGCAGTTAGAAAGTGTCAATCAGGGGCTGGGAGAAATGAAATCAGTCGCTCAGGATGTCGGCACCCTTAATAAGGTTCTGTCAAATACCAAGACCAGAGGAATTCTCGGTGAGCTTCAATTAGGGCAGATTATCGAAGACATCATGACGGAGCATCAGTACGAACGTGAATTTGTAACCGTCAGCGGGACCTCAAATCGTGTTGAGTACGCGATTAAACTGCCTGGGACCAATCAAGATGACTATGTCTATCTGCCGATTGATTCAAAATTCCCTTTGGAAGACTACTACCGTCTGGAAGAAGCTTATGAAACAGGTGATAAAGGAGCTGTTGAAGCCTGTCGTAGAGCTCTTTTAGCGGCGATTAAGACATTTGCGAAGGATATCCGTAAGAAGTATCTGAACCCACCCGAAACAACCAGCTTTGGCATCATGTTCCTGCCCACAGAAGGTCTCTACTCCGAAGTGGTTCGCAATGCTAACTTCTTTGACAGTCTGCGTCGGGATGAAAATATTGTTGTCGCAGGACCATCAACCTTATCTGCCCTTCTGAATTCCTTATCGGTTGGTTTTAAAACCCTTAATATTCAAAAGAATGCTGACGACATCAGTAAGATTTTAGGCAATGTCAAAACAGAGTTTGGTAAATTTGAAAGTATGCTTACCAAGGCTCAGAAACAGCTCGATACGGCCAGCAAGAGCATCAATACGCTTCTGACGACCAGGACGAACGCTATTGTCCGTGCCTTAAATACCGTCGAAACTTATCAAGATCAAGCGACAAGCAGTTTCTTAAATCTCCCGCTAGTAGAAAGTGAGGAAACCCATGAAAATTAGCCAAATGAAGAAAGATGAGCTTTTTGAGGGCTTTTACCTGATAAAGTCAGCAGAAGTTCGAAAAACAAGAGCTGGAAAAGACTATATTGCTTTTACCTTTCAGGATGATACCGGCGAAATCTCGGGTAACCTGTGGGATGCACAGCCTTATAATGTCGAAGAATTTACCGCCGGCAAGGTTGTCTTCATGAAAGGGCGTCGTGAAGTGTATAACGGAACGCCTCAGGTGAACCAGATTAGTCTGCGTCATCCTCAAGAAGGAGAACCTAATAATCCCAAAGAGTTTAAAGAAAAGGCGCCTGTTGATGTAGACGACATCAAAGATTATCTGGAACAGATGCTCTTTAAAATTGAGAACGCCACATGGCAGCGTCTGGTGAGAGCTCTTTATCGGAAGTACCATGATGAATTTTTCACTTATCCAGCTGCTAAGACCAATCACCATGCTTTTGAGTCCGGCTTAGCCTATCACACTGCCACCATGATTCGTCTGGCAGATGCTATTGGGGATATTTACCCTCAGTTAGATAAAAGTCTGCTCTTTGCGGGAATTATGCTTCATGATTTAGCGAAGGTCATTGAATTGTCAGGACCGGACCAGACAGAGTACACGGTGCGGGGGAATTTGATAGGTCACATTGCTCTGGTTGATGAAGAAATCAGTAAGGC
This sequence comes from Streptococcus ferus DSM 20646, assembly GCF_000372425.1. Lineage (GTDB taxonomy): Bacteria > Bacillota > Bacilli > Lactobacillales > Streptococcaceae > Streptococcus > Streptococcus ferus. Next base: position 20,625 of record NZ_AQVD01000004.1, read on the forward strand.
TTTGATTGAGCTATCCATTGATGACAGTCAAGAAGATGTTATTATCCTTCGCCATGTGATTTTAAGTCATCATGGACTTTTAGAATATGGCAGTCCTGTCCGCCCTAAGATTATGGAAGCCGAAATCCTTCACATGATTGACAATATTGACGCTGAAATGATGATGATGACCGCGGCCCTTTCCCGTGTCGGAGAAGGAGAGATGACCAGTCGCATTTTTGCTATGGACAATCGTTCTTTCTATAAACCCAAAAAAGATCATTAAAAAACGAAAAAGACGAGCTTATTTAAGAATAATGTTCGTTTTTTGCTGCCTAATGTGGTATAATAATCAAAAACATAAAGTGGAGTACAGTATGAAATTACGGCGCAGTGAACGTATGGTGGTTATCTCAAACTATCTCATCAACAACCCTTATCAACTCATTAGTTTAAATACGTTTGCAGAAAAATACGAAACAGCTAAATCGTCTATTTCTGAAGACATTGGAATTGTCAAAAAAGCTTTCGAGGAAGCAGGGATTGGTCAGGTTGAGACGGTGACTGGGGCGAGTGGAGGTGTTCTCTTTACGCCTTCTATCTCATCTGAGGAGGCCAAGTCTATTGCTGAAGGCCTCTGTCAAAGACTGTCGGAGAGTGACCGTATTTTACCGGGGGGCTATATTTACCTGTCAGACCTCTTGAGTACACCAAGCATTCTCAAAAAAGTCGGTCGGATTATTGCCAAGGCATTTTCTGGCCAGCAAATTGATGCGGTTATGACCGTTGCGACCAAGGGCGTTCCGTTGGCTAATGCTGTCGCAGAAATCCTCAACGTTCCTTTTGTCATCGTCCGCCGAGATTTAAAGATTACAGAAGGCTCAACGGTGTCAGTTAACTATGCTTCGGGGTCTAGCGACCGTATTGAAAAAATGTTTTTGTCCAAGAGAAGCCTTAAGCCCAACAGCAATGTTCTTATTGTGGACGATTTCTTGAAAGGTGGCGGGACCATATCGGGTATGGTTAGCCTGCTGAGTGAGTTTGACTGCCATTTAGTTGGTGTGGCTGTTTTTGCAGACAATAAGCAAATCAAGCGGAACCTTTTTGTGGATTACAAATCCTTATTGACGGTTTCAAAGATTGATGTGAAAAACAAAAAAGTTGATGTTGAGATCGGCAATCTTTTTGATGGGGGAGTCTGACATCATCATAGGATTTGACTGAACCAAGAAGATTATTTCAGAGCCTCAGAATGAGGCTCTTTTTCCTGCTCAGGAGTTTCGTTGTCTCAACAAAAAAGAATTGACACTGACCTCGTTTTGTGTTATTATATTGGACGGTACTTTTTACTTTTGGTCTCTCAAAAGTGTACAGAGACGTGCTGACAAATGTTGCAAAAGTACACCACGATAAAGACTGTCACCAAGTGCTTTATCAACCAAAAATAAAAAAATACAGGAGAATGTAGATGCCTACAATCAATCAGTTGGTACGTAAACCACGTAAGTCTAAAGTAGAAAAATCTAAATCACCAGCATTGAACATTGGTTATAACAGCCATAAAAAAGTTCAAACGAAGATTGCTGCCCCTCAAAAACGCGGTGTTGCAACTCGTGTTGGTACGATGACACCTAGGAAACCTAACTCAGCTCTTCGTAAATTTGCCCGTGTACGTTTGAGTAACCTTATTGAAGTGACTGCTTACATTCCAGGTATCGGTCACAACCTGCAAGAACACAGTGTGGTTCTTATCCGCGGCGGTCGTGTCAAAGACCTTCCAGGGGTACGTTACCATATCGTTCGTGGTGCACTGGATACAGCAGGTGTTGCTGATCGTAAACAAGGCCGTTCTAAATACGGTGCTAAAAAACCAAAAGCATAAGAAGGGAGATTAGGAAATGAGTCGTAAAAACCGTGCGCCTAAGCGCGAAGTATTGCCAGATCCGTTGTACAATTCAAAACTTGTAACACGTCTTATCAACCGTGTTATGCTTGATGGGAAACGCGGGACAGCTGCAACAATTGTCTACGGAGCTTTTGATCAGATTAAAGAAGCTTCAGACACAGATGCACTTGAAGTGTTTGAGACAGCAATGGAAAATATCATGCCTGTCCTTGAAGTACGTGCCCGTCGTGTTGGTGGGTCTAACTACCAAGTTCCAGTTGAAGTTCGTCCAGAACGTCGCACCACTCTAGGTCTTCGTTGGTTGGTTAATGCTTCACGTGCTCGTGGTGAACATACTATGAAGGATCGTCTTGCAAAAGAAATTCTTGATGCTGCTAATAACTCAGGTGCAGCAGTTAAGAAACGTGAAGACACTCATAAGATGGCTGAAGCTAACCGTGCCTTCGCCCACTTCCGCTGGTAAGATTAAGATACCAAGGGCGGGCGTACAGGTGAAAAATAGGAAGATGACGCTGGTTGTTTACAACCAAGGAAACTTATCTTTTTTCACTGGCAGTACGCCGGCCGGGTTCAGTTAAGATAGGACATTTGTAGCTAAAATTCAACTAAGAATAAGTGCAAAGAGTTAGCACGCTAGGTTTGCTACTCATACTTAGTTCTATTAGAGCTGGGCTGTCGTCCATCATTTTCCACAGGAAAAAATAAAAAACGATGCGAGAACGGGTAGGTCCTGCCTATCCGTTCTTTATGAATATGCTATAATAAAAAAGCAAAATAAATTTTTATAGGAGAAAACCAAATGGCTCGCGAATTTTCACTTGAAAAAACTCGTAATATCGGTATCATGGCTCACGTTGATGCTGGTAAAACAACTACAACTGAGCGTATTCTTTACTATACTGGTAAAATCCATAAAATCGGTGAAACACACGAAGGTGCGTCACAGATGGACTGGATGGAACAAGAACAAGAACGTGGTATCACCATTACATCTGCCGCAACAACTGCGCAATGGAACGACCACCGTGTCAACATCATCGACACACCGGGGCACGTTGACTTCACCATCGAAGTACAGCGTTCTCTCCGTGTATTGGATGGTGCAGTTACCGTTCTTGACTCACAGTCAGGTGTAGAGCCTCAGACTGAAACAGTTTGGCGTCAGGCGACTGAATATGGGGTTCCTCGTATCGTATTTGCCAACAAAATGGATAAAATCGGTGCAGATTTCCTTTACTCAGTAAGTACCCTTCATGACCGCCTGCAAGCAAACGCACATCCAATTCAGCTGCCAATCGGAGCTGAAGATGATTTCCGCGGAATCATCGACTTGATTAAGATGAAAGCTGAAATTTATACCAATGACCTTGGTACTGATATCAAGGAAGAAGATATTCCAGCGGACTACCTTGAGCAAGCACAAGAATACCGTGAAAAATTGGTGGAAGCAGTTGCGGAAACTGATGAAGAGCTGATGATGAAGTACCTTGAAGGTGAAGAAATTACAGAAGCAGAATTAAAAGCTGCTATCCGTAAAGCGACCATCAATGTTGAATTCTTCCCAGTACTTTGTGGATCTGCCTTCAAGAACAAAGGTGTTCAGCTGATGTTGGATGCGGTTATTGATTACCTGCCAAGTCCGCTTGATATTCCAGCAATCAAAGGAATCAATCCAGATACCGACGAAGAAGAAACACGTCCAGCGTCTGATGATGAACCATTTGCGGCTCTTGCTTTCAAGATTATGACAGACCCATTCGTAGGTCGTTTGACCTTCTTCCGTGTTTACTCAGGTGTGCTTAACAGCGGTTCATACGTTCTTAACACTACCAAAGGCAAACGCGAACGTATCGGACGTATCCTACAAATGCACGCTAACAGCCGTCAAGAAATTGAAACAGTTTATGCTGGTGATATTGCCGCTGCTGTTGGTTTGAAAGATACCACAACTGGTGATTCATTGACTGATGAAAAAGCTAAAATCATCTTGGAATCTATCAACGTTCCAGAACCGGTTATCCAACTCATGGTTGAGCCAAAATCTAAGGCTGACCAAGATAAAATGGGTGTTGCCCTGCAGAAACTAGCTGAAGAAGATCCAACCTTCCGCGTTGAAACAAACGTTGAAACGGGTGAAACAGTTATCTCTGGTATGGGAGAACTCCATCTGGATGTCCTTGTTGACCGTATGAAACGTGAATTCAAGGTTGAAGCAAACGTTGGTGCTCCACAGGTATCTTACCGTGAAACCTTCCGTGCTTCTACACAGGCTCGTGGATTCTTCAAGCGTCAATCTGGTGGTAAAGGTCAGTTTGGTGATGTTTGGATTGAGTTCACACCAAACGAAGAAGGTAAAGGCTTTGAGTTTGAAAATGCTATCGTCGGTGGTGTGGTTCCGCGTGAATTTATCCCTGCCGTTGAAAAAGGCTTGGTTGAGTCAATGGCAAACGGTGTCCTTGCTGGTTACCCGATCGTTGACGTGAAAGCAAAACTTTACGATGGTTCCTACCATGATGTCGATTCATCAGAAACAGCCTTCAAGATTGCGGCATCTCTGGCGCTGAAAGAAGCTGCGAAAACAGCTCAGCCAGCTATCCTTGAGCCAATGATGCTTGTCACTGTTACTGTTCCTGAAGAAAATCTTGGTGATGTTATGGGCCACGTGACTGCACGTCGCGGTCGTGTTGATGGTATGGAAGCCCACGGAAACAGTCAAATCGTCCGTGCTTATGTACCACTTGCGGAGATGTTTGGTTATGCAACTGTTCTTCGTTCAGCATCTCAAGGACGCGGTACTTTCATGATGGTATTTGACCACTATGAAGACGTTCCTAAGTCTGTTCAAGAAGAAATTATCAAGAAAAATTCTGGTGAAGCTTAATGAATGAAGACACCCTGCAAGGGTGTCTTTTTCTTTTCAGAAAGTCTAAAATCATTTGCAATTTTATAGGAATAGTTATATAATAAACTTGTTGAAGGGTTAGTTTGTACCTTTATAAGTTAATCTTTTCACAATAGGTTATTAAAAGGCTGGTCCTTTTAAAATAAAATTTTTTTGATTTTCATAAGGAGGAAATCACGAATGGTAGTTAAAGTTGGTATTAACGGTTTCGGTCGTATTGGTCGTCTTGCTTTCCGTCGCATCCAAAATGTTGAGGGTGTTGAAGTAACACGTATCAATGACTTGACAGATCCAAACATGCTTGCACACTTGTTGAAATACGACACTACTCAAGGTCGTTTCGATGGAACTGTTGAAGTTAAAGAAGGCGGATTTGAAGTTAACGGTAAATTTGTGAAAGTTTCTGCTGAACGCGATCCTGAACAAATTGACTGGGCAGCTGACGGAGTAGAAATCGTTCTTGAAGCAACTGGATTCTTCGCTAACAAAGCTGGTGCTGAAAAACACTTGCATGAAGGCGGCGCTAAAAAAGTTGTTATCACTGCTCCTGGCGGAAACGATGTTAAAACAGTTGTATTTAACACTAACCATGATATCCTTGATGGTACTGAAACAGTTATCTCAGGTGCTTCATGTACTACAAACTGTCTTGCACCAATGGCTAAAGCCCTTCAAGATAACTTTGGTATTGTTGAAGGTTTGATGACTACAATTCACGCTTATACAGGTGACCAAATGATTCTTGACGGACCACACCGTGGTGGTGACCTTCGTCGTGCGCGTGCTGGTGCTGCCAACATTGTTCCTAACTCAACTGGTGCAGCAAAAGCTATCGGTCTTGTTATCCCAGAATTGAACGGAAAACTTGACGGTGCTGCACAACGCGTACCTACTCCAACAGGATCTGTAACAGAGTTGGTTGCTGTTCTTGAGAAAAATGTAACAGTTGAAGAAGTAAATGCTGCGATGAAAGCTGCTGCAACTGAGTCATACGGCTACACTGAAGACCAAATCGTATCATCAGATATCGTTGGTATCTCATACGGTTCATTGTTTGACGCAACTCAAACTAAAGTTCTTGATGTTGACGGTAAACAATTGGTGAAAGTTGTTTCTTGGTATGACAACGAAATGTCTTACACTTCACAGCTTGTACGTACTCTTGAGTACTTCGCAAAAATCGCTAAATAAGAATTTATGAGCGATGAGAAAGAGAGCCTAGGCTCTCTTTTTTTGAAAATAAAGGAAACTTTTTGGTTCTTATACCTGACTGATTGAAATTATGGTATAATTGACCTGTATAAAAATTTTTAAGGAGTCTTAACTAATGGCAAAATTGACTGTTAAAGATGTTGATTTGAAAGGCAAGAAAGTTTTGGTTCGTGTGGACTTTAACGTGCCTTTGAAAGATGGCGTTATCACAAACGACAACCGTATCACCGCAGCTCTTCCAACTATTAAGTACATCATCGAGCAAGGTGGCCGTGCTATTCTCTTCTCTCACCTAGGCCGTGTTAAAGAAGAAGCAGACAAAGCAGGCAAATCTCTGGCACCAGTAGCGGCTGACTTGGCGGCTAAATTGGGTCAAGAAGTTGCTTTCCCAGGCGTTACTCGTGGAGCTGAATTGGAAGCTGCTATTGATGCGCTGGAAGATGGTCAAGTTCTTCTTGTTGAAAACACTCGTTTCGAAGATGTGGATGGTAAGAAAGAATCTAAAAATGATCCAGAACTTGGTCAATACTGGGCTTCACTTGGTGATGGTATCTTCGTAAACGATGCCTTTGGTACAGCTCACCGTGCCCACGCGTCAAACGTAGGTATTTCTGCAAACGTGGAAAAAGCAGTAGCTGGTTTCCTTTTGGAAAATGAAATTGCCTACATCCAAGAAGCTGTTGACAACCCAGTTCGTCCATTCATCGCCATCCTTGGTGGTTCAAAAGTTTCCGATAAAATCGGTGTCATCGAAAACCTTCTTGAAAAAGCTGACAAAGTTCTTATCGGTGGTGGGATGACTTATACCTTCTACAAGGCACAAGGTATCGAAATCGGTAACTCACTGGTGGAAGAAGACAAGCTTGACATCGCTAAAGAATTGCTTGAAAAATCAAATGGCAAACTGATCTTGCCAGTTGATTCAAAAGAAGCCAATGCCTTTGCAGGCTATGATGTAGTCCGTGATACAGAAGGCGAAGCTGTTTCTGAAGGCTTCCTTGGTCTGGACATCGGTCCAAAATCTATCGCTAAATTTGACGAAGAATTAACTGGTGCTAAAACAGTGGTTTGGAATGGTCCTATGGGTGTCTTTGAAAACCCAGACTTCCAAGCGGGTACTATCGGTGTGATGGACGCTATCGTGAAACAACCAGGCGTGAAATCTATCATCGGTGGTGGTGACTCAGCCGCAGCAGCCATCAACCTCGGCCGTGCAGACAAATTCTCATGGATCTCAACAGGCGGCGGTGCGTCAATGGAACTCCTTGAAGGTAAGGTCTTGCCAGGTCTTGCAGCATTGACTGAAAAATAGGCGGTAAGTCAGGAATCTACGATTCCGTAGACGCACCCCCGCAAGGCTGAATAGGTTGGTCACAAGCGTAGCGAAGTGAACTGCCATTCAGCTACTGCGCATGAAAGATATACAACGAAAAGAGTTGGGCAACCAGCTCTTTTTCTAGTGCATCGCGTAGAGTTTCTACGAAGCTAGGCGAGTTAGAAAGTCTAGCAAGGTATAAAGTATTACCAGGCTTGGCTGCTTTGACTGAAAAATAGGCAGTCAGTCAGCTCAAAATATCAAGGTTAAAAAACGACAGGTTTCCTGTCGTTTTTTGTCTGTTGTTATTGATAGTAGAGTATTCCTTAAAACAGAGTGAGTTTGCGACCTCACAAGGCTAAATACTCGCTGACAATCTCAGCAAAGCGAACTGCTTCTGCATTTTAAAGCAAAAATCAGGATTGCCAACTTTTTCTGTGCGCTGAAAGCGAATGAATACTCCACAAAGTAGCTCAGACGTGTTAGAATAGAGGGTGAGGAAGAGAGAATGAAGCTGCTAAAAAAATATAAATTTGATATTAAGAAGTTTAAACTGGGAATGCGGACTGCAAAATCAGGTTTTGCTGTCTTTTTGGTTCTGCTTTTATTTGGTTTGTTTGGCTGGAAGGGTCTGCAGATTGGCGCTTTGACGGCAGTCTTTAGCCTGAGAGAAGATTTTGATAAAAGTGTGCATTTTGGAGCCTCGCGTGTGGTGGGGAATAGTATCGGTGGTTTTTATGCCCTTGTATTTTATGTTCTTAATGTTTTTTTTCATGGGCAATTTTGGGTTGTCGTTGTTTTTGTTCCGATACTAACCATGTTGACCATTATGACGAATGTGGCTATGGACAATAAGCCGGGGATTATAGGCGGTGTCTCGGCGCTTTTGATTATTTCTCTCTCGATACCTGCACACGAAACTATTTTTTATGTCTTTGCCAGAGTCTTTGAGACCTTTATGGGAGTCTTTATTGCTATCTTGGTGAATTCTGATTTTGAACGTCTGATTGGATATGTTAATAAGAAAAAGAAGGATGAGAAGTAATTTTCATTCTTTTATGTTAGAAAATATAACATTTGCACTTGACAGGTCAGAATTTTCAGAATATAATAAGGGGGTGAAAGGAGCTTATATGGGAGAAAAAGAGTTGAGACGCTCAATGTCTGTCTTTCCGATTGGGACGGTTATGAAATTAACGGACTTATCCGCCCGACAAATTCGGTATTACGAAGAGCAGGGTCTATTAACCCCTAATCGTAGCGAAGGCAATCGGCGCTTGTATTCACTTAATGATATGGATCGCCTGCTTGAAATTCGAGATTTTCTAGAAGAGGGTCTTAATATTGTTGCTATCAAAAAAGAATATGCCAAACGAAAAGATCAGCAGCGTCTAGCCCAAAAGACCCTTACTGATGAAGATGTTCGTCGTATTTTACAAGACGAACTTAGAGCTCAAGGCGGCTTTCAGCAGCCATCGCATCGCTTACGTTAATGTCACATTCTGATGTGTCTAAATATATTTTTTTAATCAAAAAAGGAGATTACTTATGTCAATTACTGCAAATGATATCAGACGCGATATCAAGGAAAAAAACGTTACTTTTCTTCGACTGATGTTCACTGACATTTTGGGGATTATGAAAAATGTTGAAATTCCTGCCACAGACGAGCAAATTGAAAAAATTCTTTCTAATAAAGCGATGTTCGATGGTTCGTCAATTGAAGGTTTTGTCCGCATCAATGAGTCTGATATGTATTTGTATCCTGATCTTGATACATGGACTGTTTTTCCTTGGGGAGATGAAAATGGCCGTGTTGCAGGCTTGATCTGTGATATTTACACACCAGAAGGTGAACCATTTGCAGGAGATCCACGCGGAAACTTAAAACGTGCGCTGAAACATATGCAAGAACTTGGTTTTAGCTCTTTCAACCTTGGTCCTGAACCTGAATTTTTCCTATTTAAACTGGATGAAAAAGGGGAACCGACGCTGGATGTTAATGATAAGGGTGGGTATTTTGACCTAGCGCCAACCGACCTTGCAGACAATACTCGCCGTGAAATTGTTAATGTGCTGACAGACATGGGCTTTGAAGTTGAAGCTAGTCACCACGAGGTAGCTGTGGGGCAGCACGAGATTGACTTTAAGTATGAGGAAGTTTTAAAAGCTTGTGACAAGATTCAGCTCTTCAAACTGGTTGTTAAGACCATTGCGCGTAAACACGGTCTTTATGCAACCTTTATGGCTAAGCCAAAATTTGGAATCAACGGTTCAGGAATGCACTGTAACATGTCTCTCTTCACTCCAGATGGAAAAAATGCTTTCTTTGACCCAGAAGATCCAAAGGGCATGCAGTTATCCGAAAATGCTTACTATTTCCTCGGCGGCTTGATGAAGCATGCTTATAACTTCACAGCCGTGATGAATCCAACGGTTAACTCATACAAACGCTTGGTTCCTGGTTATGAAGCACCTGTCTATATTGCTTGGGCTGGCCGTAACCGTTCCCCATTGATTCGTGTGCCTGCTTCTCGTGGCATGAGTACCCGTCTTGAACTGCGTTCGGTTGATCCGACTGCCAACCCTTATTTGGCACTGGCCGTCCTTCTTGAATCTGGACTTGATGGAATTGAAAATAAAATTGAGGCACCGGCACCGGTTGAGTCTAACATCTATGTGATGACTGAGGCGGAACGTAAGGCGGCTGGTATCGCTGATCTGCCTTCAACGCTGCGCAATGCTGTTAAAGCCCTTCAGGAAGACGATGTTGTGAAAGCGGCTCTGGGAAGTCATATCACCACAAACTTTGTGGAGGCTAAAAAAATCGAATGGGCTAGTTATGCGACCTTTGTGTCACAATGGGAAGTGGAAAACTACCTGGATCTTTATTAATTGCTTTTGTTCATTGTTAAGCAAGGCAACCTTCGGGTTGCTTTCTTTGTCAAAATAATTGCTTGAATTTTCAGATTTTTTCTTAATGAAATCTGTTCTAATTAAGTTTCTTGTGGTATAATTTTTTCATCAGTTTTATCATTATGAGACACTATTGATAGTAGGAGTAAATGTATGAAAGAAGCTGCTTTGAAAGCACAGCAAACAACACTCTGGGATCCTTCTTTTGAATCCGATGCCTGTGGAATGGGTTTTGTCGCTCATATTGAAGGAGAAGCCAGTCATACTCTCATTGAGTATGCCCTGACCATGTTAGAAAGAATGAACCATCGAGGCGGTACAGGGGCAGAACCTGATACAGGAGATGGAGCTGGAATGCTGGTGGCCATGCCGGATGAATTTTTCCGACTGAAGGCTCAGGAGGCCGACATTGTCCTGCCACAGTTTGGTGACTATGCGGTTGCTCAGCTTTTCTTGCCACAAGATAAGCTGGCCAAAAGTATTTTACAGGATAGTGTTATTAGTGAGATTGAGAAGGGCGGTTTTCATGTGCTTCTTGCACGTGATGTACCTTTTCATTATGACAACTGCGGTCCTGCGGCTCAGGATATCATGCCTAGTTTCGTCCAGCTGTTTATTGAAAAACCGACAGATACTGACAGCGGACGTGTCTTTGAAGATAAGCTCTTTCGTCTGCGACGCCATCTTGAAAAAACCTTTGCGACAGATGAGCTTTTTATTTGCTCGCTCTCAAGCAAAACCATCGTTTACAAAGGGATGCTGCATGCCTTCCAGGTACGTCTCTTCTATCCGGACTTGATTGATGAACACTTTAAGTCGCATATTGCCTTGACGCATTCGCGCTTCTCTACCAATACATTTCCATCATGGGATCGGGCTCAACCGTTTCGCTTCTTAGCCCATAATGGTGAAATCAACACCCTCCGTGGAGCAGAAAATTGGATGCACAGCCATCAGATTGATGTTTATAATGAGGAACATTCTGATTCTGCCAAACTAGAAAACTGCTTAGAGTACCTCTATCGTCACGGACGGGACATTCCTCAGAGTCTCTTGATGATGGTTCCCGAAGCTTGGGGCGAAGATGCTGGCTTATCAGATGAGCTGTCAGCCTTCTATGAATATTCGTCCAGCTTTGTCGCTCCTTGGGACGGACCTGCGGCCCTTGTCTTTACTGACGGTGATATGGTTGGGGCGCGCCTTGACCGTAATGGACTCCGACCAAGTCGCTATTCAAGGACTAAGGATAATTTCTTGATCTGCTCCAGTGAGTCAGGTGTTGTTGATTTAGAGCCTAGTCGAGTACTGGAAAAAGGGGTATTAGGACCTGGGAACATGATGCTCATTGATACCCGAAAAGGTCTCCTCTTGAAAAATGAAGAGGTTAAGGCTCATTATGCTAAACAGCACCCCTATCAAGACTGGGTTAAGAACAATATTGCCTTATTGGATGATTTTGCGGAAGCCGAACAAGAACCACAGACCTATGATGTCAATCAAATGTGGAAGATTTTTGGTTACACCGATGAGGTCATTCGGACGGTCTTACTGCCAATGGCTGAAAAAGGGGAAGAGCCGGTTATTTCCATGGGGTTTGACAGCCCTCTGGCTGTTTTATCCGACAAGCCACAGTCACTCTTCACTTATTTTAAACAGCAATTTGCTCAAGTAACCAATCCTCCGATTGATGCGATTCGAGAGCAGCTAGTCGTTTCGACCAATGTTTATTTGGGCGGTGATGGTGATATTCGCCGTGATGGGGCGGATAACTGTGTCAAGGTAAGGATTGAGAGTCCAATCCTTTCTAGCCGAGATTTTGCCAAGTTGGCAGCTCTGAAGGATGAACGTTATCAGGCGACAAGCCTGTCAACCGTTTACGATTTAGGCGGCTCAGATCATAATCGCCTTCAGCATGCCCTGGAAGATCTTTTCAAGCAGGCTGAGGAAGCAGTGGATAAGGGGAGTAAGATTATTATTCTTTCGGACCGTCAGGTTCAGGAAGGCCAGTTGGCAATTCCAATCCTTTTAGCGGTATCCGGACTTAATAATTATATGGTTGTTAAAGGGAAAGCCAGTCAGTTTTCAATTGTTGTCGATACAGCTGAGGCTTTTGAGGTGCATCATTTTGCAACCTTAGTTGGCTTTGGAGCAACTGCGGTTCACCCTTACGGAGCCTACGCAACCTTGGCTGCTTTTGATAAGACAGCTGACAGTTTTGAGAAATATCGTAAGGCTTCTGAAAAAGGCCTCGTTAAAGTAATGAGTCGAATGGGGATTTCGACTGTTCTCGGTTATAAAGGTGCCCAGTTATTTGAAGCCATCGGTCTGTCTGAACAGGTTGTTGACCGTTATTTTACGGGAACAGCGACTCGAATCAATGGGCTATCACTTAATCAGATTGAAAAGGAATACTTAGAACGTGTCGCCTTTGCTTTTGGCCCTAAAGCCAATGATTATCTACCGTCTGGCGGTTCTTTCCAGTTTAAAACAGATGGTGAATACCACCTCTTTAATCCCAAGACCATCTATAATTTCCAACAGGCGGTTCGGCGTGGGGATTACGGTCTCTTTAAACAATACTCAACAGAACTAGACAAGGAAGCCTTAGAGCAGCCAACGACTCTGCGTGCCATGTGGGAGTTTCAGTCTAGTCGTCCCGCAGTAGATCTTTCCGAGGTCGAACCAGCTCAGGAAATTGTCAAGCGCTTCAAGGTGGGGGCCATGAGTTTTGGGTCCTTATCCAAGGAGGCGCATGAAACAATTGCTGAAGCCATGAATCGGATAGGTGCTAAGTCAAACTCTGGTGAAGGTGGTGAAAATCGAAAACGTTTCAAACCTCAGGCAGATGGACGTAACCTTAACTCGAAAATCAAACAGGTCGCTTCTGGTCGTTTTGGTGTTAATGCAGAATACCTGATGTCGGCTGAAGAACTACAGATTAAATTGGCACAGGGAGCAAAACCTGGTGAAGGCGGTCAGCTGCCTGGGCAAAAGGTCTTTCCTTGGGTAGCTGAGATTCGTGGGGCTACACCAGGTGTTCGTCTCATCTCGCCTCCGCCGCATCATGATATTTATTCTATTGAAGATTTGGCCCAACTCATCTACGATCTGAAAGCAATCAACCCTTATGCCCAAATCAATGTCAAGTTGGTGTCAAGTACAGGTGTAGGGACCATTGCTACCGGCTGTGTCAAGGCGGGTGCAGATAAGGTCGTTATTTCAGGGTATGATGGCGGCACAGGAGCTTCTCCGCGAAATTCTGTCCGCGATGCAGGCCTGCCTTGGGAAATGGGCTTGGCTGAAGCCCATCAAACCCTTTCTCTCAATCGTCTTCGCCAGCGAATGACCTTGGAGACGGACGGTAAATTGATGACAGGGCGTGATTTGGCTATTGCTACTTTGCTTGGTGCAGAAGAATACTCTTTTGCCAGTCTTGCTTTAGTCTCTGTGGGCTGTGTCATGATGCGGGTGTGCTCGCTCAATACCTGCCCAGTTGGGGTGGCAACCCAAAATCCTGATTTGCGCAAGCACTTTGCTGGTAAACCAGAACATGTTATCAATATGATGCTGTTTATGGCAGAAGAACTTCGTGAATACATGGCAGAATTAGGCTTCCGCTCAGTTGATGAGATGGTTGGACATGCGGAGGTGCTGAAGGCTAAGTTTGTTCCCAAAGGGAAGGCCAAATCATTGGACTTTTCCCGTGTTATTGGGAACAGCTTCCCAATTGCTGCCAAAACAGAAGATCCTTTCGCTGATGCTCGCCAGTGGAAAGAACTGGACGGATTTGCTACAGCCGCTATTGAGAGTGGTGTGGGTGTGACGGTTAGAAATACCATCAACAATGTTCAGCGTTCTGTCGGAAGCCGAATGGCGGGCTGGATTGCTGAAAGATATGGGAATCAGACCGTAGAAGCCGGACTCATCAAATATGAATATAAGGGGATTGCAGGCCAGAGTTTTGCAAGTTTCATCCCGCAAGGAATGGAATTAACCCTCATCGGAGAGGCCAATGACTACATTGCCAAGTCCATGTCAGGAGGGCGTCTGATTGTGAAGCCGCCACATGATGCAGCTTATGATGTCGAGAATTCGCCGATTGTCGGTAATGTTTCTCTTTTTGGTGCTGTCAATGGGGAGGCCTACTTTGCTGGGCGTGCAGGTGAGCGCTTCTGTGTCCGTAACTCAGGTGCGAAGGTTGTCGTTGAAGGGGTCGGTGCCCACGGCTGTGAATACATGACAGGCGGTGTTGCGGTTATCCTAGGAACAACCGGCCGCAATTTCGCAGCTGGAATGAGTGGCGGCGTGGCTTATGTCTATGATGCTGATGGTCACTTTAAGGATAAGGTCAATAGAGAAATGGTTGATCTATACGCAGTTGGAGAGACAAGAGGCGATGAGATTCTTAAAGAAATGATAGAGCAGCATTTAGCTTACACCGGCAGTCAAAAGGCGGCGCGTCTTCTTGATGACTGGGATAATCAGGTCAGAAAATTCGTCAAAGTTTATCCGACAGAATTCCATGAAATCAATGATCTTGAATTTGCGCTAGCCAAGCGCGGTCTCAGCGGAGATGAACTGGAATTGACAACATTTGAAATTGCAACAGGCGGTCAGGAAACTGCTCAGGAAAGAGCAGACCTGCTGGCTACAGTAACAGGAGGGAATTGATATGGCAGACCCATTTGGATTTTTAAAATACAAGCGCAAGGACAATCCATATCGTCCCGTTAGCGAGCGTATTCTTGATTTTGAAGAATTACAGACACCCTTATCTAGGGAAGAACGGCAGGAACAGGCCGCTAGGTGCATGAACTGCGGCATTCCTTTCTGTCATGAAGGCAGTTTTTACGGTGGCGGCCGTGCGGTTTCTGGCTGTCCCAATGATAATTTAATTCCTGAGTGGAATGATTTGGTTTATAAGGGTGATTTTCGCCGAGCCTTTGAGCGTTTAAGCCGAACCAACCCCCTGCCTGAGATGACGGGTCGTGTCTGTCCGGCACCTTGTGAGAAGGGCTGTACCGAAAGCTTGAATGGAGCTGGGGTTACGATTCATGATAATGAACGTTTTATTATTGATAATGCCTTTGAAGAAGGCTGGGTTGCTGATTCTGGCTTACCATCTGAGCGTACAGGTTTTAAGGTTGCGGTTGTGGGGTCTGGTCCGGCAGGTTTATCTGCAGCTTGGCGTCTTAATCAGCTGGGGCATACGGTTACTGTTTTTGAACGTTCAGATCGCTTTGGTGGCCTCTTAATGTATGGAATACCAAATATGAAGCTGGATAAAGATATTGTTCAGCGCCGGATTGATACCATGGCTGAAATTGGGATTAATTTTATTGCGAATACGGAAATTGGCCGCGATATTAGTGCAGAGGAACTCTTGCAGGATTTTGACCGCGTTATTTTAGCTACGGGAGCCAGCGTACCGCGTGACCTGGATGTTCCCGGCCGTCATTTAACGGGCGTGCGTTTTGCAGTGGATTTCTTAACAGAAACGACTCAGAATCTCTTGGCCAGCCCAGATCGTCAGCTGGGAGCTACCTTAAAGGGCAAACATGTCCTAGTTATCGGTGGGGGTGATACTGGGAATGACTGTATCGGAACGGCTGTCCGTTTGGGTGCTGCAAGCATCAAACAGCTTGAAATTACGCCACAGCTTCCTGAGAGTCGTCTGGACACCAACCCCTGGCCGGAATACCCTATGATTAATCGTACCGGTTATGGCCAGGAAGAAGCTGATTTTGTCCAAAACAGCAGCCTGACAGAATACAGTACCTCAACGGTAGAGTTTATCGGAGCGGATCGTGGCCAGGTGATTGCTGCAAAAACGGTCAAGGTGGGAAGGGACTTCAAGCCGATTGAGGGCTCAGAAGAAGTGCTTAAGGCAGACCTTGTTCTCCTTGCAATGGGCTTTACCGGCGCAGAAACGTCACTTTTCGATCAATTTGGTGTGAAGAGCATCTATGATGATTATTCAACCAATAACGAGAAAGTTTTTGTTGCAGGAGATGCTCGCAGAGGTCCTAGTCTTGTAATCTGGGGCATTCGTGAAGGGCGTATGACAGCAGAAACGATTGATCAGCAGCTTCGCGTTTTGGTCTCACAATAATCATTAAAAAGCTGGGTAACCAGCTTTTTAATGATGGGATTGAGGGTCATTGAGTCATTTTTAGAAGGGGCGTTTGTTACGGATTAGTAATAAAAATTATCTTTTCTTTTAAAAGACCTGAAATATTAGTAGGGTATCATGGTATTACTACTTTGAGAAAGTCTGTGAGGGAAATGATTATTTATGAAAAAACAATTTTTGGGAAAAGCAACACTTACCGTAGCAGCTACGGCAGCAACTGTTTTCGTGGGAGATAAAGTGGTGAATGCGGATACTTATACCCTGCAATACGGCGATTCATTTTACAGTGTGGCCCAAATGTATGGCATGGATGTTTATGAGTTAGCTGCTTTAAACGGCAAGACCATTGACAGTTTAATTTTACCGGGGCAAACGCTGACCGTAAATGGCAACAATACCAGTCAAGCCGCAGCACCTCAAGAGACAGCTGTCGCTGAGCAGCCGGCAGCCGAGGCACAGCCAGAGAGTTCATACCCTGTCGGTCAGTGTACTTGGGGCGTTAAGCAGTTGGCGCCTTGGGTAGGCGAATGGTGGGGGAACGGTGGAGACTGGGCGACCACGGCAGCGCAGCAAGGTTATACAGTCGGTTCTGTTCCAACAGTTGGTTCTATCATTTGCTGGACTGATGGCGGTTACGGTCATGTAGCCTACGTCACAGCGGTTGGTGAAGACGGCCATATTCAGGTTCTTGAGTCTAACTATAAAGATCAGCAATGGATTGATAACTACCGTGGTTGGTTTGATCCTAATAACAGCGGAACTGCCGGAACTGTTTCTTACATTTACCCTTATTAACATAAAAAGAAAAGCCTTGATTGAAAAATCAAGGCTTTTGGGTTATTTATCAGGTGTTAGAACCATTGGAATAATAATGGGTTCGCGCTCTGTCTTCTCATACAAAAAGGGTCTCAGGGCATTAACAATGGCTCCGTTGATAGACTGGATGCTGGCATCCTTATTTTTGAGGGCAATCCGGATAGCATTGAATAAAATACGCTGACTTTCACGGATTAAATCTCCTGATTCGCGCATATAGACGAAACCGCGGCTGAGAATATCTGGTCCTGCTAGTATCATTTGTGTCTTGAAATCAACAGTCGCAACGGCTAGAACCACACCATCTTCAGAGAGGTCATGTCGGTCACGGAGCACGGCTGCTCCGATGTCGCCGATACCGTTGCCGTCAACATAGATATCCTGAGCGTTGAAATGACCGGCTAGGCGGGCAGAATTACTGGTCAGAGCAAGGACATCGCCATTTTCCATGATGAAGATGTTGTCTTTTGCTACACCGGTATCTTCGGCAAGACCAGCATGGACTTTTTGCATCCGATATTCACCATGGACTGGCATGAAGTACTTAGGTTTAATGAGGCGGAGCATAAGCTTTTGTTCCTGCTGACCACCGTGTCCAGATGTGTGAATGTTATTGATTTTACCGTGGATGACTTCGACACCGGCCTCTTGAATGGTATTGATTAGCTTGTTGACACTTGTAGTGTTTCCGGGGATAGGGCTTGATGAAAAGATAACCGTATCTCCAGGCTGCAGCTGCACT
The DNA here is from genome assembly GCF_000372425.1 of Streptococcus ferus DSM 20646. Classification (GTDB taxonomy): domain Bacteria; phylum Bacillota; class Bacilli; order Lactobacillales; family Streptococcaceae; genus Streptococcus; species Streptococcus ferus. Next base: position 38,546 of record NZ_AQVD01000004.1, read on the forward strand.
TGGCGGTGGGTCCCGTTAGCAATACGTGAGAGGGCAGCCATCGATTCTCCCTGGCTTCCCGTACACATGATGAGGACTTCACTGGCATGGTAATTTTTAATCTCATTGGGTTCAATGAAAGTTCCTTTGGGAACCTTGATATAGCCCAGTTCCATCCCGTTAACAATGGCTTTCTCCATAGAACGTCCAAAAACAGCAATTTTACGGCCAGTTTTAACAGCGGCTTCTGCAGCCTGCTGAAGACGGAAAATATTGGAGGCAAAGGAGGCGAAAATGATGCGTCCGTGGATGCCTTCGATAATATTCATAATGGACTGGCCAACGACTTTTTCAGAGTTGGTGAAAGTAGGAACTTCAGCATTGGTAGAATCAGACAGGAGACACAAAACTCCCTCTTCTCCGAGAGCGGCCATCCGATGTAGGTCAGCGGGTTCACCAACCGGTGTGAAATCAAATTTAAAGTCGCCGGTACATACAATCTTCCCTTGAGGGGTCTGCACAACAACGCCTAGGGGTTCAGGGATTGAGTGAGTGGTTCTAAAAAAGGTCACACTGAGATTTTTAAAGGTTAACTCAGTATTGGCATTGATTTCGTATAGTTTGGCATCGCGGAGCAGGCCGTGTTCTTCAAGTTTTCCTCGAATGAGGGCAAGAGCCAAGGGTCCTGCATAGATGGGAATATTTGCCTGTTTCAGGAGAAAAGGAATTCCTCCGATATGGTCTTCGTGCCCGTGGGTAATGACTAGGGCTTTGATACGGTCAAGATTCTCAACGATATAAGAGTAATCAGGGATAACATAGTCAATCCCTAGGAGATCGTCTTCTGGGAATTTGATACCAGCATCAACAATGATAATCTCGTCTTGGTATTCAATACCATAGGTGTTTTTACCGATTTCGCCCAATCCACCGATGGCATAAACACCGACTTCTTCGGCTTTTAAGTTGATATTTGCCATCTTATAACTCCGTTAATTCGAAAGCACCGGAGTCTTTCTCGTATTCTAGGTGCTTGTCTGACAGAAGCTCGATGAACTCAATGTTGTAGGCTGTCTTTTCCTCAACCAGTTTACGGGCCTTAATGCGGCCTTCCAGTTCGTTTTGAGCATCAATTTCGATATAAATCGCCTGAGTCTGCTCACGGCGCGGGCTCAGGTCCTTACGTTCTTGATAAAAAATTTTGTAAATCATTTGCTTACCTTTCTTTGTTACCCGAAAAGGGTTATGTCAATATTGAAAAATGGTCAAATCCTCTATAAATCAGAGCAAGAGACTGACGGTTATGAAATTGTCATGAGTAATAGATTTAACCTTGATTCGTTGCAATTATCAAAATTATATCATAAAATAAGAGTTAGAATCAAGTGAGGTAGGTAAAATATGAAAGTTTTAAGCCTTGATACATCAAGCAAAGCGCTTTCAGTTGCCCTTTTGGAAGATGACCAATTGCTGGCAGAAACAACGCTTAATGTCACAAAAAATCATAGTATCAGTCTTATGCCAACCGTTGATTTTCTGTTTGCCTCTTTGGAGATGAGCCCGCAGGCATTAGACCGTATTGTCGTTGCACAAGGTCCGGGCTCTTACACGGGATTAAGGGTTGCCGTGGCAACTGCCAAGACTTTGGCTTATAGTTTAGGGATTGACTTAGTTGGCCTTTCTAGCCTGCAGGCCATTGCTCTGAATTGCCCGTTTGATGGCTTGGTGATTCCCTTGATGGATGCCCGCCGTCAGAATGTTTATGTCGGTTTTTATAAAGAGGGAAAGGCTGTCGCGCCTGATCGGCATACATCCATTGAAAGTGTTTTAGAGAGAGTCGGGCAGGAAGAAAAGCTGATGTTCGTTGGGGAAGTTGCGCCTTTTGGTCAGCGAATCGCGGAGCTTGTTCCCCAGGCCAAGGTGGCGGAAGTTCTGCCATCAGCCTATCAGCTTGGAAAACTCGGACAAGAACTTGAGCCGTCTGATAGTCACAGCTTTGTGCCAGACTACCTAAAGAAAGTTGAAGCAGAAGAGAAGTGGCTGGAAAATCATGCCGCTTCATCTCTAGATTATATTCGCCGTGTGTGATATGGAAGATAGAAAAATGGAAGAACTGTCCAAGCAGATTTTAGCTGTCCTGACGGATGTCTATGGCAAGTCTCCTTGGACCCAGCAACAAATAGCTGCTGATTTGGCAAAACCGGAAGCAGACTATTTTTTTGTCTATGACGGGAAAGACATCGTAGGCTTTCTGTCTCTGCAACATCTGGTTGGGGAATTGGAGCTGACAAATATCGCCGTTAAAAAGGCTTTTCAGGGGCAGGGGTTAAGTAAGCAGCTGATGACCTTTTTAGAGGGTCTGGATCAGCCTATCTTTTTGGAGGTTAGAGCTTCTAATCGGATAGCACAAAATCTCTATGAACGGTATGGTTTTGTGACGGTCGGAAAGAGGCAGGATTATTATCATGAGCCACTTGAAGATGCTATCTTGATGAAAAGAGAAGGCAGCAGAAACTAGGTAGAAAGGGACTATGGAAGATCGTTATATTTTAGCTATTGAATCATCTTGTGATGAAACCAGCGTAGCTGTTTTAAAAAATGAAGACCAACTCTTAAGTAATATTATCGCTAGCCAGGTGGAAAGTCACAAACGTTTTGGTGGTGTGGTGCCGGAAGTCGCCAGTCGTCACCATGTTGAGGTAATCACCCTTTGTATTCAGGATGCTCTGGCAGAAGCAGGGATTACGGCTCAGGATCTATCAGCAGTGGCAGTGACCGAGGGTCCAGGTCTCGTAGGAGCTCTTCTTGTGGGGATGGCAGCAGCCAAGGCTTTTGCTTGGGCAAATGGCCTGCCTCTGATCCCAGTCAATCATATGGCCGGTCACCTGATGGCAGCGCGTGAACAGGGGGCGTTAACCTATCCACTGCTGGCTCTTTTGGTGTCAGGAGGACATACAGAACTGGTTTACGTGGAAAAAGCGGGTGCTTATCGGATTGTTGGGGAAACCCGTGATGATGCTGTCGGTGAGGCATACGATAAAGTTGGACGTGTGATGGGCCTAAGTTACCCAGCCGGACGTGAAATTGATATCTTGGCACATAAGGGGCAAGATCGTTATCATTTTCCACGCGCCATGATTAAGGAAGATAACTTAGAGTTTTCTTTTTCAGGCCTAAAATCGGCTTTTATCAATCTTCACCATAATGCCCAGCAAAAAGGCGAGGAACTGGTTTCAGAAGACCTCTGTGCTTCTTTTCAGGCTGCTGTACTGGATATTCTCATGGTAAAAACCAAGAAAGCTTTGGAAAAATATCCTGTTAAGACACTTGTGGTGGCTGGAGGTGTCGCTGCCAATCAGGGACTTCGTGAGCGCTTGGCCAAAGACATTCAGGATGTCGAGGTCCTTATTCCGCCGCTTCGTCTCTGTGGAGACAATGCAGGTATGATTGCACTGGCTGCAGCCGTTGAATATGAGAAGGGCAATTTTGCGTCATTAGATTTAAATGCAAAACCAAGTTTGGCTTTTGAGACCATAGAGTAATCAAATACCCTTTTTGATGAAGGGTATTTTGTGTTATAATGAACACATTATCTCTTGAAAGGAAAAGTATGGAGGAGAAAGGATTCACCGAAGGTGTCAAGGCTGCCACACCAACCGTATTTGGTTATACTTCTATTGGGTTGGCCTTGGGAATTGTGGCTGCAAAATCTGGGATAAGCCCGTTGGAGACAGGATTGATGAGTCTGATCGTTTATTCGGGCTCAGGCCAGTTTGCCCTGTGCGCCTTGATTTTGGCAAAAGCGCCACTGGCTTCGATTGCCCTGACGGTTTTTTTAATTAATTTAAGACATTTTTTGATGAACCTGCACACGGCAACGATTTTTCCAGAGGCAACCTTAGCGCAGCAGCTCCTCATCGGAACCTTCATGACGGATGAAAGCTATGGCATTATGTTGGGGGAACATATCCGCCATAAGGTGATTAAGCCTGCCTGGATGTATGGCAATAATGCTGCGGGCTACTTGACATGGGCTTTGGCTTCTCTGATAGGCTGTGTTCTTGGCGGTCTGATTCCTAATCCGAATGCCTTTGGTATTGATTTTGCCTTGATTGCTATGTTTGTAGCTATTTTTTCAGGCCAGCTGGAGGGAATGCTGAAACGATTGCCGATAAAAAAGATTGGCATGATTCTGTTGACGGTCTTTTTGGCTTATGTCCTTTTAAGCGTGTTCATTTCGGAGTCCTTAGCGGTCTTGGCTGCGACGTTATTAGGCTGTACGGTGGGGGTGATGTTAGATGATTAATCCTTATATTTTGACGGCAATCGTAGCCGCTATGCTGGTCACATGGATTCCGCGTGTCTTCCCTTACTTTTTGGTTCGCTTTGCCAGTCTGCCAAATAAGGTGGTGGCCTTTTTAGGTTACCTGCCGCTAACCATTATTTTTGCCCTGGTCTTATCCAGTATTTTCACAGAAAAAACAGGCAGTCTTCCGCAGCTAAAATGGATTGAAGCCGTGGCTGTCCTACCGACCTTTTTGGTTGTCCTCAGAAGTAAAAATGTCATGTTGGCCGTTGTGACCGGTGTCCTCTGCGTCGCCGTTTTGCGGTTGTTCATTTAAAGCCCCTAAAAAAGAAGAGACAAGTTAATGTCCCTTCTTTTTTTGGTGGCGTTTCTCTTGTTTAAGATGATACGTGTGGGCTTTAAAAGTCAGATGTTCCTTCTTTTTCAGAGATTTCCTTTCCTGTTTTATCCCATCGTGCAGCTTTTGCATTTCAAGCTGGGCTTTGGTAGAAACGGGAGCCTGTTTTTTAGATTTGTTAAGACTCCTTTGCATGCGCTTGGGATTCATTTTCTTGGGGTGTGGAATGTCTTCAATAGATGAATCTGTTTCAATCTGATCATATTTTTCTATCAGATTTGGTAGATGCTTCAAAATGAAGTCCCAAACGTCAGAATCCTTTGGTTTCTTACCGAATGGGTAGCGAAAAGCTTTGTACTGTCCTTTACGGTTGATATGCTCCACCAAAGCAAACCAAAATGTGCCATCAAAATAGACTGTCAATTTCATGAGAGTCCCCTCCTAAATGATAAATGTGATAAAGGACGACCTGGAGGGAAGGTTACTGACATCATCAAGATGTTTGCAGACTACCAACTGCAATGTGTTTTTATATCACCTTTATTGTACACAGACTGTAACTTTTTGGCAAGAGGATCTGTTTCAAAAGGATAGGATCAGTTATTGTATATGCACACTCCCTGCAACCCAACCTGTACAGAGAGCTGCAGTGATGTTAAAGCCGCCGGTATGGGCGTTGATGTCTAGCACTTCGCCGGCAAAATGGAGGCCGGGCACTTTCTTGCTTTCCAAGGTCTTGGGGTCAATCTCCTTTAGTTCGACGCCACCTTTTGTCACAAAGGATTTGGCCAGAGACATTTTACCGGTAATCTGAATTGGAAAAGCCTTAAGGTTTGTGAGTAAGCTAGATGTTTCGCGAGGCGTCAACTGCTTAAGGGGTTTTGGAAAGTCTTGGGCCAAAAAGTCTGCCAGCCGTTCGGGTAGCAGCTGTTTTAGGGCATTCTTGACTGTTTTGTCGCGGTGGGCTTCAAAGAAAGCATTTAATGCGTCTTGTGATTGTGTCGGCAGAAAGTCTAATTCAACTATTTCTCCTCCTTTAACAAAAGAAGAGAGTCTTAAAGCTGCCGGACCAGACAGGCCAAAATGGGTGAAGAGTAAATCATGGGTAATGAGGTGCTTGCCATAGCGGAGTGTCACATCGTCTAGGGAAATTCCTTGCAGGGTCTTATGCGGAAAGTCTGTTAAGAGGGGGCTTTCAGCCGCCTCCAGTTCAGTGATGTTCAGTTTGAAATGTCTGGCAATCTCATGGCCGAAACCGGTTGAACCTGTCGAAGGATAAGATTTTCCTCCAGTTGTCACAATCAGTTTTTGGCAGCTGAATTCCTGGTTAGCTGCTTTAAGGTGAAAGAGTCCGTCTATCTTTTTAACAGAAACTACCTCGGTTTGTGTTAGCATTTGGCCGCCAAGCGCATTGATCTTTCTTTCCAGACAGTCAATAATGGTACGTGATTTATCCGTTTTAGGAAAAACCCTGCCATGGTCTTCGACTTTTAAAGCAACGCCGTTCTCTTCAAAAAAGGCTATAATATCATGATTATCAAACTGAGAAAAGACGCTGTAAAGAAAACGGCCGTTGCCTGGAATCCCTGCCATGAGATCATCCAAATCCCCGTTATTAGTCACATTACAGCGGCCGCCGCCAGTCCCGGCAAGTTTTTTGCCCAGCTTCTTATTTTTTTCAATTAAGAGGGTTTTCTGCCCGTAAAAACAGGAGGAAATGGCCGCCATCATACCGGCCGGACCGCCCCCAATAATAATCGTATCGAATGGTTTTGTCATGTTTTTATTTTACCATAAAATAAAGGAAGACAAGCGCCTGAAAAGTCGGCTAAAATTGACAGAAACCAAGCCTTATGGTAAGATTTTCATAGTATTATTTCAGTAAAAAGAGGATATTATGGCAATTGAAAAAACCGTCAGTGAGCTGGCTGAGATTTTAGGAATTAGTCGCCAAGCGATTAATAATCGGGTCAAGGCTCTCCCTGAGGAAGATTTGGATAAAAATGATAAGGGAGTGACGGTCGTTCTGAGAAGCGGCCTCATTAAACTTGAAGAGATTTACAAAAAAACCATTTTTGAAGATGAGCCGGTCAGCGAGGAAGCTAAGCAGCGCGAATTTTTAGAAATTCTTATTGATGAGAAAAATACTGAAATTACCCGTCTCTATGAACAGCTTAAAGCTAAGGACAGCCAGCTGGAGAATAAGGATGAACAGCTTCGTATCAAGGATGTTCAGATTGCTGAGAAAGACAAACAGTTGGATCAGCAGCAGCAGCTGACGCTGGCAGCTTTCTCTGACAGGGACACGCTGAAGTTAGAATTAGACGAAGCCAAGGCAGAAGTTGAAGAGATTCAAAATCAGCAAGAAGAAGCTAAAAAAGGTTTCTTTGCGCGTTTATTTGGCAGATAAAGGGCTGAAAATCATTTTCGGTTCCTTTTTATTTTCATCTTAATCGTTTGGAAAGGTAGGTAAGCTGATGGGTTTATTGGTTGATGGCAAGTGGGTTGATCAATGGTATGATACCTCAAAATCGGGGGGACGTTTTGTGAGGACGGAATCTCAGTTCCGTCACTGGATCACAGCAGATGGTTCGGCCGGTCCGACTGGAAAGGGAGGCTACAAGGCTGAAGTCGGCCGCTACCATTTATATGTTTCTTTAGCCTGTCCTTGGGCTAGTCGTGTCATGATTATCCGAGCCTTGAAAGGTTTGGAGAACATGATCTCTGTCTCAGTTGTTCACCCTCTGATGTTGGAGAATGGCTGGACTTTTGAAGAAGGTCCTGGTGTTATTGGAGATCCAGTCTTTAATGCTCAGTATCTCTACGACATTTATCGAAAGGCAGCTCCTAATTATAGTGGCAGGGTTACCGTTCCGGTGCTCTTTGACCTAAAGACCAAAACCATTGTCAATAATGAATCTGCTGACATTATCCGCATGCTGGACACAGCCTTTGATCATCTGGGTGCAGCCCCCAATCATCATGCCCCGACAGAGCTTCTGTCAGAGATTGATACCATGAATGCTTTTGTCTATGATGCGGTTAATAACGGGGTGTACAAGGTCGGATTTGCGACGAAACAGGAAGTTTATCAGGAAGAAGTGAGGTGCCTGTTTAAGGCCTTAGATAAGCTAGAAGCCCTTCTTGCTCAACAGGACTTTCTGATAGGAAACCGTCTGACGGAGGCAGATATTCGCTTATTTACCAGTCTGGTTCGGTTTGATTCGGTTTATTTTGGGCATTTTAAATGTAATATCAGACAATTATCTGACTATCCTCATTTATGGGCTTATACGAAAAGCATTTATCATCTGCCTGGCATTCAGGAGACAGTGAATTTTGAACATATTAAGGAGCATTATTATGGCAGCCACAAGACCATCAACCCCAACGGGATTGTTCCTCTAGGGCCAGAAATAGATTGGACGGTTTAAGAACAGACAAAAGCAAGAATCATCTGATTCTTGCTTTTGTGATTTAGTGCCCGTTTTATTGTAAAGGAGGGGGAAAATGACTTCAAAAGGTTTTGGGCACTGTTATCTAGGCTGACGGGAGCATTTCCGCTTCTTTTGGCAGTTGATCAACTGTTTTAAAGATGGAGAACAAGATCATCCAAGAAATAATGCCGTAAATGGTATTACTTCCAGAAAAATCTAGCGGGGAGTTCCAGGCAAAGTGGATAGCGATTGGGGCAATAATATAGAAAATGGCCCGTATCTTAGAAATAGCCTTACTTCTGGTGAAGAGGGCAACCAGACCGACTGCGAAGATGGCAGAGAAAACCCAGTGGCTCAGACCAGAATAAGCGATGCGTTCAAAGGCTGTGATAAAGCCATTGCCATCGTTTTTGAAAATCGTCTGTTGGATATAAAGGCTGTCCTCAACAATTTGGAAGCCTATTCCGGCAATCATTCCCAAAAGAAGGCTGGTTTTTAAGGACCGCTGCTGGAAAAGAAGAACAATCAGCAGAACAACGATTCCTTTCGCAATTTCTTCTGTGAAAGGAGCCGTCAGAGACGCCCCCCAATCATTTAAAAATTGCTCAGAGAGTTTCAGTTTTAGCAGAAATAACGATAGAAATTCATTGCCCAGAGCCCCAATATTCACAGGAATAGCAAGTGCCAAAAACCAAGTCAGCGTAAAGACCGTCTTTGAGACGTCAAAGCGTTTGCGCAAGTAGTTGGTAAAAAAGGCAAAAGGAATAATGTAAATCAGAAGCAGAGGCAGAGCCATCAGAAACTGAGGATACCGATCAGCATGTCCATGGGTTTTTGCAAACTCCAAAAATGGAAGTGACATACCTGAAACAACAAGGACAATAGTTATAAAGAGAACAATGTTGTTCCCATATTTTTTTAAACGTTTTTTCACAAGACGTCTCCGTTCTATAAGTGCTTGCCTTAGGCAGCAGGGATTATTTTAGGGGAAAATAATCTGAGCAAAGCGATATGAGGGTGAAAATAGGATGCTTAATTCCAAAAGTAGAAGAGGACAGATAGGCCAATCACATCAGCGATAGCATGCGCAAAGAAGAAGGGCAGCAGGTTTTGTGGTTTTAATTTTCGATAGAGCAGGTAGAAAATTGTACCGACAAGAAGCCCTAAAGCGATGGCTGTTCCTAATCCTTGATAAGTGTGGAAGCTGCAGCGTATTACCAATGAATAAAGGAAGGCCCACTTGGTATATTCTGGTCTGACGGCCAGACAGACACCCAAGAAAAAGATTTCTTCGTAAAAACCATTTAACAAGGCATAAAGAATCAGTGACAGGTCTAGGTTTGGAAAAAGTTGTGCTAAGCTAGGTGTGGCAACTGCTGACAGCTGATAACTGACCAAGGCATAGATATCCATGGCTAGGGCTGCCAGAATAAAAATACCTACAATTTTGACTAAAAGCCAGGGCTCAAAAACCATTTTTTGGGTCCAAACCGAAAAATCAAAATTCCTGAAAACCAGATACATAAAGGCTAGGAAAAGCAAAAGTGACTGCAGGGCCAAGGCCTGGTAATTCTGCATACTGGAGAAGGTCAGATTCTCTTTCAGTGTGCTTGTCTGATTGCTCAAAGCCAGATACTGGAGGGTGGAGTTGTAGATGCCGTCACCGAACATAATGACAGTGATGATGGCAATATCAAACCATTTTAAAACCGTTATCTTTTCCTTCATTGGAAATAACCTTTCTATTTTCTTAAGGTATCGCTTCTTTCACCCTTATTTTAGCAAAGGAGACTATTGCTTATCTGTTTCCCATCTGTTTTTTACCTGTTTTTTAAAAGCTCTGGTTGAAAAAATCAGAAGAAAGGCGAATTTAGTGCCTTTTCTATCTCTTTTTCCTATTGTTTAACAACTTGCGAAGAAAGTCTCTTGTGCTTATAATAAAAGAAGAGAAGCTAGGAGGTTTTCTATATGGCACGCATCATGGTGGTGGAGGACGACAAAGTCATTAACCAAGTCGTCTGTGAATTTTTAAAAGAACATGGGCATCAGACTTGGCCAGTATTTGATGGGAAAGAGGCCTTGACGCTTTTTCAGCAGGAGTCCTTTGATCTGCTGATTTTGGATATTATGATTCCGTCTTTAAGTGGTATTGAGCTTCTTAAAGAAATCCGTAAAACATCAGCAGTTCCTGTTCTAATGCTGACCGCCATGGCTGATGAATACACACAGCTAGTCAGCTTTAATCATTTGATTAGCGATTATGTTGTCAAGCCCTTCTCCCCTTTGATTTTGATGAAGCGGATTGAAAATATCCTGCGACAGCAAGAGGGGCCTGAAAATCTTGCGGTCTCAGATATCAAGGTCTGCCCTGATAGCGGCGCTGTTCAGATGGCTGGACAAGACATCAGCCTGACCAAAAAAGAATACGATATTTTAATGCTTCTGCTGAAACGAAAAGGCCGTCTGGTCAGTCGGGACCAGCTGATGCTGACCATTTGGGGCTATACGGAATTGGACAGCCGAGTTTTGGACAATCATATGAAAAATCTACGAAAAAAACTGCCATCCTTACCTTTGAAGACAGTAATTGGCCGTGGCTATCAGATTGAGGAGGATTAAGATGGGAATCGTTCGAAAAAACTTCCTCATTGTGACCTCCATGATAATCGCTACGGTTCTTGTTCTTTTGGCTGTTATTTATTATGCGATGCCCATTTATTATAATCAGGCCAAACAAGTTGAGATTAAAAACGATTACCAAGCTATTGTCAAACAATTGGATGGCAAATCGACAGAAAAACTGCTGTCTCAGATCGCTACCTACGATAAGACCAATCCCAACCTTCTATTAACCTTGATGGATGATTCTGGCAAAATTCTGTACCCAGATGCCTCAGATAAGGAGGCTGCTGATCGGAGAAAGACCTATCTGGAAAAGGGTCAGTTTGATCAAATCGGCAGCTGGTCAGAATTGATTGCCAGCTCCGAAGGGGATGCCTATATTGTACAGGCGGAATATGGCTTTCAGTCTTTGTCAGGCATCAGTCAGATTCTGCTGACCTTTTATCCCTTTATTTTGGTCTTCATTGTTTTGTTGGCCAGTCTAGTGGCCTATGTTTATAGTCGTCTGTCTAACAAGCGGATTCAAACGATTTCTGAAACAACGCGGCAGATGAGAGCCTTAGAAGAGGGACTTGCCTGCCAGATTAGCGGCCAGGATGAGATTGCCAACTTGGCTCAAAATATCAATCAGCTCTATAATCATCTGTTACAAAGTATTGCGGAGCTGAAACAGGAGAACCAGCGGACGGTTGAACGTGAACGCCAGCAGGCCGATTTTCTGAGAATCACATCGCATGAATTAAAAACACCTATCGCCAGTAGCCTAGCCTTAGTGGAAGGGATGCTTTATAATGTAGGTGATTTTAAAGACCATGATACCTATTTGAGGAAGTGTCGGGACATCCTCCAGGAACAGTCTGTTCTTGTCCAGTCCGTCCTGGATGCCACTAATCTGGACATAGGGGTCAAGTCTCATCAGGAAACCATTGACGTCAAATCACTGATTGAGCAAAATTTAGACAGCTATTATATTCTGGCTGAAACGCATTCCTACCAATTTTCAAGTACCTTAACCTCTTATCGGGTGACTGCCAATCCAGCCTATCTCCTGAAAGCTATCAAAAATCTGTTGGACAATGCCTTTCGTTATACAAGAGCAGGAGGAGTCATTCATCTAAGTCTTTCTGAGGGGCGTCTGATACTTGAAAATCAAGCTGAACAGTTGCTGACAGATGAGGAGCTGAAACACATCTTCCAGCCTTTCTATCGACCTGATTTTAGCCGTGACCGCAAGGATGGGGGCACAGGCATGGGACTTTATATGGTTCAGCAAATCTTAGATCAGCATGGCTTTTCCTATCATTTTAAACGATCCGGTGACAAGATGCGCTTTATCCTGTTCTTAGATAGAGCGTCAATTCAAGACTGATCTTAACCAGCCTATCGGGTATCAGGTAAACAAAAAGCAGTTTGGGTTTTAACCAAACTGCTTTTTAGAGTTTAAAAGGGCAATTTCCCTGCAAAAGCGCCCATTGTTTTCTGGGTAGCAGCATCAATTTGCTCAAGGGCATCATTGACTGCCTGAGCGGTCATATCCTGAAGGGTCTCGATATCGTCAGGGTCAACCACCGCTTCCTTATAGTCAATGGCAACCAGCTTTTTATCACCGGTGAAAGTTGCGACCACAAGTTCCTGAGCCGACTTACCGACAAAGGTCGTACTAGCTAACTGGGCTTGCTTTTCTTCCATTTGTTTCTGAAGCTTTTGCGCCTGTTTCATCATGCCTTGCATATTCATCATAAGATTTTCTAGATTCCTTTCAAATTAAGACGTCATCCCACTGTCACACTGTTCTTGACGGTGATGTCTAAATGATATTTGTCTATTATATCATGTTTTAAGGGTTGAGCAAACTGAGAAAGATATTCTGTAAGGCTTGTTTTTCATCAGGTTTTTGATATAATGAAAATGATTTGTGAAAGCGATAACAAAGGAGTATGTATGAAGACACCAGAAGAGATTTTAGAGGCAACGATTCATATCGGAGAGCATAAGGTTGAAAAGAGCCTTCTTGCCAAGGCGATTCTTGGTTTTATTGGAGGGGCTATGATCAGTCTGGGCTATCTTTTATATGTCAGGGTGGCAGCCAGCGGTATGGCCACCTTTGGCGCTTTTGCCAGTTTTATCGGGGCTTGTCTTTTTCCGATTGGTCTGATTGTTATTCTGATGGCTGGCGGAGAGCTGATAACAGGTAATATGATGGCTGTTGCAACTGCTTTTTTCGCCAAGAAGGTATCAGCCATTTCTTTGCTTAAAAACTGGCTGACCATTACCATCTTTAATCTTATCGGAGCCTTCTTTGTGGCTTATGTTTTCGGCCATTTTCTGGGCCTGACAGCGACAGGTATTTTCAAAGAAGAAGTGGTTGAGGTGGCTCATGCCAAACTTTCAGCCAGTCCTTTACAGGCCTTTGTGTCAGGTATCGGCTGTAATTGGTTTGTCGGCCTGTCTCTGTGGCTCTGCTACGGGGCTAAAGAAGCCAGCGGCAAACTACTGGGGATTTGGTTCCCTGTCATGACCTTTGTTGCCATTGGCTTCCAGCATAGTGTTGCCAATGCCTTTATTATTCCGGCGGCCATTTTTGAACAGGAGGCTAACTGGATGGATTTTTGGGCTAATTTTACCTGTGTTTATCTGGGAAATGTGCTGGGGGGAGCTGTTTTTGTCAGCCTATTTTACTACCTTGCTTACGGGAGCAAATCAACAAAGCACTAATCAAAAAGCAGCTGAAAGACAGCTGCTTTTTTAAGAATGAGGAATGTCAAGACACGATGCTTTTAAGTCTACCGTTAGGCTGTAAGAGCTATTGTCACGAATGGTATGTTCAAAATCAGTGGTATAAAGTACCAGACGGAGCTTATCGTGTTTCTTTAAGCGGTAAATAGTCGGCAGCAAGTTCAAGCTAACCGTCATCCATTGATTGGGAATGATGTCGTCAATCGTCAATAAGTCCTGACGATTCTGAAGGTTGAGCACGCTCTTTGTAATGACCCGATAAGGACTTTCTTTATAGGCTAATTCTTTAAGCGCTTCACGGGAGAAATTCCTGCCATTATCAATGGCTGCCATTTCTAAAATATGAGGGCTGTCGGTTAGGCGTTTTTTCTTGCCCAAATCAAGCAGCTGTGCTGATAAGATCCCCATATGATGGCTGGATTTCAGTTTTAACTGCAGGCGGATGGCTCCATTAATCAGCAGCTCCTCAGTGATATCAAGATCCACAGTAATTTGATTGGCTTTAGCATCAAAGAGGTCTTTTTTAAAGCTGAGATAATCTTGGCAATAGGCCTTAAAGGTCTCGTCTGGGTAGTGGTTATCAATCTGCTCTTGGCTATCACCAAGAGTCAGACGGACAGTCTGCTGACTGCCAAAACGAGTGAGCGTTTCCCAGTTTTGTTCTTGCGCATTATCTTGCCAAATAACAGCAGGCAGCTGATAGCCGTTGGCCAGCCCTAAAAGTTCCTTCGTTAGGAGGGCGTTCATGCTTTCTCGGAAGTCGATAGACTGCCAATTGTGCATATAAACGTGCTCTCCCTGATGGAGAAAGGCATGTTTGTCGACCTGTTCTGGCAGGGCATTAAGGATTTTGTAGACCTGTGACGGTTTTACATTCCAATCCTGCAAGCCATGCGTGAAGACAAGATGAGCCTTAATCTGATTCGCATGAGGCAGGTAATTGCGGTCTTCCCAGAACTGATTGTAGTCGCCGGATGAGCGGTCAAGCTGAGCGATCTGCTGCTCCAGCAGTGCTTGGTACTGATGATTGTGGTGCAGATAATCGCCGGCAGCCAGATTCCGAGAATAGGTTAGCTCAGTCAGAACGTCCAAATCCTCGCCCGGATAGCCGCCAGGGCTGCAAACCAGCCCATTTTCTCGGTAATAGTCGTACCAATTTGAGATGGCGGCTTCTGCAATAATCACCCTAAGACCATCCACGCCAGTCGTTGCAAGACCAGTAGACATGGTCCCCAGATAGGATTTCCCTGTTGTGGCAACCAGGCCACTGGCCCAATCTGCCAAAACCTGCTTATCCCTTTTTCGGCTGGAAAAGGCTCTTGCCTTACCATTGAGCCAGTCAATAACAGCCTTGAAAGAGTGGATTTGAGCATAATCACCGCTGGTCATAAAGCCGTCTGAGCCTAGGGTTCCAACTCCAGAGACATAAAGATTAGCAAAGCCTCTAGCCAGAAAGTAATCGTTCAGGCTGTATGAGTCGATGTGGCTGAAACTCTCTGTGGCAGATGTCAGAGGAAGCAAATCCTGTTCTTCAGAAGGTAAAGGCTGGAAATCACTTGTTTCTACTGTGATTCGGCCTTTTGTTTTGACCTCTAGCTTGCCTTCCATTTGATGCAGTCTTTTGTCGCTTGCGGTCTCATTGATGCCTTGATGGTAGGGACTGGCTGTCATCATACTGGGCAGTTTGTGCTTGGTCTTGGGTCGAATAATATAAACCTTAATCACATCCAGACGCCCATCTTCATCAGTATCTACCGGTGCTTCCACATAAACAATCTCTCTGATCAGATCAGATGTCTCAAAAGTTGCCAGACTTTTTCCGTTGAAAAAGTGATAGTCATTATCAGCTGGCAGAAAGCCTTGACTGATCAGATTATCAATTAGGGTCATACCATTTTTTCGCCGGCAGGCCAGAAGCTGGTGGAGATTAGAAAAGAAATGACTCTGGTCAAAAGTAATAGGAAAGGCAATAGTTTGGCAGAAATCTGCCGAGTTTGCAAAATCAACGTGAGGGATAAAACCAAGCAGCTGCAAGGCGATGGTCTGAAAGACAGTATCGGTCAACGCCTGCTGAGAATGGAAAAAGGTCAGAAGATCAGTCTCAAAGTCAGCAATCAGCTGCTGGGACACCTCATCAAAGTCTGGATTCTGGAAATAAAGGGTCTTTAAAAACTGTTCCAGATTATCCTTAGGCTGCTTATCAGCTGATAAAGAGAAGCCTAGCTTTTGCAGTTCTTCAAGGGCTTCTGATTCGGTGACAGGAATATAGCTGTATTGATTATATTTCATCTTTTCCTCTTTATTAAGTAAACGTTTTTATTTTGTGGAGACCTTTACATTATTCATTATACTTGATAAAATGTAACATGTCTAAATAAATTCAAATCGGAGGAAACAAAGACAAATGGATGTTACATGGACAGTGAAATACATCACTGAATTTTTGGGAACGGCTATCCTCATCATCTTAGGAAATGGTGCGGTTGCTAACGTTGAACTTAAAGGTACTAAAGGTCATGCTAGCGGTTGGCTGACGATTGCTATCGGTTACGGTATGGGAGTTATGATTCCAGCACTCATGTTTGGAAATGTATCAGGCAATCACATTAACCCAGCCTTTACTTTAGGTTTGGCAACAGCAGGTCTCTTCCCTTGGGCTCAGGTATTGCCTTATATCTGCGCACAGCTTCTTGGAGCGATTGCCGGTCAGGCTGTGGTTGTGGCGACACACCGCCCGTACTACCTGCAAACAGAAAATCCTAACGCTATTCTAGGATCATTCTCAACTATCGTGAGCGTAGATAATGGTAAAGAAGAATCTCGCAACAGTGGTCTGACAAATGGTTTCATCAATGAATTCTTTGGCTCCTTTGTTCTTTTCTTTGCAGCTATCGCCATGACAAAGAATTACTTTGGTGCAGAAGTTGTTCAATATGCAACTAGTCAAGGAATTGACGCATCAACAGTAGCCGGAAAAGTTCAGTTAGGCTCACACATCAACTCAGGACTTGCTGTTTCTCACATGGCTCTTGGATTCCTTGTGATGGCCCTTGTGACATCACTTGGCGGTCCTACAGGTCCTGGATTAAACCCTGCACGTGACCTTGGTCCACGTATTCTTCACCATTTCTTGCCGAAATCAGTTCTTGGTGAACATAAAGGCGATTCAAAATGGTGGTATGCTTGGGTACCAGTTGTAGCACCTATCCTTGCAGGAATTGCTGCAGTGGCACTTTACCAATACCTATACGCTGCTTAACATTAAAAGAGACTTCAAGTCTCTTTTTTTTATGTAGAAAAGGCTTTCAGAGCATATAATTTCTTGTCAAATAGTGGAGATTTGTCTAAAATGTAAAGTAAGGTAAAGGGGAGATATAATGACATTTGATGGTATGAGACTTTATTCACCTGTTTTGCGGGTGAATAATCGCGATGAAAATATTGCTTTTTATGAGAAAAATTTAGGTTTTAAACTAATCTCAGAAGAAAACGCACTGGCTTTTTTCAGTGACTGGACTGGTTCAGGAAGCCAATTTGTCATTGAAGAGTCGCCTGCTTATCGGACAAGGGCGGTAGAAGGCAAGAAAAAGCTCAATCAGATTATTCTCAAAACAAGTCAGCCTCAGGATATTGCTGCCTTACTTGCTCAGGGAGCTAAGGCCAGCAAACTTTTCAAGGGCAGCAAGGGGTATGCATTTGAGACCCTATCCCCAGAAAACGATCGTTTTCTGCTGCATGCAGAAGATGATTTAAGCAGCCTAGTGGAGGTTGATTGTTTTGAGGGTCAGGTGAGAGAAGGGTTCACAGGACTTTCTGATTTCACCATTGACCAAATTAGTCTCAATGTGGCAGATCTTAAGGCCAGTCAGGACTTTTATCGCCTTTTTGAAGGCCTTCCAGTCCATTTGCTCTTTGTCGCGGCTGAGGGACCGGACTTGGCGGTAGAACCGCATGTTACTTGGGATATCGAATTTATCGAATTTAGAGTGCCGGCTGATTACGATTTGGCGTCCTTGAAAGTTTATTTGGAAGCGCAAGGACAGGATGTTTATTTGGATCATAAGGAAAAGGTCCTTGCGGTCTCTGATCCCAGTCGGATTGAAGTATGGTTTAGCAAGGAATGACAGAACACGTGACCTCTATTCATAATAAAATCAAAGAGCAGATTGACCAGAACATTTATCTAGGAGCCAGTCTCGCTCTTTTTGATGGCAGCCAATGGCAAGAATACTATTACGGTCAGGTACAGCCAGGTCAGCCGGTCAGGGAAGGATTGATTTATGATCTCGCCAGTGTTTCAAAGGTTGTTGGTGTCGGGACGGTTCTGATTTTCTTGATTGAGGAAGGGCGAATCGCATTGGATCAGCCGTTGAAGCACTATTATCCTGACTTTGACGATGATACCGTCACCATTAGGCAGCTCCTAACACATGCTTCGGGAATTGATCCCTTTATTCCCAATCGTGATCGATTAAGTGCCGCCCAGCTGACTGAGGCTATCAACCAGATTAAGGTCACAGCGGATAGATCTTTTAAATACACAGATATTAATTTTATCCTGCTGGGCTTTATGCTCGAAACCTTTTTGGGGCAGTCTCTGGATCTTATTTTTCAGGAGAGGGTTTTTGGCCCTTTCCAAATGACCTCAACGTCTTTCGGTCCTGTAGCGGATGCTGTCGTTACGGCAAAAGATGTTCCTTCAGGGAGAGTCCATGACCCCAAGGCGGCTGTTCTGGGAATCCATACGGGATCGGCCGGTCTTTTTTCCAATCTGGCTGACCTTGAAGCCTTTATTAACCATTACCTGACGGATTCATTTGCCAAAAAGTTAAGCCGAAATTACTCCAGATCCAATAAGGACAGGAGTCTGGCCTGGGATTTGGACGGTGAATGGCTGCTTCACACAGGCTATACGGGCACCTTTATTCTAATCAATATTCCTCGGCAAAAGGCTGCTATTTTCTTGTCTAATCGGACTTACGAAAAAGATGACCGAGCTCAATGGATAGTGGACCGAGATGAACTGATTAAGGTCATTAAAGATCGTTTACTGGAGGAGAAAGTATGAGATATGTTTTGTTGCTAAGAGGTATCAATGTTGGCGGCAACAATAAGGTTGCCATGGCTGATCTCAAACAGCTGGCTGTTGATTTGGGCTGTCAGAAGGTTGTCACCTATATTAACAGCGGCAATCTTTTCTTTGATTCAGAACATTCGCCATCAGTCTTAAAAAAATCATTTACCGCCCTTTTTGAGAAACATTATCCTTTTGTAAAATCCTTTGTCTTATTAAGTCAAAGCGACTATCAAAAAGATGCCGACTGTTTGCCAGCATGGTGGGAGGAGGACTTGGCGCGAAAGGATGTCCTTTTCTATTCAGACAAGGTGGATCGGTCCTTTCTGGAAGACAGGATTGCTCACCTTCCCTTAACCGCTGATGAACTTGTCCATTTTGGAAAGTCTGCGGTGTTTTGGGGTAAAAGAGATGAGAAAACTTACCTCAAAACAGCCTACCATAAGTACCTTCTTAAAGAGCCTTTTTATAAGAATATTACGATCCGTAATGGAAAGACCTATGCCAAAATTGGAGAATTAGTGACAGTTTAAAAAGCGGCAAAAATGCCGCTTTTATAATCTTTTTTTCATATGGATATGTTGGATACCAGCCTCTTCAAAGAGATCTCCAAAGCTACTGTAACCTAATTTTTGATAAAAGGTCTGAGCGCTTACTTGTGCGTGCAGACTAATCTCTTCATAGCCTAATTCTTTGGCGAACTGACTCGCTTCCTTTAATAGCTGGCTTCCAAGTGCCTGTCCTTGGTAATCAGGAAGAACAGCCATTCGTTGAAGGAGAACTTGTCGGTCGTTTTGAGGCAGAAGCCGACAGGTAGCCAGAGGCCTGTCCTGATCGTCATAAAGAACAAAATGGATGCAGAGAGCTTCGTTTTCGTCAATTTCAATTCTTAGGGGCACACCTTGGCCTTCGACAAAGACGAGATGCCGAATTTTGAGGGCATCCAGGTAGACCGGAGATAAGGTATCGCGTGTATGTCTAATCATCATAAGTCTATTGTATCTAAAATGAACAGCTTTCACAAGTTCAGAGAATCAAAAAGAACTTTGCCTCAGGCAAAGTTCTTTTTAATCAGCATTAGTTGCCAGATAATTCACGCGCTGCATCATCCATTGAAAGGACTTCGTGGAAGACACGCTGTGTTAATTCAGTCTTTTGTTCTGGTGTCAGATACTTGGTATTGACGCAGTAACCAGAGATACGAACGATAACATCTTCACCACTCATGATCTTATCGTAAACATCTTGCAGGTTCATGACGTTCAAGTTAACGTGCTGACCGCCACCTTCAAAGTAACCGTCAAGAATGGTAACCAAGTTGGTTACTTGTTCATCAAAGGTTTTACCGAGGGCTTTTGGCGATACTTGAGTTGTCAATGAGATACCATCAGCGGCGTAAGAGAAGTCAAGGCTTGCAAGAGAGTTAAGGTTTTGCAGCCAGCCACCTTTAGCCTTGTTAGATGGATTAGCACCTGGAGAGAAGAATTCCAGCTTAGACAAGTTTACAGAACCATCTTCGTTGAGGTAAACCCCTTTATGGACTGGAGAGTTACCAGTTTGTTTAGAGTAGGCAACGTTTGATGTGATGGTAAGCAGTGATACAGTTGCTTCAGCGTTCTTGTAGAGCTTGTGGCTGCGAAGACGAGTGGTATAAGCTTCAATCAACCATTCCGCTAACTCATTTGAACGAGGGTCATCTTCACCCCAACGAGGGTAGTCACCGATAGTTTCATAGTCATAAATGTAGCCAGTTTCATCGCGAAGCGGTTTAACAGTAGCGTACTTGATTGCTGATAGTGTATCTACTGTGTTAGCAAATCCACAGATACCGAATCCCATATTAGCACGCTGACGAGTTGGTAAGAAGGCCATTTGAACAGCTTCATAGTTGTACTTGTCAGTCATGTAGTGGATAATGTTGAGGGCGTCAACGTAAGTATCTGTCAACCAGTCAAGAGATTTTTCAAAGTTAGCTTTAACTGATTCAAATTCAAGCACTTCATCACGGATTGGATCAATGTCAAAGACCTTGTAATCTTTATGGACATCATCGTAGCCACCGTTAAGACCTGTTAAGAGGGCCTTGAGGACATTTACACGTGCACCGAAGTACTGGATGTTGTGACGTTGTTCTTCATTTTCAGGGTCAAGCGGTGATACACAGCATGAGATACAAGACATTTCACCGTAACCGTCTTTAGCCATTGTGGTCACGCCTTCATACTGGATAGAAGAATGTTTGTGACTCATTGTCATACAGTAGCGACGGAAAGCATAAGGCAATTTGTCAGTCCAAAGCACTGTTAGGTTAGGCTCTGGTGCATTACCGATATTGTCAAGTGTGTTCAAGAAACGGTAGTCCATCTTAGTCACACGGTGACGGCCGTCAGCCCCCATACCAGCCATAGAAGTTGTGATGAAAGTAGGGTCACCTGAATACAGCTGGTCGTAAGCTTTGGTACGAGCAAACTTAACAGTACGAAGTTTCATCACGAAATCGTCAATAAATTCTTGGATTTCAGACTCTGTAAAGGTACCGCGGGCAAGGTCACGTTCGGCAAAGATGTCAAGCACAATTGGCACACGTCCAAGAGATGTTGCAGCACCATTGATCACACGGCAGACAGCCATGAAAGCAATGTTTGTCCACTGGATTGCTTCTTTAACGTTGAAAGCAGGGCGGCGAACGTCAACACCGTACAAATCACCAAGTTTAACAACTTCACCCAATGCTTGGTACTGTAAGTTCACTTCTTCACGAAGACGGATAGACTCCTCATCAATTTCAGTGATGGCATTCCAGTCGTTCACTTTTTCCTGCATCAGGTAGTCAGCTCCATAAAGCGCCAAACGTGTGTAAACCCCGATGATACGTCCGCGAGAGTAAGCATCTGGTAGGCCAGTTACAGTATGTGCGTGACGGGCACGACGGATATTTGATGTATAGGCGCGGAAGATACCGTCATTAACAGTTGTTACATATTTGGTGAAGATTTCATGCAATTCAGGACTTACTTCATAACCATTTTCTTTCAAAGTTGTTTCTGCCATGCGGATGCCGCCTTTTGGCATGAAGTTCAGCTTGAAGAGCTCGTCATTTTGAATACCGAAAATCAGCTCATTGTCTTTGTCGATGTAACCTGCTGGAATATCAGCGATAGAGGTTGCACGGTCAGTATCCATTGGGAAGCGTGTTGCTTCATAATGTGCTTTGGTTTCTTCAACAATTTTTTTGATGTGCAGTGAGCGTTCTGTAGGACCGGCAAGGAAACTTTCATCTCCGTCATAGGGAGTGTAGTTGGCTTGAACAAAGCGCGAAACGCTTGCCTTTTCTTTCCAGTCAGTTCCCTTAAAGCCTTCCCAAGCTTTTTCAAAAACGTCAGTGTTAGTCTTTACAGTTGCCATAGTTTTCTCCTAATTCTAGTAACAGCGCATCTGTTACATTTACAAGTTCATTCTATCACATAGTAAACGGTTTCACAAACAAAAATCTTGACATTTTTGAATTTCTTTTGTAGTACAGTTTCTTAAAAGACTCCTAACTGTAGTATAAATATTTCCATTGGTAGAAAGGTCGGTAAGAGTGTATAATAAAAGCGGAGGTTCCTATGTTAATTTTTCCGCTGTTCAATGACACCAGTCGAAAAATAATCCATATTGATATGGATGCTTTTTTTGCTGCGGTTGAAGAGCGGGATAATCCAAAATTAAGAGGGAAACCAGTCGTTATTGGAGCTGACCCCAGACAGACAGGGGGTCGGGGAGTTGTCTCAACAGCCAATTATGAGGCTAGAAAATTTGGTATCCATTCTGCGATGAGTTCCAAAGAAGCTTATGAACGCTGTCCGCAGGCGGTTTTTATCAGAGGGAATCATACCAAATACCGAGAAATCGGCCGTCATATTCGAAGCATCTTCCGTCGCTATACCGATTTGGTGGAGCCTATGAGTATTGATGAAGCCTATTTAGATGTGACTGAAAATAAACTAGGTCTCACATCAGCTGTTAAAATAGCAAGACTGATTCAGCGGGATATCTGGCAGGAGTTGGAATTGACCTGCTCAGCAGGCGTGTCTTATAACAAATTCTTGGCAAAATTAGCCAGTGATTTTGAAAAACCCCGAGGGCTGACCTTGGTTTTGCCAGAGGAGGCGGAACCGTTTTTAGCCCAGCTGCCGATTGAAAAATTCCATGGGGTCGGCAAAAAATCAGTTGAGCGCCTGCATGAAATGGGGATATTCACAGGAAAAGATTTGCAGGAACAATCGGAAATGTTTCTGATTGATCGGTTTGGACGCTTTGGCTTTGACCTCTATCGCAAGGCGCGGGGAATCAGTAATTCTCCTGTCAAGACAGATCGCATTCGAAAATCAATCGGCAATGAGCGTACCTATTCCAAACTGCTGTATGATGAAGAAGACATCAAGGCAGAAATTTCAAAGAACGCTCAGCGAGTGGCAAAAACCCTGAAAGAAAATGAACGTCAGGGGAAAACAATTGTTCTCAAGGTTCGCTACTCTGATTTTTCCACTCTGACGAAGCGAGTGACTCTGGATCAGGCGACGCAGGACTTTGATGTGATTGAAAACCACGCTCTGCTCATTTTTGACAGTCTCCCTGAAAATCTATCCGGCATTCGTCTGCTGGGGGTTACCGTGACAGGATTGGAAGAAGAGGGCAAGCAAACCAGACTTTTTGACTAGACGGATATGGGGCAACTAAAAAAGGCAGGACAAATCCAGCTGCCTTTTTTAGTTTTGATTAGATAAGGTTTTAATCTGCTGCAATGCAAAGAAGAATAAAAAGATGAAAATCGCTTGAAAACCAATCTGCAAGAGAATACCAGACATTGACGTTGATGCAATGAAGGTATAGATAACGCTGGCAGTTGCTAAGACAATTCCAATATAGTAAGGAAGAGGGGTAGGCAACTTTTCCTTTTTAAGACGAGAAAGGTTGATAAAACAAAAAACAGCAATGATGATATTGGCAATTATGCCGATAATGACAATCGCAATTGCAACACCGGTGACACTCTCTTTGAGAACATCGATTTGCTGGCTGGTCATCTGCAAAGCATCCGTATTACCGCTATCAATCATACTTCGGATAGCAAATAAACCAGGCAGGCTGATCAAGCCGAGACCAGCGAAAATAATATTAAAAATCGCAATCGCCAAAGTTGTTGTTTTTAGAGTTTGGCGAACTTTTTCATATGAAACCATAAAACCTCCTTTTGAATGAACATCTCATTCTTGACGCTTATTTTACCATAAAATCTTTCTTTTTAAAATAGGTATTTGCGAGCAGCAGACAAGTCGGAATTAATGCTTAAAGAAGCTGTCAATATCGTCTTGGCTGATACCAATCATAGGGTCAATGGTTAAGAGGTTATCAGGACTCAGCCGATAAGTTTGGGGTTGTTTTTCTGCGGGGGCAAAGACTGTGTCAGTTTCCGCTTCCACTTGAGGCTCGCCCTGCCTGAAGCGTTCAACGAGATAAGTATGGCGTTTGGCACCTTCGTTTTGAACGGCGTATTCAAAGGCCTGAATGTCCCCTAGCAGAATCAGTTTGCTTTTTGAGCGGGTAATGGCAGTGTAGATTAGATTTCGCTGAAGCAGGCGCCCACTTTGTCGGGTAATGGGTAAAATCACCACCTGAAATTCACTCCCTTGTGCTTTGTGAATACTGATGGCGTAGGCCAGTTTGATCTTATGCCACTCATTTCGCGGATAGAGCACCTCCGTTCCGTCGAAGGTGATAAGCAGTTCGTCTTGCTTAGAATCGGAATACTTGGCAGGAATCAGATCAGTAATATAGCCGATATCGCCATTAAAAACATTGAGCTCGGCCTCATTAACCAGATGAAGAACCTTGTCCCCCTGACGATAGCGTGTATCGCTGAATTGAAATTCGAGTTGGTTCTGAAGTGGATTGATTAGCTCCTGCATGAGTGAATTGAGGTTGTCAATCCCAGCCTGTCCCCGATACATGGGAGCTAAAATCTGCACCTGATGAGCCTTGATGCCGCTTTTTAAAGCGGATGAGACAATTTTGGCCACCATTTGCGGGATATGGTCAGTCTGAGCTTCAAAATAAGAGCGGTCAGGCTTTTTAGTGGTAAAATCAGCTGGCAGGTTACCCTGTCGGATTTGACTGGCCAGGGTAACAATAGTGGAATCGTCTGACTGTCTGAAAATTTTTGTAAGAGCAGTCTTGGGGAGCTGTCTGATTTTCAGTAGGTCGGCCAAGACTTGGCCAGGCCCAACAGAAGGCAGCTGGTCGCTGTCTCCCACAATGATAACTTGTGTTTGTGACGAGATGGCGGAGAAGAGCTGATTGGCAAGCCAGGTATCAACCATGGAAAATTCATCTATAATAATCAGGTCACAGTCAAGGTAGTCCTCAAGGCCCTGATAGTCACTGTCACCGTTGAGACCGAGATGACGGTGAATCGTCGCACTAGGCAGTCCTGTCAGCTCATTCATCCGTCTTGCTGCGCGTCCGGTAGGAGCAGCTAGGGTAATAGGCAGGTCGTTTTGATGGAGGTCAATCTGGTGGAGGCTGGCATAAACGTCAATAATACCATTGATAACCGTTGTTTTTCCTGTTCCTGGTCCTCCGGTCAAGATAAAGATTTTATTTAAAATCGCTTCTTTAATCGCTTCTTTTTGGCTGCTGTCATAGGAAATCGCCAGTTTTTCTTCCAGCCGGCTAATCTCACGGTTAACCTCTTCTTCGGTTGGCCGATTTTCAAACGGGGTATCAAGAATCCGGCTCAGATGTTTTTGAATACCTTCTTCCGCATAAAAGAGGGTATTGTCAAAAATTTTAGTGTCAATATGTTGGATTTTGTCCTCGGCAAGAAGGTTGGTCAGTTCTTTGGCGACGAGGTCGGCTTCTAACTCGACCTGTCTTGCTTCTTCGAGTAAGTGAATGGCCTTGTCCAAAAGTTCTTTGGCCTCAATATAAGTATCCCCTTGATCAAGAGAATTTTCTAAAAGACTGTGAACCAGAGCAGCCCGAAAGCGTTCAGGAGAGTCGCTTGTAATCCCCGTTTTTTCCGCCAGCTTGTCGGCCACCTTAAAGCCAATCCCTTGAATATCCTCAACCAGACGATAAGGATTTTCGGCAATAACCTGCAAACTTTCTTCTTTATAGTAATCAAAAACTAAAAAGGCTAGTCGGTTGCTGAGGCCATATTCTGCGAGTTTGGACAAAATCTGCTCGGTACCATAATGAAGCCGCAGTCTAGTCAAAAAGGCCTCTTTTTTCGGCGGGCTCAGCCCAGTGATACTGTTCAGTTTATCAGGATCTTCTAGAATGCTGTCAATAGGGTTTTCACCATAAAGCTGGACAATTTTTTCCGCCGTCTTCAGACCAATTCCCTTAAACTGATCGCTGGAAAAATACTTGATCAGACCAGAGGCTGAGGGTTTTGTCCTTTCATAGCGTTCTACCTGTAGCTGTTCACCATATTTAGGATGCTGGGTCAGCTCACCCCAAAAGGTGTATTGTTCTCCTTCGATGATATCGCCCATAGTTCCTGTTACGATAATGTCAAAGTCATCAAAGCCACTGTCAGTATCTTCTATTTCTAAAAGTAAAATTTTAAAAAAATTACTGGCATTTTCAAAAATAATACGCTCAACACTGCCAGAAAAATAATAGGTCATAACGAAAAGGTCCTTATGAAAAAAGGCGAAACAAGCTGTTCCGCCGGTGTGCTCATGATTATTGGTTCGAGATAAGACTTATTTTAGACAGAGGCCAGATACGGGCCTTGACTTCTCCGATAATCTGATCTTTTGCAAAAGTGCCGACTTGGCGGCTGTCCTTGGAAACAATACGATCGTCTCCTAAGAGCAGGTATTGCCCTTTAGGCACGGTAATGGAAAAGGTTTCCTGGCCTTGGCTGTCTGTCGTGAAAGCCTTGGATTGGGCTGCCAATTCTTGGAAATATTGGTTGTAAGAGTAGACACTTTGGAGCTTATCTTTGGCATAGGCTTTCTGATACTCAGCCAGGTAGCTTTCGTCAACTTTCTTACCATTGACCTTTAACGTATCATTGTCATAGGAGATGGTGTCACCGGGCATACCGATGATACGCTTTACAATATTTTTCTCTCCTTCTTTGGCGACAACAATATCAAAACGCTCAATAGAAGTCGTCTTAAGGACAATCAGGCGTTCTCCGTTTGCCAAGGTCGGATCCATAGAATGGCCCTCAACCTGAACGGGAAACCAAACAAAGAGGCGTGAAAGACCAAAGAGAGCAATAAAGAGGATAAAAAGTCCCCATTCCTTTATAAAACGTTTCATGAGATTCCTTATTTTTCTAGTAATTGATAGGCTTTATCAGTATTTTTGAAGTGCAGTTTCGCCGTTTTCTCAAGTCCAATCTTACCATACGTTTTGAGAATTTGGCTGGCTACTTGATCCGATTTGCTGCCGGCTCCGCTTGGGAGTGTCAGACCGACAGTTTGGCTAAGTTCCTTTAGGTTTTCTAAAAAAAGATTGCGGGCGATAATGGAGCTGACAGCAACAGCTAAATATTTTCCTTCGGCCTTTTCTTCAAGGGTCAACTGATTAGCAAAGCGATTGATTTCAGTTTTGAGATACTTTTGGTAGTTGTTTGGGCTGGTAAAGGCGTCAACAATAATTTTATCGGGTTTTACCCCTGTTTTTAAGAGTAAAAAAATAGCCTGATTATGAAGAGCTACCTTGACAGAAACAGCATTATGCTGTTTTTCTTTACCGACGACCTGATTGTATTTCTGGGGGGAGAGAAGCAGAGCCTTGTGAGCTATTTTCTCCTCAAGAAGGGGAGCAATGTGCTGGATTTTCGCATCTGTTAGCTGCTTAGAATCATCAACACCCAGTTCTTTTAAAAAAGAATGCTGATCAGGAGTAACAAAACTAGCGACTACAGCAATGCCGCCAAAATAAGAGCCGTTGCCGACTTCATCACTGCCAATTATGGCGAGATCCTGTCGGACTGTCTGGGCTTCTTGTTGAGGAGCAAGCCCTAGACGGCCGGCCAATTCTTGAGCATCGTTTCCCTGAAAAACAACCTTTTGTGACGTGTAAACCAAGACAGTGACACCGTCACTCTTAGCAGCAAAGTCAACATAGGGATTGGCATTTTCGATTTGCTGGGCAGAAAGCTGTGTTTTCAGCCTTGCCAGCGTCTGAGAATCAAGCTGCAGCACCAAAGTATTCATAGATAATATTTTAGCATAAAAGAGGCTGATTTTGGAAAAGGAGCCCATCTTTTTTTAAAAAAAGATAGAAGAGTGTTTCAACATTTTACGAAACCGCTTTTTTACGATATAATGGAAGCCGAGGTGTAATATGTCAAGTAAAAATCGTTATAAATTCACATTTGGTGAAAAAACGTTAACCTTAACGACCGATAAAGACAATCTCTTCATGGAAGAAATTGAACGTGTAGCGCGTGAAAAGTATGATGCGATTAAAGAAAAATTGCCGCATGCTGATGATGAGACGATTGCTATTTTGATGGCCATCAATTCCTTGTCTACTCAGCTGAGCAGAGAAATTGATTTTGATAAAAAAGAAGAAGAGCTGGAAAAATTTCGTACCAAAGAATTAACGGAAATCAGAGGCCGTGCTCAGCAGGATGAGGGGCAGTAATGGTCTCCGTCTTCGTTTTTCTAATCTTGGCTTGGCAGTTCTATATCGGCTACAGCCGCGGGATTATTTTGCAGGGCTACTACTTTGTCGCCAACATCATTTCTTTGGTTTTTGCGGTTCAGTTTTATCGTTCTCTTGCTGATTTGCTGACGCTTTGGGTCCCTTATTCAAATCCGCTCGAAGGCAGTTCGGTTTATTTTTTCAAGTCCGTTGATCTTTTTGATCTTAGTCAGGTATTCTATGCGGGTATCGCTTTTTTCAGCATTTATGTGGTTGCCTACCTAATCTTTCGTTTTCTTGGTATTTTTGTTCACTTTACGAAGATTGATCGTTTTGATAAGCTGTATTTTCGTTTGATTTCGGGGGGGCTGTCGCTTTTAGTGACCATTTGCTTTTTAGGGCTTTTCTTCAATGTTCTGGCGACCATACCGGTAGATCTTATTCAAGATTTTCTCAATGGGTCTTGGTTAATCCGGTTATTGATTCATTTTCCGGTCGTTTCCCAGCTTGTTCAGGCATTTTGGGTATCTGCTATTTTAAAGTAAGGGGAACCTTGCTTTTTTCTTTTGTGCTATAATAGGCCTTATGAATACAAAGATTTTAGAGCACTTGGAATTTGCTAAAGTTAAAGGTCAATTTCAGGCTTATTTACAAACCAGTCAAGGTCGGCAAGAATTAGACCAGTTAGAGCCGCAGGCCGATAAGGCTAAAATGGAAAAGGCCTTTGCAGAGGTGGCAGATATCGGCCAAATTTTTGAAGAATATGGCCATTTCAGTATCGGTTCAACGCAAGACATTTCTGAAAGTCTGAGACGTTTGGAGTTGGATGCTGATCTCAATATGGAGGAACTGCTGGGCCTCAAACGCATCCTGCAGGTCTCTTCTGAACTTCAGCGCTTCTATGAGGGTTTAGAAAATGTGACGGTTGCCCATCTGACGCCTCTTTTTGACAAACTGGAAAGCTTTCCTAACATTCAAGGCAGCTTGCAGGCTGTTAATGATAAGGGCTATATAGAGGATTTTGCCAGCCCAGCTCTCGCTAAAATTCGTCGGCAAATTCAGCGTAATCAAGACCAAATTCGCCAGATTTTACAGGACTTTCTAAAGAATAAAGGAGATTTGCTGACGGAACATTTGATTGCCAGCCGTAATGGCCGCAGCGTCCTTCCTGTCAAAAACAGCTACCGTCATCGTTTTTCGGGTGTTGTCCATGACATTTCCAGCTCCGGAACCACCATTTACATTGAGCCTAGAGCAGTTGTCAATCTAAATGAAGAGCTGACGCAGGCACAGGCTGACGAACGTCATGAAATCAGCCAGCTGTTGAAAGAGTTGTCCGATATGATTCGTCCATACAGTCACAGCATTCGGAATAACGCTTGGATCATCGGGCACATGGACTTGGTTCGAGCGAAATACCTTTATACAGTTGATAGAGGGGCCAGTCTGCCGCAAGTATCTAATCAGGGAGAACTGCATCTACTCAATGTTCGCCATCCCCTTTTGGAAAATCCAGTTGCCAATGATTTGCACTTTGGTCAAGACTTGACAGTTATTGTCATTACAGGTCCCAACACAGGCGGGAAAACCATTATGCTGAAAACGCTGGGGCTAGCCCAGCTCATGGCACAGTCGGGTCTTCCTATTTTGGCCGATAAGGGGAGCCAAGTGGCTGTTTTTACCGAAATCTTCGCTGATATTGGGGATGAACAGTCTATCGAACAGAGTCTGTCCACTTTCTCAAGCCACATGACACAGATTGTTGACATCTTGGCTTCTGCTGATAGTCAGAGCCTGGTTCTTTTTGATGAACTCGGAGCAGGTACAGACCCTCAGGAAGGAGCTGCGCTGGCCATGGGAATCCTAGAACATCTGCGCCTCTCTCAGATCAAAACCCTAGCAACCACTCATTACCCAGAACTTAAGGCGTATGGCATTGAAAATCGGTTTGTTGAAAATGCCAGCATGGAATTTGATGCTGTTACACTGAGTCCCACCTATCATTTTATGCAGGGAGTACCTGGACGGTCCAATGCGTTTGAAATTGCCAGACGTTTAGGCTTGTCAGAGCTGATTGTATCTGAGGCAGAAAGCCTGATGGATACGGATACAGATGTCAATCGAATTATTGAGGAGCTAGAGGGGCAGACTCAGGAAAGCCGTCGCCGCTTGGACAATATCAAAGAGGTGGAGCAGGAGAATCTTAAATTCAATCGAGCGCTCAAAAAACTGTATAACGAATTTTCTCATGCGAAAAACAAAGAATTGGACAAGGCCCATCAAGAAGCCCAAGACATCGTGGATAAGGCACTGACGGAAAGTGGCAGGATTCTCAAGACTCTCCATGAAAAAGCTCAGTTGAAGCCCCATGAAGTCATTGAAGCCAAGGCCGATTTGAAAAAATTGGCCCCTCAGCCTGACCTCTCTAAGAACAAGGTTCTGAAGAAAGCTAAGAAAAAACGTGCGCCTAAAGTCGGTGATGACATTATTGTGATCAGCTATGGCCAAAAAGGGACGTTGACCAGTCAGCTGAAAGATGGGCGATGGGAGGCGCAGGTCGGCTTGATTAAGATGACCTTAAAAGAATCTGAATTCAACTTAGTAAAAGCAGATCAAACGTCTCAGACCTCTAAAAAGCGTGTTCAGGTTGTGCGAAAGACAGCCCGCAAAGCAGCCAAAGCAAGGCTCGATCTGCGAGGAAAACGCTATGAAGAGGCCATGCAGGAATTGGATGAGTTTATGGATCAGGCTCTTCTTAATAACATGGCGCAAGTTGATATTATCCACGGAATTGGAACAGGGGTTATTCGTGAAGGGGTTACCAAGTATCTCAGCCGCAACAAACACGTTAAGACCTTTGGCTACGCCCCTCAAAATGCCGGTGGCTCTGGAGCGACTATTGTGACACTTAAGTAGGCCCATCTCCTGTCAGTTTTCAGAAATTCAAGGTATCCTAATAGTGATGTTGTGAGAAAAGACAAGTACTAACACCGGTTGAAAACTATACGTTAAAGCATGCTGCTAAAAATGAAATAAGGTTATTTACTTGCTTCCGTAGCAAAAATTAGTCAAAGCCGTTTTTTTTCTGTAAAATAAGACTATCAGTACTAATTGGAGGAAGAACATGACACAAATCGTAACCGACAAAACATTTGAATCAGAAACGGCACAAGGCTTGGTTCTGATTGACTTCTGGGCAGTCTGGTGCGGTCCTTGCCGTATGCAGGCACCGATTTTGGAGCAGCTTTCAGAAGAGATTGATGAAGATGACCTTAAAATCTTCAAAATGGATGTGGATGAAAATCCGGAAACAGCACAAAAATTTGGTATTATGAGTATCCCGACGCTGCTTTTCAAAAAAGATGGTCAGGTGGTCAAACAAGTTGCTGGCGTTCATACCAAAGAGCAAATTAAGGCCATTTTGGCGGAGCTAAGCTAAAAAAGTGAGTTTTCAACTCACTTTTTTTGATGGCAATAAGCTTCCAGCATTTTTTTCTGAGGTGTGGCAAAGGGATAGGCTGTAAAGTCTTTTTCAGCGACCCATTTCAGCTGCCGTTCTGAGGAGGGTTGCTGGTTTTGTAGCCGCCCTTCCACTAATTCAATCTCCCATTTTTGGTGGCTGAACGTATGTTTTACGGTCTTAAACGTTTGTTTTGACCAATGCGCTTTTATGCCGTATTCTTTCTGAAAGAGTTCTTTTTGGGATGCTGTTTTAAGAATGACAGCATCTTTTTTCTCGAAAAGATCTAGCTGTTGACCAATGGTAGAACTTTCGATGAGAGGGAAGGACCAAAAGCCTCCTAAAAGCCGGTTTTGATTATTTTTTTCAAGCAAAAAGTCTCCCTGAGCATTTCGGATAATGAAGGCTTGTAACCTAAGAGGGCGGGGTTTTTTCTTGGGGAGTTTTATAGGGTACTTTGCCATAGTGCCGTTTAAGTAGGCAGCGCTGAAGGCTCTGACAGGACTTTCGTGAGGCCGCGGATTCTTAGCGGCTTCAATATCAGTCCCCAGATCCATCAAGGCTTGATTAAAGTCACCCGGACGCTCAGGATCAATCAAGATTTCCATAAGAGCTTGAAAAATCTTGCGATTTTTAGGGTCTCCGATATCATAATCAACCTCAAAAAGCCTAGCCATCACACGCATGACATTGCCATCAACAGCAGGCTGAGGTAGTCCAAAGGCGATACTGGCAATAGCGCCGGCAGTATAAGGGCCGATTCCTTTAAGTTTTAGAATACTGTCGTAATCAGAAGGAAATTGCCCCTTAAAGTCAGTCATGATTTGCTGGGCGGCTGTCTGCATATTACGAACGCGAGAATAATAGCCTAAGCCTTCCCAAGCCTTCAATAATGTTTCCTCAGGTGCTTCAGCCAACTTTTCTACTGTTGGGAACCAATCCAAAAATCTTTCGTAGTAAGGGATAACCGTGATGACTTGTGTCTGTTGCAGCATAATTTCAGACACCCATATCTTATAGGGATCTTTAGTACGACGCCAAGGCAAATCACGTTTTTCTCGGTCGTACCAGTCCAAAAGTGTCTGGCGAAAAGATTGAATCTTTCTGGCATCCCACATCTCAATCCCATAGTCTTTGAAATTTATCATAGGTCTATTGTAGCAAAAGCTCTTATTTTTTCAAAAAGGAGAAATCAGAAGTTTTTTCTTGACAAATGTAAGCGGTTGCTATATAATAAAACCATAAAGAAGGATATTAAAAATTACCTTATTATTAGGAGGAATCTCTTATGGTAGTTCATAATATTGCAAGGTATAAAAACGGAGATTGAGGTCTCCGAGACATAACATTTTTGTTCTTTTATAATAGGAGGTGGCGCTTATGTTGCAGTTTGATGTAGGTCGCTATAAGAACGGTGACAGTTAAGAGGCAGTAGGCTAAAACTTTACACCATGTGTACATTCAGACACGGGAGTGTTTGAAGAAGGAACGCTCAAGACCTTTCCAAGGTACAGATTAATCACAAAAAAGCCAGATGGTTGAGCCAGAAACGTTGGATGTAACGAAAGTTTCGGATGGTCCCATTGATGCTTTATCAAGCGCGCGGTATCGATTAAGGACTGAAAGGGTTGAGTAGTTAATGCTAGAGGCTATAGTCTCGTTTTAAATTAAGATGATCTCTTGAGAGTGAAAAAAAGAATCGGGAGGGCTTTCCATTTTAGAAATAAGTATAACAACTACAAATAGTGAGTAACTCCTTAGAAATCAAAAAGTGCAAAGGAGAAGTCCGATGACACTTTGAGAAAAAGAAACCCTAGGCAGGTGTGCATGCTTAGGGTTTTTAGTTGTTTTTCCTTTTGGGAATACAGGAAAAGAATCGCTGACAGCAAATAATGACTTGAATTCTTTAGAGAAATGTTGTACAATTATATTTTGTGAGCACCCCTCACTTACTCCTAGCAAAGGCTAGGGGTCATTAGACCAAAAGGAGGAAAAATCAATGGCTAAATACGAAATTCTTTATATTATTCGTCCAAACATTGAAGAAGAAGCTAAGAATGCTTTGGTAGCACGCTTTGACTCTATCTTAACGGACAACGGTGCAACAATCGTTGAATCAAAAGATTGGGAAAAACGTCGTCTTGCCTACGAAATCCAAGATTTCCGTGAAGGACTTTACCACATCGTAAACGTTGAAGCGACTGATGCCGTAGCTCTTAATGAGTTCGACCGTCTTTCCAAAATCAACAGCGATATTCTTCGTCACATGATCGTTAAGCTTGACGCTTAAGAAGGTAGTTTATGATTAATAATGTCGTACTAGTTGGTCGCATGACTCGAGATGCAGAGCTTCGTTACACCCCAAGTAACCAAGCTGTCGCAACCTTTACACTCGCAGTCAACCGCAATTTTAAAAATCAAAATGGTGAACGTGAAGCAGACTTCATTAATATTGTTATTTGGCGCCAGCAGGCTGAAAATTTAGCCAACTGGGCTAAAAAAGGGACCTTGGTTGGTATTACTGGTCGTATTCAGACTAGGAATTATGAAAATCAGCAAGGTCAGCGTGTTTATGTAACAGAAGTTGTGGCGGATAACTTCCAGATTCTGGAGAGCCGTACAGCACGTGAAGGCGGTCAGTCTGGAAACTTCAACAGTGCGCCGTCTAACGATTTTGGCGGGAACAATACCTACCAACAATCATCACAATCACAGACGCCTAATTTTGGTCGAGATGAAAGTCCTTTTGGCAATTCAAACCCAATGGACATTTCAGATGACGATCTGCCTTTCTAAGAGAAGCAGACAAGTCAACAGACTTAAAACAGAGTAAAAGCTGGAACGTTTCTGTTTCTGCTGTGAGACTCTAAAGATGATAATATAAAGGAGAAAAACATGGCTCAACAACGTCGTGGCGGATTCAAACGCCGTAAAAAAGTTGATTACATCGCAGCTAATAAAATTGAATATGTTGATTACAAAGATACTGAATTGCTTAGCCGCTTTGTTTCAGAACGTGGTAAAATCTTACCTCGTCGTGTAACAGGGACTTCTGCTAAGAATCAGCGTAAAGTAACAGCAGCCATCAAACGTGCGCGTGTAATGGCACTTATGCCTTTCGTAAACGAAGACTAAACAAATACCTCTGCTAAGTAGCAGAGGTATTTTTCTTGATTCAAAAGAGAGATTAGTATCTAATGTTGACAGCAGCCATGGCGGCAGTACCCAGAAGCTCTACGGTGACCGCATCTTCAGCCTCGGTCTGAAAACCGCTGACGGAAACAGATGCCAGTGGGTGGTTCGTCTGGTTGCTGATTTTCCAGTGTCTAGGAATCCTGATATTAGCCTCGCCAAAATGAACATCTAGATAAATCTGGGGATAGGCGGTTAGAAACTGTGCCTGAGTGAGGTCAATATTTTGTTCGCCAAATTTAACATTGATAGTGATTCTTTCAAGATTCTGAGAGGTCACATAGTAGGCATTTTCCGAAAAGAACGTTTTTAAAGTGACCTGACTTTGGCTGTCAATATGGGCGACCTCTGCGTCCTGAAAGAAGTGATCAGAGTCGGATGAATACTGAGTCTTGTATTTGGGTTTGATAAAATAATTCAGAATAACTCCCAGAATGACAAGTCCAGCAAAAAGCGGACCGCTTGAGTAGGTGAAATTAAAAACATCCTTGAGGTAAATGGCTAAAAAACCAAGACCCATAAAGAAAACAACCATATTTTTATGACTGAGGCCTAGTGTGGTGAAGAAAATTGCCAGAACCAGCAGGCTGTTGAAAATCACTTGTAAATCGGGTACAAAGGCTGTTGTGATAAGGTAGGCTGCCAGTAAGACCAAGACAGCAATGCCAAAATGATTCTTTTTCATAAAAAAACTCCTTCTTTCTTTAACTATACCATAATTATCCGAGCTTACCTATGTTTTTTTCGAAACAAAAACCAGAATGACTTTAGTCATTCTGGTTATTTCCGTTACGAGGACGTGAATCCATTGCACTCTGAATATTATACTTTTTCTTGAAGTAGAAGCGGGCCGCTAAGGCTAGACCGCCAGCAATCAGCAAAAGCAAGGCAGGGACGACGGGATTGAAGGCTTGTGGCAAGAAAGAAGTTGCGCTGTAAAGCAGCAGCCAAATAAACATGAGCACAACCATGATACCAAATGCCTTAAACATATTTGGGCGCTGGCTCTTCTCCTTGCCAAGGTGACGATAAATATAGTAGTGAGTGGCATACATCACTGCACCGCCGCCAAAGGATAAGAACAATAAAGAGACCAAACCGTAGGAAGGAGCCTGTTTGCTGAAGAGATTCATAGCACCTGTTACCAGAGCCAAGACGCCTAGGAAAAGCAGAGAAGTATCCAGCCACATCAGCCAAGGATTAGTATTTTTATCGGCTTCTGAGTCAGTATTGGCAGCTTGCTTGGTAAAGGTAGATGCCCAGACAGTTGGTGCTCCCAGAAAAGAACGGGCGGGAATGCCTTCTTGTTGTTTCTCCAAAATGTCGGGGATGATTTCTTCAAGGATTCCCTTGATTTCGGTGTCGCTAAGACCATCCTGAATAAACTGATTGGTGGCAATATGAATAAATTCTTGGTTTTTCTTGGTTAATTTTTGCAAATCCATTAAAAGCTTTCTCCTGTCATTAGATCACTTGATGTGGTTTTAGAACCATTTTTTCCGGATGAAATAGACCACAACGATGGTACTCAAAAAAGCAGCAATAAAGACAATATACCAGAAGGCATGAGGCAGTCCGTTTAAGGGAAGCCAATTGTTCTGGAAATTCATCCCGTAGGCTGAGAAGATGACAGTCGGGATGTCTAAGGCCATGGTCATCAATGCCAAGGTTTTCATAATCGTGTTCTGATTATTGTTGATAATGGCAGCTGATGTTTCAGTCATCGCATTAAGGACATTTTCGTAGATGCCAGCCATCTCAATGGCCTGTTGGGTTTCAATGAGGGTATCTTCTAACAAGTCCTCATCTTCGACATATTTCTTCAGGCTGGATGTGTGTCCAGACAGTTTTTTGACAATACGTTCATTGAGTTTAAGAGAAGCTCTTAGATAGACAATGGATTTTTCCAATTCCATCATGTCAATAATCTGTTCGTTACGGGTTGCTTTTTCCAGCTGAGCCTCAATCCGATCGCTTTGCCTGTCGATGGACCGCAGGGCTGTCAGGTAAAGGCCGGCATTGCGGTAAAGAATCTGAAAAACAAAGCGCGTTTTCATAAAGGTATAGAAATCTTTGAGGCGGCGGCTGGTGAACTGTTCCATCAAGGTAAGAGGCTCTAGGCAGGTTGTGATAACCGCCGTTTCAGTTACGATGATTCCCAAAGGAATGGTCACATAGTAGCTTTTATTATTGCGTTCCTCGTAAGTGGGGACGTCAATGATGATGAGGGTGTAGTCATCTTCGACCGCAACCCGGGATGTTTCCTCGATATCCAAAGGAGCCCGCAGGTCGGTAATGTCAATATTGAACGCCTCAGCCAATTGCACAGACTCTTCCTGGGAAGGGTTTACCAAATTGATCCAAGCGCCTGGCTCGAATGTTTCGATTTCTTTGAATTCTGTTGCTGTGGAAAGAAACATTTGCTTCATGATAAGCCCTCCTTTAAGATAGATTTGTGCATACCCTCCTATTATACTATATTTGGAACATTTTGGGTAACCGATTGTTAGATTTTTGATATAATAGATGAGAATTGTAAAGGAGTAAGTGCGGTATAAAAGCTTATGCAAGATAAAATTAGTATTCGTGGGGCACGTGCCCATAATTTAAAAAATATTGACGTGGAAATTCCTAGGGATAAGCTCGTTGTCGTGACAGGCTTGTCTGGTTCAGGCAAGTCCAGTTTGGCTTTTGATACCATCTATGCTGAAGGTCAGCGTCGCTATGTGGAAAGTTTGTCTGCCTATGCCCGCCAGTTTTTGGGAAATATGGACAAGCCAGACGTAGACTCCATTGATGGTCTCAGTCCTGCTATTTCCATTGACCAAAAAACAACCAGCAAGAATCCCCGTTCAACTGTTGGGACAGTTACAGAAATCAACGACTATCTGCGGCTTTTATACGCTCGTGTCGGTGTTCCTTATTGTAAAAATGGGCATGGGCCGATTACGGCTTCTTCTGT
This sequence comes from Streptococcus ferus DSM 20646, assembly GCF_000372425.1. Taxonomy (GTDB): domain Bacteria; phylum Bacillota; class Bacilli; order Lactobacillales; family Streptococcaceae; genus Streptococcus; species Streptococcus ferus. The sequence continues at coordinate 76,308 of NZ_AQVD01000004.1, forward strand.
GGAGCAGATTGTCGACCAAGTTTTAGAATTGCCAGAAAAGACACGGATGCAAATCTTAGCCCCGGTCGTCCGTCGAAAAAAAGGGCAGCATAAAACGATTTTTGATAGGGTGCAAAAAGATGGCTACGTCCGTGTCAGGGTCGACGGTGAGATTTTTGATGTCGCAGAAGTGCCGGAACTGTCCAAAAGCAAGATGCACAATATTGAGGTTGTCATTGACCGATTGGTGCAAAAAGATGGCATTCGAGGTCGTCTCTTTGATTCCATCGAAGCCGCTCTGCGGCTTGGTGATGGCTATGTAGTGATTGATACTATGAATGGCGAGGAATTGATTTTCTCAGAGCACTATTCCTGCCCCGTCTGTGCCTTTACAGTACCTGAGTTAGAGCCCCGTCTGTTCTCCTTCAATGCTCCCTTTGGTTCCTGCCCGACCTGTGACGGTCTGGGCATTAAGCTGGAAGTGGACTTGGATTTGGTGATTCCAGATGGGTCTAAGAGTTTGGCCGAGGGTGCTTTGGCTCCCTGGAATCCTATTTCGTCTAATTATTATCCGCAAATGCTGGAGCAGGCGATGGCACAATTCGGCGTTGATATGGATTGCCCCTGGGAAGCTTTGTCAGAACAGGAAAAAGCCTTGGTGCTCTATGGATCAAATGATAAAGAGTTTCATTTCCATTATGAGAATGAATTTGGCGGCGTGCGAGATATTGATATTCCTTTTGAAGGGCTTATTACCAATATCAACCGTCGTTATCACGAGACCAATAGCGATTTTACCCGCAATGTGATGCGCGGTTATATGAATGAGCTGACTTGTGCTGCCTGTCATGGCTATCGCTTAAATGATCAGGCCTTGTCAGTCCGTGTCGGTGGAGAAAAAGGTCTTCATATTGGACAGGTTTCTGATTTATCTATCGCTGACCATTTGGACTTGGTTTCAAAACTGGAGCTGGGTCAAAATGAGGCCCTGATTGCTAAGCCTATTTTAAAAGAAATTAAGGATCGCCTGACCTTCCTCAATAATGTCGGGCTCAATTATCTGACCCTGTCACGCGCCTCAGGAACGCTGTCAGGCGGTGAGAGCCAACGCATTCGTCTGGCAACACAGATTGGCTCCAACCTCAGCGGGGTTCTCTATATCCTGGATGAGCCCTCTATCGGTCTTCATCAGCGGGATAATGACCGCCTGATTTCCAGCCTTAAAAAGATGCGTGATCTCGGCAATACCCTGATTGTTGTAGAACATGATGAGGATACTATGCGGGAAGCGGACTGGCTGATTGATGTAGGACCGGGAGCGGGCGCTTTTGGCGGTGAGATTATTGCTTCAGGGACTCCTAAACAGGTCGAAAAAAATAAGCAGTCCATCACTGGTCAGTATCTGTCAGGCAAGAAATTTATTCCTGTTCCAAAAGAGCGCCGTCAGGGTAATGGCCGCTTTATTGAAATCAAGGGTGCTGCGGAAAATAACCTGAGAGCTATCGATGTTACCTTCCCTCTCGGTAAGTTTATTGCGGTGACAGGGGTCTCAGGATCCGGCAAATCAACACTGGTCAACAGTATTCTTAAAAAGGTGATTGCGCAAAAACTCAATCGTAATTCAGATAAACCCGGCCAATATACTTCCGTGACGGGGATTGAGCATATTGACCGTTTGATTGATATTGATCAAAGTCCGATTGGACGAACCCCCCGCTCTAACCCTGCAACTTACACCGGTGTTTTTGATGATATTCGGGATTTATTTGCCCAGACCAATGAAGCTAAGATTCGTGGCTACAAAAAAGGACGTTTTTCTTTCAATGTTAAGGGCGGCCGCTGCGAAGCCTGCTCTGGAGACGGCATTATCAAAATTGAGATGCACTTTCTGCCGGACGTCTATGTTCCCTGTGAAGTTTGTCACGGTACGCGCTACAACAGCGAGACCTTAGAAGTTCGTTATAAGGACAAAACAATTGCTGAAATTCTGGATATGACGGTCAATGATGCCGCAGACTTCTTCGCCCCTATTCCTAAGATTGCTCGCAAAATTCAAACCATCAAGGATGTTGGCCTAGGCTACGTTACTTTGGGACAGCCAGCGACCACCTTGTCAGGAGGTGAGGCACAGCGGATGAAGCTGGCGTCAGAATTGCATAAGCGTTCGACAGGTAAGAGTTTCTATATTTTGGACGAACCTACCACCGGTCTTCATACGGATGATATTGCCCGTCTGCTGGAAGTCTTGGAGCGCTTTGTTGATGATGGCAATACGGTTCTGGTGATTGAGCATAATCTAGATGTGATTAAAACAGCGGACCATATTATTGATTTGGGGCCAGAAGGCGGTATCGGTGGTGGAACGGTTGTGGCAACAGGAACACCAGAAGAGATCGCTCAGTCCGCCGATAGCTTTACGGGTCAATACCTGAAAGGGAAATTAAAATAGGCTTCTTGTGATAAATAAAAGTGTCACTCTGGTTGAGAATGGCACTTTCCTTTTAAAAAGAGCCTGTTTCTGTTTTATCTCGGTTAAGCCAAGCCTAGTGATTTGTCAGCTCTTTTAAATCTGTTTCATTCATGATAGACTAAAAATTAAGAAAGAATAGTGAGGAATTTTTGTGGAAAAGAGATTAGCCCGTTTTGAGGAAAAACTAGCCCAATCTGAGGTAGATGCTGTTCTTGTGACAGGACAGAATAATATTTATTACCTCACAGGTTTTTGGGGAACAGAAGCGACCGTTTTTATCAGTGGCGGACGCAGGCTTTTTTTGACAGATGCCCGTTACACCCTCATTGCGAAAAAGACCGTTGAGGGATTTGATATTATTGAAACTCGGTCAGCTTTGACTGAAATTGCTAAGATTATTGCGGATGACGGTCTGACAAAAATTGGTTTTGATGCGCAGGTCACCTTTGGCTTTTATCAAGGGTTGAAGACCGGTTTTGCTTCTTTTGAATTGCAGCCCTTGACTGATTTTATAGAAGAACTGCGCTTGATAAAAGATGCTTCTGAGATAGCAACTATCCGCCGTGCCTGTCACATTTCCGATCAGGCTTTTCTGGATGTGCTTGACTTTATTAAACCGGGTCAGACCAGCGAGCTTGAAGTGACCAATTTTTTAGATTATCGGATGCGTCAGCTCGGTGCATCGGGGGCTTCTTTTGAATTTATCGTTGCCTCAGGTTACCGCTCGTCGATGCCTCATGGAGTTGCTTCGGAGAAAATCATTCAGACTGGAGAGACGCTGACTCTTGATTTTGGCTGTTATTATAAGCATTACGTGTCTGATATGACAAGGACAATTCATATTGGTCACGTGACGGATCAAGAACGTGAAATCTATCAGATTGTTCTGAAAAGCAATCAAGAACTGATTGATCAGGCTAGAGCAGGTGTGACTTATAAGGCTTTTGATCAAATAGCGCGTGCGGTCATTGATCAAGCTGGTTACGGGGAACATTTTACCCATGGTATCGGCCATGGGATTGGTCTTGATATTCATGAAATTCCTTATTTTGGAAAATCAGAGGACAAACTGGCAGCTGGCATGGTTGTCACAGATGAACCTGGTATTTACCTTGAAGGCAAATATGGTGTTCGTATTGAGGACGACCTCTTGATTACGGAGGAAGGCTGCGAGGTTCTGACCAAGGCTCCCAAGGAATTGATTGTGCTCTAGGCTTTTGTGTTTAACACAGTATTTTGTGATTTCCGATCAGGGCTTGACGACCTGATATCAGAGAGAGTAAGAGGTAAGGAGACTAGTGATGGCAAATACCAACCGTTTATCTTGGCAGGATTATTTTATGGCCAATGCAGAGCTGATTTCAAAGCGCTCAACCTGTAATAGGGCTTATGTTGGAGCCGTTTTGGTGAAAAATAAGCGGATTATTGCGACAGGTTATAATGGCGGAGTTGCTGAGACGGTGAACTGTGATGAAGCCGGACACCAGATGGAAGATGGGCATTGTATCCGAACCGTCCATGCCGAAATGAATGCTTTGATTCAGTGTGCTAAAGAAGGGATTTCCACTAATGATACCGAAATTTATGTGACACATTTTCCCTGCATCAACTGTACCAAAGCTCTTTTGCAGGCAGGTGTTAAGAAAATCACCTATAAGAATGCCTATCGACCGCATGATTTTGCGATTAAGCTTTTAGAAAGCAAAGATGTCCCTTACTTCCAACATGATGTTCCGGAACTTTATCTAGGCAAGGACTAGCTAGGCCTTTTAGAAAACATTTGAGTATCAAAAGGGTTTGTGTTAGAATGAATTGATAAGAATTATTAAAGAGGTATAATAAAATGATTGAAGCAAGTAAGCTTAAAGCTGGTATGACTTTTGAGACTGCAGATGGTAAATTGATCAAAGTTTTGGAAGCCAGCCATCACAAACCAGGTAAGGGAAATACAGTTATGCGTATGAAACTGCGTGATGTTCGCTCAGGTTCTACCTTTGACACCACCTACCGTCCGGAAGAAAAATTTGAGCAAGCAATCATTGAAACACGTCCGGCCCAATACCTTTATCAGATGGACGACACAGCTTTCTTCATGGACACAGACAATTATGAGCAATATGAAATTCCAGTTGCCAACATTGAAGAAGAATTGAAATATATCCTTGAAAATTCAGAAGTTAAAATCCAATTCTATGGCACAGAAGTCATTGGGGTCACAGTCCCAACAACGGTTGAGCTAGTTGTTGTAGAGACGCAGCCTTCCATCAAAGGTGCGACAGTGACCGGTTCAGGGAAGCCGGCAACGCTTGAAACAGGTCTTGTTGTCCACGTTCCTGACTTTATTGAAGCTGGTCAAAAGCTGATTATCAACACTGCCGAAGGAACCTATGTTTCTCGTGCCTAAGTATGAATCAAGTTCGCAGAAAGGAAGCTAAACTATGACAAACCAATCAATCGGAGAAATCGTTATTTCACCTCGAGTTCTTGAAGTCATCACGGGTATTGCGACGACCAAAGTGGAAGGGGTTCATTCGCTTCATAATAAAAATGTAACGGACAGTCTCAGTAAGGTGGCGCAAGGCAGAGGGGTTTATCTGCAGACAGACGAAGATGGTATTGTCAACGCAGATATTTACGTTTACCTCCAGTACGGGGTCAATGCTCCTGCAGTTGCCGTTGAAATTCAAAAGGCTGTTAAGGCGGCTGTCTATGATATGGCAGAAGTTAGCCTATCCGATGTCAATGTCCATATTGTCGGCATTGTTCCTGAAAAAACACCAAAACCAGATTTGAAAACATTATTCGATGAGGACTTCCTTAATGCCTAATTCATTTACGGATTCAAGACGTGATTTGCGAGAAAGAGCCTTTCAGGCCCTCTTTAGCTTGGAGTTTTCGGGTCAAATGCCAGCAGGTGCTCATTTTGCCTATGAATATGACAAGGATGAGGGAGAGGACTTAGACACACCACTTTTTCTTCTCAATTTAACGCAGGGCGTGATGGCACATCAGGACGAAATTGACCAGCTCATTGCGGCTAATTTAAAGCCAGGCTGGACTCTGTCTCGTCTGACCTTGGTCGATAAAACCCTGCTTCGTTTGGGGCTTTATGAGATTAAGTATTACGATGAGACACCAGATCGTGTCGCCCTTAATGAAATCATTGAGATTGCGAAGAAGTACTCTGATGAAACGTCCAGCAAATTCATCAACGGACTCTTAAGTCAGTTTATCAACGAATAAAACCAAAAAGCTCTCCTTTAGGAGAGCTTTTTAAATGCTTTGCCCCGGAAGCAAAGATACGGGTAAAATATAATTGGCTTCAATCTCTTGTCCGTCAATTTTTTTCAGAAGCACATCAACAAGCAGCTGAGCGATTTCTTTGATGGGCTGTTTGACACTGCTGAGGAAAGGATAGTAATTTTCAATGAAATGCGTTCCATCGTAGCCGATAAGTTTTAAATCCTGAGGAATCTTGTGTCCTAGTCCTTCAGCGATATTCTTAGTCAGGATAGCAGTCATATCATCCGATAAGAAAATGCCATCTGGTTTTTGACTTTTAAGGATGGCTTTAATTTCCATCTCTTTACGAATAGCAGACAGGTTGCTTGGAACATGAAAGACACGAGCTTCTGGGAAAATTTCGGAGAAGCCCAGTTTTCTTAAACCGGTTGGCGAGTTTGAGTTGTCATTTCCTGTTATCATGAGAGGACGCCGACAGCCTGCTTTTTGCAAGCAGCTAGCGGCCAGTTTTCCCCCAGCCAGATTATCTGATGAAATAACTGGAATGTTTGGAGCTAGGTTACGGTCAAAAGCGATAATAGGGGCTTCAACCTTATCATAGTCATCAATGCCGAGATTATGACTGGAGGAGATAATGCCGTCCACCTGATTGGCTTCCAGCATCTCTAGGTATTCTCTTTCCTTCTCTGGATCATTTTGACTGTTGCAGATAATCACCTTATACCCTTCTTTAAAGAGCTCTGTTTCGAGGTGTTCAATCAGTTCAGCGAAGAAAATATGACTAATATTAGGAAAAATCAGGCCAATGAGTTTAGCAGACTTTCCCTGTAAACTTCGGGCAAGGTTATTGGGTTTATAGCCCAAAGCCTTCATAGCCTCATTGACCTTGGAGATTGTCTTGCTAGAGAGATAGCCTTTATTATTGATAACTCTGGAGACTGTAGTCGGACTGACTCCAGCTGCTTTGGCAACATCTGTTAATTTTGTAACCATACTAATCTGTTAATTCAAAATAGTTCCCCTCGACCTGACCAGACACAAGGTGAATACCATTTTGTCCTTTCTTAGGAAAGACACGGCTGGTAAAGACGGCCTCTCCTTTATTGATAAAGATTTCGACAATGGATTTGTCTACAAAGATATTAATGCTTGTTTTCTGTTGAGGAATCTGACAGCTGCGCTGATTGCCGTAGTCTAGTGCATACTGTTCTCCTGCTTTGGAGCGATCTAAGGTAACTTTACCTTGCTTAGTATCGATCGTCAGTGAGAGTCCGTTCCCGTCTTCATCGGCAAATAGAAGCAGTTCTGCCGTGCTGTCAGCTTCAACCTTTAATTCTAGCTCATAGGTATTTTCAGTGTGTTTTTTGTCAGTAAAAGCTTCTGGTTCAGAACGTAGTTCTTTTAGAGCTTGGACGGGATACTGGAGGAGTTTTCCGTCCTTAATAGTTAATTCTTTAACAAGACTCATGGCGCCTTGGTAATCAAAGATATCGGTAGGGTAGTCGATGTCGGGAAGGCCAATCCATGATACGCATAAGGCACGTCCGTCGGGAGCGTTGAAGGCTTGTGTTGCATAACATTCAAAACCAAAATCAAGATTATGGATTTCTGATGGCTGAATCAGCTCGGCTTTTTCTGTGTCAAACGCTTGACATATTTTGTAGGTGTTGGGATAAATATTTTGATAGTCTAATTCAGCTTTATCAAGCCCCTGAGGACTGTAGAGAAGGACAGGGCGGCCATCCACAAAAACGAGGTTGGGGCACTCAATCATGTATTCAGACCCAGTGCCACCAAAGTCAAGATTGCCAACAAAAACCCAGTTCTTAATATCGTTGTTAACAGCTTTATAAAGTTTGATGAAGCCCTGTTTTTCAAGGTTCTGAGCGCCGATAATCGCAAAAAACTGCCCTTGATAGTCAAAAATTTGAGGATCACGAAAGTGTTCCGTCACATCGCTTGGTTGTTGGATAAGAACCTGATCAAACTTTTCAATGTGGCCTTCTTTGTCCATGAAAGCACCGACTTGTAAAGGATCACGAATCCAATTGTCGTCGCGGACATTGCCTGTATAGAATAGAAACAGCTTTCCGTCGATCTCATAGGCACTTCCGGAATAAGCTCCATGGCTGTCGTGAGGATTATCGGGATATAGGATGGTTCCAGTTTCTCTGAAATGCACGAGATCATCACTTTCGGTGTGTACCCAGGATTTGAGACCGTGCCCTGCTCCAAAAGGCCAATTTTGATAGAATAACTGAAATTTTCCATTGAAATAGGAGAAGCCATTAGGGTCGTTTAGCAATCCTGTTTGAGGCTCAATATGATAGGTGGTGTGCCAAGGAGACTTGGCAACATTTTCTTGAATGGTTTTGATTTCTTCTGCTGACCAGTCCTCATAGGCTCGGTAGCGAATTTCTTTAGCAATAGCCATGCTTTGCATCCTCCTTATAGTATTGAAGCTTTTAGTTATATAGTAAACGTTTTCCTGATAAAAATCAATCGTTGACTGTGAAAAAGAATATTTTTGTGTAAAACGGTTGACATATTTTTGATTCATGCTAAAATAGAGAAGTAAAGAAAGTGAAACGCTTTCAAAAAGAAAAATTTAAGGAGTATTTTGCAAATGGATAACAAGCAGATTGCAAAAGAGGTCATCGAAGCCTTAGGCGGACGTGATAATGTTCGTAGTGTCGCTCACTGTGCTACTCGTCTTCGCGTGATGGTGGTTGATGAAGCTAAAATTGACAAGGAGAGGGCTGAAAACATTGATAAAGTTAAAGGAGCCTTCTTTAACTCAGGTCAGTATCAGATTATCTTTGGTACAGGTACTGTCAACAAGATTTATGATGAAGTTGTTGATTTAGGTTTGCCGACCTCATCGACAGGTGAACAAAAGCAAGAGGCGGCTGCTCAAGGCAACTGGTTCCAACGGATGTCTCGGACATTTGGTGACGTTTTCGTTCCGATTATTCCTGTTTTGGTAGCAACCGGACTCTTTATGGGACTCCGCGGTCTTCTGACCAATGATACCTTTTTAGGATTTTTCGGTGCCAGCTCTAAAGATATCAATGCCAATTTCATCCTTTACACACAAGTATTAACGGATACAGCTTTTGCTTTCTTACCAGCTTTGATTGCATGGTCATCCTTTAAAGTATTTGGGGGCAACCCAGTTCTTGGTATTGTCCTTGGATTGATGATGGTTAATCCAGCCCTTCCAAATGCTTATGCAGTAGCTAGCGGTGATGCCAAAGCACTTACTTTCTTTGGTTTTATTCCTGTAGTAGGATATCAAGGAACTGTTTTACCAGCCTTCTTCGTTGGTATGATTGGTGCCAGATTGGAAAACTGGCTGCATAAACGTGTGCCAGAAGCACTGGATTTGCTGATTACACCTTTCTTAACATTCCTTGTGATGAGTATTTTGGGGCTCTTCGCTATTGGACCTGTCTTCCACTCAGTTGAAACGGTCGTACTTGCTGCAACAGAATGGATTCTTGCTTTGCCATTTGGTATTGCAGGTATCATTATCGGCGGTCTGCAACAAGTTATTGTTGTTACCGGAGTTCACCACATCTTTAATTTCCTTGAAACTCAGCTTTTAGCTGAAACAAAGGCGAATCCATTTAACCCACTTCTTTCTGCGGCTACTGCTGGTCAGGTCGGTGCCGTTCTTGCCGTAGCTGTTAAAACAAAGAGTGCCAAACTTAAAGCTCTTGCTTATCCATCTGCACTTTCTGCGGCTCTTGGGATTACAGAACCGGCTATCTTCGGGGTTAACCTTCGTTATGGAAAACCATTTGTTATGGGGCTTGTCGGTGGTTCAGCTGGTGGATTCATCGCAGCTCTTGTAGGGCTTAAGGCGACAGGGATGTCTGTAACGGTTCTTCCTGGACTTCTCCTCTTCCTTAATTCTCAAATGCCAATGTATATTGTTTCGATCACAGTAGCCTGTGCTATCGCTTTCGCTTTGACATATTACTTCGGCTATGCGGATAAGGAGGAAGACGTATCTGCAAAAAAGCCTGAAGCGCCTGCGGCAGCACCGGTAGCTGAAACTGAAACAAAATCAGAAGTTATTGCAAGCCCTCTTGACGGTGAAGCTGTAGAGCTTTCTAAGGTAAATGATCCTGTCTTTTCTAGCGAAGCTATGGGGAAAGGGATTGCTGTCAAACCTAGTGGCAATACTGTTTATTCACCCGTTAATGGTACGGTTCAGATTGCTTTTGAAACAGGTCATGCTTACGGTCTTAAATCGGACAATGGCGCAGAAGTCCTGATCCATGTGGGAATTGATACCGTTTCTATGAATGGAACAGGATTTGATCAAAAGGTTGCTGCTAACCAGACTGTTAAAGTCGGTGATGTTCTGGGAACCTTTGACTCTGCAAAAATTGCAGAAGCTGGTCTTGATGATACAACAATGGTCATCATCACCAATACAGCAGATTATTCAGAAGTTAAACCACTTGCTGCTGGTCAGTTGGCGCATGGGGCAGACCTTTTGGAACTGAACAAATAAAGGTTAAGAAAGCTGAGAAAGAACTCAGCTTTCTTGATTTAGGTATGGCTTTGTCATGTTAAAGCCAGAAGTCAAAAAAGGCTGGATAGGATTGCTTTCTGGCCTTATTTTTCTTATAATGTTAGTAAGATTTTAAGAGAAGGAGACGTCTATGTCTAAACTGTATGGAAGTGTTGAGGCCGGCGGAACAAAGTTTGTCTGCGCGGTAGGAGATGAAAATTACCAAGTCATCGAAAAGGTTCAATTTCCAACAACAACCCCTTATGAGACCATTGACAAAACGATAGCCTTTTTTAAACGTTTTGAGGCAGATTTGGCAGCGGTGGCGATAGGTTCTTTTGGGCCGATTGATATTGACCAAAACTCGGATACGTATGGGTTTATTACCTCTACTCCAAAACCGAACTGGGCCAATGTGGATCTGTTAGGATTATTGGCTAAGGATTTTAAAATTCCGTTCTATTTTACAACAGATGTCAATTCGTCCGCTTACGGTGAAGCCTTAGTCAGACCTCATGTCAAAAGTTTGGTTTATTACACCATTGGGACCGGTATTGGTGCTGGGGCAATCCAGAATGGTGACTTTATTGGCGGTGCGGGGCATACAGAGGCTGGTCATGTGTATGTGGCGCCGCACCCGCGGGATACAGCAAAAGAGTTTGTCGGCGTCTGCCCATATCATAATGGCTGTCTTGAAGGAATGGCAGCGGGACCAAGTTTGGAGGCTAGAACGGGAGTCCGCGGCGAGTTGATTGAACAGAACTCTGAAGTGTGGGATATTCAGGCTTACTATATTGCCCAGGCTGCTGTTCAGGCGACAGTTTTATACCGTCCGCAGGTTATCGTCTTTGGCGGCGGAGTTATGGCTCAGGAACATATGCTGAGACGTGTCAGAGAAAAATTCAAGGCGCTTCTCAATAACTACCTGCCTGTTCCAGATGTTACCGACTATATTGTCACACCGGCTGTTGCAGAGAATGGTTCTGCTACTCTGGGGAACTTTGCTCTGGCCAAAAAATTGGCTGATAAGTAATTAAAACGCGAAACGAGCTGTTTCGCGTTTTTGGTTGCGCAGCCTTTGGTTTTTCTTGAATCAGATGAAGAGGCAGGGGAAAAGCCGCCTGTCAGACTGATTAGAAATCTTGAAACAGCAAGGCATTTGTGATAGAATAAAACGATAACACTTTCGAGAGGAAATAGAATGGCAAACATGCTACGCACTATCGTTGAAAACGATAAAGGTGAATTAAGAAAATTAGGAAAAATAGCTAAAAAAGTAGAAAGCTATGCGGACCAGATGGCAGCTCTTGAAGACCAAGAACTGCAGGCGAAGACAGTTGAATTTAAAGAGCGCTATCAGAATGGTGAGACTTTGGATGATCTACTCCCAGAGGCTTTTGCGGTTGTCAGAGAGGCTGCTAAACGTGTCCTAGGCCTCTATCCTTACCATGTCCAAATTATGGGAGGGATTGTACTCCATCATGGTGACGTTCCTGAGATGAGAACGGGTGAAGGAAAAACCCTGACTGCCACCATGCCAGTTTACTTGAATGCCATTGCTGGTGAGGGTGTCCACGTGGTTACCGTTAACGAGTATTTGGCGACCCGTGATGCGACCGAGATGGGTGAAGTGTACAGTTGGCTAGGTCTTTCAGTTGGGATTAACTTGGCTGCCAAGTCTTCCGCCGAAAAACGTGAAGCTTACCTGTGTGACATCACTTATTCAACGAACTCAGAAATCGGCTTTGACTATCTGCGTGATAACATGGTTGTCCGTAAAGAAAATATGGTACAGCGTCCGCTGAATTTTGCTCTTGTGGATGAGGTTGACTCTGTTTTGATTGATGAAGCCAGAACACCGCTGATTGTTTCAGGTCCTGTCAGCTCAGAAACCAATCAGCTGTATTTCCGAGCGGACTCTTTTGTGAAGACGCTGACCAAGGATGATTATGCGATTGATGCCCCAACCAAAACGATTGGTCTGAATGATTCTGGGATCGATAAGGCTGAGGAATTTTTCCGTCTTGAAAATCTTTATGATATTGAAAATGTAGCCCTGACCCATTATATTGACAACGCACTTCGCGCCAATTATATCATGCTGCTTGATATTGACTACGTGGTCAGTGATGAGCAGGAAATCCTGATTGTTGACCAGTTTACAGGTCGGACCATGGAAGGCCGCCGTTTCTCAGACGGTCTGCATCAGGCTATTGAAGCTAAAGAAGGGGTTCCGATTCAAGAGGAATCTAAAACCAGCGCCTCTATTACCTACCAAAATATGTTCCGTATGTATAAGAAATTGGCAGGTATGACAGGGACAGCGAAAACAGAAGAAGAAGAATTCCGTGAAATTTACAATATGCGGATTATTCCGATTCCAACCAATCGTCCGGTTATTCGTATTGATAATCAGGACTTGCTTTATCCAACATTGGAAGCTAAGTTCAATGCTGTGATTGAGGATGTTAAGGAACGTTATGAAAAGGGGCAGCCGGTCTTGGTTGGTACTGTTGCCGTTGAGACGTCTGACTTAATCTCTAAAAAACTGGTTGAAGCAGGAGTTCCCCACGAAGTGCTCAATGCTAAAAATCACTTTAAGGAAGCGCAGATTATCATGAATGCGGGTCAGCGTGGAGCGGTCACAATCGCTACCAATATGGCTGGGCGTGGAACTGATATTAAGCTCGGTGAAGGTGTGCGTGAGCTGGGAGGGCTCTGTGTTATCGGGACAGAACGACACGAAAGTCGCCGGATTGATAACCAGCTTCGCGGACGGTCTGGACGTCAGGGAGACCCCGGGGAGTCACAATTTTACCTTTCTCTTGAAGATGAACTCATGCGCCGTTTTGGTTCTGACCGTATCAAGGCTATTCTTGATCGCTTTATTGAAGAAGACAGCGATGTCGTGATTAAATCACGGATGCTGACCAATCAGGTGGAGTCAGCTCAGAAACGTGTCGAAGGAAATAACTACGATACGCGGAAGCAGGTTCTGCAATATGATGATGTGATGCGTGAGCAGCGTGAAATTATTTACGCCCAGCGCTATGACGTGATTACAGCAGAGCGGGACTTAGGTCCTGAAATCAAAGCGATGATTCAACGGACGATTGACCGTGCGGTGGATTCTCATAGCCGTCTGCCTCAGGAAGAGGGTCAGGAAGGGATTTTGAACTTTGCTCGAACCAATATTTTGCCAGAAGATGCTATCAGTCTGTCAGATCTTGAAGGGCTCAAAACCCAAGAGCTTAAAGATTTGCTCTATGATAAGGCGTTGAAAATCTATGACCGTCAAATTGCTAAGCTTCGTGATCAGGAAGCGGTTATCGAGTTCCAGAAGGTTCTGATCTTGATGGTGGTTGACAACCAGTGGACAGACCATATTGATGCTTTGGATCAATTGCGCAGTGCGGTAGGTCTTCGAGGCTATGCTCAAAATAATCCTGTTGTGGAATACCAGTCTGAAGGTTTCCGAATGTTCCAAGATATGATTGGAGCGATTGAATTTGATGTGACGCGGACCATGATGAAAGCGCAGATTCATGAGCAGGAACGTGAAAGAGAAGCCGACTTTGCGACAACAGCTTCTGAGAAGAATATATCGGCTCAGACTATCTCAGGCGATAGTGATTTTAAGGGTGTCGGCAGAAATGATAAATGCCCGTGCGGTTCTGGTAAGAAATTCAAGAACTGCCACGGCCGCAAACAATTTAAATAAATAGTTAGGATAGAAAATGTCTTTTAAAGCAACGAGTGAAAAGATTAATATTGAAGAAGTGCGCAGCCTGTCAAAATTGACGGGGGATGCCTTGCTGACAAAAGAAACTCGTGACCGTGAACTGGAGGCTATTTTTAAAGGGGAAGATGACCGGATGCTTTTGGTCATTGGTCCTTGTTCTTCGGATAATGAAACGGCTGTTTTGGAATATGCGAAACGGCTGTCTCAATTGCAGGAAGAGGTGAAGGACCGTATCTTTATGGTGATGCGTGTCTATACGGCCAAGCCCCGTACCAACGGTGATGGCTATAAGGGAATGATGCATCAGCCTCATACAGATTCGGCACCGAGCTTGATTAATGGGATTAAGGCAGTGCGCAACCTGCATTACCGAGTTATCACGGAAACAGGGATAACAACTGCTGATGAAATGCTTTATCCCGAAAACCTGCCCTTGGTAGATGATCTGGTTTCTTATATCGCTGTTGGAGCCCGTTCTGTAGAGGATCAGCAGCACCGTTTCGTGGCTTCAGGCATTGATGTTCCTACGGGCATGAAAAATCCGACTTCTGGTAATTTAAAAGTAATGTTTAATGGCATTTACGCTGCCCAAAACAAGCAATCCTTCCTGTTTAACAGCGAAGAGGTTGAGACATCAGGCAATCCGCTGGCTCATGCAATTCTACGCGGCGCACTCAGTGAGAGTGGTAAATATTTGCCTAATTATTACTATGACAACCTTTTAGAGACCATTAGTCAGTATGAAGCCATGGGCTTATCTAATCCATTTATCATTATTGATACTAATCATGATAATTCAGGAAAGAATTATTTAGAACAGATTCGTATTGTCCGTCAAACCCTCATCAACCGTGACTGGAATGAAAAAATCCGCCAAGTTGTTCGTGGTTTTATGATTGAGTCTTATTTGGAAGACGGCCGCCAGGATGACGCAGAGGTTTTTGGTAAATCCATCACTGATCCATGCCTTGGCTGGGATAAAACGGAAGAACTTGTTCGTGAAATTTATGAAACGTTAGGGAAATAAGATGGGAATACACCAAAGAAGCCAACAGATTGATTTGGCAAAAATTAAAGAAAAGACGACTCTGACTGGGGAGCATCTAGCGAAGAAATTAGCGCGGGATAAAGAGTTGGAGGCTTTAATAAAGGGAGAGGATGACCGTATTTTACTCGTTATCGGTCCTTGTTCATCCGATAATGAAGAGGCAGCCCTTGACTATGCTAATCGCTTAGCCAAGCTGCAAGAAGAAGTGAAAGACCGCATTTTCATTGTGATGCGGGCCTATACTTCAAAACCTCGCACCAATGGAGATGGTTATAAGGGAATGATCCATCAGCCGGACTCTGCAGAAATGCCTAATTTGCTTGGCGGAGTACAGAGTGTTCGAAACCTTCATTATCGTATTATCACAGAAACAGGTCTGACAACGGCAGATGAGATGCTGTACCCTTCTAATTTATACTACTTAGATGACTTGATTTCTTACCATGCTATCGGTGCTCGGTCGGTTGAGGATCAGGAACACCGGTTTGTAGCCTCTGGCTTAGATGTCCCAACAGGTTTAAAGAATCCAACCTCTGGCAACCTCAATGTCATGTTTAATGCGGTTTATGCTGCTCAGACACCGCAAAATTTCATTTATCAAAATGCAGAAGTTGATACTGACGGAAATCCTCTGGCTCATGCTATTTTACGAGGGGCAAGTAATGAATATGGGGATTACGTTCCTAACTACTATTATGATATTCTGATTAAAGTGATTGCCAAATACAAGGCTATGGGCCTTAAGAATCCTTTTATCGTGATTGATACCAACCATGACAATTCAGGAAAGAATTATTTGGAGCAGATTCGTATTGTTCGTCAGACGCTGATCAACAGAGCTTGGAATGATGATATCCGTCAGTTGGTGCGTGGCTTTATGATTGAGTCTTATTTGGAAGACGGCCGTCAGGACAAACCGGAAATTTACGGAAAGTCTATCACCGACCCTTGCCTTGGCTGGGAAAAGACAGCCAGTCTTATTCGTGACATTTATCAGACCTTGGGTCAAGAACATTAAGAATGATAAACTAGCATCTGCTAGTTTTTTTAGGAAAGTAGTATGATAGTTGGACATGGAATTGATTTGCAGGAGATTTCTGCTGTTGCGAAGGCCTATCAAAAACAGCCCCGCTTTGCGCAAAAAGTATTGACGGCGGCCGAGATGGCCATTTTTGAAGGCTTACAGGGAAAACGGCAAATGGAATTTTTGGCAGGCCGATGGTCGGCTAAAGAAGCCTTCTCAAAGGCTATGGGAAGCGGGATTGGCAAGCTTCGTTTTCAGGATATGGAAATACTTGTCAGAGATAATGGAGCCCCTTATTTTGCCAAATCTCCCTTCTCAGGCAATGTTTTTCTGAGCATTTCACATTCGGCTGATTTTGTTCAAGCCAGTGTCATTTTGGAGGAAATTCAATGATTGCAAGTTATCATCGTCCAACAGTTGCTAATGTCAAGCTTGATCACATTCTTTTTAATACCCAGCAGCTTCAGGAGAGGCTTCCAGAATCAACAAAAACTTTGGCTGTCGTTAAGGCCAATGCTTATGGTCATGGGGCTGTGCCAGTAGCCAAGGCGCTTGCGGATCAGGTTGATGGCTTCTGTGTGTCCAATTTGGACGAGGCTATTGAGTTGCGGATGGCGGGAATCAGCCAGTTTATACTGATTTTAGGGGTTGTTCTGCCTGAGGAGATCTTTCTGGCCAAACAAGAAAAACTAGCCGTGACCGTTGCCAGTCTTGACTGGCTGGAGCTGGTCCGTCAACAAAAATGTGACTTAAGAGGTTTGTCTGTTCATATCAAGGTTGATTCGGGCATGGGACGTCTGGGGGTACGCTGTCTTGATGATGCTAATAGGCTGATCAAGGGGCTGAAGGAGGCTGGATCGGAGGTTGATGGTATTTTTACCCACTTTGCAACAGCTGACGAAGCGTCTGATGTTAAGTTTAATCAGCAGTTGACTTTTTTTGACAGCTTGGTGAATCAATTAGATGATAAACCAGCGATGGTTCATGCTTCTAATTCAGCGACTAGTATCTGGCATCAGGATACTGTCATGAATGCGGTTAGGTTGGGGATTGCTATTTACGGTCTGAACCCAAGCGGTCATGACCTTCCTTTACCTTTTGAACTCAAACCTGCTTTGACCTTAGAGTCTGCTCTGGTTCATGTGAAAACACTCCCTGCTGGAGAAACGGTTGGCTATGGGGCTACTTATAAAACGGCTGCAGAGGAAGTGATTGGAACGGTTCCGATTGGTTATGCCGATGGCTGGACACGTGATTTACAAGGTTTTGAGGTATTGGTGGATGGGCAAAGGTGTGAGATTGTCGGACGAGTATCGATGGACCAGATAACCATCAAACTTCCTAAGAGTTATCCGCTTGGGACAGTGGTTACGCTGATAGGCAGTAATGGCAGTGATGACATCTCGGCAACCGATTTGGCAGAGAAGAGAGGAACCATCAACTACGAGGTGTTGTGCTTAATCAGTGACCGAGTGCCTCGGAAATATCGATAGGGTCCAGCTCGTTCTGGACTTTTTCGCTTTGCTGTCATGACCGAAATAAATCAAATGAGGTTTTTATGGACTTACAATCGTCACTTGCCGCACTGAAAGGGCTAGGCCCTAAGTCGGCGGAAAAATTTCAGAAATTAGGGATTTTTACCATAGAAGATCTCTTGCTCTACTACCCTTTTCGCTATGAAGATTTTAAATCTAAATCGATCTTTGACTTACTGGATGGTGAGAAAGCTGTTGTGACAGGGACTGTGGTGACACCTGCCAATGTCCAGTACTATGGCTTTAAGCGCAATCGTCTGTCTTTCAAAGTAAAGCAGGGAGAGGCTGTTGTTGCAGTATCGTTTTTTAACCAGCCTTATCTGCAGGACAAGATTGAACTGGGTTCTGAAATAGCTATTTTTGGAAAATGGGACCAGGCCAAATCAGCTTTGACAGGCATGAAAGTCTTGGCTCAGGTACAAGATGATATGCAGCCAGTTTATCATGTCGCTCAGGGGATTTCGCAGGCCGCTCTTGTTAAAGCAATCAAGTCAGCTATTGATGCAGGAATGGCCGCCAAACTGTCGGAAAATTTACCTCAGTTTCTGCTGGAGCGCTATCGCTTAATGGGAAGAGAGGCTGCTGTGTTGGCCATGCATTTCCCCAAAGATTTGTCAGACTATCAGCAGGCTCTTCGCCGAATAAAATTTGAAGAACTCTTTTATTTTCAGCTTCATCTTCAGCTTTTGAAAGCTCAAAACAAGTCGGAGACGAATGGTTTGGCAATCCTTTATGATGAGTCGGCCCTGAACGAGCAGATTAAGGCTCTGCCTTTTCCTTTGACAAGGGCTCAGCAATCAGCTTTGGCTGATATTTTGGCTGATATGCAATCAGGATCCCATATGAATCGGCTGTTGCAGGGGGATGTTGGATCGGGGAAGACCGTGGTCGCCAGTTTGGCTATGTATGCCGCCTATACAGCCGGGCTTCAGTCGGCTCTTATGGTGCCGACTGAAATCTTGGCAGAACAGCATTATGACAGCCTTAGGCAGTTTTTTCCTGATTTATCGATTGCGCTTCTGACGTCTGGCATGAAAACGGCTG
Source organism: Streptococcus ferus DSM 20646 (assembly GCF_000372425.1). Classification (GTDB taxonomy): domain Bacteria; phylum Bacillota; class Bacilli; order Lactobacillales; family Streptococcaceae; genus Streptococcus; species Streptococcus ferus. Next base: position 94,918 of record NZ_AQVD01000004.1, read on the forward strand.
TTAGACGGTCGGCCTTGCAGGCCATTGCGGATGGCTCTGTGGATATGATTGTGGGGACCCATGCCTTGATTCAGGAAGGTGTGGATTACCATCGGCTGGGTCTGGTGATTACGGATGAGCAGCATCGTTTTGGGGTTAAACAGCGGCGGCAATTCCGAGAAAAAGGCGAAAATCCGGATGTTCTCATGATGACAGCGACTCCAATTCCTAGAACGCTGGCCATTACAGCTTTTGGAGAGATGGATGTTTCTCTTATTGATGAATTGCCGGCTGGCAGAAAACCGATTGTAACCCGTTGGGTTAAACATGAGCAACTCGAAAAGGTTCTGTCTTGGATGAAAGAGCAGATTGCAGCAGGGGGGCAGGTTTATGTGATTTCCCCCTTAATAGAAGAATCTGAGAGCCTTGATTTAAAAAATGCTGTCGATTTGGAACATGAGCTAGCGGCCTATTTTGGAGAAGCGGCCCGCATTGCACTGATGCATGGCAGAATGAAGACGGATGAGAAAGAGCGTATCATGACGGCCTTTAAAGACAGACAAGTTGATATATTAGTATCAACAACGGTTATTGAGGTTGGTGTCAATGTTCCCAATGCTACGATTATCATGATTATGGATGCGGATCGTTTTGGTCTCAGCCAGCTGCACCAGCTTCGAGGGCGTGTCGGACGGGGAGATAAACAGTCTTACGCGGTTTTAGTCGCTAATCCTAAGACAGACAGTGGTAAAAATCGGATGCGGATTATGACAGAAACATTGGATGGTTTTCTTCTTGCAGAAGAGGATCTAAAAATGCGGGGGTCGGGTGAAATTTTCGGTACCCGTCAGTCGGGTATTCCTGAATTTAAGACGGCAGATCTGGTAGAAGATTACCCTATTTTAGAGGAAGCCAGAAAGGTTGCTGCTGATATTGTCAGCCAGCCAAATTGGCAAAAAGATCCTAGATGGCATGTTCTCCTCGGAAACCTCAAAAAAAGTGATCATTTCGATTAAGATTTCTGTAAGAATTGGCTAAGGTTTGTTTAAGCTTTACAGCCTATACTAAGTTCATCAAATGAAAGAGGTGATGACGTATGACAGTAAAACTCAAAGTGACCTATGCCAAAAAATTTAAAGCGACAATGCTACCTTCACCTTATGGAAAATAAGAAAAACTCCTGATAAGACGTTTAAAAGCCGGTTCAATACCGGTTTTTTTATTGTCCCACAAAGCAAGCGCTTTCTAGATGTGTTATAATAAGGTGATATGGGAGGTAGGATATGTTAATGGAAATTGGAAAAAGTGGCCTGAAAGGTTCCAGAATTGCCCTTGGCTGTATGCGTATGGCAGATTTGACGGTCAAGGAAGCGGAGACCGTTATCGGAACGGCTCTAGAAAATGGTCTTAATTTTTTTGACCATGCAGATATTTATGGAGGCGGTCAGTCGGAGTTACGTTTTTCGGAGGCCCTGCAAGCCTTAGATGTCAGACGAGAAGACATCATCGTGCAGTCAAAGTGCGGTATTCAAAAAGGTTTCTTTGATTTCTCAAAGGATCACATCTTGACATCTGTAGATGGGATATTGAGCCGTTTGGGAACAGATTATTTAGATTTTTTGCTTTTGCATAGACCAGATGCGCTGATGGAGCCAGAAGAGGTGGCAGAAGCCTTCAGTCTTTTAGAAAAGGCAGGTAAGGTCAAGCACTTTGGTGTCAGCAATCAAAATCGCAGTCAAATGGCATTTCTTAACCATTACCTAAAACAGGATTTGCAGGTCAATCAGTTGCAGCTGTCCCCAGTTCATAGCCCCATTATTGATGCAGGGCTTAATGTCAATATGGTAACTTCTGCATCAGCAGACAGAGATGGAGGCATTATGGATTACTGCCGTTTGAATCAGATAACGATTCAGGCTTGGTCGCCTTTTCAAATTGATTTGAATCAAGGGACTTTCTTTGGGAAGGCAGCTTACCAGCAGCTTAATGACACATTAAACGACTATGCAGGCCGCTATCAAGTATCACCAGAAGCTATTGTGACAGCCTGGATATTACGGCATCCGGCTAAGATACAGACAGTTGTCGGGAGCATGAATCCTGAGCGAATCTCGAAAATAGCAGAAGCAGAGAAAGTGGTACTATCAAGACCAGAGTGGTATGAGATTTATCAAAGGGCTGGGCACAGCCTGCCTTAGGAGGTGATTGGATGATATTGGTTGACAAGGTTGATATCATGGGGAACAAGCGGCTAGTGCTTTGGCTTAACCTTCTTGCTTTGTTATTGTTCTTACTCTTTTGCTGTCTTTTTTCAACTTTTGCCTTCTGGCTGAGACCGACGAGGCAGCTGGTTTTTGAGCTTGATCTTAAGGACCTCCTGTTATTGATTGGAGCCATGCTGCTTATCTTGGTGATCCATGAACTGATTCATGGTCTCTTCTTTAAATGGTTTAAGCCTGAAAATAAGATCAAGTTTGGGATAAAATGGAAGTCCGGTATGGCCTACGCCATCAGTCCGGGGTCTTTGTACTCACGGCGACAGATGTTGGTGATTGGCTTGGCGCCTTTTGTCTTCTGGACGCTTGTCTTAAGTTTATTATTTGCCGCCCATTTCATCAGTCATCCGACCTACATCGGTTTGGTCTCACTTCATGCGGCGGGCTGTGCAGGTGATTTTTACTACGTCTGGCTCCTGCTGGTTAAATATGCCAGAGGAGACATCTTGGCGGAGGATACGGCAACGGGTTTGTTGATTTATCGTCCGTCAGAAGGAAGGGATTAAAAAAGGCATTGAAAAATGCCTTTTTTAATGCCTGGAATTCTTGAGTCCAATGAGAGCCCTCAAAGGGCCCTTTCAATTTGGGCACAATAAGTCTGGAAAAGGCTTGCCAAATAAACTACAATTTTAGTGAGGAGGAACTAAATGCCTGATAATCGTATGATTGTTGTTCTTATGGATTTATTCAAGTTAAAGCAGGTCAATCTTTATGAGTTGAGTATCAAGACAGGTATTGACAGAGACCGTTTGGTAAAACTTCTGGATACCATCAATCAGTTGTTGGTAGAAAAAGGTTTTTCATCCATTCAAGAAAAGGAAGGGACTTACCTCGTTTCGGATGGACTGATAGCTGCTAAGGACACTATTTTCAGTCTTTTTAAGCATCAGGACATTTACTTGAGTCAGGAGGAAAGGCTAGGCATTATCTACCTCTATACCTTCTGCCGACAGGAATTTATCTCTAATAATCATTACCAGGATCTTCTTCATGTCAGCCGCAATACCACCTTAACAGATATTAAACTGTTAAAGGAAACGTGTCAGCTGTTTGAGGTGCAGCTGGAATACACGCGTGCGGAGGGGTATCATCTCATAGGCCGGGAGGAGAACAAATATCGCTTGGCTTTTTATGCCATCAGCCACCTCCTTCAATCTCCGATTGGCGAGTGGGCCATGGCTTATGTGATGGATTCTTGGGGTGAGGCAGCGTCTATTGATCAGCTGAGTCAGACCTGTCAAAAGGTCAGTCAGTTGTATAAGCTGTCATCTATTGAAGACAGGCTGAGAGAGTACCTCTACTTGATTCAATTTTTAGGCCTACGTTACAAGCGGGTCCTATCTGGTAAACAAGAGGTTGACTTTGCCTCCAACCAGACCTTGATTCACCTGTCTCATAGTTTGTTAGAAACAGTCAGCCATGTCTATGGGCTACCAGAAAGTTTCATCTCAGAGTTTCAGTTCTATTATGCAAGTCTGTTGCAGGGAGCTTTTGAAGGGAATCAGGATATTTCTTCGAACTTCTTTCATCAGTTGACGATTGAGATTGTGGAGGAGATGGAACGTCTATCTCTCATTGCTTTTGACAAACGTTCAGAATTGATTGCTGGTTTAGAGAGGCACTTGATTCCGGCTTACCACCGTCTAAAGTCGCATTTGGTAGCTGTTAATTCTTATACCGATTTAGTGAAGGAAGAACACAGTCATCTTTTCCAATTGGTTAAAGAGGCATTGTCGCCTTTGCGGAGAGTGCTGGGATTTGATTTGCCCGACAGTGAGATTAGCTATTTTGTCATTCATTTTGGGGGCTATATTCAAGGTCAAAAAGAGACTGCTTTTGGCTACAAAGCTTTAGTCATCTGTCCCAATGGTGTCAGTTCCTCTTTGATTTTAAAAGAGAATCTGAAGAACCTTTTTCCGGGGATCAAATTTCTTGAAAGACAGAGTATTGAAGCCATCACAAAGCATAGCCTGGCTGATGTTGACATGATTTTCTCAACGGTCAAGATCGCAACCGACCGACCTTTCTTTTTAGTCCCTCCTTTGTTTAATGAGGAACAAAAAAAGGAACTCTTTCATCTGGTCAATAGCCAGTTCCCTCAATCGGTCAATCTTCCGCTCAAGGTTGAAAGGCTAGTAGCCATCATCCAAAAGCATGCCAATATTCAAGATCAGGAAGCGCTGACCTATGATTTAATTCAATTTATGACCAAGGATCATGACGAAACAGAAAGGAGAAGTCCATTGTTAGATGAATTGATTACGGAAAGGACTTACAGACACACCGACCAAGCCCTGTCATGGGAAGAAGCAATCGCTCAGACAGCAGCCCCTTTGCTGGATGAAGGGATTATTGAAGCTGATTATGTTGGAGCTATGATTCAAAAGGTCAAGGATTTTGGTCCCTTTATCGACCTTGGTAAAGGGGTGGCTATTCCTCACGCCAGACCTGATGAAGGGGTCAATCGTATCGGTATGTCCATGATGAGCTTTGAGCAGCCTGTTCAGCTTTTAAATGATCCCCAGCATGAAATCAGACTCATGATTTGTATTGCAGCTGTGGATAATCAGACCCACCTAAAAGCTCTATCCCACCTAACGGCAATTTTAAGAGAAGAAGCCAATATTCAAAAATTAATCTCATCAAAAACGTTCAGCGATATTGCTGCTATTTTAAAGGAGGACTAGCGATGTTAAGAATTGGAACAGCCTGTGGTTCAGGCTTAGGATCAAGTTTTATGGTTCAGATGAATATCGAAGCCATTTTGAAAGATTTGGGAGTGACAGGCGTTACGGTAGAACATTATGATTTAGGAGGAGCCAATCCAAGCGAAGCTGACATCTGGATTGTCGGACGGGATTTAGAAGATTCGGCTACCCATTTGGGAGACGTTCGTATTCTGAATAGCATTATTGATATGGACGAACTACGTGAGTTAGTGACAACCATTTGCCAAGAAAAAGGCCTGATTTAAAAAGATAAAGGAGAAGCAGGATGCAAGCAATTTTAGATTTTTTAATTGATGTTGCCAGTACCCCAGCGATATTGGTAGCTTTGATTGCCGTGTTAGGCTTGAGTTTACAGAAGAAACCAGTCTCAGAAATCGTCAAAGGCGGTATCAAGACCTTTGTTGGTTTTCTCGTGGTATCTGGAGGAGCTGGGATTATCCAGAGTTCTCTGCAACCCTTTGGACAAATGTTTGAACATGCCTTCAATTTAAAGGGTGTCGTTCCAAACAACGAAGCCATTGTCGCAGTTGCCCTGACCAAATACGGGACAGCAACTTCTATCATTATGCTTCTGGGAATGGTCTTTAATATTCTCATTGCACGCTTTACACGATTTAAATATATTTTCCTGACAGGACATCATACCCTTTATATGGCCTGTATGATAGCTGTTATCATGTCGGTGGCTGGTTTTACATCAGCGGGTCTTATGATTATGGGCGGGCTGGCCTTAGGAATTATCATGTCCTTGGCACCAGCTTTTGTACAGAAATATATGGTCCAGCTGACCGGTAATGACAAGGTTGCTCTTGGACACTTCAGCTCCCTAGGTTACTGGCTGAGCGGTTTTGTCGGCGGTTTGGTTGGAGATAAAACTAAATCGACAGAGGACATTAAGTTTCCAAAAGGATTGGCCTTCCTGCGTGACAGTACAGTCAGTATTGCAATTTCCATGTCTGTCATTTATCTCATTGTAGCTCTCTTTGCAGGAAGCGGCTATATTGAATCTAAGCTAAGTGACGGCGTGAACAGTTTGGTTTATGCATTGCAGCTGGGCGGTCAGTTTGCAGCTGGGGTCTTTGTTATCTTGGCGGGTGTTCGGCTTATTTTGGCAGAAATTGTGCCAGCTTTCAAAGGAATTTCAGAACGTTTGGTGCCCGATTCCAAACCAGCTCTTGACTGTCCGATTGTCTACCCTTACGCACCGAATGCGGTGTTGATTGGCTTTATTTCCAGTTTTGTTGGCGGTTTGGTGAGTATGTTTATTCTCATCTTCTCTGGTGGCGTTGTGATCTTGCCGGGAGTAGTGCCACATTTCTTCTGCGGTGCGACAGCTGGTGTTATGGGGAATGCCTCAGGAGGTGTCCGGGGGGCTGTAGTTGGAGCCTTTGCACAAGGAGTGCTTATTAGTTTCCTGCCAGTCTTCTTAATGCCTGTTCTAGGAGACCTAGGATTTGCAGGGTCAACCTTCTCTGATGCGGACTTTGGCTTAACGGGTATTTTCTTAGGGCTTATGGCCAAAAATGGCGGTGTTCTTCTCGTTTCTATTGGCATCCTAGCTGTTTTGGCAGGTATGTTTGTTCTGACCTTCCTTAAGAAAGACACTAAAGAGGTTTAAATTATGACAAAAGAAGAGACAGCTGCTTTAGCAGATTTGGCTAAAGCTATCCGTTATCATACCTTAGTCACTTTGAACCAACTTGGATTCGGCCATTACGGCGGCAGTTTGTCCATTGCAGACCTCTTGGCTGTCCTCTATGGACGGGTACTAAATATCAGTCCAGCTAATTTTTCTTCTAAGCAGCGGGATCATTTTATCCTATCGAAAGGTCATGCGGGTCCAGCATTATACAGCAGCTTATATCTCAAAGGCTATTTTGACTTAGATTTTCTGCATTCTTTAAATCAGAATGGGACCCGTCTGCCTTCCCATCCTGATCGGAATCTAACGCCTGGTGTTGATATGACAACAGGTTCCTTGGGGCAAGGCTTTAGTGTAGCAACAGGTCTTGCCTACGGGAAGAAAATAGAGGATTCTCCCTACTATACGTATTGTCTAGTCGGTGATGGGGAGTTGAATGAAGGCCAGTGTTGGGAAGCAGCCCAGTTTGCAGCCCATCAGGAGTTATCACAGCTGATTCTCTTTGTTGATGACAATAAGAAACAGCTGGACGGCACAACGGCTGATATTTGTCAGACGTTTGATCTGGCTGAAAAATTTGAGGCATTTGGCTGGGAAACGCTGCGAATTAACGGTCATGTGATTGCTGATCTTTTGACGGCGATAGAAACAGTTCAAAAGAGTCAGTCTCCCAAACCCAAGTGTATTGTCTTAGAGACCATCAAAGGCTACGGTGTCAGTACCGTCCAAGAGATGGTACATAATCATCATCTAAGATTGACCCCGTCTCTGGCAGAGGACTTGGCTAAGGAAGCCGACCGTCTCAAAAAAGAAATGGAGGGCTGAACCATGAGACAGACAAAAGAAATGCGCTTGGTCTACCGTGACTTTTTGGCAGAAGAAGGCAGTAAAAATCCTCAGATAGCTGTTCTTGAAGCGGATCTATCCAGTTCTATGGCGACCAATCAACTCTCGGATGTTTTAGGAAAGCGTTATGTTAATCTAGGCATTATGGAGCAGGAGATGATAGGAGTCGCAGCCGGTCTGTCTCTGTTGGGTTACAAGCCCTATGTGCATACCTTCGGGCCTTTTGCAACAAGGCGGGTTTACGACCAGCTCTTCATTTCTTTGGCTTACGCAAAATTGAATGCCACCATTATCGGGTCAGATGCCGGGGTATCTGCTGAAATGAACGGGGGAACCCATATGCCCTTCGAGGAGTTAGGGCTGATTCGTCTCATTCCTCAGGCGCATCTATTTGAGGTGAGTGATGATATTCAATTTGAAGCCATCCTTAAAGCTAGTCTTGATTTGCCGGGGCTGAACTACATTCGAACCATTAGAAAGGCTCCCTTTCCCATCTATCAGGGAGATGAGGACTTTAGCCAGGGCTATTGCCAGTTGCAGCAAGGTTCAAATCTAAGCATTGTTGCCAGCGGCATCATGGTCGAACAGGCTCTAAAGGCAGCAGCTCTTTTAGCAGAAGAAGGTCTGTCGGTTCAGGTGCTTGATGTGTTTCGACTTAAACCGCTGAACCCAGCTATCAAGGAGCTTCTTCTAAAGCGGCCGACGCTGACAGTTGAAAACCACAATCAAATCGGCGGTCTTGGCAGTGCCATCTGCGAACTCATGGCAGCTGAATCTGACAGTCCTGTCTATACCATGGGAATTCGGGAATCTTTTGGCCAAGTTGGGCAAATGGATTACCTCCTGAAAGTTTATGGTCTGACAGACAAAGATATCTACACCAACGTCAAGTCCATTCTGACTTAACTCATAGAAAGAAGCCAGTTTATATCACTGGCTTCTTTCTATGAGTTGGTTCTACCCTTCCATGTAATCTTTCAGGTCTTTTCCTGCTAATCCAGCATTTAAAGCAATCAGGAGTTTTAAACGGGCTTTTGGAGCATTCAGCTCTTTGACAAACATGACACCGGCCTCTTGGAGCTTGACACCTCCGCCGGGATAAGCATAGACAGGCTCGGCGATACCATTAAAGCAGCGAGAGACCAGCGCCACAGGAATGCCTTTTTGAATCAGCTGTTCAATGCTTTGGGCAGCCTCAGGCGGTAAATTTCCAGCCCCCAGAGCCTCAATAATCAGGCCGTCAATAGAGGTTCTGTCTAAACTGCGTAAAAGCCAATCTCCCATGCCGGCATAAGCCTTGATAATTGGAACGGTGCCGGCGATATCTGTCAATTCAAAACGCACTCGTGGTTCGGCAGTTTTAAAAAAGAGAATCTCCTGTTTCATAATAATACCCAAAGGGCCATGTGTAGGTGTCTGAAAAGTTGACAGGTTGGTAGTGTGTGTTTTGGTGACATACTTAGCGGCGTGGATTTCGTCATTGATAACCACCAGCACACCCTTGTCGGCAGCCTTATCATGGCTGGCAACACGAAGTGCAGACAGGTAATTATAAATGCCGTCACTTCCGAGTTCATTAGAGGACCGCATAGCACCGGTCAATACAACCGGAATTTCGGGCAGTTTCATAGTATCCAGAAAATAGGCCGTTTCTTCCAGAGTGTCTGTTCCGTGCGTGATGACAACCCCATCATAACGTCCGGCTGTTTCGGTTATCTTGTGGCTGAGTGCCAGCATATGCTCCAATCCGATATGAGGGCTGGGAATATTGAAGAAGTCAACCGTATCAACGCTTAAATGCTCCAGGCCATGACCGACACGAGTCATAGGATTATGAGTCTCAGGAACGACATTTCCTGCAGCGTCAGTGTGCATGGAAATGGTGCCTCCTGTATGTAAAACAAGGATTTTTTTCATTTCTTACATCAATCTTTCAAAAATGTGTTATACTATATTCTAACATATTTCACCCAGTAAGAAAGGCGACATTGTGGCAATTAAAGCTGTTTTTTTTGATATCGATGGGACCTTACTGAACGATCGTAAGGCTGTCCAGAAATCAACCCAAAAAGCAATCGAACAAATGAAAGAACGGGGAATCTTGGTTGGTGTTGCAACTGGCCGAGGGCCCGGTTTTGTGGCACCCTATCTTGAAAACTTAGGACTTGATTTTGCGGTTACTTACAACGGCCAGTATATTTTCACCAGAGACCGTGTCATCTACCAAAATCAGTTGCCCAAGTCCACTGTTTATCGCCTGATTAAATTTGCGGGCGAAAACAAACGGGAAATTTCTCTGGGAACCTCTTCGGGGTTAGTGGGATCCAATATTATCAATATGGGAACCAGCCGCTTTGGACAGACAGTCAGCCGTCTGGTGCCGAAAAGATGGACCAAGACGGTCACTCGTAGCTTTAAACATATCATTCGCCGCATTAAACCGCAAAGCCTTAATTCGCTGATGACAGTTATGCGTCAGCCGGTGTTTCAGATTGTTCTGGTGGCCACCAAGGACCAGAGCGATGCCATTGCTGAAAAATTTCCCCATTTGACCATAACCAGAAGCAGCCCCTATTCCGCAGACTTAATTTCAAAAGGAATGTCAAAACTGAAGGGCATTGCAAGAGTTGCGGCAGAGTTTGATTTAGAGATGGCAGAAGTTATGGCCTTTGGGGACTCTGACAATGATCTCGAAATGCTGGAAGGGGTCGGTTTTGGTATTGCCATGGGCAATGCGACAGAGGAAGTTAAGAAAATAGCTGACTACACCACGGCTTCTAATAATAACGATGGGATTTCCAAAGCCCTATCTCACTTCGGCGTCATTCATCTGGAGACTGACAAGGTCTTCTCAAGTAGCGACGACAACTTTAATAAAGTCAAGGATTTCCACCAGCTAATGGACGGAGAGACCTGTGAGACCCCTCGTGTCTATGGAAGCCAAGAGGGCAGCCATCGGGCCGGCTTTAAAATAGAAGAAGTTGTCGAATTTCTTTATGCGACTAGCAAGGGGGACATGGCTGTCTTTAACGACTTGGTCCGACAGCTCCACGAAGCGGTTGATCGTTCAGCGGAGAAAGTGGTTTCTAAGCCTCACCCAGAAACACCATTGGTTGGCCAGGTCGATGCTTTGGTAGACCTGCTTTACTTCACTTATGGGTCTTTTGTCTTGATGGGTGTTGACCCCAAGCCCTTGTTTGATATTGTTCATGGTGCCAATATGGGCAAAATTTTCCCTGATGGAGAAGCTCATTTTGATCCGGAGACCCATAAGATTCTGAAGCCGGACGACTGGGAAGAACGTTTTGCGCCAGAACCTGCCATGAAAAAGGAACTTGATCGTCAGATACAAAAATCACTGCATCGGAAAAAATAAAAAAGCTTGGTCAACCAAGCTTTTTTTATAATGTTCGGTTAGGATCCCGCACAACGAGCAGGTCTACTTTGGCGTGACGCAGAATGTACTCAGAGGAAGAGCCGATAACCAGTCTTTCAAAAGCATTGAGGCCGGTTGCGCCTAGCATAATCAGATCGACCCCTTCTTTTTCAGGGATATCATTGGCAAGCAGAGGTTTTGGATTGCCAAATTCAATGATTTGCCTGAGGTTTTCGATGCCGCTTTCTCGAGCCTGCTTTTCGTACTCATCAAGAACACTGTGTGCCTCTTCTTCAAGTTTTTCATAGATATAGGCATCAAAAGTAGCCACACTCTGTAGTGCCCGTGTGTCAATAACATGGACCAACAGCAGCTCGGCATTGTTCCTGAGAGCCACATTCACCCCTTTTTTAAAAGCAAGTTCAGCTTCGTGCGACCCATCGATAGCGACCATGATACGGCTGTATTTTTTTGACATAAGTAAGTCCCCCTTCGTATCCTTTTCTTTATTGTACTCTTTTTTTGCTAAAAATGAAAGCGTTTGAATGTAAAAAAGATGAAAATGACTTTTTCACCCCTCCTAAAAATTATTTTCTATTTTTAAGATTTTAGTTTATAATGTTTAACACGAGGTAATGCGTATGAAAATATTTGACAAATCTTCAAAATTAGAGCATGTCGCTTATGATATTAGGGGGCCTGTGCTTGATGAAGCGGAACGGATGATGGCAAACGGGGAAAAAATTCTCCGTCTCAATACCGGCAATCCAGCAGAATTTGGGTTCACTGCCCCCGATGAGGTCATTCGCGATCTCATCTTAAATGTCCGAAACAGTGAGGGCTACTCTGACAGCCGTGGTATTTTTTCTGCCCGCAAGGCCATCATGCAGTATTGCCAATTAAAGGGAATTCCCAATGTTGATCTTAATGATATTTATCTGGGCAATGGTGTTTCTGAGATGATTTCCATCTCCATGCAGGCTTTGTTAGATGATGGGGATGAGGTTTTGATCCCCATGCCGGACTACCCTCTCTGGACGGCCTGCGTTAGCTTGGCAGGAGGAAAAGCGGTTCATTATATCTGTGACGAGCAGGCTGACTGGAATCCGGATATTGACGATATTAAGTCCAAAATTACGTCCAATACCAAAGCCATTGTGGTCATTAACCCTAATAACCCAACGGGAGCCCTCTATCCCAAAGATATTTTAGAAGAAATTGTGGAGATTGCCCGTCAAAATGACCTTATTATTTTGGCTGATGAAATCTATGACCGTCTTGTCATGGACGGTGCCAAACATACTGCCATCGCCAGTCTGGCACCAGATGTCTTCTGTATCACGATGAATGGACTGTCCAAGTCACATCGTATCTGCGGTTTCCGTGTTGGCTGGATGATTCTATCTGGGCGCAAGGATCATGTCAAGGGGTATATTGAAGGAATCAATATGCTGGCGAATATGCGCCTCTGTGCCAATGTCTTGGCTCAGCAGGTCGTGCAAACCTCTCTTGGTGGCTATCAGTCTGGTGACGAGCTACTGCTGCCGGGAGGACGTATTTATGAACAGCGGAATTTCATCACGGACGCCATCAATGATATTCCGGGGCTTTCCGTTGTTAAGCCGAAAGCAGGGCTTTATATCTTCCCTAAAATTGACCGCAATCTATACCGTATCGATGACGACGAACAGTTTGTCCTAGACTTCCTTAAACAAGAGAAGATTATGCTGGTTCATGGACGAGGCTTTAACTGGAAAGATCCCGATCACTTCCGAATTGTTTACCTGCCGAGGGTAGAAGAACTGGCTGAAATTCAAGAAAAAATGACACGATTCTTAAGACAATATAAAAAATAAAAGGGTTTTCAAAAAAATTGTCAAAATAGTAGGTAATTTTCTGACAATTGATTGCAATATCTGTCTTCCTTTGTTATAATGATTTCGATTATCAAAGAAAGTGACTAATATTAAGATGACGAATTTGCTAACAAAGACGCGTAAGATTACTTCAATTTTGCAGCGCTCGGTTGACAATTTACAAAATGAACTGCCCTATACAGCGATTGCGGAACAGTTGGCTGAAATTATTGACTGCAATGCCTGTATTATGAATGGCGGCGGCGATATCTTGGGTTATGCGATGAAGTATAAGACCAATACAGACCGCGTAGAAGAGTTTTTCCAGAGTAAAAAATTCCCAGAAAGCTATGTCCGGACGGCCAGCCGCATCTACGACACAGAGGCCAACCTATCGGTAGACAGCGATCTGACCATCTTTCCTGTTGAATCCAAAGACATCTATCCTGACGGATTGACTACTATAGCCCCTATCTATGGTGGCGGAATGAGGCTGGGGTCGCTGATTATTTGGCGTAACGACAAAGAATTTGATGATGATGACTTGATTTTGGTTGAGATTGCTTCAACCGTGGTTGGTATCCAGCTGCTGAATCTTCAGACAGAAAACCTGGAAGAAACCATTCGGAAGCAGACTGCGATCAATATGGCGATTAACACCTTATCTTATTCTGAAATGAAGGCCGTTGCAGCTATTTTAGGAGAACTGGATGGTAACGAAGGCCGTCTGACAGCTTCCGTTATTGCAGATCGTATCGGTATCACCCGCAGTGTCATTGTTAATGCCCTGAGAAAATTAGAAAGTGCCGGCATCATTGAGAGCCGTTCTCTTGGCATGAAAGGGACCTACCTCAAAGTAATCAATGAAGGTATTTTTGATAAGTTAAAGGATTACCGCTAAATGACAAAGGCATTGATTTCGATTGACTACACCTATGATTTTGTGGCAGATAAGGGAAAGCTGACAGCAGGGGCACCCGCCCAGGCGATTTCAGAAGCTATTGCTCAGGTCACTCAGCAGGCTTACGATAATGGCGATTATATCTTTTTCGCGATTGACGGTCACGATGAGGGAGATGCTTTCCACCCAGAAAGCAACCTGTTTCCGCCCCATAATCTAAGAGGTACAAGCGGCCGTGATTTATACGGACCCTTGGGAGAATTTTATCAAAAACATCAGGAGAACCCGCGTGTCTTTTGGCTGGACAAGCGTCATTATTCTGCTTTTTCAGGGACAGATTTAGATATTCGCCTGCGGGAGCGCCGAGTAGATACACTGGTTTTAACAGGTGTTTTGACAGATATCTGTGTTTTGCATACGGCTATTGATGCTTACAATCTCGGCTATCGGATTGAAGTGGTCAAATCGGCTGTGGCTTCGCTCAATCAGGAAAATCACCAATTTGCCCTAAATCACTTGCAAAATGTCTTGGGTGCTATTATAATAGAATAATCGTCAATTAAATACTAAGAAAAGTAGAGTAGGCTGGAGGCCTTGTACAGAGAGCACCCGTTGCTGAGAGTGGTGCCAACAAATCCAGAACCGAACAACATACTTTATAAGATTCATGTCAAAAGCATGGAGGCTGACTCACCTTACGAGTTTAGAGGCTGCTGGTCATATCGGCAGCAAATAACAGTGGTACCACGGTTTTTCGTCTGTTTTCAGAATGAAAAATCGTGGTTTTTTGTATTAAGAGGAGAAAAATGAAAGATATTTTTATTGGACATTACGGTTTGGATCAGGTCGGTCAAACCATGACTGCAACAGGCTGGGTTGCCAACATCCGTAACCATGGGAAATTAGCCTTTATTGAACTGCGTGACCGTGAGGGTCTGCTGCAGGTTTTTGTTGATTCCAGTATTACAGACTTTACTAAATTGCAGGACCTGCACAAGGAAAGTATTATTTCTGTAACGGGCCCTGTTGTTGCCCGTGAAGAACGCTTTGTTAATAAAGACATCCAGTCTGGTCAGGTAGAGTTGAGGGCTGAAACAATAGAGGTGATATCTGAAAGCAAATTGGTTCCTTTTGAGTTGGACAGCCATGCCCATGCCGGTGAAGATATTCGCCAAAAATATCGCTATCTGGACCTTCGCAGGGAGCGAATGACCAAGAATTTGAAATTGCGCCATCAGGTTAGCAAGTCAATTCGAGATTATCTGAACCAGGCTGATTTCATTGATGTAGAGACGCCCTATTTGACGAAGTCAACACCAGAAGGGGCGCGTGATTTTTTAGTTCCCAGCCGTGTTTTCAAAAATCAGTTTTACGCCCTTCCTCAGAGTCCTCAGATGCTGAAACAGTTATTGATGGGAGCTGGTCTTGAGCGCTATTATCAGATTGTTCGCTGTTTCCGTGATGAAGATTTGCGGGGAGACCGTCAGCCTGAATTTACTCAGGTTGACTTAGAGATGAGTTTTGCCTCGGAGGAAGATATCCGACATCTTGTTGAGGGCATGCTCAAGGCGGTCGTCAGAGAAAGTATGGGTTACGAGATGACCGAGGCATTTCCTGTCATGTCCTATGAGGAAGCCATGACACGCTTTGGTTCAGATAAGCCGGACACACGCTTTGGCATTGAGCTGAAAGATTTGACAGCACTGTCACAAGGTAACCCATCACTCTTCCTTCAAAAAGGTTTGAAAGCAGAAAATGGCTCTGTTATGGGAATTTGTCTGCCTAAAGGAGCTCATGCCTTCACCAACCGTCAAATGAAAGAATTGAAAGAAGCAACGCTTGATTTTGGAGTGGCGGGCTTTGCAACGGCAACGATTGAAAATGGTGAGTTGGCAGGAAGTCTTAAATCAACCTTTAAGGAGCACAGGACTGAACTGTTAGATCTGTTTCAAGCTCAGGATGGAGACTTGCTTTTCTTTGTAACCGGTACTAAAAAACGTGTGCAGGAAGCGCTTGGCGGCCTGCGTCTGCGTCTTGCCAAAGCCCTTGATCTGATTGATGACAGTCAGCTCAACTTTATCTGGATTACAGACTGGCCGCTCCTGGAGTGGAATGAGGATCAAAAGCGCTATCAAGCCATGCATCATCCCTTTACTCAAGGGGATTTTGATGACTTAGATCATCTTAAGGAAGCGCCTGAAAAGATCATGAGCCGGGCCTATGATATTGTTCTTAACGGTTATGAAATCGGAGGCGGCAGTCTTCGGATCCATCAGCGTCAGCAGCAAGAAGCCATGTTTGACCTATTGGGGATGTCTAAGGAAGATTACCAACGAGACTTTGGCTTTTTCTTAGAAGCTCTTGATTATGGTTTCCCACCTCATGGAGGTCTGGCTCTAGGCCTAGATCGTCTGGTGATGATTCTAGCGGGTGAAGAAAACATTCGTGAAGTGATAGCCTTTCCTAAGAATGGTCAGGGAGCAGATCCGATGTTGGCCAGTCCGAGTCTGGTTTCAGAAAATCAGCTGGCTGAACTGAAGCTGGAAACGCTGGACTGAAAATGTGATATAATGCTAAACGTAGTAAGATAATAAGGAGAAAAGGAATGAAAATTTCTGAAGCAGAGGTACGCCATGTGGCTAACCTTTCTAAATTAAGGTTTTCGGATGAGGAAACAACAGCCTTTGCAACGACTTTATCAAAGATTGTTGATATGGTGGAGCTCTTAAACGAAGTAGACACAGACGGAGTTCCCTTTACTTCAAATGTGGCAGATAATAAGAACCGTATGCGTGAGGATGAAGCAGTTGCAGGCTGGAATCGAGATGAACTCTTTAAAAACGTTCCAGAAGAGGAAGATTATCTCATCAAGGTACCGGCAATTATTGATGAAGGAGGAGATGCCTAATGACGTTTAATCATAAAACCATAGATGAGCTGCATGACCTCCTGGTCAAGAAAGAAGTCTCAGCCACTGAATTAACCAAGGCGACTTTGGAAGATATCAAGGCGCGTGAAGCCGCTGTCGATTCCTTTATCACCGTCACAGAAGAAGAAGCGCTGGCTCAGGCAGCCAAGATTGATCAAAAAGGTATTGATGCAGATAACGTCATGAGCGGAATTCCGCTTGCAGTCAAAGATAATATTTCTACTAAGGGCATCCTGACGACCGCAGCATCAAAAATGCTGTATAACTATAATCCGATTTTTGATGCAACGGCCGTTGAAAAGCTTTATGAAAATGATATGGTGATCATTGGTAAGACTAACATGGATGAATTTGCCATGGGAGGTTCTACTGAAAACTCCGCATTTAAAGCCACTAAGAATGCCTGGGATCAGACCAAGGTTCCTGGTGGATCTTCTGGCGGTTCTGCGACTGCGGTTGCTTCTGGTCAGGTACGTCTGTCGCTGGGTTCAGACACAGGCGGTTCTATCCGCCAGCCGGCTTCTTTCAATGGGGTTGTCGGTTTGAAACCAACCTACGGCAGGGTGTCACGTTTTGGCCTGATTGCTTTTGGTTCTTCCTTGGATCAAATTGGGCCATTTGCACAGACCGTCAAAGAAAATGCACAGCTCTTAAATGTTGTATCGGGCTATGATGCCAAAGATTCAACGTCTGCTAAGCTTGTCTCACCTGATTTCACAAGCAAAATCGGTCAAGACATAAAAGGCTTGAAAATTGCCCTGCCTAAGGAATATATTGGCCAAGGGATTGATTCTCAGGTCAAAGAAACAATTCTTAAGGCAGCCAAACACCTTGAAAACTTAGGTGCCGTCATTGAAGAAGTCAGCCTGCCGCATAGCAAGTACGGTGTTGCGGTTTATTACATCATCGCCTCATCAGAAGCATCTTCAAATTTACAGCGTTTTGATGGGATTCGTTATGGCTTTAGGACAGACCATTATGAAAACCTTGAAGATGTTTATGTCAACACACGCAGCGAAGGCTTCGGAGAGGAAGTGAAACGCCGGATTATGCTCGGAACTTTCAGCCTGTCATCTGGTTATTATGATGCCTACTTTAAGAAAGCCGGTCAAGTTCGGACCCTCATCAGACAGGATTTTGATAAGGTCTTTGCAGATTACGATCTTATCTTAGGTCCGACAGCCCCTCATGTGGCTTATGACCTTGATACGCAGAGCCACGATCCAGTTGCGATGTACTTAGCTGACCTTTTAACTATTCCAGTTAATTTAGCCGGTCTTCCAAGTATTTCAGTGCCTGCCGGTTTTGCTGATGGTTTGCCTGTCGGTATGCAGCTCATTGGGCCAAAATACGGCGAAGAAACCATCTACCAAGCGGCTGCAGCCTTTGAAGCAACGACAGACTACCACAAACAGCAGCCCCTTATCTTTGGAGGTGACCAATAATGAATTTTGAAACAGTCATTGGCCTTGAAGTTCACGTTGAATTAAAGACCGATTCTAAAATTTTCTCACCTGCCCCAGCTCACTTTGGAGAAGATCCCAATGCCAACACCAACATTGTTGACTGGTCTTTCCCCGGTGTTCTTCCTGTCATGAATAAAGGCGTTATTGATTATGGAATCAAGGCTGCGCTTGCCCTTAACATGGACATTCATCAGCGCATGCACTTTGACCGTAAGAATTATTTCTACCCTGACAATCCTAAAGCCTATCAAATTTCCCAATTTGATGAGCCTATCGGTTACAACGGTTGGATTGATATTGAATTAGAAGATGGCTCAACCAAGAAAATTCGGATTGAGCGGGCTCACTTGGAAGAAGATGCTGGTAAGAACACACACGGTGTTGACGGCTACTCTTATGTTGATCTTAACCGTCAGGGAGTGCCTCTGATTGAAATCGTTTCTGAAGCGGATATGCGCTCGCCAGAAGAAGCTTATGCCTATCTGACCGCCCTAAAAGAAATTATTCAATACACGGGCATTTCCGATGTCAAGATGGAAGAAGGTTCCATGCGGGTTGATGCCAATATCTCCCTTCGTCCTTACGGACAGGAGGCTTTTGGAACCAAGACGGAGCTTAAGAACCTTAACTCCTTTAACTTTGTGCGTCGCGGACTCCAATATGAGGTGGAACGCCAGACCAAAATTCTTCGTTCAGGCGGGGAAATTCAACAAGAAACCCGCCGTTATGATGAAGCAACCGGTGAGACACTTTTGATGCGTGGAAAAGAAGGTTCTGCAGACTATCGTTATTTCCCAGAACCGGATCTGCCCATCTTTGAGATTGAAGATGAGTGGATTGAGCAGGTTCGCTCAGAACTGCCAGCCTTTCCAAAGGAGCGCCGTACCAAATATATCAATGACTTGGGTCTCTCAGCCTACGATGCAGCTCAATTAACCAGCTCAAAAGCGATTTCTGATTTCTTTGAAAAAGCTGTCGATTTAGGCGGCGATGCTAAATTAGTGTCCAATTGGCTGCAAGGAGATATTGCACAATACCTCAATGCAGAAGGACAATCCATTGATGCCATCGGTCTGACACCAGATAATTTGGTGGAAATGCTGGCTCTTGTCAAAGCGGGTACCATTTCGTCTAAAATTGCAAAGAAAGTCTTTGTTCATTTAGCCAAAAATGGCGGTTCAGCAGAAGCCTATGTCAAATCAGCTGGCTTGGTTCAAATTTCTGATCCGGCTCAGTTACTGCCTCTCATCCAAGAGGTCTTTGCCAATAATGAAAAAGCCATTGCTGACTATAAGGGCGGCAATAAAAATGCAGCTAAATCGCTTATTGGTCAGCTGATGAAGGCGACCAAGGGACAGGCCAATCCGCAAGTAGCTCAGAAATTGCTCAATGAGGAATTGGAGAAATTGTAAAGATAAGGCTCGAAACCCTGAAGCCTCAAAGGCTGTGTACGGTCTTAACGCATTGTCAATGCTGAGTTTAGAGGCTATGACGATGAGAAAACAGCGCCTGACACTTGTCAGAAATACTCAAAAATAACTTAGTCATCCTTGATGATTAAGACTAAAACTATGTGATAACAAATCACATAGTTTTTCAATGCTGTTCTGGTATCATCTAAGATACATATAGGAGTGGAGGCTTATGGTAAAAAATCTAAAAGGAACCTTTCTGGTTGTCTTGGCAGCCATTGCTTGGGGTATATCAGGAGTCTCAGGCCAATCGTTAATGGCTAAGGGGATTGATGTTCATTTGTTGACGGCCTTGCGATTAATCATTGCAGGTCTTGTGTTGGTCGGTTTAGCAGCCGTGCAGAATTTTTCTAAGCTACTAGCTGTGATACACGATAAAAGCTCCTGTTTGGGCATCATGCTGTTTAGTCTCTTGGGGCTGACGTTGAACCAGTACAGTTATCTGCAGGCAATCAGTCGGACCAATGCTGGCACGGCGACCGTCTTGCAGTATATGGCTCCGGTTCTGATTTTAGCCTTTCTATGTTTCAAAAATCGGCTTCTGCCAAATCTTAGTGAACTTACCGCCATTCTGTTGGCGATTTTGGGAACTTTTATTATGGCCACGCATGGTCAGGTTGGGAGCCTAGCCATTACCCCTCTGGGTCTTTTCTGGGGGCTCTTTTCGGCTGTTACTTACAGTGCTTATATTTTATTGCCTGTTCGCTTGATTAAACAGTGGGGAAGCCTGCTTGTCATTGGTTTAGGGATGCTCATGGGAGGATTGGTTTTTGGCGTGATAATGGCTGTCTGGCGATTTGACCCGCAGTTTAGCCGAGAGACCGTCTGGCCTTATTTGGGCTTAATCGTGGTTGGGTCTATTCTTTCGTACACCCTCTTTCTAAAAGGGTCTGTAATCGTTGGCGCGGTGAAGGCCAGTTTGTTAGCCTCTATTGAACCGATTGCTGCAGTCGTTTTTTCAGTCCTGCTGGTTAAGGAACACTTTTATCTGGTTGATATGATAGGGATGCTGTTGATTTTCCTTGCCGTCTTGCTCATTTCCCTAAAAGACCTAAGACGGTTAAGAAAGCAAACGAAGAGAGCTGATCATTAGATCAGCTCTTTATTTTTATAAATGGTTGATTTGTTCTTGAACCTCTAGGGCATTTGCAGCAGGGTCGTTTCCCAGTTGAAGGTTTTTATAGAGAAGACCGTCTTTCATGAAAAGGACCCGTTCTGACATGGCTGCGACATTGATATCATGGGTGACTAAGAGGATGGTTTTTCCTTCTCGATGAAGCGTGGCAAAGAGGTCGAGGACATCTTTGCCTGATTTAGAATCTAAGGCGCCCGTAGGCTCATCTGCAAAGATGAGTTTTGGTTGATTGATAATCGCGCGACAGATTCCGGCTCTCTGTAACTGGCCGCCAGAGACTTGGGACAGGCGTTTATCAGCAATTTCCAAAATGCCGATTTTGTCCATCAGGGTTAGGGCCTCTTCTTTGGCTTCTGCCTTATTAACCTTGTATTTCATGGAAGGAAGAAGAATATTATCCAAGATACTTAGGTTCTTAACCATTCTGGGCAGCTGGAAGACGAAACCAAAGGTTTCTCGTCTTAAGGCGCCGGCCTTTTCATCCTCTAGCTGGCTGATGTCCTGCCCTTGAAGTTTAATCTCACCCGAATCAGCCTTATCCAGCGTGGATAGAATGTTCAAAAGGGTAGATTTTCCAGAGCCTGATTTCCCCATAATGGAGACAAACTCACCTTCCTGGAGTTCTAGGTCAACGCCTTTTAGGACAGTCGTTTCAAGGCTGTCATTGTAGAAAGATTTTTTAATGCCCTTGGCAGTTAATAGTGTGGTCATACATCCTCCTTAAGCAATTGGGAAATATTAGTCGTTTTAAGCCCCCGAATGCCTAGATAAGTGGCTAAGAAGGTCGACAGGAGCATAGCGAGCGGTACGAGTAAGTAGGTAAATAAAGGGTTTCTGATGAAATCAATTCCTGAAATGCCAATCATTGATAGAAGGGCTGCTCCTAGCCAATCTCCTAGAGTTACAGCTAACAGATTACCAATCAGCAAACCTAAAGCCAGAATAATAGCTGCCTTGATAACATACTGCCGATAAATGTCACGGTTGGTAAAGCCGATGGCCTTGAGGAGAGCATTCTGCCCCTGATCTTTGAGATAAAGCATTCGAATAAACAAGGTGGTAATCAGGAAAATCAGAAAGACAGATGCGGTAAAGGCAACCCAAGTAATTGTCTGCACCATAGCAATGGTATTGCCAAAAATCTGTTTCAGGTAGGTGTTGACATCTGAGAATTTGGCGAAGGGGTAAGCGGTTTGATAACGGTCTATAAAGGTCTTGACAGAGACCCCGTCCTTAAGTTTTATCGGTATAATCATCCAAATGACATTGGAATCGTCTGTTTTAAAGGCTGCCCGAGCTGTTTTGCCACCATTGGTCAGGTCAGAGAAGATACCGGAAACGGTGACTTTTCTTTCTTTCCCGTCAACCATCAGAGTTATCTGATCCCCTTTTTCCTTAGATAAATCATCGGCTTTGAGCTTAGACAGGGAAATTTCTTTTTCGCCACGGGGTGCCCGTCCAGAGAGATATTGAATAGGGAAGCTGTTTTGGTTGCCAAAATCAAGCCAGATTTTTTCAGTAGCTCCGGAAACTGTTTGATAAGAAGCCATTTTGCTGCGAAAAACATCGAATTTTTGGATTTGCTTGTCCTTTTGCAGTTGGTGAATCAGCTTTTGGATATCGTTATCTTTCCCTGAGATTTGCGAAAGGTCAACACGAACATCGTAAGAACCTATCCCTAGATAATTGACAAAACTTTTATTTGAAATGGTCGAATAGATTGACATGGGGACTGTCAAAACAAAGATGGAGAGGATAAAGACCAGAATCATGGTCCGATAGATCTTTGATCTGGCAAGCAGGTCGCTAACCGCTAGACGGAGAGTCCGATTCCAATTGGAGAGGTATTTAGGACTGCTTTCTTTTTCCTGCACCTGGTTTGGGTTGAGGCTTAGGTCTTTGAGGCGCCTGCTTAGCCTTCTCATGCTGATATAGATGATTAAAAAGATCAGTAGCGCCAGCAAGAAAGCGACCAGAGAGGGCAAAATGCTTTCGTCAGCCTCTCCAAAGAACATTTTCATATTGTTGAGAAAAGGTCTTTTAATCAAGAAGGAGAGGAGGAAGCCGATAAAGCTTGATAGGGCCGCAATAAAGAGGTACTTGCTGAGGAAAATCTTTTTAATGTTGGCAAGCGGTATTCCGATAGCTTTGAGGACAGCCAATTCGCGATAGTCCTCCTCAAATTTAGCGAGCAGCATCAGGCGGATGCAAAGCAGTGAAATACCAATGACTAAGAAACTGATGAGGGTCATCACTAAAATCGTAATCCCATCAGAGAAGGCATTGACAATCTGAAAGAGCGTGTAGGTCATGAGTGGCGGTCCATCTGCCTCAAGTCCTGCCTGACTGTAAGCCGTCTCAATGGCTGATGTCTTGCTAAGGTCATTGAGGCGAAATTCAATCAGGTATTCTAGCTCGCCCTGTTTTTCGATAGCATCGTAATCAGCCTGATTGATGATAAAACGCCTTGATACCGAAAGAGAAGAATTCATTTGAGAGTCTCTCACGAAGCCGGCAACCTTTAACGCGTGGCTGCCAATTGTTAAACGATCTCCCTTTTTAACTAGGCCGGAGGTGGCATAGAAAATAGGCACATAAACTTGGCCTTTTCCCGCCTTGATAAGGTCGCCCTTTAAATCCAGCAGGTAATCAAAACGCGGACTTTGGGTCGAAAAACCATTATCATAAACGGAATCTTTGAGCGATTTGCCATTAAAGGCTAAAAGAGCATTATCCACATTCAAAAAATTAAGAATCTGGTAGTCTTCAATTTCTGAATGAGAGGCCACAAACTTTTGCAGTCGCTTCTGGTTGATATCTCCAGTATGCATCTGCAAGATATGAGGCGTTTTGGCTGTTTCAAACAAGTGGTTGATAGAGCTGGTCAGCTGGACAGCCAATTGGCCGGCCGCCGCCAGAAACGCCACAGACAGGACGATGAAAAAGGCAATGTTTATTGTCTGTACGAGGTTATGTTTGATGTCGTTTTTAAGCAGTTTCCAATACATGGCCGTCCTCCAAGAGTTTGATGTCTGTATTTTTAAAGAGACTAAGGGCAGTGACAAAGAGCAAGAAACCCGCAATGATAATCAGTAAAGCTGCCCCTCTTCCCTGACCGCTGCCAATGATTTTCCCCAGATTATCCACTAGAAGACCGTGAGGATTTAGCAGGGGCTGACTGATATAGTCGTTGACCAGACCGATACCTCCGTAGGCAAGGATATAGCCAATTTGTGAAATGATGCCGATCAATCCCCAGGCCTTGCCTTGATTCTCTGCGCTAATATTGGTTCTGATTAAGTAGTCAATGGCCATATTGGCAAAGGGGAGGGCGGCAAAAAGGATAAAGCCGAACAGACAAAGAGATAGTTTGCTCTCTCTTGCCGCAAAGCCAATCATGGCTAGAGCAACCGTCATCAAGGAAAAGGACAGGATTCGAGTAAAGCCTTTTTTAATCTGGAAGCTTCCTAAAATAAGCCCTCCGACCAGCATCCCGCTGGCTGAAATTGTCGTGGCTGTCCCTAAAAAGCGCTCACTGCTAAAAGCCAAAATCATGGGTGTCATTAAGGTTTCGATGGTGCCTAGATAAAAGGAAATCAGGATGCCAAAGAGGACTAAAAACCAAATCCCCTTTTTCTCATAAATCAAGTGAAAGCCGTGCTTAATGTCATTTTTAATACTGAAACGGCTGCTGACTTTGCCAGGATTCTTCATTTCCCGTCTGACTAGATAGGTTATCGGTAAGGTAAGAAGGACAGTCATCAAATCAATCCAAATAATCGTCTGAATGCCAGCCATACTGAGCAGCAGGCCAGCTAAAACCGGAGATAAGAGGTAGCGGCTGCTGGCTACCAGCTGAACCATTCCGCTGGCCTTAGAGTAGTCTTCTTTTTCCAGCAAGTCGGAAACAGTTGCCCGAAAGGCCGGTTCAACGAGTGATGAAAAGATGGCACTAATCACAACCCCCAATCCTAAACCTAAGATCACCTCTCTTTGATGAGGCAGAGTCAGACTGAAGAGGATGACAAGAAGACCAATCATGGAACAGCCGTCACCAAGCATCATTAAGAGCCTGCGATCGTAGCAGTCTGCTAAGATTCCAGCTAAGGGAGTTAAGAGAAGGCTGGGAAGAAATCCTAAGAGCATCAACAGTCCGGTCAGGCTGCTCAGCCCTGTTTGCTGATAGGTATAGACACCTAGTGCAAAGGCGGTCATTCCAGATCCTGTTGCTGAGACCAGACTGGCCAGGCAAAGGAGTAAAAACTTATGATAGTTGGTCCGCATAGTGGTCCTCTTTCTAGGCTAAATGCCTAAGCGTTTAAAGGTTTGAAGAGCACCTTCAGGGGCTCCCAAGAGGCGTTCTATATTATGGAGCAGGCTGTCCATTCTTTCAAGCAGCTCTTCCTGAGACAGATCGGCCAGACGGTTGTCCAAAAAACCAATGATTAAGATCAAAATCATTTCGGCCGTATAGAGTGGAAATGGATTTTCAAAGTTAGTCTTTTGAATGCCTTCCTCAATCACCTGAGCCAGCAGGGGACTAATTTTTTCGACAATCATCTGGTTGTTTTTTTCGTGAAAGAGGGCATTTTGCGGCTGGTTGAGGTAGTCAATCATCTGCTGTCCTCCGTTTAAGTCACTGAAATTCATGGCAGCAAAGAGAGCAAAAAGCTTATCGTAAACAGGAAGACTGTGATCGTCGACAATCTTTTCGACTTTTTGGATGACCTTCTGGGCTTGTCGCGCAATGATGGCATCCATAATCGCTTCTTTTGATTCAAAATGGTAGTAGAGGGTACCGCGTGCAATATTCAGACTATCCAGAATATCACTAATAGAGGTCTTGTCAAATCCCTTTTCTAAAAAGAGATGCAATGCTTTATCCAGAATTTGTTCTTTTTTACTAGCCATAGAAGATTCCTTTGTTTATTTTTTAGACCGACAGTCGGTCTATATTTTTATTATAACAAAGATTTCTAAAAAAGCAAGGCTTAAAAAACTTTCCGAAAGGACAGTTCATGCTTTCAAAAGGCAGTCGCTTTGATCAAAGGAGAATCAATTGGGTTTGTGTTCGTCCACCAGATAATTACGATTATCTTAGTAAGTTTTGTACAAATTTGTCTCTATAATTCCCACATAAAAGGTAATAGTGATAGACAAAAACAAAAAAAGTTTGATCGCGAATGGTTGCAAATTGCCGAAATATTAGTGTTCTTTAGACTAATCATTGTAAGCACGGATACTAAACAAAGCACTGAGAAAAACTCGCCAATCAGCTTTGATTTCCATCCGCTGAATTTATCAGCATAGCTCCGACAATAGAGGGTGAAGAAAATCAGTGAAAAAAGCGAATAAACTTCACCAATGAGCAAGATAAAGTGCTATTGTTTTTCAAAAGCATAAAAATATCTCTGCTTTCTACTAAGGAGAAAGCAGAGATATTTTATTTTGTACATACAGTGCTTTGGTTTTTAAATCACTCTGCCATTGCCCTTATCGTCAAAGCTGTAAGTTACACCATTGATTGTAAGGGTCGTATTTGACACACGGGCACCCGTATGAGGATCATAGTAATGAATCTCACCATTTTCGATGATAAGTTCCCCCTTGGCTTGTTTGCCATTTTCGTGGAAGTAGACATTTACCCCATCAATGACTGCTTCACCGATAAGCGCATAGCCTTCTGCACCAAGATAGTACCAGCTACCGTCCCATTCTACATAACGCTTGGTTAACATGCTGCCTGTATCCTTGTCATAGTAGTGTCCATCATCAGCAAAAGTCCCTTTGGCCTGAATGCCATTTTGGTCAAAGTAAACTTGCACGCCGTCGATGGTTTGAGTTCCATAGAGTTTGTTACCGTTTTGATCGACATAATACCAGTTGCCGTCAACCTCAATATAGCGGTTAGTTAACATGGCTCCCGTGTCTTTGTCATAATAGTGACCGTTGTCAGCAAAGGCACCTTTGACTTGCTTGCCGTCCTGATTGAAGTAAACTTTTACATAGTCAATGGTTTGTTCACCTTTCAAGATACTGCCATAAGTATCTACATAGTACCAATTATTGCCAACATTAATGTACTGCTTTCTATTGGTCACTTTTGTCAATTTTCCTGTTTCATCAGCACTGTAGGTGACGCCTTCATAAGTGAAGATACGGTTGGTAAGGATAGCAGCACGGGTATCGCTGTATTCTCCACGGAAATCAGCGAAATATTGGTTACCATCTACCTCAAATAAAGGCTTAGGGCTGCCCGGAACGTCATCTCTTAGAGAGCCCGATTCATCAAAGTAGTAAAGGTGTCCATCAATTGTCTTAAAACCGTGAACGACATGACCATTTTCATCTAAATAAATCTTTGGCGTCCATAAATAACCCCGCAGGTACATATATCTAATGGAACCCCAGTCATTATAGACCTTAATGCCATCTTCATTATAGAAACTTTCAGTACCATCAGGATTTTTAAAAATCTTCCATCTGACTTCGCCTGGAGTAAAGTAGTGTTCTTTGCCATCAAGCGTTAGAGGCCCTTCATAGATATTGCCGTCATTATCATAGTAGTACCATAATTCATCGTAAGTACCATTGACATAAGTATTTCTGTAGATCTTTCTCAGTTTGTTGTTCCACAGTTCACCGGAGTCTGGATGGAAATAATATCCCTTACCATTGATAAGGACGCGTGTGCCTTTTGTTTGGAGACCATTATTATCGAAATGATAGGTTTTACTATCAATGGTTTGTAGACCCGTTGCTTTATCGCCCTTGTCATTGACATAGTACCAGTGATTATCACCTGTACTGACAAAGCGACTTGTCCACATAGTACCAGTATCTGGATCGTAGTAGTGACCATCACTAGCAAAGGCGCCCTTAACTTGCACACCATTTTCATCAAAGTAAACACGATCACCGTTGATGGTTTGAGCACCAGTTAGATTAATGCCATTTGCATCAGTATAGTACCAGTTTCCTTTGTCATCACTGTGATAGTGGCCGCCGTTTTGCTCGCTTGCTTGACTTACAGCTGCTTGGGCTGAAGTACTGGTTGATTCACTAGTGACAGTTGACGTACTTTCAGAAGTGGCTGTCTCTGCGGAAGCCTCCGAAGGTGCTGCCGTCGTATAATCAACATCTTCGACTGAACCCTTATCAGCTGCCGGAGAAACTTGGGCTGCTTCAGGAACTGTGAGCACCTCTTCTGAAGTTGCTGTTTCTGTAGGAGGTGATTCTGCAACAGCTGGTTTTGCTATAAAGGTAATGGCGGTTAAAGCTGTTACACAAGATAGCGTCATAAAGTATTTTTTGGCATAGTACCAAGATGAAATTCGTCTCTTTTTCATCATTTCCACCCCTTTCATTTTAATTATAGAACAAAATCTAAACTTTACAAGCGTTTTCACTAAATGATACTAATGCTTTAATCATGAAGGTGTTAGTGAAATCCTATGATTGGCTTTATTTGAGAATTGTTTTAATGGCATTTATTAGAGATATTGGGGTTGGGGTAAATCACTTTGGTATTTTATGCGATACCATTTTTTAATCAATGGTATCGGTGAGTAGAAAGCTACCTTTTGGTTGCAGGTTAGATATTAGAAACTAGGAAAGCGCCTTCCCTGTATCTTTTTAGCACTTTTTCTTCCTCGCCTTATTCTTTATTTTATGTTAAAATAAAGGGACTATTGACTTTGGAGACTAAATTGAGTATAGAAGATTATCGACCGGATTTTATAGTAGAAGCTGTTTATGATTTAACCCCAGATAGTTTGCGAAAGCATGGGATAAAAGCAGTCTTAGTTGATTTGGACAATACCTTGATTGCCTGGAACAATCCTGACGGAACACCCCAGCTGCGGGAATGGATTGACAGTATGACGGAGGCAGACATGCCCGTTGTGGTGGTATCCAACAATAAATACTCGCGCGTGAAGCGGGCGGTGGAAAAATTTCATATTGACTTTGTCAGCCGTGCGATGAAACCTTTTACCAGAGGTATTCACATGGCCATTGACCGCTATGGCTTTTCAAAAGATGAAGTGGTTATGGTGGGAGACCAGCTCATGACGGATATTCGCGCAGCCAAACGTGCGGGGATTCGCAGTATCTTGGTGAAGCCTTTGATTACCTCAGATGCTTGGAATACCAAATTTAACCGTGCCCGTGAGCGCCGTGTCTGGAAAAAGCTGGAAGACAAATACGGGAAAATGATTTATAAAAAGGAAATTTAAGTGGAAGCATTATATTGCATCGGCTGCGGTGCCCAAATTCAAACACAGGATAAGGCGGCTGCCGGATACACCCCTCAATCAGCCCTGGATAAAGGGCTTGAGACAGGAGAGGTCTACTGCCAGCGCTGCTTTAGACTGCGCCATTATAATGAAATCACAGATGTTCATATGTCGGACGATGATTTTTTAAAGTTGCTTCACGAAGTAGGAGACAGTCAAGCTTTGGTTGTCAATGTCGTCGATATCTTTGACTTTAACGGTTCGGTTATTCCAGGTCTGTCACGTTTTGTTGCAGGAAATGATGTCCTTATGGTTGGGAATAAATCAGATATCCTGCCCAAGTCAGTTAAGGCAGGCAAGGTGACCCAATGGCTGACGGAACGGGCGCATGAAGAAGGATTGCGGCCCGTGGATGTTATTCTAACCAGTGCTCAGCAAAAACAGGCCATCAAGGAGTTGATGGCTAAGATTGAGACTTTACGACAGGGACGGGATGTCTATGTTGTCGGAGTGACTAATGTCGGCAAGTCAACCTTAATCAACGCCATTATCCAAGAAATCACCGGCAGCAAAGACCTGATTACCACCTCCCGTTTTCCGGGAACGACCCTTGATAAAATTGAGGTTCCTCTGGACGACGGTTCTTATCTCTTTGATACACCAGGGATTATTCACCGCCATCAGATGGCCCATTACCTGTCGGACAAGGATTTGAAGTATGTCAGTCCCAAGAAGGAAATCAAGCCCAAAACCTATCAACTGAATCCTGAACAAACCCTCTTTTTAGCAGGTCTTGCGAGATTTGATTACGTATCAGGTGATAAGCAGGGCTTCACCGCCTACTTTGACAATAACCTCAGGATTCATAGGACTAAGCTGGCAGGCGCTGACGCCTTTTATGAGAAACACTTGGGAAATCTGTTGGAGCCGCCATCCCAGAAAGATAAGGGTGATTTTCCGAAGCTCATCAGACATGATTTCACGATTACTGATAGAACGGACATCGTCTTTTCAGGGTTGGGCTGGATACGTGTCAATGGGGCTGCCAAAGTTTCAGCCTGGGCACCGGAAGGTGTGGCTGTTCTGACACGCAAAGCTCTGATTTAGGGGACTTGTAAAAGTAAAGGAAATGATATGTTAACAAGTAAACAGCGTGCCTTCCTCAAAGGTCAGGCACATAGCCTAAAGCCCATCATTCAGATTGGGAAAAATGGCTTAAACAATGAAATTAAAACCAGCATTCGTAACGCTCTGGATGCCCGCGAGCTTATCAAAGTAACGCTTCTGCAAAATACAGATGAAATGCCCCAGGAGGTTGCTGAAATTCTGGAAGAAGAAATTGGTCTGGATACCGTGCTTAAAATTGGCCGTGTTTTGATTTTATACAAGGAATCCAGCCGTAAGGAAAATCGAAAACTGTCCAAACAAGTTAAAGCGATTTAATGGCAGGAGATTTTGGAGGCAAAATGGCTTTAGAACTCTTAACACCTTTTACCAAGGTGGAATTAGAAGAAGAAAAAAAAGAGACCGACCGTAAACAAATCGGGATTTTGGGCGGTAATTTTAACCCTGTTCACAACGCCCATCTGGTGGTAGCGGATCAGGTGCGTCAGCAGCTTGGCTTAGATCAGGTCTTCCTAATGCCGGAATTCATACCGCCTCACGTTGATAAAAAAGGAACCATTGATGAAAAACATCGTCTGAAGATGTTGGAGCTAGCTATCGAGGGGATTTCCGGTCTGTCAATTGAACACATTGAACTAGAACGTCGGGGGATTTCATATACCTATGACACAATGAGATTACTGACCGAGCAAAACCCAGATGTGGATTATTATTTTATCATCGGGGCTGACATGGTAGACTATCTGCCCAAGTGGCACCGGATTGATGAACTCATCAACTTAGTGCAGTTTGTCGGTGTTCAGCGTCCTAAGTATAAGGCGGGAACCTCCTACCCTGTGATTTGGGTAGATGTACCGCTGATGGATATCTCATCAAGCATGGTGCGGGATTTTATCCAGCAAGGTCGAAAGCCCAACTTCCTATTGCCAAAACCAGTTCTTGATTATATTGAGAAAGAAGGGCTGTATCAATGACCTATGAAACCTATCTCGGCCTCAGTCGAGAAGAAGTTCTTGAAAAAGTCAGGGCGGTTATGTCTGAAAAGCGGTTTCAACATGTCTTGGGGGTTGAAAAAGCCTGTGTGGCATTGGCAGAAGCCAATGCTTACGACACTGAAAAAGCAGGTTTAGCAGGACTTCTGCATGATTATGCCAAAGAATTGTCGGACCAGGACTTTGTAGACTTGATTGATCGGTACAGTCTGGATACTGATTTGAAAAATTGGGGCAATAATATCTGGCATGGGGTCGTTGGCATTTATAAAATCAAGGAAGATCTGGGTCTAGAAGATCCGGACATTTTGCAGGCGATTGAGCGTCATACCATCGGCTCTAGCCAGATGTCGACCTTGGATAAGATTGTTTATGTCGCTGATTACATTGAAGATGGCCGTAACTTTCCCGGAGTGGCTGAGGCTAGAGAAATTGCGAGACATTCACTGAATCGGGCTGTAGCCTATGAAACGGCTTCAACAGTAGCCTACTTGGCGAAGCAAGGAGTTCCTATTTACCCCAGAACCCTAGAAACCTATAATGCTTATGTCCGTTATTTGAAGGAGTAATATGCGAGAAACTGTAACAAAAACCATCGCAGCCAATTTATTTCGTGGCATTGAAGCCGTAGGCGGCCATTTAGATATTTGCGAGAGTGGTCTCTTGTTTCGACCGCATGGTGTGAATTTTCAGACCCAAGAGGAATTTATTTCTTATGAGCATGTTCTTCAGGTTCAACCTTGCATGACTTGGGGCTTCATCCCAAATGGTTTGAAGGTGGTGACGCAACAAACGTCGTACCACTTTGTAGTATGGCGACGCAAGCACATCGCGGCGGCTATAATGACGCAATTACAAAAATTTAAGGAGAATCTATGAACATAGGCCTTCTAGCTATCGATATCCAAAATCTGATGGTGGAAGAGAAACCTTATGCGATTGAAGAGCGCTTGCAATTGTGGCGGGATAGCCTTGCTAAGGCGCGTCAAGTGGGAGTAGAGGTGATCCATGTCCGTCACCGCAGTGAGGAGTTAGTCGAAGGAAGCCCAGCGTGGCAAATTCATGAGTCGGTGGCTCCTTTGGCTGGCGAGGTCATTATTGACAAAACATACAATAGTGCCTTTAAGGAAACGGAGCTACAAGCTTATCTTGATGAGCAAGGGATTGAGCAGTTGATTATCATGGGCATGTCGACCAATTTCTGTATTGACACGACCATCAAGGTGGCCTATGAATTAGGCTACCAACTGGCGGTCATTCAGGATGGAACAACAACCGGATTTTCTGGGAAAGTTGATCTAAAAGGTCTGATTGACCAGTATGAAACCATCTGGTCTTGGAATTTTGCTCAAGTTGATACATTAGCACATATTTTAGAGAGGATTAAATGACAGAAAAAGAATTATTAGAGTTAGTTGTGACAGCTGCCGATGAAAAGCGGGCTGAGGATATTGTGATTATGGACTTACAAGGTCTGACCACCTTGGCAGATTATTTTGTGGTCATGCATGCCAGCAACAGCCGTCAATTAGATGCTATTGCAGAAAATATCCGTGAAAAAGTAGCGGCAGCTGGAGGCGATGCCAGTCATGTGGAAGGTGATTCGAAAGGGGGCTGGGTGCTGTTGGATCTAAACAGCCTTGTTGTCCATGTTTTCTCAGAAGATGAACGCCTGTATTACAACCTTGAGAAACTGTGGCATGAAGCGCCGCTTGTGGATGCCTCAGCCTATTTGGGATAAAAACAGCCTTGCCGAACGGCAAGGTTTTTGAAAATCATAAGAAAGGATGGAAGGCAAGCTAAGTAAGCCTTCTCTGATAGTTGCTATTATGGTGAAAAGATATACGATAAAGGGAAACCAAACGTCTCAGGATTTCGGGTTAAGGCTGGAACCGCAAAGTGGTTCGCTTAATCTCAGCACTTAAAGCACTATCAAAAAATAAAAGATGAAAAACTATCAGAAATTTGCTGCCGTCTACGACAGCATTATGGACGACTCCCTCTATGATCAATGGACAGATTTTTCGCTCCGCCATTTTCCCAAAAAGAAAAAGGCTAAACTCTTAGAGTTGGCCTGCGGAACGGGGATTCAGTCTATTCGTTTCAAGCAGACGGGCTTTGATGTGACAGGTTTGGATTTGAGCCAAGATATGCTTGATTTGGCAGCCAAACGGGCAAAAACAGTCCATGTGGATATTCCCTTTGTTCAGGGGAATATGCTGGATTTGTCGTCGGTCGGGACCTTTGATTATGTGACTTGTTATTCGGATTCCATCTGTTATATGGAAGATGAGGTCGAGGTGGGAGATGTCTTCAAGCAGGTCTACGACCACCTCAACGAAGGCGGCATATTTATCTTTGATGTCCATTCCACCTATCAGACAGACGAAGTCTTTCCGGGCTATTCCTACCATGAAAATGCAGAAGACTTTGCCATGGTCTGGGACACTTACGAGGACGAAGCACCCCATTCGGTGGTGCATGAATTAACTTTTTTCATCCAAGACGAAGACGGTCGCTTTACCCGCTATGATGAGATTCACGAAGAACGCACATACGACCTCTTGACCTACGATATCTTACTGGAGCAGGCAGGCTTTAAGAATGTCAAAGTCTACGCGGATTTTGAGGATAAGGAACCTAGGGATACAAGCAGGAGATGGTTTTTTGTTTGTGAGAAATAGAGGAAGTGAAGGAATGCTGAAGATATGGATGAACTAATTTTCATAAAAAAGAAAAACGAGACAAGCGAAGTCTTAAGCTATCAATCAGAATCGACAGATAAAGTTAGAGTTCGATTTCAAAGTGGTAAAGAGTATTTATATAAAAAAGAAAATGTAAAAATTTATCATTACTCAGAAGAACTTCCTGTAAACAATTACCAATATCGTAGATTAGGACAAGAGCCTTACACAAATGTTGTATCAGTTAAGAAGTATTCTTGTGCGGATGAAGTTAAAATTATGATTTGCTTTAAAAATGGTAACCATAGTATTATAGACTCTGATAACTTAGAAATTGAAGAATCTGTCTTTCTTAACGAGCAATCGCATAATATTTTTTCTTATTTAGAAAAACTCGCTGATTTAAATGAGCTTCGGGGTGAAGATGGCAGCTCTTTATTAAGTAGGAATTATGCTAAAGTAGATTTCATATCAAAAAAGACCGTCTTGACTCGCTTCCTATTACCCAACCCTTCAAAAGAAAATTCCCAATTAGCTGACACGGAACTGATTTTTCCCTTTGGTTGTAATAATAGCCAATTTGCAGCAACGAAGTCTGCAATGGAAAATCAAATCAGTCTTATTCAGGGACCACCAGGTACAGGAAAAACTCAGACTATTTTGAATATCTTGTCGAATATCCTTTATAGGGGGCAGACAGCTCTTGTGGTGTCAAATAATAATTCTGCTATTGCCAATATTTCGGAAAAACTAGCCCAGCCAGAGATAGCTTTAGATTTTCTAACAGCTACTTTAGGAAGTCGAGAAAATAAGGAGCTATTTCTAAGTAACCAATCTACCATTTTACCTGATTATCTTCCAGAATTTTCTAAAGATATCAGCAAGGACGTTGATATAAATAATTTAATTAAAATTTTCAGTATTAAGGAGCAAGAAGCCGATATTAAGTCAGAACTAGCGCTTATTGAGACAGAGTACAAACATTTTCAAGACTACATATCAGAGCAAAACATTTTAGAGGCAGACTTATCGAATCTATCTTCAAGGAAATTTTTAGAACTGTTGTTGGATTGTGAGAATCTTTTTGAACATCATAAAAAAGTCGGTTTCATATTTAAATTGAAAAGTTTATTTAAATATCGAAT
This sequence comes from Streptococcus ferus DSM 20646, assembly GCF_000372425.1. GTDB lineage: Bacteria > Bacillota > Bacilli > Lactobacillales > Streptococcaceae > Streptococcus > Streptococcus ferus. The sequence goes on from NZ_AQVD01000004.1 coordinate 129,708, forward strand.
TAAAGATTTTACTTTTTATGATCAGAATCCCATGTTGTTAGCTACAACAATTCAAAAAAATTTTTACGAATCCAGAATATTGGAACTAAGGAAGACATTATCTAAACTAAAATGTCAATATCAAAGATTATCGGGCAATGATATAATGATGAAAATGGAGTCGTATTCAAAAGCAGCTTTAAAATATAAATTGTCACAAAGATTCATCCCGAGCGGTAAACGGAAATTATTTAAAAATGAAGATTTTGATACTCTAAAATCTTCAAATGATTTTTTGCGTGAATATCCTATTGTTTTGAGTACAACTTTTTCAGCTAAAAATTGTTTGAATAAGTCTGTTTTATATGATTATTTGATTATAGATGAAGCTTCTCAAGTAGATATTGCTACTGGTGCCTTAGCATTATCTTGTGCTAAAAACGTAGTGGTTGTAGGGGATCTTCAGCAACTGCCTAATATTGTAACAAAAGAAATTGGAGAGAAAGCAGAACGTCTTAGGAAAGACAGTAAGATAAAGCCATCTTATAGTTTTGAAAAGAATTTTTTAGAGGTAATGACCGAATTATTTCCTGATGAGCCACAAACTTTATTAAGAGAGCACTATCGCTGTCATCCTAAAATTATTCAGTTTTGTAACCACAAATTTTACGATGGTCAATTGCATATCATGACAGAAGATAAAGGTGAAGAAGATGTCCTGCTTGCTTACAAGTCTGTGAAAGGAAACCATGCAAGGAACCATACTAATCAGCGAGAAGTTGATATCATCAAGCAAGAAGTTATACAGCACTACCACTTGAATGAAGACAAGACAGGTATTATTGCACCTTATCGTAATCAAGTTAACTTATTACAAGAGCAAGTAGGAACATTTGTAAGCGATACTGTACATAAATTTCAAGGTCGTGAATATGATACAATGATTGTTTCAACAGTAGATAACCAGATAACACGCTTTACTGATGATGCACATTTATTAAACGTTGCTGTCTCCAGAGCGAAAGAGCAACTTATCATGGTAACTTCTGGAAACCAACAGAGACCTGATAAAAATATAAGTGACTTGATGGGTTATATTTCCTATCAAAATTGTGATATTAAGCAGAGCCAGATTCGCTCAGTGTTTGATTACCTCTATAAACAGTATGAAAAACGGCGAGAAGAGTATTTTAAAAATAAGCAAAGACATTCTGAGTATGATTCAGAAAACTTAATGCATGAGTTAATCAAAGAAATTTTGCTCTCTTATCCTGATTTAGATGTTGTCACACAATATCGTTTACGACACCTTATAAGAGATGTTTCATTATTAACAGATGCAGAGAAGACTTTTGCTAATCAAAGTCGAACAAGTTTAGATTTTTTAATATTTAATAAAATAACCAGAGTTCCGGTCTTGGCTATTGAGGTAGATGGTTATCGATACCATCATCACCCAGATCAAATCAGGCGTGACACTTTGAAAAATAGTATTTTACAAAAGTATCATATTCCTCTTTTGAGATTACCAACAAACGGTAGTCGTGAAAAAGATCAATTAGTATCAGCACTATCTGATTATGAACAAACGAATAGGATTATCTTATCAGAAGGTATTGTAGACTCCATTTAACAATATCTTCAGCGATACATATCTTTAAGGAGACCCCCATGACCATCACAGGCATCATCGCCGAATTTAACCCCTTTCATAATGGGCACAAATATCTTTTGAATCAAGCTAACGGTCTCAAAATTGTGGCCATGTCTGGCAATTTTGTCCAGCGTGGCGAGCCGGCTATCATTGACAAGTGGACGCGGGCGCAAATGGCGCTGGCAAACGGTGCTGACCTTGTCGTTGAATTGCCCTTTTTAGTGGCAGTTCAGTCGGCCGATTACTTTGCTCAGGGGGCCATGGACATTTTGCGTAAGCTGGGCATAGATACCCTTGCTTTCGGCACGGAAGAAGTCCTTGATTACCAGCGTTTATCAGCCCTTTATGGCAAAAAAGCAGAGCAGATGACAGCTTTTCTTTCGACACTACCTGAGGAGCTCAGCTATCCCCAAAAAACACAGCTCATGTGGGAAACTTTTGCAGGTATTGACTTTACCGGTGATACGCCCAACCATATTTTGGGCTTGGCCTACGCCAAAGCTTGTGCAGGAAAAGACATCAAACTGACTCCTGTTCAGCGTCAGGGAGCAGCCTACCATTCCGAAGAAAAAGAAAGGCTTTACGCTTCCGCAACCAGTCTGCGCCATCATAGACAAGATAAAAGTTTTGTGGCTAAAGGCATGCCTAACCCCGACCTGTTTCAAGCGAGTCCGCAAGTGACTTGGGCTGACTATTTTCAACTTCTGAAATATCATATTGCGACCCAGCCAGACCTGACACAAGTCTTTCAGGTCAACGAAGAATTGGCTGCCCGCATCAAAAAAGCCATCCGGCAGGTGACCGATATTGATCAGTTGGTAGAAGCTGTCGCCACCAAGCGCTATACCAAAGCGCGCGTGCGCCGCATCCTGACTTATATCCTAGTCAATGCGCGTGAAGCTGACCTGCCAAAAGGTGTCCATGTCCTTGGTTTTACGGAGAAAGGACGTCAGCATCTCTCCCGCATCAAAGACAAGACCCGACTGATCTCCCGTATAGGCTCGCAGCCATGGGACACCTTAACCCAGCAAGCCGACCAGGTCTATCAACTCGGAAACCCAGAAATCCTTGAACAGACCTGGGGACGAGTGCCCATCACTATTGAAAAAGAGGTTCAGTAAGAAATGCTGAACTTTTTTGTGTTCAACTACAAAAAATGAAAAAATAAAAGTTTTTGTAATGGAGTACGAAAAGTGCTCTTTGTTTTAATAAAAGGTAGGTTAATTTTGTTTAAATACATAAGCACTTTCTAAGTCATCACTAGGCAAAGGCATGTTTAGTAGGAAATTACTTGTGGAAGATACTGACTAATGATAGACAAATCATGGTATAATGATAAGCAAACGGATAAAGGTTTTCAAGAAGTAAACTTTGGAAGAGAATTTAATGTCAGAAAAAAGAAATTATCAAGCTAAAAAAATATTAGATCATGTTGAAACTAATCACTCAAAAATAACAGCTAATGCACTATTTAATTTTATGAAAGAGTACTCTTTTTTAGAAAACATTTTGCTAAATATGTCAATATCTCCCCGATACTACCCTGAAGATATTAGTTATTTAAAATTAAAATATAATTCGAAAGACTTAACTGAGTGGTATATTCCTATGACTTGCTTTTGTGATATACCATTGCATCAAATCAGCTATCATGCGGAGGGAAATCCATTGTCTCCTGAGGACAAAGGGTATGGTAAATTTTCAATAGCATTTCATAAAAATTTTGGTATCAAAAAAGGAATCCAACCAATTCACTATTTAAATGAAGAATCTATTAATGTTGAGGAACTAACCAATGCAATGAATTTATTGTTAAGTCAAGATATTGAAGGGTCAAGTAAAGGCTCTAAAATTAATGATATTTTGACAAATTTTATTTTTGAATATATTAGAATCATCAAGCCCTACTATGGTCAGATGAAGCGCAGGGATAAAGATGGGAATATCCAAGAAATAAACAAGAATTTTCAAGATGAGCATGAGTGGCGGTATATACCCAAACTAGAACCAAGTGAACTTCCGTTAATGTTAATTGATGATGAGGATATTCTTGCAGAAAAAGCAAATAATTTTTATACCGATAGTATACCGTTTACGACTAAGGGAGTGTTGAGTTTTGATGTTGATGATGTAAGATATATATTTGTTGATACTGTCCAAAATAGAAATAAATTAATAAAATTTATTAGAGGGAAGCGAAAAGAAAGACGACTTTCTCCTGAAGAAAAGGATATTCTAATCTCTAAAGTAATGGTATATGATGAATTAAAGGAGGATTGGTGATGGCGGTTTCAAAGTTTAACTCCGTCTTTTCTAAAAAGAATTCCAAAACAATTAAAGCACCAAGCGCTCTAAAAAAGAAATTAAATTTGAATGCCCCTAAAGGATATTCTTATGAATTGATGGAAGGAACTGAGGATATGTATGTCCTGCGATCAAAAAAAGATCGTAAGGAAAATAGTTTTCAAGTCAGGATTAAGTTCCCATTGGAATTTGAAGGAATGAAAATACAGAACATTAATGAATTAGTTGAAGCTATGTATAGGACTCAAAAAGCATTTAATTTAGATGAACCGCTTCAAAATGATCCTCCTACAATCATTCATTTAGGTAGCTCTGGTGTAACAAAACAGACTATGTATCCAGTAGAAAGGTTTCCTGAGCTAGAACCGTTAGAAATAAAAGTTGGTGAACTGGAAGTCTCTTTACCTATTGAAAGAGTCCCGTATCCAAGTTTAACAGAAAGAAAAATTGTCTCTGATAGAAATCATTTGATTGATTTAGAGCTAGTATTAAATGAAAAATCAGGTGAAATACATTTAGAAGTTAGTCTTAACTATGAGAATTTAATAACTTTAAATAGTTATTTCAACAATATAGATATTATTCGCTCCTTCTTTAAGTCTGGTATAGAAATATTTAACAAATCATTGAAACCAAATAAGGCAAAAATTGAGGTATTTGAAAAAAATCATAATTTTTTAGAAGCACTTAAGCAAATTCAAGATTATTTTTCTGTTTCATTCGATTTTCCACAGAAAATAGATAATGATGATATCTATTTTACAAAGATACTATTTGAATCTTTTGTAAATAGAAGAATGGTATCAATTAAAAATAAAAATCAGATTAGTTTTTCATTTGACAAAGAGAAATTCAATTCATCCGAACATAGTTTGGAAAAAGGAGCTAAACTAGGTGTTATTATTCCGGGAGAATTGACATTACAGATATTTGGTGCTGAACTAGAATTTTTGGAATATAGTATTTACCCAAATATGATTTTTAAAAATATAGTTGATGACAAGCAAGATGAATTACAAGTGATATTTGAACTTCCTGAGGGTAGCAGACATTTTGTGATGTATTCATTAGATTCTAGGGACGATTTTGACATGTCAGCAAAAGGTCAAGAACTATTCAAATTAACAGATAATGCTATTGCTATTGAAAATATTGATTTTTCGATATTGGGTGAAAAATAATATTGTCAGTCGTCATCTGAGCACACAAGACAGCTTAGAAAATAAGTTTGAAAACTTTAGTGACTTAACTCCAGACGAGCAAGATATTGTCCGTTATATGTATAATTTTGGTGAGAAGATGATGACTAAGAAGGTTGTTGAACTAACAGGGAGAAGTAGACATCATATTGGAAAAGCTTTGCAACGATTGACTGAAGTTGGTATCTTAAACTGGTATGGAATTAGTAAAAATAATAGAAATCAGTATTGTAATCTTGTTCTTTATAAGTAAAATGCAGTAATCGTATGTGATTAAAATTAACAAGAGCAAAACAAAGCTCTATTTTTGATGATTTTGGAGGGAAGGACTTGAATGAAAATTTTGATACAATAACAATTGGTTATTATAATGAATTTGTTAAAGCTTTGAAAACGAAAGGGAACCTTACTAAGAATTATAATATATAGCAACAGAGGTAGCGGCTTTGTTGGACGGGATTATCATTTCCTTTTAAAAAGAAAATGATGTCAAAAATAATACTTCCAACCATTCTTGCTTCTTTACTCAATTTTGTTTTGATTTGGGAAACACCTAAGAGTAAGAACCAGACTGGTGGAGGCAGGGCGCTCTGACTTTTTTGGTCTGGTGATTTTTATCATCAGCATGCTGTCTTTAAATATCGGTTTGTCAAGTGCACAAGGAAAAGGTCTCCTTCATCCTCAGACCTTGGGCTTGTTCGCTCTTATGATTATTGGTTTTATAGCTTTCTACTTTGTTGAAATTCGCAAGGAGGCGAGCTTTATTGACTTTAGTCTCTTTCGGAATAAGTATTATCTAGGTGCGGCTCTGTCTAACTTTTTGTTAAATAGCGTAGCTGGAACTTTGATTGTTATTAATACTTATATGCAGCAGGGACGCGGTTTGTCTTCCCGATTTGCAGGAACCATGTCCTTAGGCTATCTTATCTGAGTTTTGATTACCATATTCGTATTGGTGAGAAATCACTGAAGTATTTTGATGTTCGCAAGCCAATGATTTGGGGACTTAGCTGTACTCTGGATAGGTATTGTTTTTATGACACTTGTTGGTGTGCAGGGAATAGCTTGTTTAGTATTAGTTTTTATTGGCTATGCTGTTTTTGGCATTGGTTTTGGGAACTATGCAACGCTGTCAACCGACATGGCTATTTCGACGCTTGAAGGACTTGGAGGCTGATGATCCCAAAGTTCAGAAGCAGGTGGGAGTTCTTAAGGATTATATCAGTCAAAATTTCTATGAGTGTACAAACGAAGTTTTAGCTGGTCTGGGGCAAATGTACGCTGTGGATAACCGTTTTAGTCAGTTTATTGATCAAGCAGGCGGTCAGGGAACAGCAGTCTTTGCAGCTCAGGCGATTGCTATTTATTGCCGGTAAAAGAGCCCTATGAGGTTAAAGCATCAGCTTTAGCCTTATAGTTATGCAAATTCTAACGAATTTGATTTCTATGGTCTCTAGTCACAGTGTTTCCTTATTATAAAATCTGTTATACTAATTATAAAAAACCAAAGGACAAGTTATGATTAGACCTATCGTAAAAGATACCTTCTTCCTGCAGCAAAAGGCAGAGCTAGCCACCAGAGATGATTTCGCTGTCGGTCAGGATTTGCAGGATACCTTGGCGGCCCATAAAGATAACTGCCTTGGCATGGCAGCCAATATGATTGGTATTAACAAACGGATTATCATTGTTTCCATCGGCTTTACCGACCTTGTCATGTATAACCCTGTCATGACAGCAAAAACACAGCCTTATCAGACAGAAGAAAGCTGTCTGTCGCTTGCTGGCAGCAGAACGACCAAGCGCTATCGCGAGATTACCGTCACTTTTTATAACCAAGAATGGCAGAAACAGACGCTGGTGTTTACTGGCCTTTCTGCCCAAATTATTCAGCATGAAATGGATCATTTGAATGGTGTTTTAATCTGAGTGAGAGCCAATCTTCTCATCCCTATGATTATCATCGGCTATTGAAATGGAAGAAAACTTGTAATACAATAAAGAGCAATAGGAAAGTTTACTTTCCTATTTTGATGATTAAAAAATAGGTTCAATGTTAAGAAAGTAGGAAGTTATGGACAACCAAACCCGAGAAGAGTTACTGGACAATTTGCTCTACATGTATGGTTCTCTAAGCGCAATAGACAATTTAAATGGGCAGATTGCCGATATTGAGGATTATTATCAGACAGAGATCACCAAAGAAAAGGAAGACAATAAGCCTTTGACCTTGGCCCTGGTTCTCGGTCCTCTTGCGGGGATTATTGTTTTTGGGTACTATGAGATGGTATACCTGCATGATATTTTAGGAACAGGAGGGATTATTTCGAAAATTGCTGGGATTATCCTATCTTTAGTGCTTTCTCTATTTTTTGCTGCGGTGGGAGCCCTTATCGTTTTTGTGGTGACCTTTCTTCTTCTGACACTTTTTAGATATGGCAAGAAGAAGCAAAAGGAGCGAATCGCGCGTCTTGAAAACGAATGGGCTAACCATAGACGGATTGCAGAACTGCAAAGTGCTGTGACTAATCTTGAAAATGAGCCCTACTTTTTACAGATGAAGGCCTTCATCCCTCAAAATTTTTTCAATGCCACAGACGTAGCTGGCATATGGGAATTGATCAATGACCTGCGTGCAGATAATTTTAAAGAAGCAGCAAACCTTCTGCGCACCCAACAGCATCAAATGAGGACCGAACAAAATCAAGAGCAGCTGATTCAGAACATGCAAAAAATTGAAACGCAGTTAGAGGACATGACCGAGGAGCTCAGAAAGTCAAACGATATCTTGCTTGACGTTGAACTAAATACAAGACGTACAGCTTTATTGACAGCCTTCTTATTAATGAAGCCTAGAAAGTAAGATTTTCAAGTTTATTGCTCTGGACAGAGAATTTTTGAAATCAAAATCCAGTTTGACTGCTGTCGTTCAACTGGATTTTTAACATGCTTCAGTCTATTAAACGAAAGCCTGCTATTGACTTTTCCGTTGTCACTGATAAAAGGTGCATTCCTGATTTTTTGAAGATGGTTGTTTTTCCATAAATGGACTTGAAGACACCGATACTCTTATTTTACAGCCTTTGGTCAAAGTGCTATAATGTTAAAGGTATTGTAATAGCTCTGCTATTTTCAGCCGTTTATTTAATCAGGTATCCTGCGGATACGATTTAAAAATAATTGGCTTGAATGATTAAATAAGAAAAAGGAGATTCCCATGGGACGTAAATGGGCCAATATTGTCGCTAAGAAAACCGCTAAAGATGGTGCTAACTCAAAAGTTTATGCCAAGTTTGGTGTTGAAATCTATGTTGCTGCCAAGCAAGGTGAACCAGATCCAGAATCAAATTCAGCTTTGAAATTTGTCTTGGAGCGTGCCAAACAGGCACAGGTACCAAAGCATGTCATCGATAAGGCTATTGATAAGGCTAAGGGAAATACAGACGAAACCTTTGTGGAAGGCCGTTATGAAGGCTTTGGACCGAACGGCTCAATGATTATTGTAGATACTCTGACATCAAATGTTAATCGTACAGCTGCCAATGTTCGTTCAGCTTATGGTAAAAATGGGGGGAACATGGGAGCTTCTGGATCGGTTTCCTATTTATTTGATAAAAAAGGCGTCATTGTCTTTGCAGGAGAGGATGCGGACAGTATTTTTGAGCAATTACTGGAAGCTGATGTTGATGTCGATGATGTTGAGGCTGATGAAGGGACGATTACGGTCTATACGGCGCCAGCAGATCTTCATAAGGGAATCGAGGCTCTCCGAGCTAATGGTGTTGAGGAATTCCAAGTGACCGAACTGGAGATGATTCCGCAATCTGAGGTCACGCTTGAGGGAGATGATCTGGACACCTTTGAAAAGTTAATTGATGCTCTTGAAGCCGATGACGATGTGCAGAAAGTTTACCATAATGTCGAAGGAATGTAAGAGAAAGCCCCAAGGGGCTTTTTATGTTAGATGTTTGAATTATAACCCGAAAAGGTCTAAGATAAGATTATAATATTAAGAATGAGGAGAGTAATGATGACAGTATTTGCCGAAGCAATTAAACCGTTTGCGCCCCTTGCAGCAACAGAAGCGCAGGCCAAAATTGATCAGGGGGAAGATTTGATTCTTTTTATTGGTCGCTCAACCTGTCCTTATTGCCGCAAATTTGCTCCAAAATTGAGCGGGGTTGCCAAGGACAATGGATTGGCAGTTTCCTTTATTGACAGTGAGGCTTCATCAGACGCTGTCGCTATCCAAATGCTGCGTGACCGTTACGGTGTGGCGACAGTTCCGGGCTTGCTTGTTGCCAAAGGCGGACAGGTCAAAGTCGTCTGTGATTCGTCCTTGTCAGAAGAGGCTATTCTGGATTTTGTAAGCTAAGCTGAGGGAGTTCTGGACGGAACTCCCTTGACTTGCTTTCAGTCGCTATTTTTGCTATAGTATGGAGTGACTTTATAACATAATTAAGGAGAAACGAATGCCCTATTCTAGTATTATTATCATCGTCGTGTTTATCGGAATGATGTTTTTCATGCAACGTCAGCAAAAAAAGAGAGTTCAAGAGCGTCAAGATCAAATGAACAGCCTCCAAAAGGGGGATGAAATTGTGACCATCGGCGGTCTATATGCCATTGTTGACGAAGTGGATACGGCCAATCAAAAGATTGTCCTTGACGTTGACGGTGTCTACCTTACCTATGAACTAGGAGCCGTTAAGTCAGTTATTGCCAAAGGCGGCCAAGCTAGCGACGCTACTGAGACAGACGATGCCATCGAAACTGAGGATAACACTTCAGACAGCCAAACAGCGATTGAAGAATAAGAAAAGGAACCTTGGTCAGAAGTGATTGAGGTCTTTTCTTCCTCGGACCTATTTTTATAAATAGTTGAATTATGATAAAATAGATTAACTAATTGAGTTTTAGGAAAGTTATGTTTAAATTAAGAAGAAGACAAGAAGAAGTCCGCATGGACAAGATACCTCATCATATTGCCATTATTATGGATGGTAATGGCCGCTGGGCTAAAAAACGGATGAAGCCGCGTGTCTTAGGGCATAAGGCAGGAATGGATGCCCTTCAGGATGTGACGATTTCAGCCTCCAAATTAGGTGTCAGGGTTTTGACTGTCTATGCCTTTTCCACGGAGAATTGGAGCCGCCCCAAAGAAGAAGTCAAGTTCATTATGCACCTGCCTGTTGAGTTTTTTGACAAGTATGTCCCTGAACTTCACAAAAATAATGTCCGCATTCAGGTCATTGGGGAACACAATCGCCTGCCGAAGGAAACTTTAGATGCTTTGGAGCGTGCCAAAGAGTTGACCAAACACAATTCAGGTCTTGTCTTAAATTTTGCTCTTAACTATGGGGGGCGAGCTGAAATTACAAATGCTGTTAAACTGATTGCTCAGGAAGTTCTAGATGCCCGTCTTAATCCCGGGGATATTACAGAGGATATTATTTCAGACTATTTGATGACCAATAATCTCCCCTACCTCTACCGTGACCCTGACCTTATTATCCGAACCAGTGGTGAAATACGCCTTAGTAACTTTTTACCTTGGCAATCTGCTTACAGTGAGCTGTATTTTACAAAGACATTATGGCCAGACTTTGGTTCTGAAGATCTTCATCAGGCAATTATTGAGTACAATCGTCGACAGCGTCGATTTGGCGGCATTTAGAAAGAGAGACTTATGCAGAAACGTGTTATTTTCGGAGGAGCTGCGCTGGCGATTTTCCTCCCCTTCCTACTTGTGGGAGGTTTGGCCTTCCAACTTTTTGTCGGTCTATTAGCGATGATAGGTGTTTCAGAAATGCTGAGAATGAAGCAGCTGGAAATTTTCTCTTTTGAAGGCGTGTTAGCCATGCTAGCGGCCTTTGTTCTAACGGTTCCGCTCGATCATTACTTGACTTTCTTACCACTTGATGGCAGTTTCACAGCCTTTTCGTTAATTGTTTTGCTGATTTTAGCGGGGACAGTTCTAAATAGCAGTGTCTATTCATTTGAAGACGCGGCCTATCCGCTTGCGTCCAGTCTTTATGTGGGAATTGGCTTCCAGAATTTGGTTAATGCTCGCATTGCTGGTTTGGACAAGGTTTTTCTAGCCCTATTTATCGTCTGGGCAACGGATATTGGCGCCTATATGATTGGCCGTCAATTGGGGCAGCGTAAGCTGATGCCGGCGGTTTCCCCCAATAAAACCATTGAAGGAAGTTTAGGCGGTGTAGGCTCAGCAGTTCTGGTTGCATTACTCTTCATGCTCTTTGACAAAAGTGTCTACGCTCCTCACAACTTCTTTGTGATGTTAATTTTAGTTGCTGTTTTCAGTGTTTTTGCTCAATTTGGTGATTTAGTCGAAAGTGCTATTAAGCGTCATTTTGGTGTCAAAGACTCAGGGAAACTTATTCCAGGCCATGGCGGCATTTTAGATCGGTTTGACAGTCCTATCTTTGTTTTTCCAATCATGCATTTCTTCGGCCTCTTCTAATCCAATACTAGAAAGGTTCCTATATGTCAGGACTCTTAACCTTTATCATTATTTTTGGCATTCTTGTTGTGGTTCATGAATTTGGACATTTCTATTTTGCTAAGAAATCTGGCATCTTAGTCAGAGAATTTGCAGTTGGTATGGGGCCGAAAATTTTTGCACATACAGGGAAAGACGGCACAGCCTATACGATTAGACTTCTGCCCCTCGGTGGCTATGTCAGAATGGCAGGCTGGGGCGATGATGATTCTGAAATCAAGGCAGGCACACCTGCTAGTCTGACTCTTAATAGTGAGGGAGTTGTCACTCGTATTGATCTTTCGGGTAAGCGTCTGGATAAAACCAGTCTCCCGATGACAGTGGTCTCCTACGACTTAGAAGATAAGTTAGAAATTTCGGGTACCGTTCTGGATGAGCCCAAGACCTATTCTGTTGATCACGATGTGACTATTGTTGAGGAAGATGGGACAGAAGTACGTATTGCGCCGCTTGATGTTCAATACCAGAATGCAAGTATTTGGGGCCGCCTCATAACCAATTTTGCAGGTCCGATGAATAATTTCATTTTGGGGATTCTAGTTTTTGTTTTAGCTGTCTTTATCCAAGGTGGGGTGCAAAATCTTGAAACGAATCAGGTTAGGGTTATCCCCGATGGGGCTGTTGCCAAAGCAGGTCTTAAAAACAACGAACGCATCCTGCAAATCGGAGACCAAAAAGTGACAGACTGGGAGAGTCTATCTCAGGCTGTCGATCTTGAAACTAAGGATTTTGACTCAACAGAGACGCTCTCTCTTGTGGTCCAAGGAGCATCGGGCAAACGAACCCTCTCTGTAAAACCTCAAAAAGTTCAAGGCCGATATACCTTAGGGGTTACCCCGTCAATTGAGTCTCTTGGTGTTCTGGGCAATATCCAAGCAGGTATCCGAATCGCTTGGGAGAGAACGTTCGCCATCTTAAATGCACTAAAGAATTTGATTTTACAGCCAGATTTGAATAAATTAGGCGGTCCGGTCGCCATTTACCAGATGAGCAACACCGCCGCGCAGCAAGGTTTTCTGTCAAGTTTGCTTTTAATGGGAATGCTGTCAATGAACCTAGGGATTTTAAACCTTATTCCCATTCCAGCCCTTGACGGTGGAAAGATTCTAATCAATATTATCGAAGCCATCCGTCGGAAACCGCTGAAACAAGAAACAGAAACCTATATTACACTTGCAGGCGTTGCTATCATGGTCATCTTGATGATTGCGGTGACTTGGAACGATATTATGCGAGCCTTTTTCTAAATTGATTTTGTAATGGAGTGACTTTTAAATATGAAACAAAGTAATATGTTGATTCCAACCTTAAGAGAGATGCCGAGTGACGCTCAAGTGATTAGCCATGCTCTTTTAGTGCGGGCAGGTTATGTTAGGCAAGTATCGGCAGGAATCTATTCCTACCTTCCTCTTGCAAATTATGTGATTGAAAAGCTGAAGACGATTATGCGGGAGGAGTTTGAGAAGATAGGTGCGGTTGAAATGCTGGCTCCAGCACTATTGACAGCTGATCTTTGGAAAGAGTCTGGCCGTTATGAAACTTACGGAGAGGATTTGTATAAGCTGAAAAATCGCGAACAGTCTGATTTTATTTTAGGGCCGACTCATGAAGAGACCTTTACAGCTCTTGTCCGCGACTCAATCAAGTCTTACAAACAGCTGCCTTTGAACCTTTATCAGATTCAGCCTAAATACCGTGATGAAAAACGCCCGCGTAATGGTCTTTTACGAACGCGTGAATTTATTATGAAAGATGGTTACAGTTTCCATGCCAATTATGAAAGCTTGGACAAAACTTATGAGGACTATCGTAAAGCCTACGAAGCCATTTTTAACCGTGCCGGCCTAGATTTTAAAGCGATTATTGGCGATGGCGGTGCGATGGGAGGCAAGGATAGTCAGGAGTTCATGGCGATTACTCCTGACCGAACAGATTTGGCCCATTGGCTGATTTTGGATAAGTCAATCACTTCTATAGAAGAAATTCCACAAGATGTTCTGGCAGCTATCAAAGAAGAACTTGCTTCATGGCTAGTTTCAGGCGAAGATACCGTTGCTTACTCCAGTGAGTCGAGTTATGCTGCTAATCTTGAAATGGCAACTAACGCGTATAAAGCTAGCAGCAAGGTTGTCTCACAGGAGGAAATTAGACGAATTGAAACGCCCGATTGCAAGACAATCGACGAAGTGGCTGCTTTCTTGGACGTTGACGAATCTCAGACCATTAAGACCCTGCTGTTTATCGCAGATGACGAACCTGTTGTGGTTCTTTTGGTCGGCAATGATCAAATCAATGATGTCAAACTGAAGAATTACCTGGGAGCTGATTTTTTAGAAGCAGCTAGCGAAAAAGAGGCTGAACTTGTTTTTGGAGCGCACTTTGGTTCGCTCGGGCCAGTAAATCTTCCTGAAGGCACTAAGATTGTGGCGGATCGTAAAGTTCAAGACTCAGCCAATGCTATTGTCGGTGCCAACGAGGATGGCTATCATTTAGCAGGCGTTAATCCAGGACGTGATTTCCAAGCAGAATATGTGGATATTCGTCAGGTTCGCGAGGGAGAAGTATCTCCTGACGGCCAAGGAATCCTAAAATTTGCTCGTGGTATTGAGATTGGCCATATTTTTAAACTGGGAACACGTTACTCTGACAGCATGGGAGCTCAAATTCTGGATGAAAATGGACGTTCCTTGCCGATCATCATGGGGTCATACGGTATAGGTGTTAGCAGAATTCTTTCAGCAGTTATTGAACAGCATGCTAGAATTTTTGTCAATAAAACAGCTAAAGAGGAATTTCGTTTTGCATGGGGAATCAACTTCCCTAAAGAACTAGCACCATTTGATGTTCACCTCATCACCGTCAATGTCAAGGATACGGATGCTCTATCCGTAACCAAAACAGTCGAGAAAATATTAGAGGACGCCAATTACTCTGTTTTAACAGACGACCGAAATGAACGGGTCGGTTCAAAATTTTCTGACAGTGATTTAATTGGCCTGCCTATTCGTGTGATTGTCGGTAAAAAGGCGAGTGATGGCATTGTAGAAGTGAAGATTAAATCTACTGGAGATACAATAGAAATCAATGTTGATAATCTCCTAGAAACCTTATCTATTCTAAATCCCTAATCTCAGACGAAGTACTTATGTAAAGAAAATCTCACCTTTTGGTGAGATTCTTCAAAAACGAAAAAAAGTAGTTGACAAAGGGAGGAGTAGGTGCTAGAATATAATAGTTGTCTCCGTAAGGAGAAAGCCCTTTGACAACTGAACAAGACGTTAAGTGCGGGTTACAGAAGTAACCTGTCAATGAAGAAACAATAAAACGGAAGAGCTAGTGATAGCTTGAGTTTGATCAACTTTTATCAGAGAGTTTGATCCTGGCTCAGGACGAACGCTGGCGGCGTGCCTAATACATGCAAGTGGAACGCATGATGGATACCGGAGCTTGCTCCACCATTCATCATGAGTCGCGAACGGGTGAGTAACGCGTAGGTAACCTGCCTTTTAGCGGGGGATAACTATTGGAAACGATA
>NZ_AQVD01000005.1 GCF_000372425.1 Streptococcus ferus DSM 20646
GCGACTCATGATGAATGGTGGAGCAAGCTCCGGTATCCATCATGCGTTCCACTTGCATGTATTAGGCACGCCGCCAGCGTTCGTCCTGAGCCAGGATCAAACTCTCTGATAAAAGTTGATCAAACTCAAGCTATCACTAGCTCTTCCGTTTTATTGTTTCTTCATTGACAGGTTACTTCCGTAACCCGCACTTAACGTCTTGTTCAGTTGTCAAAGGGCTTTCTCCTTACGGAGACAACTATTATATTCTAGCACCTACTCTTACCTTTGTCAACTACTTTTTTGCGTTTTTGAAAAAAATACCTTGCACTAGTCAAGGTATTTTTATAGTTAGGATAATTCTTTTTTATAGCCTTCAGCCTCTTCTTCAGTTGACAGCACAAAATGTCCAGGCGTAATCTCATGCATGCTTCTCTCTTGGCCATCCTGCTCCATACTAGGGTCATACACCAAAGGCACACGGCGACGCTCGATTTCTGGATCAGGTTCAGGAATCGCCGATAATAAGCTTTTAGTGTAGGGATGTATTGGATGATGATAAACATCATCTGAGCTACCTACTTCTAACAGTTTCCCCCAGTGCATGACACCGATTCGGTCTGAAATATATTTGACCATTGACAAATCATGCGCAATGAACAAATAAGTCAAGCCTTGATCAGCCTGTAATTGCTGCATCAATTTAACAACCTGTGCCTGGATAGACACGTCTAAAGCAGAGATAGGTTCGTCTGCGATAATAAATTTTGGCTCAACTGCCAGAGCGCGAGCAATTCCTATCCTCTGACGCTGACCGCCTGAAAATTCATGCGGATAGCGAGTTAGGTGGTCTTTATTTAGACCAACCAGCTCCAATAGTTCTTCAACTTTTTCATCCCTGTCTTTTGAAGTAAGAGCCAAACCATGCACATCTAAACCTTCTGCAACAATGTCTCTGATTTTCATACGTCCGTCTAGGCTAGCCTGAGGATCTTGGAAAATCATTTGCGCATCTTTGCGAAATTCAAACAGTTCCTTACCTTTTAGAGAGGATACTGTCTGTCCCTCAAAATCAATTTCACCGTCATTGATGTCGTAGAGTTTTAGAATAGCTCGACCAATAGTGGTTTTTCCTGACCCCGACTCGCCTACAAGTCCAAAAACTTCACCTTCATAGATGTCAAAACTAACGTTATCAATTGCCTTGACTTCATTAGATTTCCCCTTATTAAAAACTAAGGACACATTTTTGACTTCAACTAATTTTTTACGGTTTTCAGTCATTAGCGTTTGCCTCCTTTCAACGTTGCCCAACGGTCCCATCTTTTTAAGATAGAGTCCGGCGGAGTTACTTGAGGTGCTCGATCATCGAGCAGCCAAGTGGCCGCATAATGGCTATCCGAAACCTTGAAAAAAGGTGGTTCTTCTTCTAAATCAATGTCCAAAGCATATTGGTTACGAGGGGTAAAGGCATCGCCTTTAGGAGGATTTAGCAGATCCGGTGGTGTTCCAGGAATGGATTCGAGACTGCCTGAAGCGGTATCTGTCGTTGGCATTGAATTTAGCAAGCCCCAAGTATAGGGATGCTGCGGATTATAGAAGATTTCTTCAACTGTCCCGTATTCAATAATTTTACCTGCGTACATAACCGCCACACGATCAGCCATCCCAGCGACAACCCCTAAATCATGGGTAATGAAGATGATTGACGAATCAGAGGTTTTTTGAATTTTTTTCATCAACTGAAGAATCTGCGCTTGAATGGTCACATCTAGGGCTGTTGTCGGCTCATCTGCAATCAGGATTTCAGGATTTGTAGCCAGAGCAATCGCAATAACCGCCCTTTGTCTCATCCCACCCGACCACTGATGCGGATAATCATTAATATGCTCCTCAGCATTCGGAATCCCAACCTGTTTCATAAGCTCCAAAGCTCTATCCAAAGCCGCCTTTTTGCTGGCTTTTTCATGCTTCATAATGGGCTCCGCTATTTGCAGACCAATTCTCATTGTCGGATCTAGACTGGTCATCGGATCTTGAAAAATCATGGCTATCTCATTTCCGCGAACTTTAGACCAATCATTTTCACTCAGTTCTGTTAAGTTTTTTCCTTTAAAGAGAATATCCCCTTTAATTTCGGCATTTTTAGCAGACAGTCCCATCAAGGTACGCGTTGTTACTGACTTCCCTGATCCAGATTCACCGACAATAGCCAGCGTTTCTCCCTTTTTAAGGTCAAAGGAAACATCTCTGATTGCTTTAACCCTGCCTGCATAGGTACGGAAATCAACAAAAAGGTCTTTTATTTGTAAAATCGTTTCTTTATCCATTGTTTTCCCTTCTATTCTTGGCTAGATTTTGGATCAAATGCATCGCGTAAACCATCACCCAGCAAAATAAAAGCTAGAGAAATTAAGCAGAGTGCAAGAGAAGGCAAGATGATTTGATAAGGGTAATATTGCAGATTTTCCTGAGCATCTGCAATCAAAGAACCTAGAGAAGCCGTTGGTGGCTTAACACCAAGGTTAATCGCTGATAGCACTGCCTCATACATGATGGCAGATGGAATAGACATCATAATTTGAACGATAATAACACCAGAAATATTAGGCAAGATATGCTTGAAGGCAACCTTCCAAGGTTTTTCTCCTAGAGTTCTAGAAGCCAAAACAAACTCTCGCTCTCTATAAGAAAGCGTCATATTTCTCACTTGTCTTGCCATACTGGTCCATCCGGTCAAGCCGATTGCCAAAACAATTGAAAAGAGGCCATTTCCCAGAAGAAGTCCTAGCATCGTAACGATAACAAGGTTTGGGATTGATGAAATAATTTCAATAAGCCGCTGCATCAGTGTGTCCAACCATCCGCCGACATAGCCGGATATTAAACCATAAGTCACTCCAATAAAGAGGTCAATACAGGTGGCCGCAATTGCAATCAACAAGGAAATTCGGATACCAACGATCAGACGTTTGGCCACGCTTCGGCCTAGACTGTCGGTTCCCAAAAGGAAATATTCTCCTTTAGGAACTGACTGATCTTTATAAACGTTCGAAGATTCTGTTGCCCCAGGAATTTTGAAAATCCCATTCCAGCCTGGAATTCCTAGACCGCTATTAGGCGGCAGATTCCCATAAGTTGCGACTTGATCAGGATCAAAGCTATTGGCACTCTTTTGTGTCACAAACACATTAGATACCAAGGCAAAGGCCATCAGCAGGCCCAAAAACCAAAAAGCGATCAGGGCTAATTTATTTTTCTTTAATCGCCGCCAAGCGTCCTGTAAAAAGGAGAGGGCTGGCTTTTCAATTTTTTCTTGAGCATCGGTATTTCCTACACCGACTAAGACAAATGCTTTCTTTTTATCTACCATTTTCTACTCCTTACTGCAACCGAACGCGTGGGTCAACAATGCTTGTAATAATATCCGTTAGCAAAATCATTCCCATCAGCATGACAGAATAAACAATGGTTGTTCCCATAATAACAGGGAAATCTTTCGTAGGAATAGAACTTACAAACTGTTGGCCGATTCCAGGGATTGAAAAAATCGTTTCAATTAAAACTGAACCTGTCAGCAGGTTAGCCGTCATAGGGCCGATCAACGTTAAGACCGGAATCATGGAATTACGGTAAGCATGTCTGTTGACAACCTGCTTCTCAGTCAGTCCTTTCGCTCTGGCCAACTGGATATAATCTGAATTTAGAGCCTCTATCATCTCACTGCGGACGAATCGCGTGGTGATGGCGAAGGGGCTAAATGATAGAGCTAAGGTCGGTAAAATCGTCTGCGAAAAACTTCCCCATCCTGATACCGGTAGAAGACCTGTCCTATATCCAAACCAATTTAGCATAAAAACGGCAACGACAAAGGAAGGAACTGAAATCCCCAGAGTTGATACAATACTTAAAAAGCCATCAATTCGGTCGTTTTTATGACGGGCAGAAATAGCACCGACAACAAGCCCAAGCCCTACACCAACAACAAGTGCTTGAAGACCAAGCCGAGCCGATACCCCTAGACGCTGAACAATCAGCGTTGTTACGGATTGGTTGACATACATGAAACTGGTTCCCAAGTTTCCTGAGAAAACATCCGTCAGATATTTCACATATTGCTGCCAGACAGGCTTGTCTAGGCCGTACTGTTCATTCAGTCGGGCAACCTGTTCAGGGGTTAATTTAGGATTATTATAGGGAGTCCCTGGCATAATCTGCATTAAGAAAAAGGTTAGGGTGACGACTGCAAATAATGTAATCAGGAGAATCCCAAGTCTTTTAAGAATATATTTCAGCATAATGATTCCTTTTCTTTGTTTTTGTTGAAGAGGAAGAACGGGCTTCCTCTTCAACAAAAACAAGAACTGGCTTAAGCCAATCCTTGCCATTGTAATTAGTAATAACCTATTAGTTCTTATTTTTTATAAGCGTAGGTGAAATCAAC
This sequence comes from Streptococcus ferus DSM 20646, assembly GCF_000372425.1. Taxonomy (GTDB): domain Bacteria; phylum Bacillota; class Bacilli; order Lactobacillales; family Streptococcaceae; genus Streptococcus; species Streptococcus ferus. The sequence goes on from NZ_AQVD01000005.1 coordinate 4,424, forward strand.
ATTCAAACCTGTTGTGTTACGAATAAGTCCTGTGATCTTAGGATTTTGAAGCGACTCTGTACTACGGAAGTAAAGCGGATTGATGTTTGCTTCGTCATAGAGAGCTTTTTCAGCAGTCTTATAGTTTTTAGCAGCTTTTTCAGGGTTCAAAGCATTGGTGGTGATAGCTTCTTCGTAAGCTTTATCATAAGTTTTATTGGAGAAGCCACCATTGTTTTGAGATGAGCCTGTTTTGAACAATCCGTAGAAGGTTGATCCTTCTGGGTAATCACCGCCCCAAAGCGACAGAACGATATCAAAGTTTTGATTATCTTGATCTTGCAGACGTTGTTTGAACGGTACAAATTTTTGCTCGATCGTCAAGCCTGGAAGAGCTTTTTCCCAAGCACCCTTGATGTAGTCAAGGGAAGTCTTAGCAGTCAGACTGTCAGCATCTGAAGTGATGGTCAGAGTGATTTTCTTCTCACCGATTTCAGCCAAACCTTCTTTGAAGAGTTTTTTCGCTTTTTTAGCATCGTAGGCATAGCCTGGTGCGACCAATTTGGAAAGATCTTTTCCGTCAACCTTACCTAAGCCATAAGGCGCCAGACCTGTTGCTGCACGTGATCCTGTCGGCACAACGGTATTGACAAAGGTTTTACGGTTAGTTGCTAGGTTCAAAGCTTGACGAATTTTCTTGTTAGACAAGGCTTTCACCTTACCAGTTTGATTATACTGGAAGTAGGCTGTTACTGCTTCAGCAACATCTACCACATCTTTATTGCTCTTGTTAGCTTTGTAAAGAGACGGTGTGTTAGAAATGTTTGCGTTGTCTAATTCACCGCGTTTGTACATATTAACAGCAGTTTCTGGTTTCTTAACAACTTGGACGTTAACCGCGCTGTTTTTAACCTTCTTAGCATTCCAGTAGTATTTATTTTTCTTCAGAGTGAATTTATTGTTCGTTCCATTCCAGCCAGTAACAACATAGGCACCTGAATAAACTTGATTATCAGCATTCGTACCGTACTTATCGCCAGCCTTAGTGACAAACTCTTCTTTTTGCGGCATAAAGTTAGCAAACGACAAGAAGTAGAGCATTTGTGGAGATGGAGCCGTTAGCGTGAAGATCACCTTGTTCCCATCAGCCTTGACCCCAAGTTCATTAAGATCGGTTACCTTGCCTTCATTAATTTCTGCAGCATTTTTAACATTTGATTCTAAGGCTAAGTAAGCGTACTCTGAAGCTGTCTTAGGATCCACAAGTCGCTGCCATGAATAAACAAAGTCTTTGGCCGTCAAGTCGCTCCCGTCAGACCATTTTAGACCATCACGCAGAGTGGCTGTATAGGTTAAACCATCTTCAGATACTTCAACTTTTTTAGCGAGGTCTGGTTTTGGATCGCCGTTTTTATCAACACGAAGCAGGTTAGCCCCTGAATTTCCAATGGTTAAAGAGGAATATGTATCTGTAACTTTTGAAATATCCAGTGTATTAATCTCTGTCGGAATGGTCCAGTTAATGGCATTCTTTGAAGAATCGGCAGCAGTAGCTTTGCTGTCACCAACGGCCGCTAGGGCCACAAGAGAAGCGAGCGCCACTGTTCCCAGAGCAGCACGTTTCCATGTACTTTTCTTTGTTTTTATCATAAAAACTCTCCTTACTTTTCTCAAAATAATATTTGAGGATTAAAAGTTCTGTAATCAATATTTTATCTTATTTTAAAATGATATGCAAGCGGTTCTATCTGAAAAATGTCTGAATTTTCTTTCAGTATAATTAAAGCAAGCACAGCTGCCGTTGATTCTTTTTCCTTTAAAGATTGGCTTTTTTCTTCACGAAGAAGCTCTATCTTCGTCTGGTCAGGATTTTTCTCTTTTATGTTATAATACCAGTATGAAAAAGATTTTTTGTTTATTGCTTATTACTATTAGTTTCTTTGGAGGAGCCGTCAAGGCTGATGACAATTTTGATGTCAGTGCCAGACATGCGATTGCTATTGAAAACTCAACTGGTAAGATTCTATATGAAAAAGACAGTAATACTTCTGCCGGGATTGCCTCAATTACCAAAATTTTGACCGTTTATCTCGTTTACAAAGAGATTCAAGCGGGAGAATTAAAGTGGGATGACAAGGTTAAGATTTCAAATTACGCTTATGGTTTAACGACGAATTATGAAACAAGCAATGTCCCCATGGAAGCAAGAGAGTATACTGTCAAACAATTAGTGGAAGCTACCATGATTGCCAGTGCCAACAGCGCAGCCATTGCTTTAGCAGAAAAAATTGCCGGCACTGAACCCAAATTTGTTGATTTGATGAAAAAACAGCTCGATGCCTGGGGCATTAAGGACTATAAGCTTGTCAACGCCTCTGGACTTAACAATAGTCTTTTGGGGGAAAATATTTATCCCGGAACAAGTTCCGAAGATGAAAATATGATGAGCGCCAAAAGCGTCGCCATTATCGCCCACCATCTCATCAATGATTTCCCAGACGTCTTAAAAATTACAAGTCAAACAACGGCAGACTTCGCTGGAACCCCGATTACAACTTATAATTATATGCTGCCCAATATGTCTTATGCCAGAGACGGTGTTGATGGGCTCAAAACCGGAACCACCGAACTGGCTGGCGCTTCTTTTGTCGCTACTTCAACAGAAAATAAGATGCGGATTATTACCGTTGTGCTCAATGCGGATAATGCCGACATTGATACCAATGCGCGTTTTAAGGCGACTAATGACCTGCTAAATTATGTCTCTCAGAACTATGAAGCGCGCACCCTGGTCGCAAAAGGCAAGAGCTACCGCAAAAGCACAGCTAAGATTGTAGATGGCAAGGAGAAAACAGTCTCCAGCATCGCCGAGAAGAGTTTGACCGTCATTGAAAAAAAGACGGCCGCTACAGCTGGCAAACTTAAGATAGAAACCTCGGAGAAGGGCTATGTTGCCACGGTTAAAAAAGGAAGCAAAGTCGGCAAGGCTGTTTTCTACGATAGCGATTTGGTCGGTGATGGTTATATCGGCCAAGTCCCTAGCGTTAACCTGCTAGCCAAAAAAGAAGTGAAGCGGAGCTTCTTCCTTAAAGTTTGGTGGAATCATTTTGTCATTTATGTCAATGAAAAACTCTAATTGCTGACAGCTCTCTTATTCTAACAATACCGTCGCATAAAAAACTTGCCTGAGGCAAGTTTTTTATGTTGTCGTTTGATCTGGTGCAAGAAAACGAGAGCTATCCACCTTGTTCCACTGTGAATAAGAAGTGTCAATCGACATTTTTAAGACATCAGACCCTTTTTTATAATCAAGATTCATGGTGAAAGCAGAGAGATAAAGTGTTTTTTTATTGAAAGTGACTGTGAATGTTTTATCGACATCTGTCTGACTGACCCCAGTTAAAACGAGGTTCAGTTCGTCTTTAAACAAAGAAACCAAATCGACATTTTGACTTTTTAAGACCAAGGTATAGGTCTTGCTGGTTTCTTTCAGTTTCAAATCATCCTTCATTTTATATAAGATGTTTAAAAAGCTGAAGTAGCCTGGCTGGACATAGTAATCACCATTGGTTGTTTGTTTTGTCCAAGTACCGTCTTCAGAAGTTCTTGTGTAGATGGGGTAGCCTTGGCCGCCGGCGAGGATATACTCTTGGTAGCTCCTGCTTCCATTTTTCGTCTGTTCGATGACAGCGCTGGCACGCTTTAAATCAGAGGCAGATGTCCCATAATCCAAGTCAGCCTCCATATCCTGAGACTTGCTGTCCTGATTCACTTTTAATGACAGATCCATCTCGAAATGCACGGTTTTCACCTTTTTATTGGCGCTTTTTACTTTCTTCAAGAAACTAGCAACAGACGGTTTTGAAGCTGCCTGAACCTTTTCCTGTTTACCGGCACTCGTACTGACAGCCAGCCCTAGGGCTAAGACGGCACAAATTCCCCAGATTAAAGATTTCTTTTTCTGCATTTCCTTTTCCTCCTTCGTTCATCTCCATATTAACACTTTTAGTTTAACATTTTTTGTAAGCGTTTTCTATAATTTGAGGGATTTTTATAGAATTGTAATAAAAAAAGAGCCTAGGCTCTTTTTAACCAACAGATCCTTCCATTTCATAGGAAATCAGACGGTTCAATTCAACCGCATATTCCATAGGAAGTTCCTTGGTAAAGGGTTCTACAAATCCCATGACAATCATTTCAGTAGCTTCTGCTTCTGTCAGACCGCGGCTCATGAGATAATACAGCTGCTCTTCGGAAATCTTAGATACTTTTGCTTCATGCTCCAAGGCAACTTGCGAATTATGAATCTCATTGAAGGGAATGGTATCCGATCTGGAGAGGTCATCCATGATGATGGTATCACACTCGATGTGACTGACTGACTTTTTCGAATTAGGGGCAAAGGTCACCTGCCCTCGGTAGTCAACTTTTCCACCACCCTTAGCGATAGACTTTGAGACAATCGAAGAGGAGGTATGGGGCGCATTGTGAATCATTTTGGCCCCTGTATCCTGATGCTGCCCTTCATTAGCAAAGGCAATAGACAGCATTGTTCCGCGGGCACCTTGACCATCAAGGTAAACAGATGGGTACTTCATTGTCGTTTTAGCGCCTAAGTTGCCATCGATCCACTCAACGGTCGCATCTTTAAGAGCACGTGCTCGCTTGGTCACCAAATTATAGACGTTATCAGACCAGTTTTGAATGGTCGTGTAACGCATATAGGCACCGTCAAGTGCAAAAATTTCCACGATAGCCGCATGGAGACTATTGCTCGAGTAAGTCGGCGCCGTACAGCCTTCTACATAGTGAACGCTGGCTCCCTCATCAACAATAATCAAGGTGCGTTCAAACTGTCCGGTATTTTCATTGTTAATCCGGAAATAGGTCTGCAGAGGAATATCCACCTTAACCCCTTTAGGAACATAGATAAAGGTGCCGCCAGACCAAACAGCTGAATTTAGGGCCGCCAGTTTATTGTCTGTCGGAGGAACTAACTTGGCAAAATATTGCTTGAAAAGGTCTGGGTATTCTTTTAGAGCTGAGTCGGTATCTGTAAAGATAATCCCTAATTTTTCAAATTCATCTTTCATATTGTGGTAAACCACTTCTGATTCGTATTGCGCTGACGCTCCTGCCAAATAGGCACGTTCTGCCTCAGGAATACCAATTCTTTCGAAGGTTTCTTTGATTTTTTCAGGCACATCATCCCAAGATCGGGCGGGCCTGTCAGAAGGCTTTTGATAATAAATCAAATCATCAAAGTCAATATCTGACAAATCTGGACCCCAGTCCTGCATAGGCATTTTATTAAAGGCTTCCAATGATTTTAGACGGAAGTCCAACATCCATTCCGGCTCTTCTTTCGCCGCCGACAATTCACGGACAACCGCTTCATTTAAGCCCTTGCCTGTGGAGTAAATGGGCTCAACATCGTCGTGAAAGCCAAACTTATATTCACCAAGGTCAATTGGCTTTGGTTCTATTTTTTCAGTTGCTTCAGCCATTGTTTTCCTTTCTGTTTTCAATTACTTTTTTGAGAGCATTCCAAGCTAAGGTCGAACATTTTATACGCTGCGGAAATTTCGAAACACCCGCCAGGAAAGCAGCATCTCCCAGTTCTTTTTGACGATCATCTGTTTCCCCCTGAACCATTTTGGAAAAAATATCGGCTAATTCAAGAGCCTGTTTACTGCTTTTACCTTTGACAAGATCAGTCATCATGCTTGACGAAGCGGTTGAAATCGTACAACCATCCCCTGCAAAAGCAATGTCCGAAATGATATCTCCATCAAAAGCAACACTTAAATGAATGACATCACCACAGGTTGGATTATTCAGACTAACTTGGTCTGCCCCTTGTAAAACACCGTGATGGTGCGGATTTTTGGAATGATCTGCAACGACAGCCATATAAAGACTGTCTAGCTTAGAGAGTGCCATTGAAGAACTCCTTTGTCTTTAAAAGTGCTTCGACTAATTTATCACAGTCAGCTTTTGTATTGTAGACGTAAAGACTGGCTCTGGCAGCCGAAGAAATACCTAGATGGCCGAGCAGGGGCTGAGCACAGTGATGTCCTGCACGCACAGCCACTCCCTCATAATCTAGGGCAGTCGCCACATCATGGGGGTGAAGCCCTTCTAAATTGAAGGACAGAACGCCTGCTCGCCGATGCGGATCAAGCGGTCCGTAGAGTGTCAACCCCTCAATGTCTTGCAACTTGGGCAGTAAGTAAGCAACCAGTTCCTGCTCATGGGCATGGATGGACTCCATCCCCAGAGCATCAAGGTAATCAAAGGCGGCGCCAAGAGCAATCGCCCCTGCAATATTAGGTGTCCCCGCTTCGAACTTCCACGGAAGATCCTTCCAGCTAGCTTCCTGTTCTGAGACAAAGTCAATCATCTCGCCACCAAATTCAAGAGGAGTCATTTGATTCAAGACGTCTTCCTTACCATAAAGAAGCCCAATTCCTGTTGGTCCAAGCATTTTGTGACCTGACAGCGTAAAGAAATCACAGTCTAAGTCTTGGACATCTATGGGCATATGAGGGGCTGACTGTGCTCCGTCTACGACCATATAGGCACCTTTGGCATGGGCCCATTCCGCAATCTCTTTAACGGGATTGATAGCTCCGAGAACATTGGAGACATGGGCTAAACTGACAAATCTCGTTTTAGGTGATAGTTTTGACCTAACATCATCCAAATCAAGCTGACCGTCTTTCAGATAAGCATAGACGAGCTTAGCTCCCGTCTGGCGGCAGGCTTCCTGCCAAGGGATGAGGTTAGAATGATGTTCCATAACAGAAATCAGCACTTCATCGCCCGGCTTTAAGATTTCTTTGGCAAAAGCAGCTACCCAGTTTAAACCTGTTGTTGTTCCCCGTGTAAAAAGAATTTCCTTTGTCGATTTGGCGTTTATAAAACGTCTTGCTTTTTCTCGTGAAGCTTCGTAGTCTCTCGTCGCCCTTTCGGCCAAAGTATGAACTCCGCGGTGGACATTAGCATTATCGGTTTGATAGTAGGCAGCCAGCGCCTCCAAGACCTGCTTAGGTTTTTGCGTTGTGGCAGCATTATCCAGATAGACTAAAGGTTCATCGTTGATCACTTGATCTAGGATAGGAAAGTCTTTTTTTAGTTTTTCAGCATCTAGTTTTACCATTAGCGTTTTTCCAATTTTTCATCCAAAACGGCAATCATCTCATCTCGGACTTCCTTTAACGGAATTTCAGTAATCACTGTTCCGAGGAAGCCGCGGATAACCAATCTCTCTGCCGTTGCTTGATCCAGACCGCGGCTCATCAGATAATACATATCTTCTGGGTCTACCTGACCGATAGAGGCGGCATGACCCGCAGTCACTTCGTTTTCGTCAATCAGCAAAATCGGGTTAGCGTCTGAGCGGGCCTTGTCAGAAAGCATGAGCACCCGACTCTCCTGCTGGGCATCTGCTCCTTTAGCTCCCTTGATAATCTGACCGATTCCGTTAAAGGTTAACGTTCCACGTTCCAAAATGACCCCATGCTGCAGGATATGACCGACAGAATTCTTGCCATAATTGGTTACTCGTGTATCAATGCCCTGAACTTGACGGCCACTAGAAGCCGCGACGACTTTCAAATTGGCATGGCTGCCATCTCCGATTAAATCACTATCAAAATCAGCCACGAGATGACCCTCGTTCATGACCCCTAGCGCCCAGTCAATGCTGGCATCTGCTGACAGGCGGCCACGACGGCTGAGATAGGTTGTCAGATTGTCTCCGAGGCGGTCAATAGCTGAAAATTTGACTTGACTTCCTTCAAGGGCCAGAACCTCAACCGTAATATTAGCTGTTGCCTTGGCTCTGCCTTGACCAATGGACTGGAAGCGTTCCAAGTAGCTGACTTTACTATTTTTCCCTGCAATAATCAGAATATGTTTGTTAAAAGGAACAGACGAATCGCTATCCTGAAGGAAAATGCCTTCAACAGGCAGGTCAAGTTCCACATTGTCCGGAACGTAGAGGACTGCCGCACTATTGAAGTAAGCTGTATGATAAGCCGCTAATTTATCCTCATTGAAAGGAAGTGCCTTGCCAAAAAACGTTTCAATCAGTTCTGGAATCTCTTCTAAAGCACTGTAAAAGTCGGTAAAAATCACTCCCTGTTCAGCCAAATGAGCCGGCATACTCTCTAAAATCGTCTGGGTTCCTACTTGAACGAGCTTGGGGTTGGCCGAAAGCGAAGAAAAGTCAGGAACATTAGCAGAGACTTGGCTTTCTGCAATCGTGCCATCTCCCAAGTTCCAGCGATGAAATTTGACCCGCTCAATTTTAGGCAGAGGGAGTTTGTCTATTTGTTCCAAAGCCTGCAGGCGGCGCTCCTGAAGCCAAACTGGCTCGGCTTTTCCCTGTGAAAAGTTTAAGATGGTTTCTCTTGTCATTTATTACTCCTTTTCTTAAGTCTAGAAGTCAATGACCTTAAACTTCTTCTTTGTATTCAAGACCAAGTTCTTCTGCAATTTGGGCATAGCCTTCTTTTTCAAGGCGAGCAGCTAGCTCAGGCCCGCCAGAGAGAACAACACGGCCATCCATCATCACATGGACCAGATCAGGCGTAATGTAGTTCAACAGACGCTGATAATGGGTAATAATCATAGCCCCAAAATCTTGACCACGCATGGCATTGACTCCCTTTGACACAACCTTGAGCGCATCAATGTCAAGCCCTGAATCAATTTCATCCAGCAAAGCGAACTTAGGCTCCAGCATCAAGAGCTGCAAGATTTCGTTGCGCTTTTTCTCCCCGCCGGAAAAGCCTTCGTTCAAATAACGTTCAGCCATTTCTTCTTTCATCCCGAGAAGTTCCATCTTTTCGTCTAATTTGGTAATAAAGTCACGGACAGAAATCTTATCCTCGTCTTCTTTACCCGCATTCATGGCTGCGCGAATGAACTCTGCATTGGTAATCCCAGGGATTTCACTTGGGTATTGCATGGCCAGAAAAAGACCAAGGCGGGCACGCTCATCAACCTCAAGTTCAAGGATATTTTCCCCGTCCAGCAGGATTTCACCTTGAGTCACCTCGTAAAAGGGATTGCCCATAATGGCGGCTGAAAGGGTCGATTTCCCTGTTCCGTTAGGCCCCATAATAGCAGCAATCTCTCCTGTTTTCAGCGTTAGGTTGACACCTTTCAAAATTTCTTTTCCTTCAATAGAGACATGAAGGTCTTTTATTTCAAGTACAGACATTGTACACTCCTTTCAGATTATCAATAATCATTATAACAAAAAAAGTCCTCGAGGACTTTTTTTCTGTTTTAAAACTTGCTATTTCCTGCGATTTCTGCCTTTATTAACCACCGATTGGCGGTAGTCGCTGTTCCCAATGAATTTCAGCAGTTTAAGCAGCGGCGTCCGGTTAGGCCCCCAAATTTCAACGCCCTCAATAAAAATTTCCAAGGCAAAGGCAACACCAATCAAAAGCAAAACGCCTCCGATTCGGCTGGAAACATTTAAAAGCAGGGAAACCAGAGAGAAAAACATGGCAATACCATAAACAACCAACACCGCACCTCGATGGGTAAACCCCATAGCCAAAAGCCGATGATGTAAGTGCATATTGTCCGGTTCATAGAACTTCTTCCCTGACAGGGTTCGACGGATGATGGCTACTGTCGTATCCACAATCGGAACACCTAAAATGAGAATAGGAGTGACAACGGCCACAGCCGTCGCATTTTTAAGGCCCTGCAGAGACAAGACGGCAATCATAAAGCCGATGAACAAGGCTCCGGTATCCCCCAGATAGATAATCGCTGGATGATAATTGTAAGGAAAGAAGCCTGCAATTGAGACAATCAGAACAAAAATAGTCAGTGTCAAGAAGATATCTGTATCATACAGGAAAAAATAAGAAATCAGTCCCATCGTGGTCAGGCTGATAATAGAGACGCCTCCAACTAAGCCATCCAAACCATCAATCAAATTAACTGCATTCGTAATGGCCACAATCCATAAAATCGTTAAACAGAAGGTCACAAAGCCGTTAAAATGGATCATGGGGCCGCCAAACGGAATCTTAAAGCTGTCAAACTGAAAATCTGTAAAGTACCAAATAACGACAGCAGCCAGAATGATTCCCATCAGTTTCATTTTGGCAGACAGTTCGAAAATATCATCCAACAGACCGACAAAAGAGACAATCAATCCTCCCAGCACAACCGGTGCAATATAGTCAAAATAGGAGAGTCCCCAAATAGGGGTATGGAGGATTCGAGGCATGAGAAAAAGACTTGCAACCGTAAATGAGACCACAATTGCCAGTCCGCCTGCACTCGGCATGGGAACTTTGTTAATTCTTCTGGCATTTGGATTATCCACCGCTCCAATCCGAAAGGATAAAAACCTCACCAAAGGCGTCAGGACCAGAGACAGCAGAAACGTTCCAATTAAAACCAAAACATAGTCAAGTGTAATCGGAATCATAAGGTTATTGTCCTATCATTTTCAAGTGCGCCAAGGTATCAGCTGATAGGAGCTGAACACCGTGTTCCAGCAGATAAGCTCTTGTTTTTGTCCCCGGGGAAGCGTATTCCAAGATTCGTGCGTGCATGAGATTAAGATAATAGCTCGGTTTATCAATGAGATTCAGCAGCACGGTCATGTAGTAATTGTCACCGACCTTGAAAAGCTCTGAAGCCTCCACATCAAAGTTGACCGCCTGAGCAAAGCGGACCACATCCTCAATGCTGTCAAAGTCCAGAACAAAATGGACAAACTCTTGCGCGGGTTCTTCTTCTGAGCTTGCAGCGGTTTCTTCTGCCTTCTCAGCTTCTGCCAGCCTATCTAGAGCCTCAGCATCTCCTTTATCTCTCATATTTTGCTCCAAGGTTTTGAAAAAATCTTCTGGAGACATCTGCGCAATATCTTCCATGTCGGCCAAGTCCTCTAAGTTTAAGTCCTTACTGATTTCAGACTTGGTCACAAACACGTCAATCCGATCCTTGCGAGGGGTGACACGAAAACTCAGCATACCGCTATCCTTAAAATTTTCTGGCAAGTCCAGTTCATCCATGACAGCATAGAAAAACTCTTCGGTCTTTTCCTGAGGAATCAAGAAATCCTTCAATTCCATCCCTCTTTCTTCAAGATCATCCATGCTGATTGTTATTTTCAGTGTGGTTTCACTAATCTGTTTCATTTCCATACTTATCACCTCGCACGAGTAGTTATTTTATTATACAAGAAATAAGAAAGTTTTTCAATTTTGCGCAAGACAAAAGACAGGTTTCCCTGTCCTTAGCCAAAAATAGCTTTAACACCCGCAAAGAGCAAGAGAACAATCCCCAAGCCAATGCGATATTTCCCAAAAATGGTAAAATCATGCTTTTTAACATAATCTGTTAAAAAACGAACGGCATAAATGCTGACGACAAAAGCGGTCACCATGGCAACCAAAAGGATGGTCAGCTGGCTGAAAGCAAAGCTATTGCCCCCCATGAAGAACTTGACCACTTTCAAAAGGCTGGCTCCAAACATAACGGGAATACCTAAGAAAAAGGTAAATTCGGTCGCCACCTCACGGCTAGTACCAACCAGCATCCCCCCAATAATCGTCGCCCCCGAACGGCTCGTTCCCGGAATCAGGCTGAGGACCTGAAAAAGACCAATGTATAGGGCTGTCAAATAGGACATCTTAGCTAAATGTGTCACCGAAGGCTGAATATCTTGTTCCTGATTGCGTTTTTCAATCCAAAGAAAGACGACACCATAAACAATCAGCATCAGAGCCACCGTGATAAAGTTGTAGAAATGGGCCTCAAACCAATCATTTAGAGGGAGACCAACGATAACAGCAGGCAGACAGGCAATGATAACCTTTAGCCATAACTGCCAAGTCAAGCGGACCTGCTGAGGACTTTTACCCTTTTCAAAGGGATTGAGACGGTCAAAATAGATAACCATGACCGCTAAGATAGCCCCCAACTGGATAACAACATTAAACATATCCATGAAATCCTGATTTTGATTAGAGAATTTCAAGAATTCCTGAATCAAGATTAAATGACCGGTACTTGAAATAGGGAGCCATTCAGTGATACCTTCTACGATACCGAAGATAATGGCTTTTAATAATTCAATGAGTAACATGATATCTCCTTATTCGTTAATAAAAGATGAAATGCAGACAAGAAGCCACACTTAGAAAGCCCCGCCTCCGCCGCCTCCGAAGCCGCCCGAGAAACCGCCTCCGCCAGATCCTCCTGACGAAATAGAAAAATGAGACGCACTGTTGGCAGTTGAGGTATAGGTGGACAGGTAATGGCTTGAAAGAGCTAGCCGGTTATGAACGCCCAGTGCTATGTAAGTATTCAGTTCTGGATTTTCAAGGGTAATATGTCTCAGTTTCAAATAGTCCTGAACCCTGTCCGCATAGCCATAAAGAGCAGCATAAACCAGAATCCTATTCCAAACCAGATGGCTTTCGATGTCTAGGGCTTCAAAGGTTTTAATGTCTCGAAGCATATTTTGAAAAGCATCCCAGGCCTGGCGAGTCGCGAGTCCTTCTGCTGTCAGAATTCGGCTGACCTGATAATAAGTCTGACGTCTGTAATAAAAGAAAGGCAGCAGACCTGCTAAAAGGATAAGGAAAACACTTATTCCCATTCCAAGAGGGTAAAATACTGCTAGCGAAAAGAGCAACAGAGCGAGGCTTACGCCTATGCTGGCAAAAGCGAATAAGAAAGCTAGGGCAAGAGATCTCTTCTCCCTTGCCAACATCTCTCGGTGTAAGTCAGGATAGTTTAAACCGGTAATCGTCTGAGCAACCGAAGCATCAACCTTAGCCAGCCGCGACTCAAAGAGAGCCAATATTTTCCTGCCCCGCTGTCTTACCGCTGAAGGATTGCCTTTTAAGATTTTTTTATCTGTCTGATAGTCCAAAAAAGCGCTGTCCAGCCCCATCGGCTGCCCACCATACACCAAGTCTAGAAAGTCTCTTTCGTAAGCGGTCAGTTTTGTCTTATCTGGAACATCAAATAGACCAGTCTCCTTGAAAAGAATAAGCTTGCCTTGGTCAATTAAGTCTAACAGGGTTGCCTGAATGAGGTTTTCAAAGCTGATATCAAACCGTTTCCCTTTGACGTCAGGGGGTGCAATCTCAGCCAGTTCCAAATCGTAAATATATTTTGTCAGCACTAAGGGGGATAAATCACTGGGAGCCTCAAAAAGATGCATGTCTCGAGGCATCTTCTTTTGTCCCAAAGATGCCTTAAAACGGTAATAACACCAGAGCGAGACAACTAAAATCACCAGTGAAATCAAGGGGACGACGTAAGTTGCTAAAAAAGGATAAAGCTTCTGCTTAACAGCGATGGTCTTTTCAGTCATTAAAAACTTAGATAGGCCCTTACCTGACTTATTTTGAGTAGCGTAAAAGAGCTTTCTATCCCAATAAGCATGGAGTTCTAGCTTTCTGCCCTCACCTAAGCGGTTAACCTCAACGGAATAGCCATTCCCTTTTTTCGTGACTTTTGCACCCGAACCAAAATAACCCGTATGGGCATGGAGCTGACTTGAACGATTCTGATAAGCACCGGAGAAATTGACCTCAAAGATCACCTTATTGAGAGGCACATCCCAGTCACTGATAGGAACCCAGTTTAGCTCCGCGATATCACTGTAGATATTCAGCAAGTTTTTCAGCCGCCAAGTAACAACTAAGGCAATACGGTCATTTTCTTTCCCAGGGTTGTAAACCTTGACGCGATAGCCATCTGATAATTTCTCAACTTCTTTGGAAATCGATCGACTTTGCAGATGACCAGCGCCATCAACTGTATAGGCCGAGATCTCGGGCTGACCTGAAATACTGAAACCTTTAGGAAAGTTTCCTGCCGACCCTAGCGTTACGTATTGCCCATTATAAGAACTGTCAAAATCATAGATAATCATTTGTTTAAAAGAAGCTTCATTGCCACTATCAATAGTCAGCTGACCTTGATAAAGCGGAATACTATAGTCCACATCTGCCCAGACCTTGCTGGTAACCAACGCAAGGAAGACCGTTACAAACAGTAAAACCTTCTTCATTTGACAACTCCTTTAATTACTGTTCTTATTTTATCATAAATAAGGGCTTAATATAGGAATTTTCAGACATTGATATTGAAATGACATCTTTTTTTCTGTAAAATGTATGTTGAGTAAATTTTAGAGGAGTTTTTAATGAAAAAACTAATATTAGCCTGCTTAACCACCTTCTGTTTCCTCTTTTCAGGAGCAGTCGGTGCCCAAGCAGATGATTATCTTCGTGTTGGGATGGAAGCTGCCTATGCACCTTTTAACTGGACACAGGATGATGCATCAAACGGTGCCGTCAAGATTGAAGGCACCAACCAATACGCCAACGGCTATGATGTCCAGGTCGCCAAAAAAATGGCTGCCGCTTTAGGAAAAAAACCTTTGGTTGTCAAGACTAAATGGGAAGGACTGGTGCCTGCTCTGACTTCTGGCAAAATCGATATGATTATCGCCGGAATGAGTCCTACGGAAGAGCGCAAAAAAGAAATCGCTTTTTCAGATAGCTATTACACCAGCGAGCCTGTTCTGGTTGTTCGTAAAGACAGTAAATATGCCCAAGCTAGCAGCTTAAACGATTTCTCCGGAGCCAAGATCACCTCTCAGCAAGGGGTTTATCTCTACAATCTCATCAGTCAAATTCCAGAGGTTCAACAAGAAACCGCTATGGGAGACTTTTCGCAAATGCGTCAGGCCCTTTCATCCGGTGTCATTGATGCTTATGTGTCAGAGCGCCCGGAAGCCAAATCAGCAACTGATGCTAACTCCTCTTTCAAAATGATCTCCTTAAAAGATGGTTTTGAGGTCAGCGAATCCGATGTTGCCATTGCTATTGGGATGCGGAAAGACGATACTCGCATCAGCCAAATCAACACGGCCTTGGCCAGCTTCCCTCTGAAAGACCAAGTTGCGCTGATGGATAAAGTCATCAAGGAGCAGCCTAGTCAGAAAGCCAAAGAAGATACAGACAGCCAAAATGGCTTCTTTGATCAGGCCTTGACGATTCTGAAAAACAACTGGAAAGCTCTGCTGCGGGGAACCGGCATGACTCTTCTGATTTCTATCATTGGTACCCTAGCCGGACTTCTGATCGGACTTTTAATCGGTGTTTATCGTACTGCCCCTCAGGCGGGTAATAAAGCCCTCGCTTTCATTCAAAAGCTTTTCGGCTGGCTCTTGAATATCTATATTGAAGTCTTCCGCGGAACACCAATGATTGTACAGGCCATGGTTATCTATTACGGGACCGCTCAAGCCTTTGGTGTATCCCTTGACCGGACTTTGGCGGCCATCTTCATTGTCTCTATCAATACTGGGGCTTATATGAGTGAAATTGTTCGTGGCGGTATCTTCGCTGTGGACAAGGGGCAGTTTGAAGCTGCGACAGCTTTAGGGATGACTCACGGCCAAACTATGCGTAAAATTGTGCTTCCTCAGGTCATTCGCAATATTCTGCCAGCTACCGGCAATGAGTTTGTCATTAACATCAAGGACACTTCTGTTTTGAATGTCATTTCCGTTGTTGAGCTTTACTTCTCCGGAAATACCGTTGCGACACAGACCTACCAATATTTCCAAACTTTCTTTATTATCGCGGTCATCTACTTCATTTTAACCTTTACAGTTACCCGTATCCTGCGCTTTGTTGAACGAAAAATGGATCAGGATAACTACACGACAAGCCAAGGAGGCAGCCACTAATGACGGATACCATTTTAGAAATAAAAGCCTTGAAAAAATCTTTTGGAAAAAATGAAGTCCTCAAAGACATTTCACTCAGCGTCAATAAGGGTGAGGTTATCTCCATTATCGGTGCTTCCGGTTCCGGAAAATCAACCTTCCTGAGATCAATCAACCTTCTCGAAACACCTACAAGCGGGCAGATTCTGTATCATGGCGAAAATGTTTTAGAAAAAGGCTACAACCTGACAGCCTACCGTGAAAAATTGGGCATGGTTTTCCAAAGTTTCAACCTTTTTAATAACCTTAATGTCCTTGAGAATGCCATTGTCGCTCAGACAACTGTTCTTAAACGCAGTCATACCGAGGCCGAAGAAATTGCCAAAGAAAACCTTAATAGGGTCGGCATGACCGAGCAGTATTGGAAAGCAAAACCTAGTCAGCTTTCCGGCGGTCAAAAACAGAGGGTGGCTATCGCCAGAGCTCTATCTGTCAACCCTGAAGCCATTCTCTTTGATGAACCAACATCCGCGTTGGATCCTGAGATGGTCGGAGAAGTTCTTAAAACAATTCAAGATTTAGCCAAATCAGGCTTGACCATGCTAATTGTTACCCACGAAATGGAATTTGCCCGTGATGTCTCTGACCGTGTGATTTTCATGGATCAGGGCCTCATCGCAGAACAAGGTACGCCTGAGCAAATCTTTGAAAACCCTCAGCAGGAACGTACCAAGGCTTTCTTACAGCGCTTTTTAAACTAAATACCACAGGCTGGAACATTATCGTCTAGCCTTTTTATTAGCTCACCTGGACTTTAGAGCAACCGTCCAAAATCATCTTTTGATGAAACCGCCGACATCAGTCTTTAATGCTGTCCTCTTAACCTTCCTTTAAGTTTTCAATGCTACACTTTGGACAAATCATCAATAAAGGAGGAAAGCCTATGCGCCATACTAGATACCCTTATCTCTTTAAAACTCTGATTTTTCTGCTCTGCTTTTCTCTATCCAAATGGGTCTACGACAGCTTTCTGATTTCTTACGCCTACTATATTTCCAGTTACGGAGCTGATTTTGCCCTATCACTCAATCTCATTATCACTCTAATCATCAGTTATTTCACTTACGTTTTTCTGGGCTTTTGTTCCAGCAGACAAATTCGCAGCTCGACCTTGATAGCTTGCTACTTTATCTATCTTTTCTATCTTTTCTCTCTCCTCTATCTCCTTTTCCTAAAAAATATCGGTACCCAAGGTTTTTCTTTAAACCCATTGTCCTTTATTGAAGACATCAAAAATGGCAGCCGCTTTGTGCCAATCATGAATCTCCTCATGTTCATTCCAATGGGATTTCTCTACCCTTTATCAAGAAAAAATATCTTTCTGGGGTTCTTGGGAATTCTCATGGTTGAGTCCTGTCAGTTTGTGTTTCATTTAGGAGTTTTTGACCTTGGCGATGTCAGTCTAAACCTCCTGAGTCTTACCATTGGAAATCTCTTTTATTCGTATTTTCTGCGAAGCTGGAGACCTAAACACATCCTTGCCCATAATCCCCTTTGACTCTCTTTTCTTATCCCGCAGAAATCATTTCTGTGGGATTTTTCTGGTAATATTTTCTCTTGACAAGTGAGTGATTACTCACTATAATGATGGCGTAGTGAGCGAAAACTCACCTCTAGAAAGAGGCGTTTATGGAAACATTATTGGAATTGCAAGCTGTTAGAAAACATTTTGGCCAACAAGTCGTTCTGAACAATATCAATTTTGAATTGTCTGCCGGCCAAATTATTGGCTTAATCGGTCCATCCGGTGCCGGAAAATCGACCATGATTAAAACCATGCTTGGCATGGAAAAAGCCGATGCGGGAGAGGCTCTCGTTCTCAGTCATCATATGCCCAACCGGCATATTTTAGGAGACATTGGCTATATGGCACAATCTGATGCGCTTTATGAAACACTTTCTGGCTTGGAAAATATGGTTTTCTTCGCTCAAATGAAAGGCCTGACAAAAAAAGAAATGCCACAAGCCATCAATCATGCTACACAGGTCGTTGATTTATCAGAGCATCTTAACAAGTCCGTATCAGGCTATTCTGGGGGGATGAAACGCCGCCTTTCTCTGGCTATCGCTCTTTTAGGAAATCCCAGACTCCTTATCCTTGATGAGCCCACCGTTGGTATTGACCCCGCACTGCGCCGTAAAGTGTGGCAGGAATTGCGTCAACTTAAACAAAACGGGATTGGTATTCTAGTGACAACACACGTTATGGATGAAGCTGAATTAACAGACAAGGTTGGCTTGTTATTAGACGGTAAAATGATAGCCTTTGATAGTCCTGCTCAGTTGAAGTCAGCTTATGCGGTTGATACCATCGAAGATGTTTTCTTAAAAGCAGAAGGAGAAGGATGATGCGAATTTTAGCCATTTCAAAAAGGACTTTCATTGAATTATGGCGTGATAAACGCTCACTGGCACTCTTGTTTGCAGCTCCTATCTTGATTATGTGGCTCATGAATGCTGCTTTCTCTGCTAGTACAGATGTCAGTGTTGACATAGCCACCGTTAATGTCTCTGCTACCGTGACCAAGGCATTAGGGGACATCAAGCATATCAGCACCAAGCATTATCAAACAGAAACCAAAGCTCAAAACGCTTTGACCAAGGAAAAGGTTGATGCGGTATTGGTTTACCAAAACAAGGATCATTATACGGTCACCTATGCAAACACCGACCCCAGCAAAACCAGTTTAACACGTCAAGCCATTAAAACCACGCTGAGACAGACTCAAGTCCAAGAATTAGTTCAAAACCTCAAAAAAGCACAGCAGACCAACAGCCAGGCTACTATAAAGGGCACCTCCTCTAGCTCAAGTCAGACAGATACGACCGAAAGAAATCCCAGTCTTTCTGAAAGCTATCATTATGGGGACCAAAACACTACTTTCTTTACGAAAATGACACCCATTCTGATGGGCTTCTTTGTTTTCTTCTTCGTGTTCCTCATTTCTGGCATGGCTCTGCTGAAAGAACGTACCTCAGGAACACTGGATCGCCTCTTAGCAACCCCTGTCAAACGTTCGGACATTGTCTTTGGTTATATGCTCTCTTACAGCCTCGTTGCTGCCCTCCAGACCACTGTCATTGTTTTATCCACTATCTGGCTCTTAGACTTGGAAGTCCTAGGCAACTTAGGGGATTTGATTATTGTCAATATTCTCTTTGCCCTAGTGGCTTTATCCTTTGGTCTTTTGTTGTCCACCTTGGCGCAGTCCGAATTCCAAATGATGCAGTTTATTCCGATTGTCATTGTGCCGCAAATCTTTTTCTCAGGCATCATTCCGCTCAACTCTATGGCAGACTGGGTACAATCCCTTGGCAAAGGTCTGCCCCTCTATTATGCTGGGCATGCCTTATCAAAAATTATCCTGAACGGCACCAGCATTCTCAATTTGAAATCCGACCTATTTGCTCTGCTTATATTCCTAATTATCTTAACCTTCCTTAACATCGTTGGACTGAGACGCTACCGCAAGGTATAATAGAAGAGATAAGACGAGGTTACTATGGACAATAACACAATTTTACACAATTATCAGGACTGGCTGATGCATCATCAGATGCCGCCAGGAAAAAAGAAGACCTTGCTGGCTGCTATTGAACTGTTTTCTCAGCAAGGCTACAATGGCACGTCTACCGCTCAAATTGCCGAAAAAGCGGGCATTAGCCAGGCAACTATTTTTAAATATTTCAAGACCAAAAGTGACTTGCTGGCTGACATTATGCAGCCAATGATTCCGGAATTAAAAAAAGACTTCCTCCCCCGCTTAAAAAAACATCATCAGCTGGAAGAAGCAATCCATTTTATCGTTCAAGACCGTTTCCATTTTTTAGCGCAAAACGCCGATTTGATTAAGATTCTCATTCAGGAAGCTCTTGTCAGCGAGGACTTGCGACAGAAACTCCTGACAGCACTTCAGACGAGCATCGCAAAAGACTTTCATGATTATTGGCAGATCCTGAAACAGCATAATCCGCACATCAATCCGCAGCTAAAAGCCCTTGATGTTGTCAGAACCAATGCCAGCCTGCTCTTTGCTTATTTTGCCCAGCGGTTTATCCTGATGATTCCCAGTCAATCACAAACACAAGATTTAGACCTCATTGAGAAACAAATCCTATCTCTGTTAACACTGAAATAGCTTTTCAAGACCCAAAAATCCCAGTCTTTATTTGGACTGGGATTTTTCCTATTTGGCTTTCATCGCTGAAAGAATTTGTGTCCGCATATCTTCGACACCATCTGGACTAACCGGCAGGAAGACCGAACTATTGCCGTGCTGGGCAAAGGTATTAAGAGAATCGAGGTACTGATTAGTCAAAAGAATCGACATGATTTGCTCCTCGGTCAGCGACACATTTGCTCCTTTGAGTTCCATGATCGACTCTGCCAGACCATCGACAATAGCCTTTCGCTGCTGGGCTATTCCGACCCCGTGCAGGCGGTCTTTTTCGGCCTCGGCCTCAGCCGCCGTCACAATTTTGATCTTGTCCGCATTAGCCAGTTCCTGAGCAGCTACCCGCTTTCTCTGAGCGGCATTGATTTCGTTCATAGACTGTTTCACTTCTGCATCCGGTTCAACTTTAGTAATCAACGTTTTGACGATAATATAGCCGTAAGTAGACATTTCTTCTGCCACCTGATGCTGAACTTCAAGGGCAATCTCATCTTTTTTCTCAAACAGCTCATCCAATGTCAGTTTAGGCACTGATGAGCGGAGGGCATCTTCAATATAAGACTTAATCTGCGCTTCTGGCTTCATGAGTTTATAGTAGGCATCCGTGACATTAGTTTCATTAACCCGGTACTGCGTCGCCACATTTAAGGTGACAAAAACATTGTCCTTGGTTTTGGTTTCCACGATAATTTCACTTTGCAACATCCTCAGCTGAATACGTGCCGCAATCTTATCAATGCCAAAGGGTACCCGAAGATGAATACCGCTGCTAGCTGTCAGCTGGTATTTCCCGAAACGTTCAATAATAGCAACCGTCTGCTGACGGACAACATAAAGGCCGCTGGCAATCAAAAGAATGACAAACAGCAACAAGACAGTCAGAAAAACAAACATAAACAAACCTAACATTTTTAAATCCCCATTTCTAAATCGTTTTTCCGCAGGCCGGCATCACACCAGCAAGTTATAAAGACTTTCATTTCCATGCAAATTGATATAGGAGGGGTCAAATGCAGATAGGCGCTCTATCAAAAGACCGTAGTCTTTTTTATCTCCCAGCGTGATCCCTATCAAAACAGGCCCCGTCCCCTTATTAGCCCGTTTAATGTATTCAAAACGTGTGATATCATCATTTGGTCCTAGAATATTATTAACAAATTCTCTCAGAGCACCTGGTCTTTGCGGGAAATTAACCACAAAATAGTGTTTGACGCCATCGTAAATAAGAGCCCGTTCTTCCATCTCCTGCATGCGGTTAATATCGTTATTGCCGCCTGAGATGATGCAGACGATCGTCTGCCCCTTAATATCCTCCTTCATGACTTCCAAGGCCGCAATAGAAGCGGCTCCAGCAGGTTCTGCAATAATGCCTTGTTTAGAGTACATATCAATCAGTGTCTCAGAAATCAACCCCTCATCAACACCAATCAGCTGATCAACATATTTGCGGGCCACTTCGTAAGTCTTCTGGCCTACTTTTTGGACAGCGATACCATCAGCAAATTTATCGATTTTTTCGAGTTTAATCGGATGCCCTTTATCAAAGGCGGCACGCATGCTACGGGCTCCCATAGCTTCAACACCGACAACTTCAATCTCAGGAGCAACATCCTTAATGTAAGTAGATACCCCTGAAATGAGCCCGCCTCCGCCAACAGGGACGACAATTTTATCAAAGCTAAGCCCATTTTCCTGAGCCTGATCATAGATTTCATATGCCACCGTTCCTTGGCCCGCCTGAACATTGTCATCGTCAAAAGGATCAATAAACGTCAGCCCTTCTGCCTTAGTGTAGTCCTGAGCTGCCTGCGCCGAAGCATCAAAAGTATCCCCGACCAGTTTGATGGTGACAAAAGACCCGCCAAAAAACTGCACCTGACCAATTTTTTGATGAGGCGTCGTGACAGGCATGAAGATTGTTGCTGGGATTTTCATCTCATGGCAGGTGAACGCAACGCCTTGGGCATGATTTCCGGCACTGGCACAAACAACACCCCTTTTTTTATCTTCGTCTGATAACTGAGAAATGGCATAATAAGCTCCTCGAATCTTAAAAGAGCGAACCTTTTGCATATTTTCACGCTTAAGATAAATCGTTGCCTGATATTTTTCAGACAGGTAACGGTCAAAATCAAGTGGCGTTCGTTCAACGACTTTCTTTAAGACATTATTGGCATAGGCCACATCTCTTGCTGTAATCATTTGAATCCCCTTTGGTATATTCCACCTTTATTATAGCAAAAATGAGATGGAATAGACCATCCCATTTTCATGGATACTCGAATCGATCTTTACGACCAATTGTTCTGATTAGTTATAGATTTTGAAGGCGTCATCATCATTTTGACCAACAAACGGCATCGCCTTACGAAGCTCTGCTCCAACTTTTTCAATTTCAAGGTCAGCCGCTTCTTTGCGGTAAGCGTCAAGACGCGGACGGCCCGCTTTATAATCGTCCACAAATTCCTGAGCAAACTTACCTGTTTGAATATCTGCCAGAACAGCTTTCATGTTTTCCTTAACTTGTTCCGTAATAACACGTGGTCCTGATACATAATCCCCAAATTCAGCAGTATTAGAAATGGACTGACGCATCTTCTTGAAACCACCCTCGTAAATCAAGTCAACGATGAGTTTCATTTCATGAAGCACTTCAAAGTAAGCCAATTCTGGTGCATAACCCGCTTCAGTCAGCACTTCAAAACCAGCTTCAATAAGAGCTGTTAAACCACCGCAGAGAACAGCCTGCTCGCCAAACAAATCTTCTTCTGTTTCTTCCTTGAAGGTTGTTTCCAAAAGACCTACACGCGCTGATCCAACACCCTTAGACCAATCCATGGCAATCGCCTTGGCATTACCAGTCGCATCTTGATAAACAGCATAAAGTGCAGGAACACCAAAACCTTCTGTATAAGTCCGGCGAACCAGATGACCTGGACCTTTAGGTGCACACATGAAAACATCAACATCAGCAGGCGCTTTAATGTATTCAAACAAAATGTTAAAACCATGGGCAAAGCCGAGAGCATTTCCCGCTTCTAAGTTTGGTGCAATATCTTTGGCATAAAGATCAGCTTGGATTTCATCAGGTGCCAAAATCATGATGACATCTGCCAATTTGGTCGCCTCTGCTACTTCATAAGTCTCAAAACCGTCCTCTTTAGCTTTGTCAAATGATTTTCCTTGGCGAACACCGATGATGACATCATGACCTGAGTCACGCAAGTTTTGCGCATGAGCGTGCCCTTGTGAGCCATAGCCGATAACCGCAATTTTTTTGCCGGTAAGGGCTGGAACTGTTACATCTGCTTCATATTGCATTTTTACTGCCATAATAAATAATCTCTTTTCTAAAAATATATTTTATTGCCCAAAGGCAAAGTTTTACTAAAGTTACTAAAGGAAAATCAATCTCTTGAGAATCCAGTCGCTCCTGTACGGGCGATGTTTTTAATCCCATAAGGCTGGACCACCCGTAACAGAGCATCAATCTTATCGGCATCCCCCGTCACCTGAATCGTAATGGTTTTGGGAGCAACATCGACAACATTGGCCCTAAAAGGCTGGATAATCGCGAGAATCTCTGCCCGTTTATGAGCGGGAGCTGAAATTTTAATCAAGATAACTTCACGCTCCAGATGAGGAATGTCTGTAATATCACGAACACGAACCACATCAATCAAGCGATTAAGTTGCTTAATAATTTGCTCCAATTCATCGTGACTTTCCACATCAATGATAATGGTTATCCGGGAAATATGGGGGACTTCCGTGTGTCCCACAGATATCGATTCAATATTAACCTGACGGCGGGAAAGCACCCCCGTAAAGCGGTTAAGTACACCTGTGGAATTCTGAAGTTTGGCTGTCAGCATTCTACGCATTAAACTTCACCCCCAACATATCTTTATTACTTTTTCCAGCCGGAACCATCGGCAAGACATGTTCACGGTTTGAGATGGCAACCTCAATAAGAACAGGTTTTTGGCTGGTAATTACTGCTAGGTCTTCTTTGAGATGTTTCGGATCTGTCAGAAGATAAGATTCAATACCATATGCCTTAGCTAAGAGCTGGAAGTTCGGCTCATCATCAAAGGTTGACTCTGATCGGCGTTCATTATAGAAGGACTCCTGCCACTGCCTTACCATACCAAGCGAGTGGTTGTTAATCAAAACAACCTTGATCGGAACACCGTAACCATTGAGGATGGCCAATTCTTGATTGGTCATTTGGAAACCGCCGTCTCCAACAAATAAAATCACTTCCTTGTCCGGATTAGCAATTTTAGCTCCAATCGCAGCTGGTATGCCAAATCCCATTGTTCCCATACCGCCGGAGGTTATCAGCTGGCGGGCATGTTTGTATGGGTAGAATTGGGCAGCCCACATCTGGTGCTGGCCGACATCCGTTACAATAATAGCGTCACCGTCGGTCAGCTGGCCAATGATTTCAATGACCTCCTGCGGTTTGATGACCTCGTCATCTTTGTCATAACCAAACGGAGCACGTGCCTTATTAGCCAAAACCTTCTGTGTCCAGTCTGAAAAATCCGTCTCCACTTTATCAAAACCATTCAGCAAGTCTAAGGCATTCCTAACATCTCCAACAACGGGAATCTGTGTCGAAACCACCTTCCCAATCTCAGCTGGATCAATATCCACGTGTGCCACCGTTGCATGCTTAGCAAAAGTATTCACATTACCCGTTAGACGGTCATCAAAACGGGCTCCGAAATTGATGATATAGTCGGCTTCTGTCAACGCCATGTTAGAAGCGTAAGAGCCGTGCATTCCCCCCATCCCCAGTGATAAGTCATGATTCACAGGGATGGCTCCCAGACCCAACAGGGTCGAAACAACCGGGATCTGATACGTTTCTGCAAAGATCTTTAAGGCTTCATTAGCATCCGCATAATTGACCCCGCCACCAGCCAAAATGAGTGGCCGTTTGGCTTTCTTCAGAAATTGTAAAATTTTCTTGACCTGCAGGCCATTCGGGCTAACCGTCGGCTGATAACTTGGAATATTAACCGCCGTCTCATAATAGAAATCCGTCTCAGAGGCAGCTACATCCTTGGGTAAGTCTACCACAACAGGCCCTTTTCGGCCGGTCGTGGCAATGTGAATGGCCTCCGTAACAATCCTCGGAATATCAGCTGTATCTCGAACTTGGTAATTATATTTCGTAATCGGCATTGTGGCACCAATAATATCGGCTTCCTGAAAGGCATCTTTACCAATGCCTGGTCTGGCCACCTGACCGGTAATAACAAGCAAGGGAACGCTGTCAGCCATAGCATCAGCAATCCCCGTAATTGCATTCGTCGCTCCGGGGCCGCTGGTAACCAAGGTTACGCCAATTTGACCCGTCGACTTAGCATACCCTTCAGCTTCATGGATGGCTCCTTGCTCATGGCGAGCTAAAATATGGTTGATCCCCTCATACTGATAAATTGTATCATAAAGCGGCAAGACTGCCCCCCCAGGGTAACCAAAGATGGTGTCAATATCTAAGTCAAGCAGAGTATCAAGTAAGAGCTCTGAACCTGACTTTGGATTTTCTAATTGAACTCTTTCCACAGGAACCTCCTTTACAGTTATTGTTCAAATTTTCTAACAATTCAAATCACTTAGTTAATATCATAACATTTTTAAGAAATAATGCAAGTTATGCTAAGCCTTTTAAGCACTGATTTTCCTGCTTTAAACCGACGGGGAGTCTGTATAAACAGAAGTATTCACCCAGCTTATTTTTCTTACTAAAACTGTCAGTATTAACCGCCAAGTTAAAAATAACTTACATAAAATGTTAGCACTTTTAAAAATAAAGTCAAGAGAATTTTCAGAAAATTTTGTCTTTTTGTCAAAAAAACAAGCCCAATGTTCAGAACTTGATACCATTGGGCTAATTTCTTATTCGACACTCATCAGATAAGGATAAACTGGCTGCTGTCCTTGATGGACTTCTACTTCCAGATCTTCATATTTTTCCTCAAGGTAGTCGACCAATTCTTCCGCTAAGGCCTGACTGCCTTCTTCTCCAACATAAATGGTTGCAATTTCACTGTCTTCATCAACCATTTTTTCAAAAGTCTGACGAAGGGCTGTTGCCATATCTTGATTCGCAACAAGAATCTTTCCGTCCACCATACCCAGGACATCATTTTCCTGAATAGCAAGACCGTCAATAGTCGTATCTCGCACGGCTCTGGTAATGCTGCCGCTGACCACTTCCGAAAGACTGTCTGACATAGCTGCTGCGTTATCTTCTAAAGAAGCATTTTCGTTAAAAGCAAGCAAGCTGGTCAAGCCCTGCGGAATTGTCTTGGTTTCAATAACAGCCGCAGGAAGGTCCACAACCTCTGCCGCACTTTGGGCTGCCATGAAAATATTTTTATTATTTGGCAAGATAATCACATTTTTAGCATTGACCGACTCAATAGCTTTCACGATATCCTCTGTGGAAGGGTTCATCGTTTGCCCACCGGAGATAATGTAATCAACCCCTTGGGATTTGAAGATTTCAGCCAGGCCGTCTCCTGCTACGACAGCAATCAGACCGTATTCCTTGGTTTCTCTGGGCTGATCTTCTACATCTACCTTTTGGACCTGAGCATCGTGCTGATGACGCATATTATCAACTTTGACTTTTGCTAAAGCCCCGTATTTAAGCCCTTCTTGTATGACCAGACCTGGATCTTCAGTGTGGACATGAACTTTAACGATTTCATCATCATTCACAACCAAAAGAGAGTCTCCCAGTTCGCTCAAGTAATGTTGAAAGGCCTCGTAATCAAACTCTTTCACATAGGTCGGCCCTTGTTTGAGAGCCACCATGATTTCTGTACAGTAACCAAAGGTAATATCTTCTGTCGCTACATGACCGACAACAGCCTTATGGTGTTCCGCATTAATCATCTCTGTCATGGTTGCCGGTGTTGCTTCAAAATCTTCTGAAAGAATAAAATCGCCTGACAAGGCTGACAGGAAGCCCTCATAAATGAAAACTAAACCTTGGCCACCAGAATCGACAACCCCCACTTCTTTCAAGACAGGGAGCATATCCGGTGTTTTAGCTAAGGCTGCCTTAGCCCCATCAAGGGCTGCTCGCATCACCTCGACAGCATCATCGGTGTCTTCTGCTTTCTTGATAGCTGCCGTTGCCGCTCCGCGGGAAACGGTTAAAATCGTTCCCTCAACTGGTTTCATCACAGCCTTATAGGCTACCTCAACACCAGCCTGAAAAGCCTGTGCCAGATCTTTACCGGTTAATTCATCCTTATCCTTAATGCTTTGTCCAAAACCACGAAAGAGCTGGGAAGTGATGACTCCAGAGTTGCCTCGCGCCCCCATAAGGACCCCTTTGGAGAGAATTTGACCAACCTGACCAACGGTTGAAGCAGGCTTGTCAGCCACTTCCTTAGCTCCATTTTCCATCGTCATACTCATGTTGGTTCCTGTGTCCCCATCTGGAACAGGAAAGACATTTAAGGAGTTTACATACTCTGCTTGTTTACTCAGACGGGTTGCAGCGGCCTGAACCATTCCTTGGAATAAACTTGTTGTAATATTAGTCACTAATCTTCTCCCACAACTTTGATATTCTGAACATAAACATTGACCATATCAGCTGTAATCCCTAACTGATTTTCGAGATTAAATTTGACACGTTCCTGAATGTTTTTAGATACTTCACTAATTTTGACACCATAACTCATCACAGTATAAACGTCTACCGAAATACCTGCTTCTGTTGATTTGACAACAACTCCCTTGGAATAGTTTTCTTTACGCAGGAGAGCTTGGAAATTATCCTTAAGGGCGCTTTTACTTGCCATGCCAACAACGCCAAAAATCTCCGTTGCTGAACCGCCGACCACTGTTGCAATAACGTCGTCAGATAATTCTATTTGACCATCTTTTGTATTAATTTTAACTGTCATGTCAGACACCTCAAAAAAGTTTTTATCAGTTTATTTTATCACATTATACTAGGCTTGTAAAAAGATAACAAAAAAAGCCTTCCGGCTTTTCATGATTAGACACGTTCTACTTTACCAGACTTAAGCGCACGAGCTGAAGCCCAAACTTTTTTAGGTTTGCCATCGATAAGAACCGTTACTTTTTGAAGATTTGGTTTTGCAACACGTTTGGTTTTATTCATCGCGTGTGAGCGGTTGTTAGCTGATACAGTCTTACGTCCTGTGAAATAACATACTTTAGCCATTTATTCATCATCCTCCTACTTAGATTCAGGTGTTTTTCACCACATACCAGATAATTATAACAAAATGACTACTCTTTGACAATAGTCTTTTCTTGAAATTTTCCAAAATGATGCCTGCCTCTTTTGAGAGTAAAACTCATTTTTCAGCAAAATAGACTTAAAAGTTTTTCTGATTCGTGCTATAATGACTCTATTACTGTTAAGAAGGGCAATGGAATGAGGGAAGATATTAAAATTAACAGCCGTGTTCAAGATTTCAGCCAAGAAATCATTGAGAAACTGGAACACGTTATTGATCCAGAATTGGAATTAGATATTTATAACCTAGGCTTAATCTATGAAATCAGTATTGACGATCATGGTCTATGTCAAGTGGTCATCACCTTTACCGAAACTCACTGTGACTGCTCAGATACGATTCCGCCGCAAATTATCGAACAGCTGAAGACAATTGAAGGCATTAAAGAGGTTGAGGTCAAGGTCGTCTGGGAACCGGTTTGGAACCCAACACGTCTCAGCCGTTATGGACGTATTTTTCTTGGTATCAATCCTAACTAAAAAACTTCTAGGAATTCCTAGAAGTTTTTCTTATTTCTTGCCTGTTTCTTCAGGTTTCCAAAAGTCTGTCACCGCACCCTTAGACGCTGATGAAACCGTGTGGGCATACTTCCCTAGCACACCTCGTGCGTAAAGCGGAGGCAATTCTGTTTCAGCCTGACGCTTGGCCAATTCCGCTTCTGTAATGGCAAAGCTCAGCTCTTTGGTATCTTGATCAATGGTAACCATATCCCCATTACGCAGGTAAGCTATAGGACCGCCGTCCTGTGCTTCTGGTGCAATATGGCCAACAACAAGCCCGTATGTTCCACCTGAAAAACGGCCATCTGTTAAGAGGGCAACCGACTCCCCTTGACCCTTACCAACGATAATAGAAGAAAGCGACAGCATTTCAGGCATTCCCGGACCACCTTTAGGGCCAACAAAACGTACCACAACCACATCTCCGTCAACAACATCATCATTTAAGACAGCCTCAATAGCCTCTTCCTCAGAGTCAAAAACCTTGGCTGGTCCAACGTGACGCCGAACTTTAACACCGGAAACCTTAGCAACTGCGCCATCGGGAGCTAAGTTCCCGTGAAGGATAATCAGAGGACCATCCTCACGTTTAGGATTTTCCAGAGGCAGGATTACTTTTTGTCCTGGTGTTAAGTCTGCAAAGTCAGCCAAATTTTCGGCAACAGTCTTACCGGTACAAGTCATTCGGTCACCATGCAGGAAACCATTAGCCAAGAGATACCTCATCACCGCCGGAACTCCTCCGACATTATAAAGGTCTTGGAAAACATACTGTCCAGAAGGCTTCAAATCAGCCAAATGTGGTACCTTGGCCTGTATCTCATTGAAATCATCAAGGGTCAGCTCAACATTGGCAGCATGAGCAATCGCCAAGAGGTGGAGGGTTGAGTTGGTTGACCCACCCAATGCCATGGTCACTGTAATAGCATCCTCAAAGGCTTCACGTGTCAAAATATCAGATGGTTTAATGCCTAATTCCAACATTTTCACAACGGCACGGCCAGCTGCTTCAATGTCAGCCTTTTTATCTGCTGATTCTGCAGGGTGAGAAGAAGACCCAGGAAGACTCATCCCCATCACTTCAATAGCTGTCGCCATGGTATTGGCAGTATACATCCCGCCGCAACCGCCTGGGCCAGGACAGGCGTTACATTCTAATTCCTTGACCTCGTCTGCAGTCATATCTCCATGATTCCAGTGCCCCACCCCTTCAAACACAGAGACTAAATCAATATCTTTGCCATTAAGATGGCCGGGTGCTATGGTACCACCATAAGCAAAGATAGCAGGAATATCCATATTGGCAATCGCAATCATGGAGCCTGGCATGTTCTTATCACAACCGCCAATGGCCACAAAGGCGTCTACATTATGCCCACCCATGGCCGCTTCAATAGAGTCCGCAATGATATCACGGGAGGTCAGAGAAAAACGCATTCCTTGAGTTCCCATGGCAATACCATCAGCAACCGTAATAGTGCCAAACTGGACAGGCCAAGCTCCTGAGTCTTTGACTCCTTGTTTAGCGATTTTACCGAGGTCATGCAAGTGCATATTACAAGGCGTATTTTCAGCCCAAGTTGAGATGACCCCAACAATCGGCTGCTCAAAGCTCGTATCATCCATTCCCGTCGCCCGAAGCATGGCGCGGTTGGGCGATTTCACCATAGAGTCATAGACGGAGCTGCGATGTCTTAAGTTTTTAAGCGTTGTTTTATCGGTCATCATTATTTCCTTTCAAGTCTATCAACTGCCCTTATTATAGCACAAATTGCGGGATTTGATAACAACAATAAGCAAAAGGACCTATCCTTATGGATAAATCCTTATGATGTGTTTCAGCAAAAATTATGCTTTTCCTTCTGAACCAAAAACGTCAATACGTTCTTCAACTGCTACTGTAATCGCATCGAAACCTGGTTTCAAGAATTTACGTGGATCAAAGAGTTTCTTAGCATCGTAGTCTGCTTCATTGGCATCGTAGTCACGTACAAACTGACGTGTTGCATTTGCAAAAGCAATTTGACACTCTGTATTAACGTTAACTTTGGCAACACCGAGACGGATAGCTTCTTTGATTTGATCGTCCGGAATCCCTGAACCACCGTGCAATACGATTGGGAATCCTGGTACAGCTTCTGTCAATTTCTTCAAGTGGTCAAGGTCAAGACCTTCCCAGTTTGCTGGGTAAGGACCGTGAATGTTACCGATACCTGCCGCCAGGAAGTCAATCCCAGTAGCAACCATAGCTTTAGCATCTTCGATTGGTGCCAATTCACCTTTACCGACGATACCGTCTTCTTCACCACCGATAGTACCAACTTCAGCCTCAACTGAAATGCCTTTGGCATGGGCTTTTTCAACAACTTCCTTAGCTTTCGCAATGTTTTCTTCTACTGGAAGGTGTGAACCATCAAACATGATTGAAGTGTAGCCAACTTCGATACACTCGAGGGCATCTTCATAGTGACCGTGGTCAAGGTGAATAGCAACAGGCACAGTAATTCCCATAGCTTCAACAAGTGTTTCAATGAGCTGTTTACAAAGTTTGTAACCACCCATGTATTTTGCCGCACCCATTGATGTCTGAATAAGAACTGGTGCTTTTTTAGCTTCTGCGGCACGCAGGATTGCCTGAGTCCATTCAAGGTTGTTTGTGTTAAATCCACCAACGGCATAACCATTGTCACGCGCTGCTTGGACAAATTTTTCTGCTGAAACGATTCCCATTTTTAATAGGCCTCCTAATTATTTTTTGGGTTTTCCCCATTACCCTTTCATTTTATCATTTTTGGTGTGAAATTGCTAGTTCTATTCTGAAAAACTTGATAAGAGTTTCACATATTCCTGAAAATAAAAAAGCTGGCCTCAGCCAGCTCATTTGCGGAAAGGGGGACTTGAACCCCCACGACCTAAAGCGGTCACAGGATCCTTAGTCCTGCGCGTCTGCCAATTCCGCCATTTCCGCTACAACAGAAAATATTATACCAAGTCATCACGAAGGTGTCAAGTCATTTTTTACTTTTTATTAAAGCTTCCCTGCTTCTTTTCTTTAATACGCCAGACAATTCTTTTGACAGCATTAGGTAACTATGTTAAGCTGACTTTTGCTAATCATTTCATATATCATACACAAGGAGAAATCATGACTATTTTATTTGCCGTCTTAGCCGGTATTGTGTCCTTTATTATCGGAGGTCTTTGGTATGGACTTATCTTCAGACAAGCTTGGCTAAAGGCTGTCGGTCTGTCACCTAGCCAAATCGAAGCAGCCGGAAACGGCCAAAAAGAAATGCTCGCAACAGCCCTTATCGAAATCGTCACCGCCTGTCTGACGATAGTCTTCCTCAATGCACTCACCATCAACCCCATCAGTAGTGCGGCTATAATCGGACTGCTGTCCGTTTTATCAGCCCTTAAAAACTATCTCTTCGAACGAAGACCAATCAATCTGATTCTTATCAACGAAAGTTATAAGTGGATCTGTTTTTTGGTTGCCGGAATTTTTGCTTCTCTGATTTAACAGTCAAAAACCCCTTCTTGCATGGCAAGAGGGGTTTCTTTTATTTTTGATTCTCAACGGCAGCAGTGATGAAAGCTGTGTAGAGTTCTTCAGGTCTATTGGGGCGTGATTGGAGTTCTGGGTGGTATTGGGCTGCAACAAAGAATTTTTTGTCTGTCAGCTCAACCACTTCGACCAGACGATTATCCGGAGATACGCCTGAGAAGACAAATCCTGCCTCTTCAAACTGCTGACGGAAGGCATTGTTAAATTCATAACGATGGCGGTGGCGACGTTGGACAACCTCTTGATGATTGTAAGCCGCAGCTGCTTTACTGCCCACTTTCAGCTTACATGGGTAAAGCCCTAAACGTAAGGTTCCCCCCATATCTTCAATATCAATCTGATCACGCATAATGTCAATGATTGGATATTTGGTATCCGGAGCAAGCTCGGCTGAGTTGGCTCCTTCAAGATTGAGGACATGGCGAGCATACTCGACACAGGTCAGCTGCATTCCCAGACAAATCCCCAGCATTGGCACGTCATTTTCACGTGCATAGCGGATGGCCTCAATTTTACCTTCCGTTCCTCGGTGCCCAAATCCGCCTGGGACAATAATACCATCAGCATCTCCCAGAAGCTCAGCTGCATTTTCCTGAGTGACATCGTTGGCATTCACCCAGTTGAGATCAATAGCCGTATCATTCACATACCCCGAATGCTTAAGGGCTTCCACAACAGAAAGATAGGCATCCGGCAATTCAACATATTTGCCGACCAGAGCAATCTTGGTGGTCTTTTTAAGGTTCATCACCTTATCAACCATAGCTGTCCACTCTGTCATGTCGGCCTGTGGCACATCCAGTTTTAGGTGATCACAAACAATCTGATCCATATTTTGCGCTTGAAGATTGAGCGGAATCTGATAGAGGTGATCAACGTCCATGGATTCAATCACAGCCTCAGGTGCAACATCGCAGAATTGGGCAAGCTTGTTCTTAATACCTTGGCTGACTGGCTCTTCCGTACGGATAACCAGCATATTGGGCTGAATCCCCAGGCCGCGCAGTTCCTTGACCGAATGCTGGGTCGGCTTGGTTTTCATTTCACCTGCCGCTTTCAGATAAGGCAGCAGGGTGGTGTGGATATACATGACATTGTCTGATCCAACATCTGCCTTCATTTGACGAAGGGCCTCAAGGAAAGGCAGACTTTCAATGTCACCAACCGTTCCGCCAACTTCAGTAATGATTACATCAGAGTCCGTTGTTGAGGCAGCGCGCTTGATTTTTTCTTTCAGCGCATCCGTAATATGCGGAATAACCTGAACAGTCGCTCCTAAGTATTCTCCTTTACGCTCTTTACGAAGCACCTCGCTGTAAATTTTGCCGGTTGTTACATTAGAGTACTTATTGAGGTTAATATCGATAAAGCGCTCATAATGACCAAGATCAAGATCCGTTTCCGCACCATCATCGGTCACATAAACCTCACCGTGTTGGTAAGGACTCATCGTTCCTGGATCAATATTGATGTAAGGGTCAAATTTTTGGATAGTTACCTTAAGACCACGGTTTTTCAGCAAACGGCCAAGACTGGCTGCCACAATTCCCTTACCAATAGAAGAGACCACACCGCCGGTAACGAAGATATACTTTGTCATTAACTGCTCCTTTAAAGAATATTTATCAAGAGGAAAAATAAAAAATGCCCCCTCAAGAGGGAGCTTTATCCGACCTCAAAAGAGGTGCCCGATAAATAGTATAAACTAAGAGGCTGTCTTTGTCAATGACTAACTAGACTTCTTCGTCCTCGGAATAGTCATCCTCATCCTCGTCATCATCTTCGTCTAAATCAACGTTTTCATCCAAATCCTCATCCGGAATAATCTCATTGATCTCTGAGTCATAGGATTCCACCTCTGATTTTTCATCATCTGGATTTTCCTCATCATACTCAACGTCATCAGCTTCAGGCTCGAAACCTTCATCTTCAGGATCATCATCGCTATAATCAATAGCGTCTTCATCCCCATCCATAAAAGCATTCACACGTTTACGCTTGCGTTTTGGTGCTCCGTCTTCCTCATCTTCTAGGGTTAAGATTTCTTCGTCAATTTCATCAATGGCGTACCATGAGCGCAGCCCCCATTTATTATCTCCCAGTGGGATAAAGCTGCCGTCTGTATTTAAATCAGAATAAAAGAAGGGAAGCGATTCACGGATATCTGAGTCTGATTTCTCCAGGTAGTTTTGGATTTCATTAACAAGGTCGCTAAAGTACATATCTTTATCACGGCCGCGTGCCTCCAAAATAGCACGCGCAACTTCAATCATTGAAAGTTCGCTTTTGTCTTGTCCAGCAAATACTTCTAATTCCAAGGCGGTTCTCCTTTTTTGTCTTTCCCTACTATTCTACGCTAAAAATAAGTTTTCGTCAAAGTCTTTTTATCAGGACAGCCCCGAATGGTCAAAAAATTCTTATCCCAAATAGTGGGATAAGAATAATCAGTTTATTAGTCAACTTTAACAGAATCTGTGATGGCAGCAACTGCTTTCTTCATAGCAATATCATGTTTTAACATCTCTTCGGACAGAAGGTTGCGAACCTGTTCAACTTCCATGTTATATTCTGCAGCAAGGTCTGTGATTTCTTTTTCGATTTCTTCCGCAGAAGCTTCGAAACCTTCTGCTTTAGCAATCGCTTCGATGACAAGGTTTGTTTTGACACGCTTGTCAGCATCCGCTTCATACTGCTTATGCAGATCTTCTTCAGATGTTCCTGTCAACTGGAAGTACATTTCTGGAGAAATCCCTTGACGCTGCATATTGCCCATAAATTCTTGCATGGCACGATGAACTTCATCGTGAATCATTTCTTCTGGCAATTCAACAATTTCAGCATTGGCAACAGCCAAATCAATCGCTGCAGCTTCAACAGCCTCATCATAGGCAACTGCTTTTGCAGATTCCAACTCTTTGCGATATTTAGCCTTCAACTCGTCTAAAGTGCCCACTTCATCATCGATATCTTTGGCCAATTCATCGTCCAATTCTGGCACTTCTTTCGCTTTAACTTCATGAATGGTTGTAGCAAACTTAGCATCCTTGCCAGCTAATTCTTCTGCCTGATAGTTTTCTGGGAAGGTAACTTCGACGGTGACTTCTTCTCCCGCTTTTTTACCAATCAGCTGATCTTCAAAGCCTGGAATGAACTGACCTGAACCAAGTTCAAGTGAGAAATTATCGCCCTTACCGCCGTCAAATTCAACACCGTCAACAGACCCAACAAAGTCAATCACAACCGTATCACCGGCTTCAGCAGCGTCTTCTTTGAGAACTAACTCAGCTAAGTTGTTACGCTCGCGCTCAATTTTGTCATTGACTTCATCGTCGCTAACATCCTTGCTTGTCTCAACAGATACAGAAAGGTCTTTATAATCACCCAATTTAACTTCAGGTTTGGTCACCACTTCTGCTGTGATTTCCCATTCTTGACCTTTTTCCATTGATTTCACATCAACTTTTGGCTGAGCAACAACATCAAGTTCCAACTCTTTAACAGCTTCTTCATAAGCAGCAGGCAAGATAGCGTTCAAAGCATCCTCATAGAGTGCTTCCTCACCAAACTTTTGGTTAAAGACAGCGCGAGGCATATGACCTTTACGAAATCCTGGTACATTTAAGTCTTTCTTAATTTTGTTGAATGCCTGATCAAGAGCTGGCTTAATCTTATCTTGACTAATCGTGAAGCTAATCACACCACGATTAGCTGATGTGTTTTCAAATGATGTAGACATGAAGTCATTTCTCCTTAAAATTTATTTGCATTATTCAGTTTATCATATTTAGCGGTAATTTAAAAGTTTTTTCCATCTATTTATTCAGCAAATTTTAAGGCATCTTTCCTGCGTGTCCCTTTGGTAAAACAGGGACTGTCAGCAGCAATTTCAGCTTTTGATTTTGCATTTACGCTTTTTTTGATAAACTATTAGCATGACTATTGTAACCACCTATCTCAACAAACTAAACTTGGATCAGATCATGCTGACCGTTTTAGAAAAGACGGTTTCCATCATCCTGCTCCTCATCTTTTTTGTCATTTTTAAACGAATTGCGGGCTTCATTTTTGATCGCACTGTTGCCAAGTCCTTTTCCCTAACCAAGTATAACCAAGGCCGGCAGAAAACGCTCATTAAGCTGTCCCATAATATCATGGACTATAGCCTTTATTTTTTATTAGCTTATTGGCTATTGGCTATTCTTGGTCTGCCGGTTTCCAGCCTCCTGGCCGGGGCTGGTATCGCTGGAGTAGCCATCGGTCTTGGTGCCCAAGGCTTTCTGTCAGATCTGGTCAATGGTTTCTTTATCTTATTTGAACGTCAATTCGACGTTGGGGATTCTGTACGTCTCAATGCGACAACAGGCTCTATCGCAGGTACCGTTTCCAGCGTGGGTATCAGGACCACCCAAATTCGCGATTTTGACGGAACCCTCCATTTTATCCCCAACCGCAACATCACCATTGTCAGCAATCTCTCGCGCGGAGATATGCGGGCCCAGATTGATATTCCCATTTATGCCGATACCAACTTGGATATGCTGACAGAGATCATTAGGGAGGTCAACGAAAAATATGTCAGTGACTACCCTGAGATTGTTGGTGTTCCCACCATCTGGGGGGCAAGGACATCTCCCAGCGGGCAATTTATTTTCCGAGTCGACATCTTTGTGCAAAACGGCAAGCAAAGTCAGATTTACTATACTTTCTACCGCCTCTATCAAGAGGCCCTGCGAGAAAATCAGATTCCGTTGCCGACTGCTACCATCATGCCAACACCAAATAAGGTGTGAGAGGACACTCTCACACCTTTTAATATTTGCGAATGGGGTCTGCGGTATAGCGGGCGCGCGAGCCGCCAATGAGCTTTGGCCGGCTGGCAAGAGCCGTCAAATGAGCACCGCCAAGTTCCTTTTGAATGGGTTTCAGAGGAACCTGAACTTTCTTGATGTGCATCCCAATTGAAGTATCTCCGATATCAATACCTGCATGACCTACAACCTCTTCAACTTCAACAGGATCTTTCATAAAATCAAATGCTGCCAACTGGCCGCTGCCGCCTGCGTGAAGACTGGGCAAAACATTGACTAGTTCCAAATGCTTTTGCTCAGCCGCTTCTCGTTCAATGACCAGGGCCCGATTAAGGTGTTCGCAGCCTTGAACAGCCAGATAAATTCCCTTCTCATTAAGCAAGTCCAACATTGTCTTGACAATGACTCGGCCCACTTCCCGATTGGAATTTTGCCCAATCACGCCTCCAGCGACTTCACTGGAAGATAAGCCAAGGACAAACACCTGTCCTTTTTGAATGGCACTGCGCTCAATAATGTCAGCAACAACAGTACGTGTTTCGTGAGATAATGTTTCCAAATCCATCCCGCAATCACCTCATTTCTAAAACAGCCTTACCTTACCTGTTAAAGGCTCGACTCAAGAGATAGCCAACCAGCATTCCCAAAACATTTTGCAGAAGATTTCCCCAGATACCTGCCAAAGAGGCACCTAGGCCATACATATACACAGAAGCTATAAAGTAGACCCCAACCATAGCCAATGTCGCCAAAACCAGCCCAATGAACCGCTTTTTACCCGACCAACCAGCCAAATAACCCTGAGTTCCATGAGCCAAAAGACTAATTACCATCCAATTGGGATAGCCCGCAAGAAGATCAATGAGAAAGCCTGATAAACCTCCGACGAGGGCTGCTTCTTTAGAACCCAAATAAAAGGCAGTGAAATAAACACCTGCATCTAAGAGCGTTAAAAAGCCGGTCGGTGTTGGAATCATGATAAAGCGTCCCAAAAGGACACTGATTGCTGTTAAAAGAGCCAGAAGAGTCAGACGTCTGGTCTGCCGCTGCTTATCACTAGTGGTCATTTTGTTTTACTCCGTATTGATTTGAGTTATGAATAGCTCGGTAAACGTCAATCTTAGCGGCCTTAACCGCCTCTAAGGCCGTTTGCCCTTTAGCCATAGCGCTGGCAATACTGGCTGCAAAAGTACAGCCTGCCCCATTGTTATTTCGATGAAGCAGAGATTTTTTAAGATAAACCGCTTCGCTGCCATCATAAAAGAGGTCAATGGCCTGATGCTTATCCAGCCGAGCACCTCCTTTTATCACCAGCTTGTCCGCTCCTAAACGATGTAAACGTTCAGCCGCTCGCCTCATATCCTTCAGATTAGTGATAGTCTCCCCGCTCAAAATCTCCGCCTCACGCAGATTAGGGGTGATGAGACTGACATAGGGCAAAAAAGAAAGCAAGGTCTCAGCCATCTCCCCTATCGTCCCATCCTGATTTTCCTTGAAGATAAGCACGGGATCTAACACAATCGGGATATCCTGATAGTTTTTGATGAAAGCTAAACTGACCTCTGCAAGATCTGGGTTCGGAAGGAGACCAATTTTGATTGCCGCAAAAGGAATTTCCTTAAGGCTTTGCAGCTGACTCTGAAACAAGGGGCGCTCCAGGTCATTGACTTCAAATCCATCATCCGTCACAGTCGCAATGCTGGTCAAGGCAACAAAACCAAAAAGTTGATGCCGGTTAAAGGTCGCCAAGTCAGCCTGCATACCGCCGCCACTTAGAATGTCACTTCCTGAAATCGCCAGAATATAATCAGTCTTCATAGATAATTTCCTTTAAGTAGAGGCCATTAGGGGCCGCGGTCGGACCGGCAAGCTGACGATCTTTTGAGGTTAAAATTAGGGGAATCTGCGCAACCGGCATTCGTCCATTACCAATTTTCAGGAGCGTTCCCACCATATTGCGTACCTGCTTATAGAGAAAACCATTGCCTGAAAAGGTAAAGAGCAGTGTATTGGGATAAGAACTCCATTCTAGGGTGGCCCTTGTAATGGTCCTCACTTTATTATCCACGCTGCTTCCTGCCGCCGTAAAGCCTGTAAAATCGTGAGTTCCTACCAAATAGGCTATTGCCTGCTGCATCGCTTCTATGTCCAGCAAATAGGGAAAAGACGTGGCGTAATGCCGCATCAAAGGATTTTTAGGTCTGCCAACATCAACAAGAAATTCATATGTTTTACGATGTTTTTGATAACGTGCATGAAAATCATCACTAACGTGCTCCACAGATACCACAGCAATATCTTCTGGTGTCTGCGTGTCAAGACCAAAGCGCAGTTTCTCCGTATCGCGAAGCTGGGGCAGGTCAAAATGAATCACTTGCCCATAAGCATGAACTCCTGCATCCGTACGCCCAGCTCCCTGAATCAGGACAGGCTGACCGCTATTCAGCCTTAGCAAGGTTGTCTCAATTTCTTCTTGAACCGTCCTTTTGTGAGGCTGTCTTTGAAAGCCTGAAAAAGCGGTTCCATCATAAGCAATAATGGCCTTATATCTCGTCATGATAGTTATTATAGCATGCCAACTGTCGGCTAACAAGCCTCTCTAGGAGTAACTGTCCGGGGACAGATGAAGCTACATCTATCCCCTTACAAAAGGTCTACAATTCTTTGGTAATCCAACCGCTTCATTTCAAGAATAGCCGCATTTACAGCCTTTAACCGATCTGCTTGCGCGGGATTTCCATAGGCTTCCATCAGTTTTTGTGGAACAATTTGCCAAGAAATGTCAAATTCATCCTTCACCCAGCCACACTGCTCTGCCTCTTTAACGCTGGAGAAAGCGTCATAGTAAGCAGCCATCTCTTCTGGGCTGTTCACATAAATCATCAGAGAAAAGGCCTCATTAAAGCCATTCTCCCCACCGTAACCATGGTCCATTACAATGAGTTTTTGATTTGGCAAGACTAACTCCCCGTAATTGAGTTTTGCCTGAGGAAGACTTGCTTCTCCTTGAGCATAGTAAGATCGCTGGCCAAGTTCAGCCCCTGGCAGAAGACTGACATATTTTTGGAGAAAATCTTCCGCTGAACCCACCTGATCCTTTGAGAACAACAAACAGATTTCCAGATGGTGGGAGACCGTCTGCTCAGAATTGTAAAGCAGTTGCCATGAGAGGCCATATTGATCTTCAAACCAAACGTAGTAGGCATTAAAAGGATATTCTCCTAAGGGCATGAACACTTTCCCATTCTGAGATAAGCTCTGGTAAAGGCGGTCAACTTCCTCTTTTTTAGAGACTTGAACCATAAGAGACATACTTTCATTCAAGTGAAAGTATGGACCTGCACTAATAGCTGCCAATGTCATATTGACCAAGCGAAACTGCACTAACTGGGCATCTCCCGAAGGCGTATCACTTAAGTGGTAAGTCCAGTCAAGCTGACTCTCAGGAAATACAGATGTGTAAAAACGAGCCGCTTCAAGGGCTTCTTTGTCGTACCAAAGATGTGGAATTAGTGTTTGCATCATTGCCTCCCGTTTAAATGATAGTTTTAGTATAGCATGTCTTGACTTAAAAACGAAAAGAACCAGCTCAGGCTGGTTCTTGATTATATTTCTTCAAAAGCATCCTTCATCTTATCAAAGAAACCTTTTTTCTTAGGATGTACCGGATCCATACCGCTGGCTTGAGCAAAGGCTTTCAAGGCATCCTTCTGTGCATCATTTAATTTGGTCGGCGTCACAACATTGACCGTCACATGCTGATCGCCCTGACCATTGCCACGCAGACGAGGTGCGCCTTTGCCTTTTAGGCGGAAGGTTTTCCCTGTTTGTGTGCCCGCCGGAATTGCCATTTCAACTGCTCCGTGAACCGTCGGCACTTCCACGGTATCTCCCAGGGCCGCCTGAACAAAGTTGATGTTCAGATCATAGTAGATGGTTGAACCATCGCGTTCAAACTGATCACTCTTGAGCACATTGATAATAACAAAAAGATCTCCATAAGGACCGCCATTAAAGCCCGCCTCTCCTTGTCCTGCCAAACGGATTTGCTGACCGGTTTCAACACCGGCAGGAATCTTGACAGATACCTTGTGACTTTGCTTTTCATGGCCACTGCCATGACATGTTTGACAAGGTTCTTTGATTTCTTGACCGCTGCCATGACACACATCACAGGTCACTTGACGACGCATCATTCCAAGTGGTGTTTGGGTATCTACATTGATCACACCGGAGCCATGACACTTGCTGCAGGTGACGGGACTTGTCCCTGGTTTAGCCCCTGAGCCGTCACAGGTATGACAAGTTGCTTCGCGGTTATAACGGACTTCTTTTTCAGCCCCAAAAATAGCCTCTTCAAATTTTAAATTGACCCGATATTGAAGGTCATCCCCTTGACGCGGAGCGTTAGGATTGCGAGAAGCACCGCCCCCAAAGAAACTAGAAAAAATATCTTCAAAACCGCCGAAGCCACCGCCATCAAAGCCGGAGAAGCCTCCACCGCCATTAAAACCTCCTGAAGCACCGGCTGGGCCGTACTGGTCATAGGCTGCACGTTTTTGCTCATCACCTAAGGTCTCATAAGCCTCCTGAATAGCCTTGTATTTCTCCTCAGCACCGGCTTCTTTGTTAATGTCCGGATGATATTTTTTAGACATCTTCCGATAGGCTTTTTTAATATCGTCTTGAGAAGCATCTTTAGACACTCCCAAACGATCGTAATATTCTGTATTGTTCATATAAGATACCAAGCCCGTGAAAAGCAAAGTGAAAATAGGAAATCGGCAGAAAATCCTGATTTTCTAGGCGATTTATCTTTTTCACACAGCTTTTAGGGCGGGTTCAATTCCTTTCGTTAAATAATAGACGAAATTGTGAAAACAGCCCGTGTTCAGTGACGAACACGTTCCTTTCTGTAAAAGTTACAAAGGTATTTACCCAAAAACAGAGGCTGGTTTGCAACCTCTGTGATTGAAATCTTGATTTACTAACAATAAATTTCTGAATCGAATTCGAGCTATGGCCGCTTTCAAGATCGGGACAAAATTGCCCACTGGGCTAACGGCTCATTTCCCATTTCCAACTCGTAGGCTAAAACAATTCCCGAACCTTCCTAGCTTTCGAATTTCTGGGCTCGGTAAGACGAAAACTGAGTGCGAGCTAAGAACTTCGGAAAAAAGATAACTTTCCTTGAATGCAAGCATCCAACGTCAAGTTCCTATTTTTCTGACGTTCTTTTAACGCTCTCACATCTTATTTTTCAGTGAATTCGCCATCCACTACATCGTCATCGCCACTTGGGTTGCCTTGGCTTTCGCCTTCAGCACCGGCTTGAGCCTGCTGAGCAGCTGCAGCTTGTTCATAGAGTTTCACAGCTAAAGCTTGTGCTTTTTCGTTCAAGGCTTCCAACTTAGCTTTCATGTCATCCAGATCGCCAGCTTCTTGTGCTTTTTTCAAGTCATCAAGGGCTGCCTGCGCAGCATCACGTTCTGTATCAAAGCCTTGGCCTTCTGTTTCCTTAATGGTTTTTTCAGTCGCAAAGATGGCTTGGTCAACTTCATTTTTAAGGTCAACTTCTTCTTTGCGTTTCGCATCAGCTTCTGCGTTTGCTTCAGCATCTTTCATCATGCGGTCAATTTCTTCTTCGGAAAGGCCATCGTTAGATTTAATCACAATATGCTGTTCTTTTTGTGTACCCAAATCCTTGGCTTTTACAGAAACAATACCGTTCTTGTCGATATCGAAAGTAACTTCGATTTGTGGAATACCACGAGGTGCTGCAGGAATGTCTGTCAATTGGAAGCGACCAAGAGTCTTATTGTCCGCTGCCATTGGACGCTCACCTTGGAGCACGTGGATGTCAACAGCTGGCTGGTTGTCCGCCGCAGTTGAGAAGACTTGTGACTTAGAAGTTGGGATAGTGGTGTTACGGTCGATCAGTTTTGTGAAGACACCACCCATGGTTTCAATACCCAATGACAATGGTGTGACATCAAGAAGGACAACATCTTTGACATCACCAGTGATAACACCACCTTGGATTGCTGCACCCATGGCAACCACTTCGTCAGGGTTAACGGATTTGTTTGGCTCTTTGCCAGTTTCAGCCTTAACAGCTTCTACAACGGCTGGAATACGAGTTGAACCACCAACCAAAATCACTTCGTCAATCTCTGACAGGCTGAGACCCGCATCAGAGAGGGCTTGGCGTACAGGAGTTTTTGTACGTTCTACCAGGTCACGGGTCAAATCATCAAATTTCGCACGTGAAAGAGTCACTTCCAAATGAAGCGGTCCTGCATCTCCAGCGGTAATGAATGGCAGGCTGATTTGAGTTGAAGTGACACCTGAAAGGTCTTTTTTAGCCTTTTCAGCCGCATCTTTCAAGCGTTGAAGTGCCATCTTGTCAGCGGACAAGTCAATACCGTTTTCTTTCTTGAACTCATCTACCAAGAAATCAATGATTTTTTGGTCAAAGTCATCTCCGCCCAGCTTGTTATCACCAGCTGTTGCCAATACATCAAAGACACCGTCACCAAGTTCCAAAATAGAGACGTCAAAGGTACCACCACCAAGGTCAAATACCAAGATTTT
This sequence comes from Streptococcus ferus DSM 20646, assembly GCF_000372425.1. Classification (GTDB taxonomy): domain Bacteria; phylum Bacillota; class Bacilli; order Lactobacillales; family Streptococcaceae; genus Streptococcus; species Streptococcus ferus. Next base: position 48,156 of record NZ_AQVD01000005.1, read on the forward strand.
TTCATCTTTATCTGTCTTGTCCAAACCATAAGCAAGAGCAGCTGCAGTTGGTTCGTTGACGATACGTTCGACTTCCAAACCAGCGATTTTACCAGCGTCTTTTGTTGCTTGACGTTGCGCATCGTTGAAGTAAGCCGGAACCGTAATAACCGCTTTTTCAACTTTTTCACCTAGGTAATCTTCTGCGTAACCTTTCAGGTATTGCAGAATCATAGCTGAGATTTCTTGCGGCGTGTATTCTTTGCCGTTGGCGGAAACTTTTTCAGAAGTTCCCATTTTCGATTTGATTGAAAGAATGGTTTCTGGGTTGGTCACTGCTTGACGTTTTGCCGCATCACCAACAATGATTTCACCATTTTTGAAAGACACAACAGATGGCGTTGTGCGGTTCCCTTCTGGGTTTGCGATGATTTTGCTTTCAGTTCCTTCAAGAACTGCGACTGCTGAGTTTGTTGTCCCTAAGTCAATACCGATAATTTTGCTCATTATTAATACCTCTTTTTAATTTACTTTCATTTTATGCCTAGTTTACTGACATTTCGGTCATGCTTTTTTGAAAATAGCAGGGTAGTTTTGCTGATGTTAGTTGTAGACCACCACCATTGCTGGTCTCAGCAAACGTTCGTGCAGCTTGTAGCCCTTTTGGAGGACCTGTGCAATCGTATCTGCTGGATGATCATCATCAGCCGAGACCGTCTGGACTGCCATGTGAAGATTTGGGTCAAAACTTTCTGTGGCAACCTCTTCCACACCTTCGTCTTTCAAGGCCTGGACAAGACTTTCCTGAACCATTTCAATCCCTTTTTTGACATCATCTGTCAGACCTTCAACTTGGAGAGCCCGCTCAAGATTGTCCAGACTCGGCAAAATAGCTTTTGCTAAGTCCTGTGACCGGTAGCGCTGAAGACTCTGGCGTTCTTCATTGGCACGGCGCTGGATATTCTGCATTTCCGCATGGGCACGAAGATACTTGTTTTCAAATTCTTCTGCCTTTTCATTGGCTAAATCCAGCTCAGATTTTTCAGCTTTTGCCTCTTCCTGTTCAAGTTCTTGAACGGTTTCTTCAAGGCTTTCCTGAGCTTCTTTTTGGATTTCCTCATCCAATTTGTCTTTTTTATCTTTTGTTTCAGACACTTCTTTCTCCTTTAGAATTAGTTTACTTCGTAGTGATTGCTATTCAGATAACGGTAGAAATCACCCAGCTTCAGGGCAAGAACTTTGCTGACAACCGTAATCAGGCTAACTGCCCGTCGATAATCCATCTCCACAGGCCCAATAACCGTTAAAATACCAAAGCCTCGATAGGGGATTAGGAATTTTTGGCTAATGAGGCTTAGATTGGCCAAGGATTTTTCCTGACTGTCCGCAACCTGAACCTTGTTCATCTCGTCATCAGCTAAACTTTGGCGAATGTCTAAGGCAATGGTCTGCGGGTCATCTAGGAACTGATAGGTTTCTAGACTGGCAAAATCAAGGGTTTTGACTTTTCCTGCTAAGAAGACCTTTTCCTTGAAAATCTGGTCAAAGATATGCTCAAACAAATCCACCACATTGTCCGTTATCGGGAAATACTTCTGGATAATCTGAGGAATCTCTGTCCGCAAACGATAGTGTATGTCCAGAACCGACTGATTCAGGAAACGCTCTCTGACAATTTTGACAATCATCTCCAAATCACTATGGAGAAAGTTTTTAGGAATAGCAAACTGAACACTGATCGGACTAGCTTCATCCATGGTCAGTACCGCTAAGGCATCATGACTGCTCAGCTTGACAATATCAAAAGCGGTCAGCCGCTGGCGTCTGGGTTCAACGTCCAGAATGAGGGCTGTATAGCCCGTTAAGTCTGAGAGGAGCTCGCTGGCTTTCTGTAAAAGGTCATCTAGGCGGAAAACTTCAAAATCAAAGGCTTTAACCACTTGATAGACATCTCTTTCTTCCAGACTGTCAAAATTAAGCGAGTGCTCAACGAAGTAGCGAAAGCCCTTTTGACTAGGCAGCCTACCGCTTGAAGTATGGGCTTTTTCAAGCAGCCCCAACTTTTCCAGAGCTGCCATATCGTTCCGAATGGTGGCGCTGCTGGAGGCGATAGACTCTTGAAGAGCTTTTGAGCCTACCGGTTCGTGCGTCTTTGTAAAAACATCAACAATCAAATCAAGGATATCTTTCTGACGCTGTGTAATCACGCAAGCCACCTCCAATCTTCAAAAGACTTAGCACTCTTTTACCTCGACTGCTAACGTTATGATTCCATTATACGCCATTCATCAGTAAAGTCAAGTCAAAAACACAAAAAATTAGCACTCTTTTGAAAAGAGTGCTAAAAATCGGTCTTAAGACCTAGAAGGGCAAGCAGTAAAGTTACTCAAACTGCCATACATCTAACTCTAAGGTTCAAAATTAGAGAGGCTGGCTGAAAGTGTATTGCTGCCGCTGGTCTCAACAATAAGCGTCATCTTATCATCCGTGGATAGCTTAAGCATTGAGTAAATTTGACCGTTTGGCAGAGCAAATTCTAGACTCGTTTTGTCAGCTACTAAGTAAAAGTGGCATTCTTTTTGCTGACTCCAACCGCTTTGGATAATGTAAGAACGTTCGTAATTTGCCTGTTTATCTCCAATTATTTTACTGCTGGTTCGTTTGACTTCATAGTAACCATTATCAGCATTGTAATCAAAAAGCACCTGACTATCTGCCTGATTAATGATTATTCGAATATGGCCTGTTAGCGCTGCAGAATTCCCCTGAAAGTTTAACGATATTTCCTGAGAATGCCACCTTGAAACCGTAAGGAGGTTTCTATGGTAGCCATCGGCGGATAAAGGAGCTGTTTCAGAATTGCTTTGATAACTGACGCTATTTGTCTTTCGGTTCGTATTTTTAAGAAACGATTCTAGAATATACTTATTATCACGCCTCACAAGTTTAAGCTCTCTAGCCGAACTGACAGAGCCTATGTGTTTGGATTCTTCTCCTTGATCATCCAGAATCTGTCCTTGCAAATAATCCCAATTCCCCATCCAAGCAAGACTTATCACTGCAGAACCACTCTCCTGATAAAAATTGGCACCATAATAATCAGAACCTTGGTCTAAACGCTCTGGCTGCTGCTCTGCAACAAAATTCCCTTGTCTGTCTAACTGACCAACCATATAGTAGGTCCCTGTTGTCGACCCATAACGATAGCCATTGGCTCCAAAAAAGAGGACATGTTTCGTAACGCCAGAACTACTATCGTAAAACGTCTTTAGATTCGGACATTCCACCAATCCTAAATCTTTGCCGCCCAAACTGCCTTGATTAAGGATAGTTGCACCTTGGTACTCCCAATTTTTTCCATCCGAACTGGCATAGGTTCCGATTTTATCTCCTTCAGCCAGATACATCATTAACTTTTTGTTGCTATCATTGTAGCAAATATAAGGATCTCTAGCATTCTGCTCCTTGGAGGAAGAACGCATAACCGGCTGACCATTATTATAAGGATGGTAGCTTCTACCATCATCCAAAGAATAAGCGACGTACTGATGCTGACCACTTTCTGTATAACTCGTAAAATAAGCCAGAATAGCAGTTGTTGGTAGATCCTTAAAAAAACCGTTACTATTTGGATAAATAGAACCTGAAGCAACAGCTGACCATCCATTGACAAATTTGGGAATAGCGACTCCTAGATTTTCAAAATGATCCCAGTCTTTCGTCCGAACATGGTACCATTCTGTGCCATCATTTTCTGATTTATAATTACTGTTTAAGAGATAGTAAAGATGATAATAACCATCATTTCCTTTGAAAATAGTCTGAATATCATTCATAAATCCCTTGGGCGTATTGTAATGATTGGTCTGATTGTATTCCTGACTGTCATTTGTTCCTGCATCCACATTTGAAAGAGTAACACAAGCCAGAAGACAGATCAATAAATAACCTAACTTCCTTTTCAGCATTCTCACCTCTCCTTATCATGTCACTTAGGATTGAAAAATAAAACCCTAGATGCTATCGTCTAGAGTTTTAAAACGGACAAAGCTATCAATCTCGATCATTTTTAAAGCGAAGTGCTACTCCCATAACAACACTTCCAAGCACTGACAGCCAACCTATTGAAAATAGCCATCCCTCCTTGTCTCCAGTATCGGGCAAAATCTTAGCCGATGATGCTTCTGTTCTTTGCAGCTCTGATTTTTCAGAGAGCGGCACCTTCTGGTAAGGCTGCTCCAACAGCAATGATTCGCTTTGATTATGGAAAGTCTGTTCTTTAGACCTTTGGTTAATCTGATTTACACCATCAGCCACCCCTTCTCCGGCCCCTACTCTGATTCCCTCACTAGCAGAAGTACTCTCTTCATAGACTAAGGCATATTGACTAAAATGCTGTGCATCAAAAACAACATAAGCCTTTGACTCCCCTTCTTCTGTCAAATGAAGCATTTCAAACGCAAGGAGTTCTTCCTGATCTGAATTCGGCAAGTAAACAACCTTAGCTACCTGCTTCCCTACATCAATCGGCATATAGACCTTGGCCTGCTGTCTGATTTGGACAGGAAGACCATCTTTATCAACCAGAACAATATCAAATAAATCATAATCGCTTGACGACAGCACACTAGGTGTTAATTTATCTGCCGTCTCCATATGACTCACTTTAATCCCCTCAATCGAAGCCAGCTCCCCTGCTTGAAGCGTAACGCTAACTCCAGTTTCAGGATCCCTCAGTTCTTTGGGCTCCGTTATAACGTCTGGCTCTTCCGGAGCAACATTCAATGGGGTCACAAAGAAATTCTGAACCTCCAGAGCCCCGTCCCAGAGACCTAGGCCGACATAAGGAGCGTTATAGTAATCATCGACCTGAGCAAACGTATGAGACAGATAAGCCACGCCGTCCACCAAAACAGTCAGGCCGGTTTGAGTCTTGACCAGTTTGATGTGATGGAATTGATTATCATTTATCGGTTTATCCATCTTGCCTTCCGCAATCGTATCACCAAAGAAACGATAAAGTCGTATCCTATCACTATCCCCAAACTGAATAGCATAGGCATGAGCAGGGTCAGGATTTTGGGAAGCAAAGAAAATATTGACAAGGCCAGTTTGATATTTCAAATCCACATCCAATTCATAGTCTGCCCAGGCAAGCTGACTGGTGGACATATAATAATCGTTAGCACTTCGGTTAGAGACATACAGTGTCTCCCCATCAATATACCAGTTTCCTGCCAGAGCTTTAAGATCCTTAAGATTTGTTTTAAAGTTATTCTCTAAAATAGTGATGTTAAAGGTTTGACTTAGATCAGGATTTTCTTTTGAGCGGGCTGTGACGGTCAAACTGCCTTTTTTGAGGGCTGTAATTTGCAAGGTATTATCCTTTTGAACAGCAGAAACGAGGTCTCCCTCTTCAACTTCCCAATCAAGCGCCTGGCTAAGCTCCGCTGGCATGATGTAAGCTTTTAAGTCAACCTTATCACCAACATAAAGATGATTATCCGTTGGTGAAGCTGGCAGAATAGCAAGCGGAGAGGTTACCGTCAGCTTGTCTTTCCAAATGGACTTCAAGCGATAAACGCTGATATCCGCCTTCGTTTTTCCACCTTCTACTAAAACACTCAGACCCAAACTTTGCGGAGATGGGAAGATCTGATTCGCTCCCGCTACCGTATCCCCTTTGGCAAAGACCTCGATACTGGCACGGTCAACGTAGAGATGCAAATCAATACTGCCGTCCACATTTCTGGTGACATGCTGGCTATCTATCTGAGCGAATTTTTGACTTAAAATCGTACCAGACTGGCTGCGATCAAGCGACAAGGTTTCACGCGCCACATCATAAACAAGCTGAGTGACCTGACCCTCACCGACACGAAGGTTAAAGCCTACTTTAGTCGTATCAGCATCAGGCCTGAATCTAGCTACAATCTCATAAGTCTCTCCTTCAAAGTCTTTCAAAAGATCATTATCGGCGTCTAGTTCCACATCTTGATAGCTGATGACATTTTCGGTGTCCCTCAGCATCTTATAGGCCTCAATAGGTGATTGGGTCAAGAGGTAGTGACCATTCTGCAGGATTAAGCCCAGTTTCAGATTAAGGTTAAAGGTTCCGTTAAAGCTTTGACCTACCGTTTCGGCCACCAAGTTACAATAATCATCCCAGGTATTCATCCAATTAAGGGCAACCACATCCGGCAAGGTAGGATTTGCTTTACTTCCAAAATCTTGAACATAGTAGGTCATAGCGGCATAGGAATCTTTGCCAAAATTCATAATCCGATCCTGATGCTCATAATCTGAATCAGCTACAAAGGTCCACTTGCCTTCCACTTGTTTGAAGTCTCCAATTTTATAATAACGCCCGCCACGAGAAAGCACCCACTTTAAACTGCCATCCTGTGCCTGCAAAGGGTAAAGGTCCGGACATTCTGTGTGTAAATCGGCATAGGTTGATTCACAAGTCCAGTCCAGCAAATTATCGGATGAGTAAATCCGTAAAGGACCGCCAGCAACAACCATAAACCACTTGTCTTCCCAGCGAAAAACTTTTGGATCCCTAAAATCCGGGGACTGGAGTGGATCATCCGACCAATCCGCAGCAATACGGTCCGATTTTTGCCAGGTTTTCCCTTCATCCTCACTATAGGCAATCTTCATCCGCTGACCATTACCATTTGCAGTGATAACAGCCACCAGCCCCCCTTGATCTGTTTTAAAAAGGCCAGAGCTATTTGTAGTATCTGCAACGATACAGCCCGAGAACATTGTCCCGTTGGCATCTGGATAAAAAGCTATCGGCTCTTCCTGCCAGCTGATCAAATCCTTGCTAGTTGCGTGGGCCCAGTGCATTGGCCCCCATTTAATGTCATCATAAAACTGATAGAAAAGATGATAGGTTCCATTGTAATAAACAAGTCCGTTAGGGTCATTGGCCCAGCCATCCTTCACTGAGTAATGATACTGGCCGCGATAGAGTTCATTATAATAAACCTGAGCCGCTTGGCGGCGATGGACATTGAGGCGGTAGGTCAATGTTACATCTCGGCCAAAGCTATCCTTAATACTGCTTTTCACCGTCAAGTAATTACTGCCAACTTTAAGAGGAATTTGTGACAGATTATCATAGACCTGCCCGGAACTGTCTTCAACCACAATCGTCGCTTCTGGGTTGCGAGCGCTAACCGCCAAATCAATAGTCTCCGCTTCATTGCTGACATACTGAATATGGGTCGGCTCTAAAGCAAAGAACTGCCCCTGTTTTTCAACTGTTCCCTTATCAGAAATGACCTGAATATGATCAATCAGAGGCGCTGTCCTATCATCAAGAGCTGAGAAATAGGTGTTTTGGAAGACCATTTCCCCATTCCAGTTCAAGAGACCAAAATAACCGTCAGAAATAACGGTATCCTGCCCCTTATCCTGACGCTGCATGGTATAGTCACCAGTACTCGCTATTAAGGTCTCGTTAATATAATAGGAAATCCAAGAATCAATAGCGACCACTTTCAGGTGATAGGTGTTATCCGCTCTTGCCTGAACATCTTTCTCATCAATCAACTGTATATCTTGATTAGCATCCCAACGCCAGAGTTTAGCTTTCTTGCTGCCAGCATCAAAGTTGACCGCATAACTGCTTTTAGCATTAGGGTCATTATTGCTACGAAAAACGAGAGCTGCCGCTCCTGTTTGTTGAAGGAAGGTGACATCGGTGGCATAGACAAAATTATTGCCGTTCGTCTGCGAATAAAGGAAACTGTCGCCTTTATTTAAGTGATTACTGTACAGCCCATCTTCTCTAATCTGCCAAATGCCACTATCATTTGACGAAATCTCTTTTAAATTAGTTGCAAAAGCGTTAGCTTCCGTTTGAACCTCTGAAGAGACCGCTGTCGGAGCTGTTTCTGTCTGGATTTCATTGTCGGATTCCCTAACCTCTTGCGTAACCGCAGCAACTGTCGGTACATCATCCGATTTCGTTTCGGCAGTCGGTGTTTCTTCTAAACGATTTTCAGATACAGCAGGCGCTGACTCCTCGACTTGGCCGATTTGGCCATTTTCTGCCTCTGAAACAGATAAGTCAGCAACGGCTGTTTCTGTCTCAAGACCAGCTGCGTCTTCTGTAACCACAGCCGTTTGACCTTCTGTATAGGCCGTTTCTGTGACTGTTTCTGTCACAGAAGGCTGCCCATTGTTTTGTGCCACATCATCGGCAGCAGCTGGCCTGGCCAGAGCAACTGTCACGACAGCCACTAACAGGGTACAGCCAAAAAGCCAATGTTTACCTTTTTTTCGCATAAACCAACCTGAGCAACTTTTCTCATTATCACTTATCATCTTTTTCTCCTTGATTTTTGATATAGCATCAGTAACGGCTGTTTCACAGGAAGCCTCAGAGGCTCTGCTCACTGTTCATATGTCCCCCTCCTTTAAATGATAAAATTGATTAAACCGTTACAAAAAACATATTTGTAAGCGTTTTCTTTTCCGGAGTTAGTATACCATATTCTTATCCTTTAACCAGCTTGCAAATGTCACTTTTTTCAATGACAGATGTCACGGAAAAATGAAAAACACCCTTTTCAGGATGCTTTTATTTATCATAATCAGTTAAACTATTGCCGTCAATCACAGCAATGAGTTCATTGGCATACTCCGGATCACTGCTCAGCCCGCCAGCCTGCAGTGTCTTGGCTGCAGTCCTATAGCTTGCAGAAGTCGCTAAAGCCTTATAGAGCCCTTTACCACCGACCTTGCCTTGCCGCAGACGGGCTAGGTAGTCGTACATCGAATCATCCCACGACTTATAGACCAGATAGGTCTTTTCCACCGTCTGCCACGAGGTGTCACGGAACTCTTTATTTTGCAAAAGGATGCCGCTCTCTCCCTCATCAGCTTCGATACTAAAAAGGTTATGGTACTTGCTGCCTAGTAAAGAAGTGCCATAATTAGACTCAAGAGCAGCCTGACCGATAATAACAGATGCTTTAACGCCGTAAGTTTCCGATAGTTTTTGCGCTGTTGGCGCAATGGTTTGAATAAACTCCTTTTGGCTATAAGCTACCTTCTGACTTTGTCTGGCATTGGCAAGACCTCCGCTTGTCCACAGGGGAAGTAGGATGACAAGCGACACCAGACCTACCAGAAAAAGAAAGGAGCCTCGCTTTAGTTTTGAACGCATCAGCCAGCCTCCTTCAGTTTGGTCAGATACTCTTCCAGAGTGAGGTTGTGCTTAGTCATATACTTGGCAGAAGCTTTGCCCACATAGCGAAAATGCCAGTCCTCATATCCAACCCCTGTCGAGTCGGTCTTTCCTTCTGGGAAACGAAGCACAAAACCATACTTAGGGGCAAGCGCCCTAATCTTAGCGACCACATCAGGATCACTCTCATTAAGGCTATCAACGGTACTCATATCAATCGCAAGACCTGTCTGATGTTCGCTGGCTCCTGCTGGCTGAGAATAGGTTTGAACTTTTTTTTCGGCTTCCTCTTGACTCAAATTAGGATCTGCAGACTTTTCCTGCTCAACGTAAGAACGATAAAGTTCTTCTTGATAAGCAACGCTGCGATAGCCTGAGATCAAGTGCTCCTGCGCATCAATGGCCTGGGCAGCAGCTAGGAAATCCTGAACATTTTGGGCAATTCGACTATCTACCTGAATCCCCCCAACTTCTGTTAGTTGGGGATTCATTTCAGCAGTGATATGGTCACGGTTGACCAGAACGAGTTCCCAATCATTTGGGGAGACTTCAGGTAAGGTCGATGAAGCCGTCTTTTTCGCTGATGAAGTCTGCTTGCTGCTGGTCTCCGTTTGTGTTTGCGTGGTCTCTCCTGTTTCAACCTGCTGACGATTCTGATGATCTCTCCAAAAGACAAATAGTCCTAGCAAGAAAATCAGAATCACAGCAATTTTCAGGAAAGCACCTAGGCGATTCGTTTTCTTTCTCATTTTTTCTTATCCAAAATCTCTCTTCCTTTATGACGATAGGTCATATCAGCCACTTTCTCAATTGTAAATCGGCCATTATCATAAGAGACAACCGTGATGCTGCCATTATCAAGAGGTGTTTTACCCCTTTTCTCATCTAATAACCAAATAAAGGTTCCAATAGTCATCCCATGACTGACCACAATAGCGTTGCCGCCACCACTGGCTTCCAGCCTTTGGGCAATAGCTTCAAAACCGCTATAAATCCGCTCTTTGATAACCTCCCAAGGCTCTGCCCAATTGGCAGTATCCACTTCCATAATACCTGCTGCCAATTCTGGGTAAGTCACCTGATCATCAGGCTTGCCAGTCGCCAGAGCGACCGTCCGCGGTAAAACTCCCTGAAAAAGCTCACCATCATACCCGCCATCCAAACTGCCAAAACACCACTCACGAATCCGTTTATCATGCCTATAAGGCAAATCCTGATTATGGGTTTCGCGCAAAATAATCTCCATGGTTTGCATGGTCCGACCGCTGTCGCTGGAAAAAGCAGCCCGAAACGGAATCTTTGCAGCTTTTAGGCCAACTCCCAACTCACGAATGCCTTCCTCACCAAACTTGGTCAAAGGTGTGTCTGACCAACCTTGAGCCCGGCCAATCGTATTAAACATCGTTTTCCCATGTCTTGCAATATAGAGTTTTGTTTTTGCCATCTGAACTCCTCCTAAGTACTTCTATTATACCAATAAAAAGACAAAAACGCTCACCAAGTCGAGCGTTTTTGGAAATATTAAACTATAAATTGCGGTTGCTATTCTCTGTCTTCTTGTTCCGACCAACAAAAAAGTAATGAATCACTGCCCCAATCACAACAATAAATTGGAAAATGGTTGAGAAAATCACGATAAAAATACCCAGTAAACCAGGAAAGAAACGACTGGTATCGTGCGTCATATCATAGTAGCCATAGCAACAAAGTCCGATCCATACCACCACAACAATTCCTATAAATATGAGATAGGGGTATTTTGGGGTGACAAAACGTTGCACCAAGCCTGCTAGGAGTAAGTCGAAACTAAGAAAACCACTAAAAATAAGGGTGTAGAAAAGCAGGTAAACTGCTAAATTTGACACATCCTGAACGACTCTAAAAATCGCTAGTAATACTGCAAAAACTGCTAGCCATCGCAGCCCCCATTTCAGCATGTTCTTCCTCTTTTCTAATTCTTAAAACTATGAATCGGCGCTGGGATCTGACCACCACGGTTGATAAAGTCAACAGATGAGGCTTGGTTGACCTTCATGACAGGGGCCGTTCCAAGAAGACCGCCAAATTCAATCATGTCCCCTTCCTTGCCCTTAGGGATAATCCGGACGGCAGTGGTTTTCTGATTGATGACCCCGATGGCTGCCTCATCCGCAATCATGGCTGCGATAGTTTCAGAAGGTGTATCTGCTGGGATGGCGATCATATCCAGACCGACTGAGCAGATAGCCGTCATGGCTTCTAGTTTTTCCAGATTGAGCGAGCCACTTTGAACTGCCGCGATCATCCCCTCGTCTTCTGATACAGGAATGAAGGCACCAGATAATCCGCCAACCTGATTGCAGGCCATGACCCCGCCCTTTTTCACTTGGTCGTTGAGAAGGGCCAAAGCTGCTGTGGTCCCATGAGTCCCGACTGTTTCCAGACCCATTTCCTCCAGGACACGGGCCACAGAATCTCCAACCGCTGGCGTTGGAGCCAGCGATAGGTCTACGATACCGAATTTGACACCCAAACGTTCGCTAGCCATCTGACCTACCAGCTGGCCGATACGGGTAATCTTGAAGGCTGTCTTCTTAACCGTTTCCGCCAGAACGTCAAAGCTCTCTCCACGGACTTTTTCAAGTGCCCGCTTAACCACACCAGGACCTGACACACCGACATTGATGACCACATCTGCTTCACCGACACCGTGGAAGGCACCAGCCATGAAAGGATTGTCCTCGACCGCATTAGCAAAGACCACCAGCTTGGCTGCCCCCATATCAGAAGCTTCCGCCGTCTCCTTAATAATCCGTCCCATATCTCGAACGGCTGTCATATTGATTCCCGTCTTGGTGGAGCCGATATTGACAGAGGAACAAACCTTGGAAGTTTCTGCCAAAGCCTGCGGAATGGAATTCACCAGAATCTCATCCCCTTTTTGATAGCCCTTTTGAACAAGAGCCGAAAAGCCCCCGATAAAATCAACACCAATCTCATGGGCCGCACGGTCAAGAGCTTTGGCTAAAGGGAGATAGTCCTTGGCATCTGTCGCAGCTCCGATAATCGCAATCGGAGTGACTGATACGCGCTTGTTGACGATAGGAATCCCTAGTTCAGCCGCGATATCATCACCGACTGCGACCAAACGGCCTGCCTTTGCCGCAATTTTTTGGTAGATTTTCTCCGCAGCCTGATCAATATCCGCATCAATACAATCCAAAAGCGAAATGCCCATGGTGATGGTCCGAATATCAAAATGCTGCTCCTCAATCATCTCGATGGTTTCTTTAACCTGACTAATATCCATTTTTTACGGCTCCCATCTTACAAGTTATGCATGGCATCAAAAATCGCCGAACTCTGAATATTGATTTTAACATTCAGGCTTTCCCCAAAAGTCTCAAACTCACTTCTCAGCTTAGTGAAATCCTGCTTATCTTCTGAGGAGACCACAGCCATCATGGTAAAAAACTCATCTAAGACGGTTTGCGTAATGTCGTCAATATTTAACCCCAATTCTGCAATCTTGGTAGCCACTCCGGCTACAATCCCCGCCTTATCTTTTCCAACAACTGTAATAATCGCTTTCATGAACGCCTCCAAATGAAATAGGTATTGCTAACATTTTATCACAAAAAAACTGAAAGTTCTATACAAAGTCAGCTGTCAATGTTCGGTTTTTGGCTTGCGATTGACTTTCCAGCCTATTCATGGTTTACTATCAAAAAGCGAGGTCTCTATGAAAACGATACTAGTCATTTACAATTCCAAATCCGGCAATGACAACAAAGAACATTTAGTGTCAAAACTTAAGCATTTCTTTCTGAATCATGGCTTTTCCGAAGAAAATATCCACTTTATTGAACCAGAGTCAGCCAACCAAGTTTTCAACATTGCTAAAGAAGCCAGTCTCAAAAAGACCGATCTGATTGTTTCGATGGGCGGAGACGGAACGATAAATAAGGTGGCCGGCGGCATATACGCAGGTGGCAGCCACTCTGTCCTAGGGATCCTTCCCTCAGGCAGTGTCAACAACTTTGCCAAAGCTTTGGCGATTCCACAAGATACGGATGCAGCCATGGCGAACCTTATTAGCGGTCGGCCAAAAGCTATTGATATTTGTCAGGTCAACCAAGACACAATGATTTCCAGCCTGACTTTAGGCTTTCTGGCAGACATCGCCGCCGGAGTAACTAGCAAAGACAAGCGGCGGCTAGGCAAACTGGCCTTTTTCAAAGATGTCTGGCGGGTCTTGAAGCGCAACCGTGCATACAAACTCAGTCTCTTTTATCAGGGAGAGGTTCACCAAATCAGGACAAAGATTTTACTGGTCACCCTGACCCATTCTGTCGCCGGTATGACAGGCTTTAACCCCAAGGCCAAGGTCGATGATGGTTTGCTTTGCTGTTATTACATTGACAAACTAAAACTCTGGCAAATCCTGCTTAATCTGAGACAAATCCGCCGAGGACAGTTTGACAAATTATCTGATATTTCCTATTTTGAAACAGACCAACTGACCATCAAAAACCGAAGCAGGCGGCATAATCCTGTGACCCGCCTAGACGGTGACAGCAGCAGTCAGCTCCCTGTCACCTTATCGGTAATCCCCCAAGCAATCAACGTCATGGTTCCTTATCAAGACTAGAAAGAAATAAGCTCCCTTTTAAATCTTCTTAACTTCTTTTGGAAGCATTGTGCCTTGACAAAAGTTATTTTTTAACTTAAAATTATTTTATAAACTAACAAGGAGATGCCTATGTTTTCTGGAGAAAAATTAAGAAAAAGAAGAGAAGAGCTTGGCTTATCACAAGCTCAGCTGGCTGAGATGCTGACCATTTCCAGACCGGCTTATTTTAATTGGGAAAAAGATAAAACACAGCCTAACCAGAAAAATCTTGCCAAACTGGCAAGCATTTTAGAAGTGGAGCCGACTTATTTTGAATCCCATTATGACATCGTCAGCGTCTATACACAGCTGAATAGCAGCAATCAGGAGAAAAGCCTCAACTATTCAAAAGAATTGCTTAACCAACAAAAAGCTCTGGCAACCATTGAAGAACCAAAACGCTTTGCTTACAAGGTCTATGAAAGACTGTCTGCCGGCACGGGCTATTCTTACTTTGGAGACGGTAATTTTGACACTGTTTTTTACGATGAGGAAATCGACCACGACTTTGCTTCCTGGATATTCGGCGATTCTATGGAACCAATCTTCCTAAACGGCGAAGTCGCCTTGATCAAGCAAACAGGATTTGATTATGACGGCGCCATCTATGCAGTTGATTGGGACGGTCAGACCTATATCAAGAAGGTCTACCGCGAAGAAAATGGCCTGCGTTTGGTTTCGCTCAATCATAAATACGAGGACAAGTTCGCCCCTTACGACGAAAACCCTCGCATTATCGGCCTCATTGTCGGCAATTTTATGCCCTTGGAAGGGTGACAATCCCCCATACATCAAAGAACCAGCAGCTGATATCTCAGCTGCTGGTTCTTTCGTTATAGCCGAACTGCCACCTCATTTCATGTTTTAGTTCTATAACCTGAAATAAGAGGGCGTCAAAAACGACTGAAATTGGCAACCTCAAAAGATTTGAAACTACTGTATTGCAGCCGTATCCGTAAGCTCCTAAAGCCCCAACAACTATACCAACTGTCCCGTCAATTGAGATAAAAAACACTTCCCGAAATCGAGAAGTGTCCTGAGCTGTCGATAATCTGAATAAGCAGATTAACGTTTACTGAATTGTGAAGCTTTACGAGCTTTCTTAAGACCTGGTTTGAACAGTTTTTGTTTGAATAAATTTTAAAAACCTTTAATACCAATGCTTTTCACGCTTTTCTGAAAGCATTATTTCAATAAATTTCATCTGGTTTTATCTAAATGGTGTGAATTTTACCTCTAAAATTCATGAATTGAGCTGATAAATACTAAAAGTTCACACCATTGATTATATAATAAGACTATTTTACCATAAATCTACGTTTAACATGATATATCTTTTAGTCATCCCTTTAGCTGAAAATACCGTTTTCATGGTATAATAAACACAACTTTATACAAGGAGATGTGCCATGACTCTTGATGTAAATAAAGAAGAATTAACAATTTTAGGGATTCCCTTTGATAACTTTTCAGATATGAATAACCTCATTCACACCTATCATCAAACCGCAAACTCAAAAAATGAGATTATTAAACAGTTAGCAAAAATCCTTGATAACCTTAATTATTTCCATCCCTTTCGAGAAGGTAATGAACGAACTCAACGAGAAGTCATTCTTTCTTTAGCACTATCAAAAGGGTATTCTGCACAAATACGTGTGGAGCAAGATGATGAAATTTATAACCTTTATATGGACGGAACGGTCTATGATGATTTAAGTAAGTTAGAAGAATTATTTGATAAAATATTAAATTAAATATAGATTATGTTACTAATAATTACTGAAATCAAAGAATTAAATTTTAAAGAAAAGCCTATGAAATTAATATTTCTAGGCTTTTATGTTACTCAAAATGGCGGTTTGTCTAATTGGAAAAAGCGAGAGAAATGTGTGATATAATACCTTAATAGGTCTATTCAAAAATGGAGGCTATCACATGAAACTTTTTCTAACATCTTATATAGGTTGGACTGAGAAACAGCTAGAAGAATATACTGGATATATTGTTGAAGGGATAAAAACTTTTGAAAACCTTGACTTTACTGTTGATATTCTAGATATTACTCAAGAAAATAATAAAGAGTGTGACCTAGCCATCGCTTCTTGTAATTGTCTTTGTATATCAGGTGGAAATACTTTCTATCTGTTACAAGAATTAAAAAAGAAGAAGTTGATAGAATTCATTAAACAAAGATTGACAGGAGGAATGCTTTATATAGGAGAATCTGCAGGTGCAGTCATTACTTCTGAAAATATTGAGTATAATTCTATAATGGACAACCCAAACGTTGCAACTGAATTAAAGTATTACACTGGTCTCAATCTCTGAAACAAGTTCCTACTTCCTCATAATAATGAATTTCCCTTCATAGAAAGTACCACTGAAACTACTCTCATACATACTCTGAAAAATTGGATTTACTACCGATTGACAATCAGACTGCAGTTATTATAGAAAATGAGCAATTTTTTATTATCAGGTGAGTATGATTATCACTCACTTTATCTATATTTGAAAAATCAAGAATACAATTAAACCAATACTTCTAACAGATATACACATCTTACACTTGTGGAATTAAGTTAAAAACATTCAAACAACCTATGAAATCAATGTTTCTAGGCTGTTTTTCTTAAACTGCAGTTGGATCTATTAGAATGGCAGCCTCTATTCAATCATCTTCTATACCACTTTTCTATATCGACATGCTTTCTAAATTTTTAGCAAATTACTTTAAGGCAAATTTTTTCCACTTACGAATTTTAGTTCTGAATGTCCCAAAAGGAGCTACAGTATTAATATGAATAAACCTATAAACTTCCCAGACCGCATTCTTGGTTGCCCCATCAGCCCATTTGCGCATATGAGGTTTGAATAAGACCTCTTCACCCATTAAATCAATCATATTATATATAGCATACATATTGTCACTGAGTCGAGTTGTGAGTTCTTTAATTGTTAAATCAGCATAGGTGTCAGTAAAATACTGATAGAGCTCTCCCAGTTGATTCCACTTAAAGGTTTCAGTAGGTGTTTTAACCTCTAAACCACTCAATTCATCTGATTCCCATTTTAATATTAGAGTAGTCCATCCAACCTGATATGCTAGATTCTCCGCCGGTGTCCTATCAACTTCATCAATTCTTAAATCCTTCAAATCTTCGGGAATTTCATCGAATTCAGCAATATACTTTTTATATGATTTTAATACTTCTTCCTTAAGTTCATCTTTATCTACATATGTTCTCAATGTTTTCCCTCCCTTGATTCAACCAAATCCATTGTACCATAATTATTACTCTTTTTCTTAGAAAACACGGCTTTTACAAATAATTATAATGACTTGCATTTAATCAGTCTTTCAGTACGGCCCAGGCCTATATAAACCACCTTATTCATACCTATTATCAAACTGCTAATTCAAAAGATGAGATTATTAAATAATTAGCAAAAATTCTTGATAACCTTAATTATTTTCATCCCTTTCGAGAAGATAATGGACGAACTCAACGAGAAGTCATTCGTTTCTTAGCATTATCAAAAAGGTATTCTGCACAAATACGTGTTGAGCAAGATGATGAGGTTTACAATCTTTATATGAACGGAACAGTCTATGGAGATTTAGGAAAGTTAGAAGAACTACTTGGTAAAATACTGGAAAAATTGTAAATTAGTTTGTTATTTTTAATTAGATCTACTTGAACGTACGCAATAATAGTTCTACTAAAATTATACTCTTTATAAAAAGTCTCTTTTGATATTTACCAGCCTTACTTTTATAGATATGGTGTGCTTAATTTAAAATATGTATATGTAGAAATAAACTTAATCTAAGTTAATTCTTTCACTAAATGCAAATCTTTTATTCTATAAACCATGGAAATATATTTTGAATGATGATGATGTTCAACAAGTATTACTATTGTATGTGGTAATTTATTTCGAATTCCATTTAAAATAACATCAGAATCATCTTGGCTAATGTGTGAGAACATCTCATCTAATAATAACACTTTGGGAGATTTCATTAATAGAATGTCACCAAAAATATTGTCTGAAAGACTACCCTCTACAAATTCTAAATTATTTGATGCGTATACTATATTTTCATTGATATCTTCTCTCTCTATTTGAAATCAACTTATCATTCAAAAAAATATCTTCATTAAAATCAACAATCCTCATAACCGTTTGTAAAAAAGAGTTTTTCCGCACCCGTTATCACCTACTATCTGAACAACATCTCCTGAGTGGCAAGTAAAATCAATATTTTTAATCAGTAATTTTTCTCCACCGTATATTTCTCCACTATGTACTTTTAAAGAAAGTTATTGGTGAAATTCTTTTTCCCTTTTTTCCACATAAAATTGCTTTAAACAATCTAACAAATTAAAAGCGTAATAGGACTAAATAGCATATTCGTATAAGCATTGAAAGCAACTAAATCACCTACCGTTAAAATAGATGCCCTAATTAAACCCACCTCCACCAATAATGGAACAAATATTGCAATTGAAATAATAATAACTGCAAAAGAGAGAATTATCATGCTTAGTAAACTATAATGATTATCAATAATAACCTTGTCCAATAGTAATTTAGACAAATAAGGTAATATAATCGATAGAATTGATTCTAATGTAATTATTATACAAAGGAATGTTATTAAAAAACAATGTCTTTTTACGATTTCTATTTTCATATATTTAGCTATCTCAGTCAGGAGAGGAGCTTAAATATTGTTTAGAACAGAGAGGATATTTATTTATGAACGCCCTTACATCAGAAGATGGTAGGAGAGAGCCAGCATAACAGTTGGAGATTACTAGCTATGAGGCGAACCATTAAAACTCTCTTTTATGACTTATGCGCTCTTTGATTTGGAACAACCCTTTGCCAGAAAAATAGATGCCTACAACTAAGGATTGAACAGATCCTATTGGCTTAT
The DNA here is from genome assembly GCF_000372425.1 of Streptococcus ferus DSM 20646. Lineage (GTDB taxonomy): Bacteria > Bacillota > Bacilli > Lactobacillales > Streptococcaceae > Streptococcus > Streptococcus ferus. Next base: position 66,942 of record NZ_AQVD01000005.1, read on the forward strand.
ATTTTGAGCTATTTTGAGTCTAACTAGCACCACAGGTATAGATATGTTTTTTAGCAATATTTTTTCAAAACACTTGCTTTTATTATCGAGCCATGATATAATTTTCATGGGAACTAGAGGCCCATAACCTCTCCCACTTTTTCATTTCAGTCTATGTTCAGATCTCCAGTCTAGACATAGACAAGAATTCTCTATCCTAACCTATCAGAGTTATCGCGTTCCTAAGCCGCGTCCGGTAGGTTTTTTCATTAAAGTAACTTAATTTTAACGCCATCAATCAAAATATAAGAAATTTCTTCTTGATTAAATACTTTGATTGATTTGAGCTGTTAGTCTTTCTTAACTAGTGTCTATAACATGCTCGTCACTTTCGACAAAGTTACATTCGGACATTCTGTTATACCATTTTGTGTACTGCGTTCTTAATTTCTGAAATCAGTAGTAAGTCATGACCACTTACTACTGATTTTTGATTTTCGTTTCGATTAATTTTAATTATTTCATTCACTTATCTATCCTTTCTAATTTGATATAATCATCTCGAAAGAAGGGGATTACTACCCCAGACATTAAAATGATATTTATCGATGGTTCAATCGTAGTCTTCCAGGAAGACCGAAACTTTCAAACTGTCACAAAGTCAAATCTTTACACTTTGGTCGCGCACTTAAGAAGGACTTGTGCCAACTCTCACTGGAATGCTACTCCATAGAATTTTCTTCCTTGATGTCAAAAATCCAACGATTGTCTACGCTACGCATTCTGCGATTAAGTTAGAAAACTTATAATTTTATCTTACCATCTAAAACACGCTTTGCAATCATATCGGATGGCTTTTTTACTGATTGATCGATAGTAGACGTACATGCATACTTATTAACTAACTGCATAACCTCGTATAAGTTCTCGGAAATGCAATACCCCAAGTCGCTTTTTCGTCAATCAGTTATCAGCTCTATATCCAAACTCTTTCATATATTTCCTTTCTTTAAAACTGTTCACATAGTTTAATTGTTTTGAAGTAAATCGTATTTTTGGCTGAAAACATAAATTTAGGATTAATTTGATATAAAACAGATAGTTTAAATAATAAATGCCTTGGAATTCTAGAGCTATTATGCTCATATTTCAAAAGTGTTTGTTGATGCGCTTCTACCTTTTTTCACTGTTTTTTAGGTGTCAGATCATAATTCGTACGCAGTATTTTTAACATTATTTGCGTCACTCTCTCACCTCACTTTTTATTTTACAGTACTAAAATCGTCTATATAGAATTATCAAGGGACATTTCTACATACTATTAAGAGCCCCAGCCTATGATAAGGGGTAAAATAATTATTGGAGAATATAGATGAATAAATAGACTGCAAAAGAATTTAAGATGAAAGATATCCAAACTTCCCAGATCAAATCCTAACTTGATAGGGTTCTTGTCTACTAAAGGAAAATAAATAATTTTAATCTTTTTACGACGCTGAGATAAATTCTTATTTCGAAATTTTTCTTTAAAATAACGATATTATTCATTTTTATTCTTGGCATGTTGCTCGTATCACCTACCAAAAAACAAATATAAAATCAATGACTTATCTTCCTGTTCTCCACTTTAGGGCGCTCATGACACCTTTTGATATAATATGTCTGCCAAAATAAAAAACAGGGCAGCATTCCGGTCCAGAGTTCAATATCATAGTCCCACAAATGCATATCTTACTTGCTCGTACAAGTCCTCTTTACTTCTAATTCAATTGGTAAAATGATAGCCACCGTCAATAATTTTATGTAAAAACAGCATAAGGAATAACAAAACACCTGACTGTATCATAAACAATCATTCCATATTGTTTTCCTCAACAAATAATGATATACTATAGGCAAGGGTTTGGTTTTATTCCATTCTCTTACTTCCTTTAAAACGCTTTGTGTTCAAACATTTGTTTGTGACAGAGCTAAGTTTCTATAACAAAGCCTAGTATGATAAAAGGAAATCACCGCCTACTCTATCTGCTAGGCTTATTTTGGAAGCATTGAAGTATCATAGCTCTAAAATCTTAATTCCTTAAGTTTGATTATAATATAGTACGATTTAAAATAGTATTATCATAGTAAGGAAGGAGGTTTATGACTAGAGGAAGAGGAAAATTAACTCTACAAGACAAAAAACTATGCAACAATTTTCCAATAATCTTAACAGAAATTTATTCGAAAGAAATTGAGCTAAATTATCTCGTGAAACCGAAATCCCTGAAAGTATACTAACAGATTATGTAAAAAGGACTTCACTTCCTATCCTAGGAAATGTTCAAAAAATAGCTAACCGTTTCAATTCTATTTTTAGCAAATGGTTAACTTTTTAGAGAAATAATAACCTTGTTATGAAAAAAACAAGGTTTGTCATTGGCTCACAATAGATTTAGAAAAAAATTCGATTCATTTATCGGGCATCAGATAAAATGGACATTCAAAAAAGTTAAGTCTTTAGAAGGTATGCTTCCCCTATATTCTAAGAGGGTTATGCCTTTTAATTTCTCTTGTGGTCTACGGTAAATCAACGAATCGGTTACACTAAACTAGACAGAATTTATAAAGTGTTCTACACTAAAGAAAATAGGAGGAAGCTATGTATAGAAAAATTCGCCGTCACTTCAGTGATGACTTTAATAAACAAATCGTTGATCTTCATAATGTAGGAAGAAAGCGTAATTAACTCATCAAAGAATATGATTTAACACCTCTAGCCTTCGACAAGTGGGTTAAACAAGCACAAGAAACGACCGATTCAGTCAAATCTGTTAATAATCTAACTGATGAGCAATGTGAGTTGATTGAACTCAGAAAACGAAATAAATAAAGAGCTAGAGATGCAGGTGATATCCTAAAGCATTGACGGTGATTATGGCACAAAAAGGAAAGTAATCGCTGTTAATAAGGACAAATAAAGCATTTCAGCCATGTGTCGTCAGCTGACTATTCTCCCCGTTCTAGCTATTATTGCAAAACTATAGAGTCTGTATCTAAAGCAAAACCTGAAGAAATGATTAAGTTTATTTTTCTTCACAGCAAGTCCAGATACGCTAGGAAAATGTTGTCGGATTCGTCGCATCATAAAAAGGTCGCACTTAGTTTCCGTTTACCAACAAGCGACTTTCAAACCGCATTCTAAAGGGAAGAATGAAGCAACAAATCCCAATTTTTTTAGATACCGAATTCAACCAAGAAAAACCTCTTGAAACCCATGTAATAGACTTGACTTATATTCTTGTTGGTAACCGTTGGTCTTATGTTTGCTTGATAATTGACCTCTTTAATCGCAAAATTATTGGTGTATCTGTTGGTTGGTATAAGACCTCTAACTTAGTCAAAGAGGCTATTCAAAGCACCCTAACGCTCTTACCAAAGTCAAGATTTTCCATTCTGATCGTGGTAAGGATATCAATCGCTTAACAAAACACTTTATAAAACAGGATGCATTATCGTAATGTAGAATTTAATTGAATCCTAGGAATCATTAAGGACCAGATCTATATTGTTAAAAACTAACTTGTTATCATTCTATTCTAGTATATATAAGCTAGAATAGAATAATCATAATAATCTGCTATGACACTCAGGAACATCCTTCTTTGTTTGCGGTAAACATAGCTGACACCTGTTGTCAGTTTTGGGAGTGGAAGTTCTGCTGTAAAGTTTCAAGCAAGAACGTTGTGGTGGATATGTCTTGTTTTTTCATTTATCTCTCGTTGTGTGTAAGAGTGATACCGCTCCTAACGAATTGGAGATCGGTAACCAAGAATACGCATATAACGCAAGATTATTTTAGGTTTACGAAAAAGCTGATACGTCATGAAATGACACTCTTTCTGAGTGTCAAGGAAGATAGCTGTAATCTTTTGGCTAGGTTCGTATCAAACAACTTATAGTCGGGCCTTCCCTGTCTCAACCAAAGGGGGTAGTAAGACGACCTAAAAAAGTTAAAATAGACGGCACATAAAGAGAATACAGAGGAGCAATCTTTCAATTCGATCAACAACTTAATAGAGATGGCCTCGTAAATTTTATGTGAGGAAAGTAGGGTTTTATCCATATTTCCTGGTCCAAATAAACACTTGACTATTGATTTCAACTCATATTTTTTGACAATAGATGGCATCCCCCGCTATTCCCACTGAGGTAGTCCTGGACTAACTGCAGTTTAAACTCTACTGAATACTTGGTGAACTTACTTCCTTTTTCCTACCGTGATCCCTTACTAAGTACACGATTTTAGGACGTGAACAAGCCACGCACCAATATTTTTGTCAATATTTGTCAACATTTTGGTTTACAGTAGTGCTCAATTTTGAACTTAACTAAAAGGGAATTTCTCTTACCACTTTTGTTTCAATATTTCACTATTTCTATATTAAGAATTTGTAGTATTCATATCCTCACAAATGCAACTATAGCATGCTTACCGCTTCTTTAGAACTTGAAAAACTTGATATATTTTTGATATTGAGTACCTATTTCCACTATTTTCCATTTTGGAAAATACTAAAAATTACTAAATTCAAATCTGTATAGAATTTACACCAACATTTACCAACAATACACTGATATTTTCTAGTATTCTGCGCGTGGTTTCAAATTTGCCTTCATTATGTAATATCCTAGTATTTTATTGCTCATCTTAATAAGTTATCCAAATGATCAAAAGGAGGAAAGATGAATCAAAAATATATTGAAATAAAGTCATTGATTGTGTCATCTATCATGAATTTCATTATTGGTATAGCTGGTGTAGTTGTCTATATCATCACCGACCTTAATTTTTTACTGCTTGATAGTGCAATATCTCTTATTGCTTTTATCTCCTCTCTGGTTGCTTACTATATCTCAAAAAACAGCCATAAGAAAACGGAAGTATTTCCGAAGGGATTATACTTCTTGGAACCTATGTATGCCCTATTCCGCTCTCTCGTCACTGTTGGAGTATTGTTAATAACCCTACTTGAAACAAGTGCCAGTGCCTTTGCCTATCTTGTAAACGGAGAAGGATACCCTATTGAAACAGGTATTGTACTTCCCTACTCCTTTGTTATGGTATTTCTATGCTACGGCCTTTATTTTTATAATCATACTATGAATAAAAAGATAGGGAATATGAGTATCATTATTGAGGCGGAAAGTAAGGGGAATTTTATTGACGGAACTATTTCACTAGGCATCGCAATAGCTATGACTGCTTTATATGTTGTTGATATCAATGGTCCACTAGGTTTCTTACATTACACAGGAGATTTTTTCATAACTGTTATCCTTGTTGCTTTCTCTATCTCCGAACCTATTAAGAGTCTTATTGCTTCATTCCACGAGTTAAATCACTCAGTTATTCAAGATGAGGAGTTGGAAACTATGATTATCAATGTCATAGAGAATAGGCTACCGAATCATCACGAAGATTTTGATATTCATATTTTGAAACAAGGCACACATATCAGAATACATTTGATGATAACTCGTAATACACAGTTATTTTCTATAGAGGAATTAGTTAGCTTAAAAAGGGAACTTATAGAGAGGCTTGCAGAAGAGTTCGCTAGTCTTGACTTATCTTTTGTTATTTAGGAATATGTAAAAAATAGGCTGAAAGTCAAATAAAAAAAGATAACCTTCTAGTGAGACGATTTTACCAGGTTTTAAGCCGCAGCAATAGCAAGTTATCAAGAATTGTCTGGACTATGATGGAATAGTTGTAAACATGCCATCAAGCCAAACACTCAAGATAATATTAACAAGTTACTGGATTCCCAATACCTTGCCGGTATGATTATTTAGGGTCTGTAAGTACTATAATTCGATAAACTGACTATGCAACTTATACAAGGTATGGTAAATAAACTTTATGACCTAATCAACAAAGAGGAAGATGAGTTCTATGTATTATGGTGAAATCCACACCCTCAATAAGTGCGCATATTACAATATGGCGTAAACATAATGTAATTATTAGCATTATGAAGGTACTTAATCACTTTAAAAAATTAATTGACCAAAAACAACCTATTAAGGTACAGATCAGATTACCGTTACCATGCTGAATATCTGCTAACTCAGATAAATTCAAGAGGCTTGGAAGTTGGTTAGAAAGTATTGAAACGATTATATTCTCTAACTTTACCCATGATTATCCAAGTCACGAAACTCATAGGACATATCTAAGAACTCGGTTTAAACAGGCTGGAATTCTTAACATTGACTTTCATGGTTTCCGTCACACTCACGCTAATCTACTGATTAACCCAAGAATGCTTTCTAGGGAATTATAATACCGCTTAGGTCCATTGATTATTCTACCCTATCTATAACTATGAATAATTTATAGCCACCCACCTCTACAAAAAATCCGTCAATTCTAAGAAACAGCACTAAAGCCTCTCTAGAGAGAGTAGACCCATAAATTGATACTTTAAAATAAAGTAAAAAATCTATAAATACAGACTTTCAGTAAAGTAAATTTTAAAATTTAAATATTTTGTTATAAAAGGATTTCCTTCCTTACTTAGATTGTCCCCTTATTATAGCCTTGATTTCAACTTAAAACTATTAATATTCTTCTTTAATTGCATATTTCAATTTTAAATCACAATCGGCTTTCTTTTTCTTTAGAAATAATTGATATGCGTATGGCTATTTAATCAGATAACTATCCAAAATGCGATTAATATCAATTTCAATGATAAAACTTCAATTCTAGATGTTATTTACTATCGTAATCTCTTTAATTTAATCCCTTTAGTTCTATACCAGATCGGACTATATTTTAAACAGCTTTTTATATCTTACAGATTCTATCAAAAAGTTACATATTGCAGTTTAACTATATAAGGATTTTATAATTTCTATTCGGGTAATTTTGTTGCCTTTCATACTGTCTATCCGTAGAGCAAGGTTATCAAAATAGATACTCGAACCAATCGTCACAGATTTCTCTTCTTCTTTAAGATGACGGAGCATAAAGTCTCTTAGGTCCTCGTTTTTTTCACCTTTAAGATTAACACGGGCTAAAATATTGGCAATTTTAACCTTTTGACTAGCTCTGAGAATAATATTATTAGAGTCATCAAAACTCGTGAAAAGGTATTTCCGTGTTGCAAAGAGGATAGCGATAGCTGCCACGCTGAGAAGTGAATCCAGACTGCTACTATGGTCAACAACAACGTGCCTTGCGATAGCAAACAGGAGTACTTCAATAATGGTTCCTGAAGTATGCTTACTCAGCATCTTAATCAGCTCAACCCCAATAGCTATGTTCATAGCCTGGTTTAGGAAATTTTGCAGGTAAGCGTTAATTCTAATGTCTCCACCAAAAATAGTGACAATCTCTGTTGCCAATATCCCTGTTAATAAGACAAGCATAATAACCAAAATGACGGATACCAATATTTCAACATAAAAAGACAGTTCATAAAGAATGGTTTGTAAAAACTTACGCATACTATTTCCTTCTATCACAATATTTCTAATGAATATTCTACCAGCCTGTCTATAATTACAGCACTATTTTAACGAGGACAAATCTAACTTTTTAAATTTAATTCAAAATACTGAAACTACTCTCGACAACTGCGTAAACACAATAGACTACGTCATTTTCCTACGTTCTCATTATATCATAATGATAAGAGAAAAAACAGTCTTCAGGATTTAGGACCGTCAAAGAAAAAAATAAAAGAGAGACCCTTGTCAAGCACCACTTAAAATAGATAGACATTTACAAGGTATGATTCTCTATATTCTAAAGGAGTCGCATCTCTTAATTTTTCTAGTAGTTTGTGATAATAATTATACCAATTATGTATTTCCTAATTTGACGGATGATCGTTTTCTTATCTTTAGGTGTGAATGATGAATGCAGATTTTGGTTAAAATCAGCATTCATCAAATATAAGGTCTACATTTTCAAAAACAAACTGATTATTGTTATAATCTGACAAAGTATATATAGAATAGAAATGTCATAGTAATCTTTTATGACACTTAGGAACATTCTCCCTTTTCGTTTGTCTTTCGTTAAGTGCAGGATTGATCTTACGAATATAAGAATGATAATAAAAAATAAACATGTAACGAAAGACAGTCTTAGAGTTGAAAATCTGATACTGTTTTCTCAGCTGATAGTAGAGGAATCGATAATCATTCTGAGTATCATGATAAGCCATCACTATTCATATAATTTTAACTTTGGCATAGATGTTCCGTGAGACACTACGTTTTTATCCATCTGATCAACTCTTTTTCATTGAGACCTCTAAGAAATTATGATATTCTCTGCATTAAGCGGACAAATTAGCTATTGTTCAGGTGGTAAAGTAATTTTATATACAACAAGTTATCCATCTTTATCCACAAAAAGAAGCCTCAAAATTAAAACTTCTATATTTAAAATTCACCCTTAAAAGAATTTTAATTGAATATGTGATAGCAAATTGATGGCCATATGGACTACAACTGGTACTTTAATTGATTTAGTGTATAGATAGGCTAGTCCAAGAACCATAGCCGGCACCCCATAGTACCAATACCCCGTCCAATCAACGGTGGGATGCGCAATTACAAAGAGAATAGTGGAGATAACTAGACCTATAATCGGACAATCTGTGAAAACATATTTCAAAAGTAATCCCCTAAAGAGTACTTCTTCAAATATCGGTCCAGAAATTACAGCTATGATAAACTCAATGAAAAATGTAGCTATCCGTTCATCATATGATAAGGGACCTATTGGTGGCGACGGCATAATATATCGAAAAGTAGAATCGCTTACCAGAATAGAAACAAAAGCAATAAATCCGATAACAATAAGGGTTTTCAGCCCCTTTTGAAGAATTTTATCGGATAGCTCAAATCCACGTCTCCTCATAACATATAATAATAACAACAGAGTAGAGACATCAATGCTCGTTATCAATAAATCACTAGCATATGATAGCGAAAGCCGTGTTATAATTGGACTTGACGGCAGATTTTGAATCAAGAAAAAGTTTAGAGCATAAAAACTCACAAACAAGCAACTGGCTTCCATCGGTCTTTTCTTATTGCTCCAATAAAAAAGTGAAATATGCATAATATTCTATATTCTCCTAAAATAATCCTTACTGATTTCCCTCACCTATTCATTGAGGAAAAAATCTCGAAGAAAGCACTTCCTTCACATAGAGTCTATCGGATAATACTTAAAACTCCCTTAACTGAGTATTAGTTCAAGGAGCAGCTACTAAAAAAATAATACGTTATAGACGATATTAGTAATTTACCTTTTTTTGAAAAAAACGTCAACATCTTCAACACATCCTTCCAAATAAAAGAAGTCTCAAGATTAAGACTCTTTGACATTATTGAAGAATATTTCTTCTGACAAAATAGTAACCTTACATAGGTTGCATTGGGAAGAGGGGTTTCTCCAGATGTTACTGTCGAATTACTAATACCAGAGAACTATTCACCTAAATACTCAGTAAAAGATAGCTTAAAATCTATGACCCCGCCACTACTTGATTTAACATCACTTGAACTACTCCCAAAACTATCAAATTCTGCTGAAGTATTTGGAACAGAGGAAAGTATTTAATACTACGATCTTTTACGATATATTACATCGTTATATCAAGCTTACTCTTTCTAATCAATATGCTCAGCGATATCTTCTGCAACACCCTTGACTTTACCAAGATTTCTTATCGACAAAATTAACGGAATTTACGTTAAAGCCATTAAGACCCATAGTTGCATGACCAACGCCTGCCGCAAAAGGTTGCTCAGATACCATAACAGATCCTTTTTTATCTTCTGAAGTAGTCATCTAATTTGAAGTCAATCCCAACCATGTCTCAAGTCATCGTCGAAGACTTCCTCAGATCCTAAACCGATTAAAGACTCGGTAATGTTCTAAACTATGACTGTATTCCAAGCATCTATTTCACACCTCTGGATGACTTCCATTAGCTCTGTCAATTAACACTATAACAACCGCATTGACACCACAATCACATTTATACCTATCCTTATAGGATAATTGATAGTGCTTCGCTTCTAGAACTATTCAAAAATATAAATAGCTATTCTCAAAATAGTTACCAGATAGTTCATCAAGATAAAAACCATAAAGCTAAATCTAGTTCCATAAACACAAAGAGACGATAGTATTTGAGGTGAAGAAAAAGTTTTATTTTTTAGGCACTGCACCCTCATAATGAGACAGCAGAAAAACACTTTTTAGGCGACCGGTTTTCTGTATTGAACAGGAAACTTGTCATTTAATTTCTGTTGAATTCTATTTTCATTATAAAATGTGATGTAGATTTGACAATATCTATTATGCTATCTTTAGTTAAGTTTCTCCAGTTATGGAGTTAGAAGGTGCCAGACTTTAGGACAGAATGAAACCATTCGATAGAAGCATTATCCGCTGGTGTTCTCTTTCGGGACATGGAGCGGATGATGCCTTTTTCTGCGCAAACCTGATAATAAGCTTTTGAAGTATAAACAGAGCCTTGGTTACTGTGCAAGAGCGCTCCTTGAGGTAGTTCCAGTTGATGAAGCGTGTCCAGTACAAAATCCGTATCCTGGCAATCTGAAATGGTGTAAGTGTAAGCTACAATTTCACGACTATAGAGGTCCATGATAGAGGACAAGTAGAGGTTACAGTTCTCAAAGTAGAGGGGTAGATAATGTCTGTAACAAGCTTCCCCAGTGGCTTTCCTACTTGAAAATCACGGTCTAGCTTATTCTCCGTCACATAGTAAGCCTTACCAAAATGTTACACCTTCTTAGGACAAGTGCGACTGAGTCAGCCATTCTCCTTCATAATGCGATAAACCTTCTTATCAATTGACGATTAGGCCATGAATTTTTTTGAGCAGTCGGATGATGATACGATAACCGTAGATAAACTGATTTTTCATACAGAGCTTCTCAATTTTCTCCACAACATCGTTTCTTTTCTTAGGCTTCTCGCCTTCCGCTTTCCGACGGTAGTTCGAGTTTAACTAGAACAACGGGTAGACTATATATTTTTACACCAATCACAATATAAAAATATTCCTTGATATCTAGAACATGTTATATCCAATGTAAACATATAACTCTAGAGAATAATATAAAAACAGCATGTGATATTTATTTCACGTGCTGTTTATCTGACATCAAAAGTTTTTTTGTGATATCATCACCAGAGTGTTCAGATTATTGTTTAGACATTAAAAACATCATTTAAGTTCTCAGCCATAGTTGGATGAGTGAACACTTGATTTTTGAAGTAGGTATAAGGAATATGATTATCCATAGCCATTTTAATCAAATTGATGTTTTCCTGAGACTCACGACTAAATAATGTAGCTCCTAGAATTTCCTTGGTTTCTGGATGAACATGTACTTTATAAACTCCACGAAGATCATCGTTCACATGAGCACGTGGCATGGAAGAGACAAGTAATTCATTGCTTTGATAAGGAATACCTTGCTCAATGAGTTGACTTTCTTTCAAACCAACACTGGATAACGGTGGTTCAATAAAGGTTGTTGTAGGGACATTTTGACGTTTAGAAAGATTATAATCCTCATTACCTGTAAGTTTACCAAAGACAATACGAAAATCATCCAGAGATGTGTAGGTGAACTGTAGGCCTCCATTGACATCACCAACTGCGTAAATATTAGGCACGCTACTTTCGCAATAGTCATTAACTCGAATAGCGCCTTGTTCCGTTAAGGCGATACTTGTATTTTCAATTCCGAGTCCCTCAATATTAGGCTTTCGTCCAGTCGCATACATGACGACATCAAAGGTGTAGTCCACATCATCTGCACTTAAGATAACCTTGTCTCCATTATTTGTGACACTGGTAACACGGGCATTGAGCTTAAAGGTTACACCATCTTCTTCTAGGTAGCCTTTAGCTAGATGGACTACTGACGGTTCTTCACGAGGTAGGAGTGTATCCCCTGCTTCAAAAACTGTTACTTTGGTTCCTAATTTAGCATATAAACTAGCAAATTCAAGTCCGATATTCCCACCGCCAATCAATCCTAGAGTTACAGGCCGCTTCTCTAATTCTTGAATACCTGTACTATCAACTACGTTTTTAGTATCTAATAAGTCTGAGATCGGCAAGGTATTCGATGTTGCGCCTGTATTGATGACAATAATATCAGCGGTTAATTGGTTCACTTCATTACCAGTAGTAATCTCCACAACCTTATTTGAGATAAAACGAGCTTTGGCATTGTACAAGTCCACACCAGCTTCTGTCAAACTAGCCTGATTCTTTTGACGCAAACGAGTCGTAACAACCTCTTTTCGTTCCATCGTTTGGGAAAAGTCTAAGTTATGTTCAGCTGCAACCATCATCGTTTTAGTTGGAATACAACCAATGTTGATACAGGTACCACCATACATGTCAGCGTCCTGTTCTATAAGGGCAACATTTTTCCCAAGAGCGCTCATTTTAGCAGCTAGCGTTTTTCCGGCTTTACCAAAACCAATGACCAAGAGATCATAAGATTTAACCATAATCATTTCCTCCAAAAATTAATTAATACTGCTATTATAACAAAGTCTGTTGAAGATTGTCCGAAATTTGATATTAGCCAAAATTGAATAAACGGAAAATACTGAGACACCGATTATGAAGCACTTTAAAATGTTGTATCGTTTCTTATCTTCAGTCATTATCTATTTTATTTTTTTGATATTATTCAATGCTTATTAATATAAAACAAAACGAGCATTTCTTTATATAGATTTGCTCGTTTTTTCTTTAAAAGAGAAGTCCTTTACAAACTACCTCTTAGTTAACTCAAAAACAACCATTTTTTACTATAAATTTTACATCTTTCTTGATTTATAATAAATCACTCCAGAAATAGTCGCTATAATGAGCACAATTCCCAAAAGAATCAATTTCGAACCACTTTTATCTCCAGTTGCTGGAAGCAGAGATGATTGTTTCGGTTTATCTTTTTGATTGCTTGATGGTGAACTTGGTTTATCTGATTTAGGAGTCGTTGGTGTAGTTGGCGTATGTGTATTCGTAACATTCATACCATCAACTACTGAAGTATAGCCATCAACGGTATCTTCCCTTACTGTATAAGTAACTTCCTTACCATTTTGATATTTAGCAATATCTTTAAAGCTGTAAGTCCAGTTAGTATCAGCTGTCGCTGTCGCAGTTAAGCCCGTATCAACACCATTGGCTAAAAGGTGAAGCGTGATGGATTGTGGTCGAATACCATCTTGGTCATTATTATCATCCCATGTTTTCTGACCAGTTAGGGTGATTGTTTCTGGAACGTGGTTATTTGTTACGTTCATACCGTCCACTTCCGCTTTATAGCCTTCTGGAATGTTCACTTCTTTGACAGAATAACTAACTTCCTTACCATCTTTATAACGGTCAAGATTTTCAAAACTATACTGCCAGGCAGTCGCTTCACTGGCTGTTGCGGTTTGACCCGTTGCTTCACCATTGGCTAAAAGCTCAACTGTAATGTTCTCTGGACGAATACCGTCTTGGTTGTTATTGTCGTTCCAAACTTTTTGCCCTGACAAATTAATCTTTTCAGGTGTATGAGTATTCGTAATGGTATATTGACCGTCATCATCTTTTTCAATCTTGGTTTCATAAGCGGTCACTGCAACTTCTTTCACCGTATAAGTAATTTCTTTACCACTCTCATATTTAGGCAAAGCTTTAGATGTAAATGTCCAGTCGCTTGCTTCACTAACTTCAATCTCATCAACTACCTCTTCACCTTTCAAGATTTGAACTTTGACAGTTGTTGTTCGTTTACCATCTTGATTATTATTATCATCCCATTTCTTTTGTCCCGAGATGACGATTGTTTCTGGGTCATGACTATTCGTGATAGTTTGCCCCTCAACTGACGCAGTATAACCTTCTGGAGTATCTACTTCTTGCACAGAGTAAGCAATTTCTTGTCCTTTTTCAAATTGTGGGAGATTTGTAAAGGAAGCTTCCCATGTATTGTCATTCGTTTGATTATCGGCTGTTAAAGTTAAGGTTTTGCCAGCTATTGGTGTCGGTTTTGCCTCGCCAACAGATTTATATAATTGAACTGTGATAGCACTTGGACGCTTACCATCTTGGTTATTATTATCTTTCCAAACTTTTATTACCTTATATTCAATAGCTTTTGGAATATACTTATTTGTAATGGTGAAATCATTAATGATGGTCTCATATTCTTCAACTGCCTCTTCAGTAACGGTGTATTTAATTTCTCTACCGTCTTTATATTTTGGCAAATTAGTAAAGGAAGCTGTCCACGTGCCATCAGCTGCAGCAGCTACTTTTTGACTATCTACCTTCTCACCATCCGCTAAAAGATTGACCGTAATTGAAGTTGGACGTTTACCATCTTGGTTATCGTTATCGTCCCAATTTTTTGTTGCTTTCACATCAACCGTCTCAGGAGTATAAGAATTAGTTATATTATAACCATTAATACTTGTGCTGTAACCATCAACAGTATCTTCACTCACTGTATAAGTAATCACTTGACCATTTTCATACTGTGGTAAATTATCAAAATGATAAGCCCAATTAGTGGCTGCCGATACTTTTTGACTATCTACTTTTTTACCATTGGCTAAAAGGTTAATCGTGATACTATCTGGGCGCTTACCGTCTTGGTTGTTATTATCACTCCATGTCTTAGTTCCAGAAATAGAGGTTGTTGCTGGGGTATAAGAATTGGTAATATTGTAACCATCAATAGTTGTTGTATAATCTGAGACCGGGTCTTCAGTTACTGTATAGTCAACCTTTTTGCCATCTTTGTATTTAGCTAAATCAGTAAAATTGTAAGCCCAGTTGTTATTAGCAGTGACAATTTGACTATCTACTTTTTCACCATCAGCTAAAAGGTTAATCGTGATACTCTCTGGGCGTTTACCGTCCTGGTTGTCATTATCGTTCCATGTCTTAGTTCCGGAAATTTCTACTTTTTCTGGTGAATAAGTATTTGTAATATCATAACCGTTTACCGTTGTGGTATATCCGTCAACCGGTACTTCTTCAATAGTATAAATAACTTCAGTTCCATTGGCATACTTTGGTAAATCAGTAAAATTGTATTTCCAGTCATCTTTATTTGTGACTTCCTTACTTGCTACCTGTTCACCATTTGCTAGCAAATTAATAGTAATTGAAGCTGGACGTTTACCATCTTGATTATTATTATCGCTCCATGTCTTTTTACCTAAAATCTCAGTTACTTCAGGCTTATGAGTATTTGTAATAGTATATCCATTTTCAACATCTCCCGAGACTTTGGAAGTATACCCATCGACATCAACTTCTTTCACTGTATAAGCAATCTCTTTTCCTTCATCATCTATTTTAGCTAGGTTTTCAAATTGGGCTGTCCAATTATTTTCATTGTTCAATGTCACAGTTTGTCTATCAACTGCTTGACCATTGGCATAAAGTTGAACGGTGACACTTTCTGGACGTTTACCATCTTGGTTGTCTCCGTCTTCCCATTTTTTCGTAATAGGAATAGAGACTTTTTCTTTAGTATTTTTCACCCTACGGATAATTCCGTTCTCACCAACCGTTACCTTAAAAGGAGTTGGGTCAAGAACATAACCTTTTGGTGCTTTTGTCTCAACCACTGTGAATTCTCCTTTTTTAGCTTCCTCAGCTGAATAAACTTTAGATTGTGCTACACCATCTTTTTCAATTTTGACAGTTTCTTTGTCACCACTTGGAGATGTAATTTCAAATTCTGCTCCATTCAGTAAATTACCTGTTTCTGCGTCTTGTTTATATAGCGTAATACGATAACCAGTTTCTAACTGAATAGTCCCGCCTGTTGTAATTTTTGTAGAACGTGTTACACGATTAACAGTTGTAGTTCTCTCTGTGCTAGTTGTTAAAACCTTTTCTCCGCCCATCATTGATAATTCATTTACAACATCTGTTCCGTTTGCAGGAGAAGTCGTTGAATAATAAACATTATAAGCTGCTGGCTTACCATTTGTCGCTAAACGCGTAGAAGTATTTAATAATTTAAGCTCAAAGCGAGTATACGCACTATTATACTCAATTATGTAGTCTTCCCCTTCTTTTAATACCTGTATATCAGTTAAATTAAGAGTAGAGTTATAGTATCCTGCATAAACTTTTAATTTTTCAGGGATAAATTGCATAGGCGCGGAATCATCTGGAATAACATCCTTAAGACTGATAGAATCGTAAGTAGATTGATTAGTATTGACTCGTAAAAACCAGTTATGAATATATTCTCCACTTTTATTTAGAATCCCAGAACTCCAAGATTCCTTTTTCATGACACCACCAATTTTTGCAAAGTTTTCTTTTTTTATACCCTCTGTATAATCCGATGAACCTCGCTCTTTTACAGATATGGTATGTGTTATTTCTTTATTGGTTTGTGTTACTGGATACGTCAATGTTTCTCTTTCAGATGTTTTCGTTACTTTAAAATCAGTATAAAATATTCCTTTGACACCTTGAACTTGACTTCCACCTTTTTTAGCAAGATAATCTTTTAAATTTTTCAGAGTAACAGTAACCGTTCCTCCTTTGCTGTCTCCGTTTGACTTAACAACGGCTGTTCCCACAGCTACGCCTGTTTCCTTATCTTTTAACTCAAAGTTCGTATTTTCGACTGTAATTGGAGCTGGGACAGTGAAAGTAAAGTAATCACCATCATTCAACTTTCCATCATACTTAGATAAATCAAAAGCGGTCTCAAAGCGATAACTATTGTCTTTAACTAAATTATAGACACCTGAACCATTCGGACGAAGTGTTTCACCATTGTTAACATCCCATAATGAAATATCTGTAATAACATTGGTTAATTCATTTCCACTGGTCGCACTAACAGTCTGTCCCGCCGTCAGCAATCCTATCATTAGTAATATAGGACTCAGTAACAATAGAAAATAATTTCTAATCTTTCTCATATCAAAAACTCCATTTTATTATTTAGCATCTAAAATACTACTACTATTTTACCCCCCCCCCCCCCGAAAAGTCAAGTAATTTCAAGGGATTAGCGTAACTTTTTATTAATGGGTTTTGTTTCTTTTTTGTAATATCATTTTGATATAATGTTGTTTATCAAAGGAGGTAATAAAGAGGTAATAAAAATGAAAAATTACTTAGCTTATTACTTTTAGGAATTGCTACTATATTTCTAATATCTTGTTCCAAACAGAATACTCTTGATGGAAAGTATTATAATCAATATGTATTATTCTATACAACTTTTTTCTTAGGAGATAGAAAATCCGAAAGTTACGCTTTGCAATGGAAACACATTAACATCAAGAAACAGGAAATTCAGTTAGTGAAAGCCTTGGACAAGTATAAAAATCCAAAATCAACTATTGGAATTGACAAAATTCAATATTATTCAATCTGATGAACAGTATGTCTTTACTTATATTGACACAAAAGGAAATGTTAATAGTCCCTTACATACTGATTATCTTAATAATAAGATGAAGTCAGTCGAACGCCGTCATAAGGAACTAACACACGCCACACCGCATAAATTACGTCATACGGGTGCAACTCTTGCCAAACAATTTGGCACATCACTAGAGGACATTTCAGAAGCTCTAACACATAGCGACACTCTCACAACTAAAACCTATGTCAATACTTCAAATGTCATACCAATGGCTGTTGGTGAAATTGCTTACCGTAACCTTAAAAAGCAATGGTGTGATTTTGGTGTGAAAAGTGGTGTGAATTTTGCCAAAAAACCATCAAAAAACACCCCATGGTGTGAACCATGAAGTGTTGATAAATGCTGTATTGCAGCCGTTTCTTAACGTTTTGAGAATTTCTCTATTGAAAACTATAACTACTCAATACTTACAAATACCTTTATATCAATGTTTTCAATAATAAAATCACCTTGAAAATAGGCTGAAATCCATAAATTAGAATATAGTTGACACCAATTATCACCATAAAATAGAATAGTTAACCACCTTTAAACAAAGATGCTTTTTGAAAAGTTGGTTCTATATCTTTATTTTTTAATTATTTGATAATAATCCCTGTGATAATTGAAAAAATTTTTCCATTCGAGAGTGGGCTAGATTATCTCCCACAAAAAACAAATGGTCTCCTTTTTCTATTATAGTATACGGACTAGGCGAAAGGATCAGTTCCCCATCATGCTCTATCGCGATAACAGTTGCACCTGTATTATGCCAGATATTTAGGTCGCTGATACTCTTTCCCAAATGCTCTGTATCCTTCGTTAATATTAATTCATACGGTGTTAAAGGAGAATGACGACTTACCAATTGGGACTGTAATAAAAACTCATTTATAAGTTCAGATAGCTGAGCCAGTCCCTGTTCTTGTTTTGAAATTCTGTCTCTAATGTGTTCTTTAACTACTGAAATAGAATGTGTTATCTCGTAATTTTCTAAAAATTCAATTGCCTTTTCTTGCGACAAAACAATCGCTCCGCTGCCATGTTTTAAGGTTAGGATTTTCATATCTGCCAAGATATTTAAACCTTTTCTTGCAGTCTCTGCTGATACATTAAATTGAGTTGCTAGTATTGTGCGAGATTTAAGTTTTTCGCCTACTTCGTACTCACCATTAGCGATACGCTTGGCAACTTCTACTGCAATTTTTTGATATTTTGAACTAATAATTTCCGAATGACTTACTTTCACAAGTTAGTGTCCTCTCCTTTCTATACATATATTATATAATACTTTAGAGATATATTCTAGAAAATATATAGAAAAGAAGAGGTTACCCTCTTCCCAACTTAATTCACACGAGATTCTTCGAGTTTTTCTTCAACAGCTTCGGTCCCGTTTATAGTAGCTTCTTTTACTTTTTCAGTTCCAGCTGCAACAGCATCCTTAGCTTGTCCAGCTTTTTCACCAACGAATTCGCTCGTTGCTTGAGCAGCATCAGTCAAACGATCTTGAACCGTTACAGAGTCTGTCTCATGCTCTGCTTTTGTTTTTACATCAACAACATTAACGTTAAGTTCAACGACTTTCAAATGAGTCATGACTTCGACATTTTGATCTGCGATAGCTTTAATGCTTTCAACAATCGCTGGGATATCTTTGCCGTATTCTACGATAATATCCAAGTCAATTGCAACTTCTTCTTGACCAACTTCAACTTTAACGCCTGTTTTGACATTTTCAGAGTTAACCAGTTTATCTTTGATGTTTGAAAAGAAGCTACCGCTTACAGCCAAGAGACCATCGACGTTCTGGAGAGCATAGCCAACGATTTTAGCGATAACACCATCGCTATAGGTTACTTCACTTTTTATTGTGTCTGTCATATGATATACCTACCTTTTTTATCATTAGAGTTCTTTGTCGTCTTTTTTCTGGTTTTTAAGACCCTCAACAGCACCATCGATAGTATCTTTGGCATTTGTGAATAGCTCTTTTGCTTTACCAACAAGCTTGTCAACTTCACCTTCAGTTTCCACTTCTTTGTCACCAGTTACTTTTCCAATAAATTCTTTCCCGTTCCCTTTTAACTGGTCTACTTTTGCATCAAATTTTTCTTCTGACATATTATTATCCTCTTTTCAATTATTTTACACGTGGCTCAGACTTCAAGTCTTCAACTTTTTCAACACCAGCACCAACAGCAGATTTCATATTGTCTACTTGATTGCTTGCAAATTCTGTTGTCGCACTTGCAGCGTCAGCAACTCGGTCTTGCAAGGTGATAGAATCTTCTTCATACTGTGCACGTGTTTTAATATCAACAACATTTACATTAACTTCAACAACTGTCAAGTCTGTCATTCGGTTAATTTCAGTTTCCACAATTTCTTTAATACGGTTGAAAATCGTAGGAACGTGTTTTTGATACTCAGCAATAATCTTTAAATCTACTGCTACTTCCTTTGTACCAACTTCCACAGAAACACCATCACGTGTTGTATCAGTGTTGACCAATTTATCTTTAAGGTTTGCAAAGAAACCACCGCTTACCGCCAAGAGACCGTCAACGTTCTCCAGAGCAAGACCAACGATTTTTTCAATAACTTTATCGTCATACGTCAATTGACCTTTAATTGTAGAAAGATTAGTAACTGTTTTTGTCATAATAAATTCCTCTTTTCTTAATTTTTTTGCTTATTTAATCCATTGATTTAAAAGACCTGATTTTTCAATCCAGCGAGCACTGTAAACCCCAAGAATAATACAGATGATAGCAAAGATAGTTTTGAAAAATCCTACGGTCAAGAGTAAAAGGCCTAAAAGCAAGCCTACTGCACCCCCAAGGAGTGGAAATTTATAGCGTTTAAATAATGTCATAACTACCTCCTAAACAACACGGCTTTTCTTCTTAACGGCTTTTGGTTGAATATCTTTGACATAAACATTAAAATCAACGGGTATATCAAGACCAAAAAATGCTTCTAAACCACTTTGAATATCAGCTTTTAGCTTGTTTACCTGAAGAAGAATGTTAGTTTTATCTCTCAATTCTCCCTTAACTTGGACATCGAATTTTTTTTTGTAGATATCGGCAACCACTTGTGAATTTTTCATTAAACCAGATTGCTCAACAGTTGATTTGACAAAGCCTTCAATTGCTGATTTTTTCAAATATAATTTGCCTTTTTGATTCTCAAGAAGCACCTCTATATAGCGACGAGGGTAAAAGAGAACAACAAGCAAGATGATCAGCAACAAAACAAAGAGAACCACAGATGCCCAAAATGAATAGTTTGATAACCATTCAACCGTCCAAGGGTTCAAATCAAATAGATTTAATCTTAGATCAAGCCAATTGAGAAAGGCTGGAACTCGAACCAAGTTTTGAGTCACAAGGATGACAAGAGCTAGAATTGTCATCCCTACCAGACTAAGTAAGGCAATTAATACTTTTACTAATTTTGTCATCCTATATTCCTCACTTAGTTCATTTTTTGAGAAAAAACGATACTACAATAACAACGATAACAGCACCAAAGATTGATGGAATCAATGCCATACCTGCTAGACTAGGTCCCCAGCTACCAAGAAGGGCTTGACCTACGTAAGAACCAATCAGACCTGCAAAAATATTTGCAATCCATCCCATTGAACCACCTTTTTTAGTAAGAACTCCAGCAATTACACCGATTAGTGCCCCAATAATTAATGACCACAACATGTAATCATCCTCCTTTTCTCTTTAAAGACTTTTATAAAAAATATTAAGTTGTCACTTTGCATAGTCTTTCAATGTTTTACTTTCAAGGATAAAGTTACTTTTATATGCTTTTGGTATAAACACCAAGCAAGTGACACTCTCTCTTTTTTTATATATTGTCATTTTATCTTAAAATTTTAGTTTATACAAGCTTTTTGTTTGTATTTCAAAAAATTCTAATAGTGTACACTTTACTAAAATTTTGAATATAAAGAATTTTTTTCATAAATAAATCTGATAATATATAGAGTATTCTTTCATTACTTTATTATTAACATTTTAGCTATAGCTACAAGTGTCTACAAATTTTAGTAGTAGAGCTACATATCCCCACATGAACAGATAACTAAAACCATACATCCTTTGTACAATCAGGATACGAGTAGACTTTTATCATCTATCAATTAAAATATATAAAAGGAGAAGTAGCAATGAAATCTTTTGAAGAAAACTATACATAAAATATACCTTCTCGTATCAAAAATTTAAGAGAAAAACATAATTTAACACAAAGTGATCTAGGTAATGCAAGTTTAGTTAGCCAATAACGAAATTATTTTTAAAAATATTATAGAATTTGCTGAAAATCTATTTCACTATTCCTTCAGTTCTATCTTATTTAGAAATTTGAACAACTTTTGTTTAGATAAATTTCAAAAGCCTTTAATATCAAGTATTTCTACGCTTTTCTGAAAGCGTTATTTCAATTAATCTCAACTAATTTCATCTGAATGGTGTGAATTTTACCCCAAAATTACAAAGAATTGAGCTGATAAATACTAAAAGTTCACACCATTAGTTAAACTATTTTTTGTTACGTACGTTTTTCTTAGATGATAGACCTCCTAATTTATTTCTTATAGCATTTGAGCAGACCTAAACCTCCGTTAGAGGTTCTCCTATTTCCTCCTTGTAATTAAGTAAAGCAACTAATTGTTTCATTGAATCTTCTTTCCCATCTTCAACACTAGTAAATGAAGATAGCAGAGAAATAAGCCGTTCTAAAGTGTTGTGCAAATGCTCAATATCTTTATCATCAATATGTACTTTTTCATATTCTTCTTTATATGCCTGAGCAATTCTAATTGACTGTTCTCGTTCCGACTTCTCACTCCTAGCTGGTCTTATCCATTCCTAACCTTAGGATTGTTTATTTATGGTATTGGTGGAGGATATTTTCAACCTGCTAACATTGCTAGTATTATGCAAGCCAGCCCCATGGAAATGCAAGGAAGTACAGGAGCCTTACAGCGAATGGTACAAAATGTTGCTATTTCGACTGGTTCAGCAGTTGGTTCAACCTGTCTAAATCTTTGGTCAAACAATCTATTATTAGCTGCTCGGATTGGATGGGGAATTACATTAGTGCTAGTTATTATGAGTTTAAAAGACATGATTTTTTCAAAATACAATCATTGACTATAAAAAAGATTTCAGTGTCTACTTACTGAAATCTTTTTTATATATAATTATCCCTTTTCAAACAATACTTTCACACGAGCTAGCAAGCTAATCAATAACTCGTCTGAAACATCTTCTATATACCGATAATCTCTAGCATTGAAATCTATTGTCACCAACTGGTCAAGTAAGACTTTACCAGTTGTTTCAGTATCTCTCAGAGGGACATAAAAGGGGTAATCTCTTTTGGTATTGCTAACAGGGGCAAAAATAGCAAGGTTAGAATACTTCGTAACAACGCTATGACTTAAACAAATATAAGGGCGATAACCTTTTTGTTCATGACCTTGTTTAGGGTCAAGGTTAATTTTAATGATAGACCCTTGCTTAATACTTACCATTGTTCATTACCAACACTTTCAAAAATGAATGGCGTTACAGAAACTGGCTCACCCTGATAATCTTTAAAAAGGTCATCAACTGTTAATTCTGGGACTGTCGTTGCCTTTTTAAGAATAATCTTGTTCCCTGACACTTCATAATCAAGAATATCGTTGGTATGTAATTGTAGTTGCTGTACTAATTGTTTTGGGAGACGTATAGCTGAACTGTTCCCCCATTTATTAACTGTTAGTTGCATAATGCCACCTCCTCTTTTTTAGTATTATATCATAAAAGTATCATTTTGTATATACTTTGAACTATATTAACTCTTTTTGTCTAATAGGTCTTGAGTAGTTACAATGTATTGCGCTTTTTGGTACAAATCTTCAATTTCTTCTATTCTGTCAAAAGCTTTCTCTAAAATACTTGACCCGTAGGCCAGTTCATATTCTGTTTCAGGCTCAGTTTTGTCCTCGGCTCTCACTAATATCCCAGTTGGAATATATCTATAGAGATGTTCATCTGTTTCAGGGTCTAGGATAGGCTCTCTTTTTAATAAGTTATCTAATTTTGTAATAGTTTCTAACGCATAAGCTTCAGGAGTACTATAATCTTCCAAATCTAGGGAAAAATTGTGAAAAGTATTTACAGCCTTCAAAAGTAAGTTAGCTTTATCCACATAGTCGTCAGTCTCAAAGACACTATTTTCCAGTTCAATTTGAGAGCTTGTCCCAAATAACTGGTTGGGTGTTGCTTTAAAAAATTTTGCAATCTTTTCTAGATTAGCAAATGTTGGGTAGGCAGTCTGATTTTCGATATTTGAAATGGTTTGTGGCGAAATCCCTAATTTTTTAGCGAGTTCTTTTTGAGAGAGTTCTTTTTGTTTTCTCAATCTAATTAAGTTAGGGGCAAAATTTTCTATCATTTCTCTATCCTCCAAATTTTTATTTATATTATAACACTTTTTCTTTTGTTTTTACAAAAAATACTTGACTTTATATTTCGATAAGTTATAATGTAAATATAAAATTTAAAATGTTTAAATGCAATATATATCAGGAGGCAACAATGACTCACTTTTACGATTATACCCAAACAATTGAACTTGTCTCTGGCTTGAACTCTGTCTCAACCTTAAAGAAATGGCGTTTAAAGATTGAACAGTTAACAGGGCATGCCTTTCAAGAAGATAGGATACGAACAGGAAAACGTTCCTACAGCAAAGTATTTCTCTTTACAGCTGATGATATTGAAAAGCTCCAACGAATTGCAGATACCAAAGGAAACCTTGGACTTGATAAGGCAATCCTAAAAGCTTATGCACCGAGTAGAGCTTCCCCTTTATCCGTTAACCAAAAAATCAGTCGCTTAACCGTTCAGCTAAAAGGATTAAACCAAAAGGTAACTGACTTAACACAACAGAAACAGCTATTAGCTATTCGTATAGAGCAGTTAAGCAAACAGATTGAAGAGTTAGAGAAACCAAAGAAGAGAAAATTATTTGGGAAGTGAGCACGGTTAGAAGCACAACGCCATGGGCGAGTGTGTGGAAACACGGTAGCCCATAATGGCGTGTCGTGCTTGGACGGGCGAACTTCCCCAAAATCAGTACCCCATTACTAATAGGGGGTACGAATGTACATGAAAAGTGGGCTGAACCCTTGATACGTCAGGTGTTACAGGTAATTAGTTCTACTGATTGATGAAAAGTCTTGGGAGAGTAAGGCTCAAAACAATTTCTGTGTACGTTTAAAAAAGATGACTAGTTTGAAAATACAAAGGAGAACACTATGACAAACTTAACACTAACTGACACAACACTTAAACTTGGCGAATTGAACCTTGATAAAAGTCAATTCATGCTTCCTAAAAAAGTGGTGGTGCTTTCTGCTCGAATGAGCTATAAATATCATGACGTTAATGGTGAACAAGTCAAAAGTGATGAAGTTTCCAAAATTGTTTGCACTGTACAAGACGCAGATAAAGTAAAAGTTCTAAAAGAGATGAATATTGCCGTTGAAGAACTCAAAGCAATTACGCTTGAAATTCATGACAACCTCGACAAAATCACAAAACTGGCAGAAAATGACGGCTTACTTGATAAGACCGTTGAACTGGTCAATCCTCAAGTCCGTCTCATGTGGAACATGACGCGTAGTAACTGGTCTGGCGTAAAACTGGTAGCCAATGACCTTAAAATCATTGGGGATTAAACATGGACAACAGCGTGAGGATTGACTACTTCGCTGTAACCGTTAAAGATGTCCCACCAGAAGAGATATTAGAAGATATATTGCTCATTCCCCAAGATAAGTTTGCTCTTAATGCTTGGGGAATAAACAAGTACCAACGTCACTATGCCTGTTCAGACATCAAGGTTTACTTTAACCAAGTTTTAGATAGTATGGGGGTCTATTTAGAACTCAAAGGTCAAGGTTGTCGGCAATATGAGGAATTTATGGCAGGTAACGCTAATAACTGGGTGGCATTGGTCACACGCCTGTACCGCTATCAGATCAACTTTACCCGAATAGATATTGCCAATGACATCTATGATAAGGCTTTATCGGTTCAAACCCTCTATGCTTACTGTAAACGGGGCTTATGTATTACGAGAGCGCAGCATGTTGATTACCACGAGCGGTCCGTTCTAGAAACAGGCGAACGGGTTGGTGAGACTGTTACCATAGGGGCACGAGGTAGCCAGCAATGGTGTGTCTATAACAAACTCATGGAACAAAGAGGCAAAGGTAAGGTCGTTGATAATACCAACTCTTGGGTCAGAGCAGAACTCCGTTGTTGGCAGGGCAAAGCCAATATTATCGCCCAGCAAATGGTTCTTAAAAGACCTCTGACAGCCATTTACTTTGAGGCAATCAACGGACACTACCGCTTTGTCAGACCTAATGACAGGGATACCAACAAGCGCAGACGACCACCTGTTAAATGGTGGCAGGATTATCTCCAAACAGAAACCAAAACACGATTGAGTATTGAACGCACCAAGCCAACATTGAAACAGTCTGAACAATGGACGGAAAAACAGGTCTCAAAGACCTTAGCCAAACTTTATGTGGCTAAGTATGAAGCAACCACACTTGAAGGAGCAGACCAATTTCTTCAAGACCTCTTAACATTGGGACTATCGAAATTTACCAGCAGCGATGAAAGGGAGATTGAACAATATCTCCGTGAACATCAGAGCTCCGACTATTGGGGCATACAAAAAGACGATTTGCCGTAAACAAATCGCCTTAAAATAATAACTACTAATATTATATCATGAAAGGACAAAAAAGGCTATGCAAGTGATTTTACCAGATGAACAAATTCATCAGCTACAACTGTTAATTAGCCAGCTGATAGAAAATGAAATAAAAAATAAATTGGATAGTAACAACGTTGAAAGTCCATTCTTGAACAAGCAACAAGCTTGTAAATATCTGGGAATCGCCAATAATACGCTTGATTCTTGGATAAAAAAGGGGTTACCAGTTATTCGAGTTGGAAAAACTGTCCGCTTTGATAGAATTGAACTCAATCACTGGTTACAAAATCAGTAGCATTATAACCGTGGTTTGATATAATTAAGCCACGGTATTTTTCTAGCTCAATTCAAAAAAGGAGAATACTATGTCAATTACAAAAACTAAAAATGGAACTTATCGCTTACGTATCTATGTCCCAGAAGAAGTTAAATCATCATTGGGAATTGATAAAAAAGTGATTGAAAAACGTTTCAAATTAAGGAGTGAAGCTAAAAAATACGAACTTGAATTACAAAACAGGATTGATAAAATT
Source organism: Streptococcus ferus DSM 20646 (assembly GCF_000372425.1). Taxonomy (GTDB): domain Bacteria; phylum Bacillota; class Bacilli; order Lactobacillales; family Streptococcaceae; genus Streptococcus; species Streptococcus ferus. The sequence continues at coordinate 93,779 of NZ_AQVD01000005.1, forward strand.
TTAAGCGGAGATGCAACCTCATTGGAAACAAATGGCTCAATCCTCTTTTCCGATTTTTATCACAATGTTTGGTGGGAATCCTATAAAGCAGGTCAAACAACATCTACCACAAAAACACCTTCACAAGCTACTATTGACGGTACAGAAATTGTCTTTAGAAAACATATCCTACCCTTGCTTGGAAATTATTCTATTGATTTTCTCAATCAAAATAAACAAGTTGTTTTGAACCTATTGACCCAAAAAGCAGAAGAATATGCCAACTTCAAGGTCATCAGAAGTTATGTTAACTCTATTTTTGATTGGGCTGAGGAATTAGAATATATCGAAACTAATCGTCTCTCTAAAACCATTAGCCGTATTAAAGCAACTAAAAAAATCAAACTACAAGAGGCTAAAAATGATGAAGATTTGTATCTGTCACAATCAGAACTACAAGCGTGGTTTACAGCTTTTGAAGAAGATTTAGAAAATGACAAACTCCTGTTCAAAGATTATGTGTTATTCTATACAACTTTTTTCTTAGGAGATAGAAAATCTGAAAGCTACGCCTTACAATGGAAGCACATTAACATCAAGAAACAAGAAATTCAGTTAGTGAAAGCCTTGGATAAGTATAAAAATCTAAAATCAACTAAGGGTAATAAAAAGACGACTTTCCATATTCCCATTGAGCTAGCTGATTTACTCCGTGCTTGGAAAAAGCAACAAAAATTGGAATTAGCAAAATTCAATATTATTCAATCTGATGAACAGTATGTCTTTACTTATATTGACACAAAAGGGAATGTTAATAGTCCCTTACACGCTGATTATCTTAATAATAAGATGAAGTCAGTCGAACGCCGTCATAAGGAACTAACACACGCCACACCTCATAAATTACGTCATACGGGTGCAACTCTTGCCAAACAATTTGGCACATCACTAGAGGACATTTCAGAAGCTTTAACGCATAGCGACACTCTCACAACTAAGACCTATGTCAATACTTCAAATGTCATACCAATGGCTGTTGGTGAAATTGCTTACCGTAACCTTAAAAAGTAATGGTGTGAATTTGGTGTGAAAAGTGGTGTGAATTTTGCCAAAAAACCATCAAAAAACACCCCATGGTGTGAACCATGAAGTATTGTAAAGTCTGTATTGTAGCTGGTTCTTAACGTTTTGAGAACTGGCTAGCCTTACGAGCTTTCTTAAGACCTGGTTTTTTACGCTCAACTTTACGTGAGTCACGTGTCAGGAGACCTGCGCGTTTAAGAGAATCACGGAAGTCTGGGTCAACTTCAAGAAGGGCGCGGGCAATGCCGTGACGGATTGCTCCTGATTGACCTGCATAGCCACCACCAAAAACGTTTACGAAAACATCATAAGAACCTTCAGTTGATGTTACCGCGAAAGGTTGGTTGATGACAAGACGAAGGTCAGCATGTGGGATATACTCTGCCACATCTTTTTTATTTACGGTAATTTTACCAGTACCTGGAACTAAGCGAACGCGTGCAACTGCGTTTTTACGGCGTCCAGTACCTGCATATTGTGCTTGTGCCATTTATTTTTGCTCCTTTCCTCTTAGATAAGTCCTGTAATATCCAGTACTTCTGGTTGTTGTGCAGCATGCGTATGCTCAGAACCAACGAAGACTTTCAATTTCATGCCTTGTGCGCGTCCAAGAGTGTTATGTGGAAGCATCCCTTTAACTGATTTTTCAATCAGACGGACTGCATTTTTAGAGCGCAATTCACCAGCAGAGATCTGCTTCAATCCGCCTGGATACATAGAGTGAGTGTAGTAAATCTTATCTGTTGCTTTTTTACCAGTTAATTTCACTTTTTCAGCATTGATAACGATGACGAAGTCACCAGTATCAGTATGTGGTGTGAAGGTTGGTTTGTTTTTTCCGCGAAGAACGCTTGCTACGACCGCTGAAAGACGTCCAAGAGGGACATCCGTTGCGTCAACAACGTACCATTTACGTTCAACTTCACCTGGCTTAGCCATGTATGTTGTTTTGTTCATGATTTCTCCTATACGAATCTTTAATGTTTACAGCGTGGATGTTCCGGTCCACAGGTTATTTGAAGGGTTCCGGGGCCTTTCAAATGGGGTAAACAATACCGTCTTATATCATACCAAATTTCCATGCCCAAAGCAAGGTTTTTGGAAGCAAAATATTTTTTTATTTGCAAAACGCAGTGGCTCCCGATTGCTGCTTCTACTTGCTTTTTTAGAAGCTTTTCTTTTTGAACTATCAGTCTCACAAGCGCGAGACCTTAAAAATAAGCGCCCCAAAGGGCGCTCACTCATCATAAGCTGATATAGCTCAAAACCTTATATTAACTTAAACCTGTGCTTTACGATAGTAATAAGCAGCAGTTAACAAGGTGAAGCCCCCTAAGACCGCCAGCCAAACGCCTGTCTCATCTCCCGTTGAAGGAAGACCTGATTTTTTAGGCTTGCTTGATGTCGTTGTACCGCTTGTCTTGGGATCACTTGGACGTGTGGTCACAGAATGAGTTGTTCCCGCTTCTGTTGTACTGGCACTTGTCGTTGACGCTGCCGTGGTAGACGTGGTGGAAGCTGTCGTAGTAGCTTCTGTGGTTGTGGTAGCAGTAGTACTTGTCGTGCTTTCCGTTGTTGCAGTGCTGCTTGCGGTGGTCTCTGTAGTGGTGGTAGTCGTTGAAGCAGCTGTGCTAGCCGTGGTAGTCTCTGTGGTCGTTGGACTTGTAGACGCCGTAGTCGTACTTGTGCTTTCCGTTGTGGTCGGAGTGGTCGTTGCAGTCGTAGTCGTGGTGGTTGATGTTGTTGTCGTAGTGGTAGTCGTGGTGGCTACCTGTTTATTGACAATCGTTTTCTCAGCAACCTTGCTTGTGCCGTCAAAGTCTGCTGGATTAACCGTGACATCTTCTGCTAAGCTATAGCCCGAAGGAGCAGAAACCTCCTTTAAGATGTATTCATCGTTCAAGAGCTGTCCGAGTGTCCCCTCACCAGACGAATCTGTTGTGATTTGTCCTACAGTTTGACCGCTTCTGACACGAATAACATCAAATACTGCATTTGCCAAAGGCTGGTTAGATTCATTGACCTTGTTAATTTTAATGGAATACACATAACCTTCAGCCTGTCCCCCACCTTCATAGAAGGTATAAGATCTTGAAGCAGTGCTGTTAATGCTATTGTCCGTTGTCAAGGTCGCATCATTATAAAAGATCTCGCCATCTACCGGTGTATAAGGGATTTTAGCAGAATAATAGATGCTGACCCCTTGGCTAGAATCTAAATTACCTAAGTCAACCGAGAAGGTATTACCAGATATCGTTACAGGGAAATCACTTGTCCGATCCACACCATTTTCTAAGAACCATTCACCATTTCGAGAGACCCAGTCTCCGATATGGATTTCAAAAGATCCCTCTACATAAGAAAGAGATGTATTTTGCAAAACATCAACAACCTGAACATTGGTCATATCCTTGCCTGATGTGTTGAGAGAGAGGTGGTAACGAATCAAGCTAGGGTCGGCATCGTTTTGTTTCCAGGCAGATTTGCCAATATCATACGGAGTGGCTTCACCGACCCCTGCAAATTCATAGTTACCGCCAGAAATGAATTTCCCATTGACGGTAACACCGAGTGGCATGGTCTGTGCATCCTGGATAACATTGTGATCCACCCGCACGTAAAAGTAGAAACTTCCCTTAATACCTGAATGCGTCTCAACAAATTTAGTGTAAGTCAGCTTAATTTCTTTGGTCGCTTCGTCTACAACTGCTTTCGCAACCACATTGCCGTCAGCATCCTTAACATCAAAGGCTGCTGTATCTGTAAAGGTGATAATATCAGGGATCTTAACGGTAGTTGTATCTCCTTCTTTCACCTCATTATCAGGCAAAGTAAAATCTGAATTTAAGCGGAAGGTCTGCCATTGTTCGATATCCCCAGTCAGTTCATTACCAGCTTGGTCCGTGATATAGACCCTCGTAATAACATCACCTTGCTCTGCAGCTTTAACCTGACTAGCAACCAAAGCAATCAGCCCACTAATGGCAAACAAAGCCAGAGTAGCTATCACCCATAACTTTTTTCTCATATTCAAATAGTCTCCTTATAATCATTCATTATTTTACACTTCAAACCATGATAATGTCAAGTTATTTAGCCGTTTTATTGCCGTCCGTCTTTCCCTATGACAAAAACTGCTAAAGTATCAGGTCCCACATGAGCAGAAATAACCGGCCCTAAAGGTAAAATGATGACTTCTTGAATCTCCCCATTTGACAGGAGTTCTTCTTTCAAAGATTGAGCCGACTGTTCATCATTGGAGTAGGCTACTACAGCCGTAGGGTCTTGAATATCACTAGTCGCCTGCTTCAGCATTTCCTTAATGCCTTTTTTACGGCCACGTACCTTGGCAAGGGGTACCAATTTCCCAGAAGCGTCTATCCAAAGCAAGGGTTTTATATTGACAATATTTCCCACAATGGCTGAGGTTTTTGATAAGCGTCCCCCACGCATCAAATGGTTCAGATCATCAACCAAAAAATAAGTTCTTAAACGAGGCAGCAAATCCAGAATCATCTGCTTGGTTTCCTCAAGGCTTTTCCCTGCCTCCCTTGCCTCAGCTGCTTTAATGACTAAGAACCCCTCTCCTCCTGCTGCAGCCAAAGTGTCAACAATATCAATCCTAGCTTCCGGAAAGTCTTCTAAAACCAATTCCCGCGCAATCATCGCTGACTGATAGGTTCCCGACAAAACAGAGGAAAAAGCTATGTAGAGAACCGGTTGATTGCTTTGGACCTGTTGGCGGAAGTAGGCCTCAAACTCACCCACATTGATCTGACTAGTGGTTGGCTTGGCTCCCTGTTTCATCTTTTCCAGTAAGCTCTCACTGTCTAAGCGGTCTGGGCCGACAGTTTCGTAGGTTTTCCCATCCAAATTAATGGTAAGACCGATTAGGTCAATCTGGTGGGCCGCTGCCCAATCTTCCTGTAAATCAGCGGTTGAATCTGTCAAAATGCTGAAAGTCATTTCTCTCTCCTTTGTTATCGATTTCGGAAAACTTCATACATTAAAATAGCTGCTGCAACACTGGCATTGAGGCTTTGAACATGGCCATTCATAGGGATGGTAATCATCTCATCCACCTGCTTTTTGATGTTAGGCGATATTCCTTTACCTTCATTACCAATAATCAAAGCAAGCTTGCCTGATGTATTCCATTGTGTTGCGGGTGTTCCTGCCATATCCGTTCCAAACACCCAAAAACCTTCAGCTTTGAGCTTCTCAATCGCCTGACTGAGATTTGTCGTTCGAGCAATGGGAACATGGGCAGCTGCGCCTGTTGCTGTTTTAGACACGACAGGAGTAACCCCGACGGCACGATGTTTGGGAATAATCACGCCAGTTACATTGGTCGCATCGGCTGTCCTTAAAATGGAGCCAAAATTATGCGGATCATTCAGACCGTCTAAAACTAAAATCAGAGGATTCTCTTCCTTGTCTGCTTTGGTTAAAATAACCTCTAAATCACTATAAGCAAACTCTGCGACACGCAGTACAAAGCCCTGATGAACAGCTCCTGAAACCATCTCCGTTAGCTTTTTTTTGGATGTCCAAGAAATGGAGACCTTTTTCTTTCGAGCCAAGTCTTTAATCTGTTCAACATTCTTGCCTCGTAAATCATCCTGTAAATAAAGTTTATTTCCTCTATCGGTCTCCAAGCTCTCAATAACAGCGTGAACACCATAGACTATATCCGTTTTTTCCATACCCTCATTATATCACAATTATAGGAGAAAAAAATAGCCCTTAGGCTTCAGGACTGCCAAAGGAAAAAAACAAAAGAGACTGCTTAATCAGTCTCTTAATGTCTCTTCCGTTTCGCGGATATTAACGGCGCGTACGGTAAAAATAAATTGCCGCCGCTACAATCACAACCACACCTATAATGGATAACCATAAGCCTGCTTGCTCTCCAGTTGATGGGAGGCCGGACTTTTTAAATGGTTTTTTCGATGTTGTTTGACTTGGATCTGATCCGGTTGATGGATCAACAGTTGCTGTGGTTGTGTTTCCTATCGTCGTGGTACTGCTGCTTGTTGCAGCGGTACNAGTCGNTGTNCTTGANGTACTGCTTTCTGTGGTCGCAGAGGTGGTNCTNGTCGTNGNNGCCTCTGTGGTCGCAGTCGTNCTNGCNGTCGTGGTACTGCTGCTTGTTGCAGCGGTACTAGTCGATGTACTTGACGTACTGCTTTCTGTGGTCGCAGAGGTGGTACTAGTCGTCGTAGCCTCTGTTGTCGTTGTAGCAGTTGTGCTGGTCGTAGTCGTAGTGCTTTCAGTCGTGGTAGTCGTGGTCACATACTGGTTCTCGATGCTAGCATCCGGTGAATAAGTTACTGCAGCGACATATTTGCCATCCTGCTGCGTCACTTCAACAGTTGCCGTGATTTCCTTATCACTGTACGTAATATCTGCCAAATCACCCTTAACTTCTGAGATGGTGTAAGTATAGGTTCCCGTTTTATCAAATGTCAAGTCATCAAAGGTTACCTGACCATTTTCAGCATTCGTTTTGGTCTGCAGGACTTGATTATTGGCATCTTTCAATTCAAAGGAGAACTCCCCTTCCTTCAAATGACGCCCTGTCAACGATTTGGTGATTTGCAAGCTGGCTGTTGCTGGTGAAATCTTCGTGTTTTTAATAATGCGAATAGCACCGGCCGAACCAATTGTCACCTTAACAGGATCCGTTAACAGCTGGTAACCATCTGGCGCCTGAACTTCTGTAACCGTAAACTGTCCTTTAGCAACTTCTTCTGAAGAAAAAATTTCAGAATAAGTACGTCCGTTGGCATCTGTTGCTGGCAGAGTAATTTCCCTGCCACTAGGTGTCACGACTTTGAAGATAGCACCGGCAAGGGTTGCACCAGTTTCAGCATCTTGCTTATAAAGCACCAGTCTATAACCGGTGTCCAGAGAGATGCTCCCTCCTTCTGAGATCCGGCTCGAACGTTCTGCGTAAAAAGATGTGCGATTGTTTGTAGTTGTCGTTGTTAGCGCTGTGTCATCATTAGTTACAGAAATGGTATTTCCAACCATTGAGCCGTCAGCCGGAGATGTCGTATCATACACGACCTGAAACGCCGCTGGCTGACCATTAGCGGCAATGAAGCTGGAAGGCTTTAAAATGCTTAAAGTAAAATCAGTATAAGAAGAATTATAAGTAATGGTGTAATCCACACCTTCAACCAGAGTTGCTGAACGCGTTAGCGCAAAGCTTTCCGGTCGATAATAGCCTGCATATACCTTGACACTAGTCGGTATATACTGCATTGGCCCACCCGTCTCTGAAATACTGTCTTTCAAGACAAGAGGTGTCATATAAGTTGCCTGTCTAGCATTGAGACGAACGGTCCAAGGATGGACATAATCCCCAGACTTACCGAGTTCTGCCGAGTTATATGACCGTTTGGTCAAAACACCGCCAATTTTAGCATAATTTTCGATGCCGATAGCCGCAGAAAAATCATTGGCTTTTCGTTCAGAAACAGTAATTTTATTAGTAATCGTAGTGCTGGTTTCCGTTGAAGGGTAAGTCCATGTCTCGTTTGTCACAAGTTTACTGGAGAGAAAGTCAACAAAAAAGTTTCCTTTGACATCCCGAACCTGCTCAGCACCTGTAGCCTTTAGATAAGCTGCCAAATTTTTTAGAGTGACGGTCACCACGCCTCCCTGGCTATCCCCATTCGAGGACACTACGGCAGTCCCAACTTCGACATTTGTCGCTTTGTCAACCAGGGGAATACTAGTTCCATCTTTGACCGTTGCTGGAGCAGGAATGGTAAAAGTAAAGGTATCTCCATCCTGCAGTTGACCATTGTATTTACTCAAATCAAAGGCTGTGTCAAAACGATAAGTGACATTTTGAGTCAGCAGATAGGTTCCGCTGGCATCTTTTGAAACCTCACGCCCATTACCAATATCATACAATTTAACACTAGTAATTACATTGGTTAATTCTTGTGCATCAACCTTTTGACTGGAAAAAATAAAGCTTGTCAAAAGCAAGGCAGGCACTAAGAAAAACATCCAAATCTTCTTCATTTATAAAACCTCTTACAATTTCTCATACTAATAATCTCATAAGGCAAGATAAAAGTCAATGGTTAAAGAATTAACAGACTATCATTGGTGTGTAAAAGAAACCCTTAACGCATATATTCTTTAAGAGATTTTTAATCTGATTTTTATCTATTTTCCAAGATCAGCAATGCGCCCGCCGATGCGTTCTTCTAGCCGTTCCATCTGCTCGGTCATGTATCAGCCGGGAAAATCCCGCCCTCGAACTGATGGATGATATCGCCCTCTTTCACCAGACCTTCCGCAAGCGCCCCTACCCCAAAGCCGCCAGGAATTCGAAACCAGGGCCACCCTCTTTCAGCTCCTCCAGGATATGGAAGAATTTATCCAGCTCAAAGTGGACTTTTATCAGAATGACAAGGAAGAAATGTAAAAGAGTTTGGGACAAAAGAAGTTCCAAACTCTATTTTTTCGTTTTAGATACTAATGGCGCAGTGGTTGAGTGGGCTCTAGCAATCTGGGAGATTGTTAGAGGTCGGAAATGAAACAAACGGAGTTTGTGTCAAAATACGCTGATAAATCAGCTTTTATAGCCCTATACGGTTGATGCGAACAAGTTCGCTTTATCTCCAACCTCAAACTGTCTCCCAGACAGTTTGAGCTGTGCGGAGGTGGGAGTTCAAAAGGTCTGGGAGACCTTTTGAAGTGGGAGATATCAGCTGACGGTAGTCAGCTCACATCATTCAAGGTCTGGGGATAGACCGTTTTAGCTCAACAACTGGAAATAAAGACTTGTTGACGAAATCGAATTTCTTCGAAATTACCGATTTCTGTCCCACTCTCTTTTTTATGATTTTTCCACCCTGTCTATACACCAATCAATCAACTCCTCCAAGCGCTCTATCTGCTCGGTCATGTGGAGGTAGCCGATGACGGCTTCGAAACCTGTGGACATCTTGTAGGTGATGATGTCGGTATTTTTGGCCTTGGTATTGGCGTTGGCATTTCGGCCCCGCTTATAGATTTCCTGCTCTTTTTCTGTCAGCAGGTTTTCTTCCAGCATGAGCGTGATCAGCATGGCCTGAGCCTTGGCGGACACATAGTGGGTGGCCAGGCGGTGGAGCTGGTTGGGCTTGGTTTGCCCTTGAAAAATCAGATGGCGGCGGATATACATGGAGTAGACCGCATCCCCTTCAAAAGCCAGGGCAATGCCATTGATGAGATTGACATCTACTGCTTTAGTCACGGGTCCACCTCACCCCATCCTTGGTATCCAAGAGCTTGATCCCTTGGGCAGCCAATTCATCACGAATACGGTCTGCTGTCGCAAAATCCCGATTGGCACGCGCTTCTTGGCGTTCCGCAATCAGGGCTTCAATCTCGCCATCCAAGACTTCTTCCTGGAAGACAATGCCAAAGACAGCCAAAATCTGAGCAAACTCGGCCTTAATGTCCGCATCATAGTTGCCGGAATTGATCCATTTGGCCATGTCAAAGACGACGGTAATGCCATTGGCAGTATTGAAATCATCATCCATGGCCTGGACAAAGTCAGCCACCAGCTGCTGCCACCTGCCCTCCTCTACTTGGTCGGTAAAGGGCTGGGTGTAGGTGTTTTTCAGATATTTGAGGTTGGTCTCGGCATCGTGGATGGCCTTCTCTGTGTAATTGAGAGGTCGACGATAATGCTGGGTCGCCAGGAAAAATCGCAGGACTTGCCCATCTATTTTTTCCAAGAGATCGTGGGCGGTCACGAAGTTGCCTAAAGACTTGGACATCTTCTCATCGTTGATGTTGAGCATGGCATTGTGCATCCAGTAATTGGCAAAGGTTTGGCCAGTCTTGGCTTCTGATTGGGCAATTTCATTGGTATGGTGAGGGAACTCCAGGTCAGCTCCGCCCCCGTGAATATCGATGGTGTCCCCGAGGATTTCGGTCGCCATAACCGAGCACTCGATATGCCAGCCAGGTCGGCCAGATCCCCACGGACTGTCCCAGAAAACTTCCCCAGGCTTGGCCGCTTTCCAGAGGGCAAAGTCAAAGGGGTGTTCCTTGATGTCAGCTTCCTGGTCCACCCGTCCAGAAGCGCCTGCTTCTAAGTCAGCCAGAGTCTTGTTGGCCAATTTGGCATAGTTTTCTGACTTGGCTACACGGAAGTAGACATCGCCAGCCGCCTCATAGGCAAAGTCCTTATCAATCAAGACCTGGATAAAGTCAATAATCTCATCCATATAGTCGATAACCCGAGGGTTTTGAGTAGCAGGTTTGACGCCCAATTGCTGGACATCCGCTAAAAAGGCCGCGATAAATTTGTCCGAAAAGGCCTTGGTATCCATACCGGCTTCCCGGGCACCCTTGATAATCTTGTCATCCACATCGGTAAAATTAGAGATGTAGTGGACGGTGTAGCCCCGGTATTCAAAATAGCGGCGAATCGTATCAAAAGACACCACACTGCGTGCATTTCCGATATGGATATAGTTGTAAACCGTTGGCCCGCAGACATATATCTTGACTGTCTTTTCCGTAAGGGGAACAAATTCCCGCAAACTGCGAGTCAGGGTATCATAAATTTTAATCACTGTTTTTCCTATCCTTTTCTATGTTTCGGCTGAAAACCAGCTCTGCAAAGGGGCCAAACTGTCTGACCTCATCCAGCTGGTAAAAGCGCTGACCTTCCTTCTGGGTAAAGAGGGGAATCCCTTTTCCGAGGATGACCGGTGCCATCTGGATGATGAGGACATCAAAGAGGTCCGCATCCAAAAGAGGCCCTACCAAGGAATTTCCCCCAATGACGAAGACATTTTTTGTCTTGTCCAGTTGCTTCACAAAAGTCACCACATCCCCAGCGACAGGCTGGTAGTTCTTGACAGGCAGGCTTGTGTCATGGGTAAAGACATAATTTTCAGTGGCCTGATAGAAGCCTTCAACATCTGGCAAACCTTGAATCTCCTCAAAGGTCCGCTTGCCCATGATGGTGACATCCATTTGCCTGTAAAAATCATCATAGCCCGTATCCTCCACAGAACCAAGCTGGTGGAGCCAGTCAATCCTATGCTGACTGTCCGCCAGATAACCATCCATGGTGGTACAGCCGTAAAAATAGACTGCCATCGTGCCCCTTCCTTTCTATTTCTGGTCTGCCCTCACCTTTTACGTCATATCATCGACCGACAGGATGGACACTTGAGCTTATCGAAGCAGACAAATTCCTTGCTGGACAAGAAAAGTAGGCAGGGAGACCGTCATTCTAGCCTGTAGCCGGAATGTTCATTGTTAAACGGTTAGGCACCTCTCATGTCTACCTCTGACTTAGGTGATAGAGATAGGTAAAGAGCAGGATGACAAAGAGCAGAATAAGGAGGCCAAAGACCAGATATCCAGCTCTCAAGAGGCTGAAAACAGAGACCAGGCTGCCCACTAAGTAGACTGCAAAATACTTATTATCCTTGAAAAAAACCTTCATCTCACAGTCCCTTCGCAATCGTTTAAAGTCAGCATAGTCGGACTTATCGCGCAAAATTTATAATTTCGAAGAATAATAGCTCGCTTCACGCTGTTCTTCAATGGTTTTAATTTGAATTTCATCCTTTTGGCCATGTATGCGAACAACCTTGGCCGGAACACCTACGACAGTAACATCTGGCGGAACATCACTTAAGACTACCGCGGCAGCTCCTATCTTGGCATTTTCACCAATTTCAACGGGACCGATAACCTGTGAATGTGCCGACACTAGAGCCCCTTTTCGAACCGTCGGGTGACGTTTGCCAGTATCTTTACCGGTTCCGCCCAGCGTCACACCGTGGTAGAGCATAGCCCCTTTTTCAACAATGGCTGTTTCTCCGATAACTAGACCTGCGCCATGGTCAATAAAGACGCCTTCTGCAATCTCTGCTCCGGGATGAATTTCAATCTGTGTCCAGAAACGCCAAAATTGACTATGCATTCGTGCCAAAAGCTTAAAACCATGTGTCCACAAAAAATGCGACAGACGGTGGGCAGCTAAGGCTTTTACTCCTGGGTAGGTCAAAAGCACCTCCAGCGATGTGCGTGCTGCAGGGTCATTCTCTTTAACGATAGTTATGGTTTCTTTCCACCAACCCATAGGTTCTCCTTTTTAATTGTCCAACGCTTCCCACTTCAGCAACTGGTGTTCCTCATCGAAAGGATCGAGTGCCAATCCAACTGTTCCTTCTGTTCCACTTTGAGGGAAACGGACATCATCAATCTTCCAAGTCAATATCGCTCCCTGTGCTTTCCTAAAAGGAATACCAAATTCTGGATTGCTGTACCATTTGGCAAAACTAGCTAGGTTTGAAAAGAGGGGAATGTAACTTTGATGTTCTGCCTGTGACATGGTCGGAAAGGTGCGCTCGAAACCGTCATGACCACTTGGGTGAATAAAGACAGGCACCAAATAATACCGCTCCATCAGACCCGCCTTTTGATTATCCTCATCGAACAAGGTATTGATAACGTTGGTATAAGTCGTCACAAAAGCTACCAGTTCACTGGTTTTAAAAACGGTTGTATTACCGAAGTCGCCGCTTCTTTTGACATTATAAACCATGCCATCTAACTGATAGTTAATCACCTCTTCTAAGACTTCCAGACTTGGCCGCTCAACCCAATTTTGCTGACGGGCACTCGCCTGCTGTTTCCTAAAGGTTTCCAGGTCGGATTTATCGGTGAAAACAGGGGTCACCTTTTGACCCTCTAAGGCAATGGCATAGGGTTGATCACTGGCTAAGACCGTAAAACTATGAAGGCTGTTGACTAGGGTCAGACTATCCAGAAAATTATCTGGCTCTTGGATAAAGGTCCTGAGAGCCAAGTCAAGTTCTTTATTAAAATTACTTGTCATTGTCTTCTTTTTCCTTATGGTGTTTTACACTTGATTCAGACGGTTCTTTTTTGTCTGCTTTAGGCGGACGTGGAAGCAAGGCCTTCATAGAGGCATCAACACGCCCCTTCTCGTCAACCTTGATGACTTTGACCGTTACGGTATCACCTACGGCCAGCACATCTTCAACTTTAGCTGTGCGCGTCCAAGCGATTTCTGAAATATGAACAAGGGCATCCGTCTTATCAAAGAGGTTGACGAAAGCGCCAAATTTCTCAATGCGAACGACTTTAGCCTCATAGATATCATCAACCTTAGCCTCGCGGACAAGCCCAGCAATAATACTTTTGGCCTTGTCAATGGCCTCTTGGTCGCTTGAGAAGATGGAAACATTACCTTCTTCATCAATATCAATTTTGACACCCGTTTCTTCGATGATCTTATCGATGGTTTCACCGCCCTTACCGATAACAATCTTAATCTTATCCACATCAATTTTGATGGTATCAATTTTCGGAGCCGTTGGCGCCAACTCTGGACGGGGTGCTGGAATTGTCGCCTCAATCAAATCCAGAATTTCAAAGCGGGCCTTTTTAGCCTGAGCCAGAGCTTCTTCCAAGATTTGAGGGGTAATACCTTCAATTTTGATATCCATCTGAAGGGCTGTGATGCCCTCACGGGTCCCGGCAACCTTAAAGTCCATATCGCCGAAGTGGTCTTCCAAACCTTGAATATCCGTTAAAACAGTATAATTCCGTCCATCTGAAATCAACCCCATGGCAATCCCGGCAACCGGTGCCTTAATCGGCACGCCTCCTGCCATGAGTGCCAAGGTGCCTGCACAGATAGAAGCCTGTGAGGACGAACCGTTTGACTCTAAGACCTCTGCAACCAGTCGGATGGCATAGGGGAAATCTTCTAGGCTTGGGAGGACCTGCTCAAGAGCCCGCTCACCCAAGGCTCCATGGCCGATTTCACGGCGGCCTGGTGCCCCGTAACGCCCCGTTTCACCTACGGAATATTGCGGGAAATTGTAGTGGTGCATGAAACGTTTCTTGTATTCTGGATCTAAACCGTCAATTTTTTGCGTTTCCCCCATCGGAGCCAAGGTCATGACCGAAAGGGCCTGTGTTTGTCCCCGAGTAAAGAGTCCTGAACCATGAACTTGCGGTAAGAAATCAATCTCAGCATCAAGCGGACGGATTTCATCCACACGTCGGCCATCCGGTCGAATCTTGTCTTCTGTAATTAAGCGGCGCACTTCCGCGTGCTCCATTTGTTCTAAGATTTCAGCCACATCGCGCATGATGCGGTCAAGGTCCTCAGCTTCTGCAAACCGGTCTTCGTATTCAGCTTTGACACCTTCCTTGACTTCCTCTGTTGCCGCCTCACGCGCTTTCTTCTCTTCTACCTGAACAGCTTTTTGGAGATCAGCATTATAAGCTGCCACAATCTCATGTTGTAAGTCAGCGTCCACTTGAAGCAACTCTACGTCAGCTTTTTCTTTACCGACAGCGGCAACAATTTCTTCTTGGAAAGCAATCAGCTCTTTGATCGCCTCGTGTCCCCTCAGAAGACCTTCTAACATAATGGCCTCAGACAGTTCTTTCGCACCTGATTCCACCATGTTGATGGCTTCCTTGGTTCCAGCCACCGTCAGCTCTAACAAAGACTTTTCCTGTTCTTCTTTTGTGGGGTTGATGATAAACTGTCCATCAACATAGGCCACCTGAACACCTGCAATCGGACCATTAAAGGGGATATCCGAAATAGACAGGGCCAGAGATGAGCCAAACATAGCGGCCATTGGTGCTGAAGCGTCTTCGTCATAGGATAGGACGGTATTGATTACTTGGATTTCATTGCGGAAGCCATCTGCAAACATGGGACGGATAGGACGGTCAATCAGTCTGGCCGTCAGGGTTGCATCTGTTGATGGGCGGCCTTCCCGCTTATTAAAGCCTCCTGGGAACTTCCCAGCTGCGTACATTTTTTCTTCATAGTTGACTTGCAGAGGGAAGAAATCGCCTGTCGCCATTTTTTTAGACATCACTGCCGCCGTTAAAACCGTTGATTTCTCATGGCGGATAAGTACCGCTCCATTCGCTTGCTTCGCGACTTGGCCTGTTTCAACCACCCATTTTTTGCCTGCAAAGGTTTTTTCAAAGATTTGTTTGGTCATCTTTTTCTCCTAAATGTAAATTTACGTGCTTTCTACAAAGTTCAGAGAACAAGCAGCGTGTTAAAAACCCCTAAGCTCGGTCCTTGTTCTTTCAACTTTGCACAAAACCACGTATCTCAACTATTTTAACATAATTTATGATTTTTGATAAGAACTATCACTGCCTTTTTGCCACAAAAAAATCGCCCCCAAAGCCCGAAAAAATTGACCTTTAGGTGCGAGTGAATAGGGTTAGCCAGCGTCAAAATCTAATTGCTGACGATCATTAAAATAATCCTTATAGGCAAAATAACCTGCAACGACTGATCCTAAACTGGTGGCTGACAATAGCATGAACATCACCATAATTTGATATTTAATGGCATAGACCGGATCAACACCTGCAAAAATCAGACCCGACATCATCCCCGGCAGGCTGACCAGTCCAACGGTCTTGGCCGAATCAATTGTAGGCTGCATGGCCGTACGAATCGACTGCTGCAGTATGGAAAGCGAGGCTAATTTGATAGGGGCTCCCAGAGACAGCTTTTCCAAGACCTGCTGTCTTTGGTCCGTAAAAGCGGTATGCATTTCCCGGTAGCATAAGCCAATCGCGACCATGGAATTGCTGGCAATCATCCCAGAAATAGGAATGATTTGAGAAGGCAGGGGTTTAATAGCACCCGATAACATTAACAGTCCTAGGGTAACCGCTGTGGAAGACAATATAGCCAAAAAAGCATGTCGAAACTGCTTATGAGGATTGGGGTTGCGCTTATAAGCCTGATGACTGGCATTGAAAACAATGACCAAAGACATGGCAATGGTTACAATCAGATGGTCTAACTGAAAAATATACTTCAGCACATAACCGATGAAAACCAGCTGAAGGACTGTTCTCACCACCGCCACCATAATGTCCTTGGTCAAGCCCAATTTTTCTTTGCTGGATAGACCTAGGGCTACCAGAACAAGTCCCAGCGCCAAAACCAAAGAAAAATAACTAACACTGACATTAGTCATAAATCAGCTCACCTCCTGCTATCTTGACCACTTGCCGAGCCTCAGCAAGCTCTGTCTGATCATGCGTGACTTCAATAATGGTTTTTCCTTTTTCATGGTATTGCTTAATCAAGCCCCGAACAAGGCTTTTAGTAACAGCATCTAAACCAGCAGTCACCTCGTCCAGCAACAACACTCTTGGGTCAAACAGAAGATTTCTTACCAGTGCAACCCGCTGTTTCTCACCGCCTGAAAGCTCACTAATCGCCTGTTCCAAAAAATGAGGGGGCAAATCAACTGCCGCTAAGGCCGCAAGTGCCCGATGCTGATCAAACGGAAGCTGTCTGATTGTAAATGGGAAAGCCAAGTTATCTGCGACCGTTTGGCCAAAAAGAACTGGCTGCTGAAAACAATACGATACTTCCTTTCTGTAATCAACGGGATTAAGACGCTGTAAATCGTTGCCGTCATAGTAGATCTCCCCTTGCGAATACGGGGATAAACTTGCCATAATCTTCAGCAGAGTGCTCTTACCTCCTCCTGAAGGACCCGTTATCGTTAGCCATTCTCCTTCTGATACCGTCAACGTGATGTCTTTTAAAATCGTTTTATCACCTCTTGCGAGACCGACATGTTTCAAGTCATATAAAATCATGCCTTTATTATAGCACAAAAGCATCCTTATTTATAATGATTATTATTAAAAAAGATGCTAAAAACAAAGAAAAAACAGAACTTACAAGAAGTCCTGTTTCTGCTGCCATTAGCGGCGAAGTCCGAGTGACTGAATCAATTCACGGTAGCGGTTAACATCTGTGCGGCGAAGATAAGCCAAGAGGTTACGACGGCGACCGATTTTTTTCATCAAGCCACGGTAAGTTGCATGGTCTTTTTTATGCTCTTGAATGTGATTGTTCAAGTGGTTGATTTCCCAAGTCAGGACAGCAACCTGAACTTCTACGCTTCCTGTATCACCTTCGTGACGAGCGTATTGAGCGATAATTTCATTTTTTTTCTCTTTTGAGATTGCCATAATAGTTCTCCTTTTTTGCTTAATCCGAGTCCTAGGATTTGGCGATCCTAAAACCAAGAAAAAGTTAATCTGTCTTAAAGACATTAGTCATTGTATCAGTCTTCCTGTCTTTTGTCAAATGGCAAAGCTGACCTTTTGAAATCACTGATGAGTTAATCTTTGGTAAAGAAGAAGGCTCAGACCTAAAAACAGACTGACTAGGGCAAATAAGATAAAACTAATATTAACGCTAGAGCTGAAAAGCCCAAAAAACTGTAAGACCAGAGAAGCAAACCCGCCCCCTAGATTGCAGCCTAGCAAAACGACAGTCGTGGCTGCATTAAGCTGCTTAAGCGGAATAGTCTCGGAAATCCGATGAAAGACTAAGGTCACACCTAAACTATAAACAAAACCTGTCATCAAAGCACCCAGAGCCAGCCACCACAGACTGTTGGCAAACCAGAGAATAAAGAGACCTGCACTGAGAGCTAAAACAACCAGCGCCATCAAATAGTCCTTTAACCAGTCTAATAAAAAGGCAAATAAAGCACCTGCCAAAATCCCCATTAACATCATGAGGCTCAAAATGAGACTCGATTGGCTGTCAGTACCTAATTGCAGCCGCTCCATAACTAAGGGCAGGCGTAGCGTAATAGCCGTATTGACCAAGATGACAAAGCCAGCATAGAGGGCTAATCCAGTAATATACAGGACTTGTCCCGAGCTCAGACGGCTGGTTTTCGGCTCTGTCTTTGGAAGTTGTACCTGGCTGTCCTCAGGTTTAGCTACAAAAGCAAGGTAGAGAAAAAGAATAACAAAACCCAGCCCATAAATGAGAAAACTAGCCGACCAGCTGATTTTTAATAAGCGACCGACCAAAAAAGTACAGACCGCTGAGCCTAGCACTTCGGCCGATCCACGGTAGCCCAGCATCTGAACTCTTTCTCTACCAGAAAAATGTTCCCCAATAATACTGATGGCACGCGCATTGATCAAACCAACGCCAGCCCCTAAGATAATCCTTGAGACAAAAACCACCGGATAGGCTTGGAAAAAGAAGGGAGTCATCCCCCCGACAGCCAACAGAACGAGACCTAAAATAATGGTCAGTCGTTCTGACAGCCAGCGGTTCATAAGAGGAGTCGCCAATAAAATCCCCAGAATGGCAAATGAAGACAGCGAAAACAAAAGTTCCACCTGACCGACCCTATAACCTTTCGCTTCATAATGAGTCAGCATCTTAGGTAAAGCCGGGGAGACCGAAAAAGTCGACACTAACATTAAGGACAGGGAGAGCAGGCTAACCTTCTCTAACAATTTTTTCATGATTTCTCTGACCTTCCTTTAAATTTAAGACTAAAAAGAGTATAATCAATCTTTAGAAAGAAAAATAGGACAAATGTCCTAAATGAGGAAGATATGGAAGATGTCATCAATCATCTAGTGACCAGCAAAGAATTAGAAAAAATTTTCCCAAAGCACTGTTTCGCGAAACTCAGACCCCTCGTTTTCCCTGCCGGTCACCTCATCTGCCGGCAAGGAGAGCCCTTAGAAGCTCTCTTTTACATGGTCAGGGGAAAAGTCAAAATTGTCCGCAGGCTTTTTAACGGACGGGAGCACATTTTAGATATCAAAAACAAACCGACCTTGATTGGAAACTTGGAGTTGCTGACAGATCAGACAATCGTTTCTTCCGTGATAGCACTTGAAGAGACTGTCATGCTGGCACTGCCTATCCGCCAAGAGAAAGAGGAGCTGTTGAAAGATCCTCTCTTTTTGCTCAAGCTCGGACAAGGGCTGGCTCATTCGCTTTACCGACAAAATCTGAAAGCTGCCACTAATCTATCTTACAGCGCCAAAGAACAGCTGGCCACTCATATTCTGGCTGTGGAACATCAGGGGAATTTTCAGCTAGAATTGGCTACCTTGGCTGATTCGTTCGGCATCTCATACCGACATCTTCTGCGCGTTATTCATGGTTTTATCAAGGCCGGCATTATCAGTAAAAACAAACCCAATTACCAGATTATCAATCGGAAACAGTTGCAGGACTGGGCCGTTAAGGACTAATCAGCAAACTTTCCATATCCCTAAATTTGTGCTATAGTTATCATGTTGTCAATATAAGGAGTCACTATGTCTGTTATCAAAAAACTCACTCAAGCCAGTCATTTGATTGATATGACTGATATTATCCGCGAGGGAAATCCTACGCTCAGGGCAGTTGCCAAAGACGTGGCCCTGCCACTAACGGATGAAGATATTGTGTTGGGCGAGAAAATGCTGCAGTTTTTGAAAAACTCTCAGGATCCTGTCGCCGCTGAAAAAATGTCTCTGCGTCCAGGCGTTGGTTTGGCTGCTCCTCAACTGGATATTTCAAAACGGATTATCGCTGTTCTTATCCCAAATCCAGAAGATGAGGAAGGAAATCCCCCCAAAGAAGCCTACGCTCTTGCGAAAGTAATGTATAACCCTAAAATCGTTGCCCACTCTGTCCAAGATGCCGCCTTGGCCGACGGCGAGGGCTGTCTGTCTGTTGACCGCACCGTTGAAGGTTTGGTCATCCGTCATGCACGTGTGACCGTCGACTATATCGACAAAGACGGACAAAAGCAGCGGATCAAACTCAAGGGCTATAATGCGATTGTTGTCCAGCACGAGATTGACCACACCAATGGCGTCATGTTCTATGACCGCATCAATCCAGAAAATCCAATGGCTGCCCCAGAGGGCTTGCTGATTATTGAATAAAAACCCTTTTAGGATTTGCCTAAAAGGTTTTTTTATGATGACGACTAAGCCACAATAGCTTTAGCTACTTCTTCAGCTGTGATTCGAGAGAAGTAATGGTTAATATCAACGGTCTGCAGTTTTGCAAGGACGTCCTTGTATTCATAGCGAGTGCCGACCAACAAGGTTTCAATATCTGAAACATCTCCGATACCAAAGAAATCGCCATAAATTTTGATGGATTCAATGACTGATTTTTCAACCTTGGCAAAGCTTGTGATTTTGCCGGCAGGGTAGCGGACATTGCGCTCAAT
Organism: Streptococcus ferus DSM 20646; assembly: GCF_000372425.1. Classification (GTDB taxonomy): domain Bacteria; phylum Bacillota; class Bacilli; order Lactobacillales; family Streptococcaceae; genus Streptococcus; species Streptococcus ferus. The sequence goes on from NZ_AQVD01000005.1 coordinate 113,923, forward strand.
CGTATAGTCTGGCGTCTCTCCATAAGTCCAATCCCAAGTGCCAAATTGGCTGTCACGGATATCTTGAATATGCTTGAGTTCGTCTTCTGAAAGGACATACTCTTCCATATCCGGATATTCTTTTTTCATCTGGTTAAGGATGGCATCCTTAAACTCAAGGACTGTCATTTTTTGTGGCAGCTCATTGTTGATATTGGTGACACGCGCCCGGACAGACTTGACACCTTTGGATTCAATCTTATCTTTGCTGACTTTAAGGGCATCTGCCAAAACGGACATGTCCACATCAAAGAGAAGACAGCCGTGGTGCATCATCCGCCCTTTGTAGTAGGCTTGGGCATTGCCACAAATTTTCTTCCCATCAATTTCAAGGTCATTGCGCCCAGTAAAGTCTGCCTTGACACCCAAAGTAGCCAAGGTATCAATCACAGGTTTTGAGAAGGTTTTAAAGTCAAAAGCTCCTTCATCTGCCTTATTTGAAATAATGGTGTAGTTTAGGTTATTCAGGTCATGATAAACGGCTCCACCGCCTGAAAGACGACGAACCACATGAATACCGTGACTGTCTGTGTACTCTTTATTGATTTCAGCAATGGCATTCTGATGCTTACCGATAATAATGGCAGGCTCATTAATCCAAAGCAGGAAAAGCTCGTCTTCTCCGACCAATTCTCGAAAAGCATAAGATTCTAAAGCAATATTATAAGCTGGATCATTTGAATTATTGACAATGTATTTCATCTTTATTTCCTTTAACCATATTGTTAACTGATTACATGAACAAAAACCTTAGTGATAAAACCAAGGTTTTTGCGGTTTATAGGCCTTTTCATGTGACAGAAAAGACCCCCCTGTCACTCGACCAAACTATAAACCTATTTCCGTTTTGGTGGGTTGTGAATGGCTTCTCCCAGCACATCTGCAAAGGCTTCGTACATGACCTCTGAGAAGGTTGGATGCCCGTGGATGGAGAGAAGCAGCTCATCAACGGTCAGCTCAGACTCCATAATGGTCGCTGCTTCATTGATCATTTCAGCAGCACTCGGTCCAATAATGTGAACACCTAGAATTTCATGGTATTTAGCATCCGCAATGACTTTTACAAAACCATGCGCTTCGTTAGATGCAATGGCGCGGCCATTGCCTGTAAAACTATTTTTACCAACTAGGATATTGCCATACTTCGCCCGTGCTTCTTCTTCAGTAATCCCAACCATGGCAACTTCAGGATGTGTGTAAACGGCTGCCGGTGTGAACTGAAGGTTGGCCTTGCGAACATTGCCATGCATGGCATTTTCAGCGGCTACCTCACCCATCCGATAGGCAGCATGGGCAAGCATCTTCGTACCGTTAACGTCACCCGGCGCATAAATACCAGGGATAGAGGTTTCTTGGTAGTCATTAACCTTGATACGGTTGCGATCCATTTCAAGATTAAGGTTTTCAAGACCCTTCATTTGCGGTACACGGCCAATTGAAAGGAGGGCTTTTTCAGCGACAACTTCTGATCCATCATTTAATTTCAAGGTCAACTGGTTATTGGCTTCAATAATTTCGGAAACACCGACAGAGGTCTTGATGGTCATGCCTTTCTTAGACAGGATCTTTTGGAGCTCTTGCGACACTTCTTTATCCATAGCTGGAATGATGCGGTCTGCCATCTCAATCACAGTCACCTCAACACCATAAGAAGCCCAAACCAGACCCAGTTCGATACCAACGACACCGCCCCCCATAACGGCCAATGACTTCGGCATTTCACGGAGATCAAGGATGTCATCAGAAGTCATCACCAATTTTGAGTCAATTCCTGGGATATTGATCCGAGAAACTTTTGAACCTGTGGCCAAAATAATATGACGTCCTTTAATGGTTTCAGAACCGATGGTCACTGTCTTATCAGGGTTGACCTGGCCGAGACCGTTAAAGATGGCTACTTTGTTGGCTTTAAGCAGTCCTTGAACACCGCCTGTCAGCGTCTTAACAACTGTATTCTTAAAGTCTACGGTCTTGTCCATATCAATCGTGTAGTTCGTTGAAGCAAGATTGATTCCTCGACCTGCAGCAATCTTGAGACCGTCAAGAATCTCTGCATTTTTCAAATAAGTCTTGGTTGGAATACAGCCCTTATTGAGACAGGTTCCGCCAAATTCGGATTTTTCAACGATAGCGACTTTTCCGCCTAATTGAGCACCGCGGATAGCGGCATAGTAACCTGCAGGTCCACCGCCGACAACGATGATATCATATTCATCCGCAGCCAAGACAGCTTTTGGTGCTTGAGCCACTTGGTCTGCGGCAGGCGCAGCAGGAACCTCTAAGCCTGCAGCTTTCAGATCATCAGCAGAGGCACTTGGAGCTTCCGCAGCCGTATCGGCCACGACTTCACCTGCTTCTCCCAGATAACCGATGACCTCTGTTACCGGAACCGTCGCCCCATTTCCATGGACAATCTTTATCAAGACTCCGGAATCTTCGGCCTCTAACTCCATATTGGTCTTATCCGACATGATTTCAAGAAGAATATCACCTTCTTGAACCTCATCGCCTTCTTGTTTTTTCCACTCGATGATTTCGCCTTCCTGCATGTCAACACCGAGCTTGGGCATTATAATTTCAACAGCCATTTCGTTCTCCCTTTATGTTTTTAGATATTCGCTTTATTGCTACCATTATATCAGATTAGCAAGTCAAATGGATTTTCCAATAATTTCTTCAAGTCAACCATAAATTTGGCCCCATTCATCCCATCTACAATACGGTGGTCAATGGTTAGGCAGAGCGCCATAATCGGACGAATCTTGACTTCGCCATCTACTGCAACCGGTGTTGGAATAGTGGCAGAAACACCAAGAATGGCCGAGTTCGGCTGATTGATAATCGGATTGAAGGTCTTGGTTCCAAACATTCCTAAATTGGTAATCGAGAAGGTAGAGCCTGACATTTCCGCAGCCTTCAGCTTGCCTGCCTGAGCCTTCTTAATCACATCCTTAGAAGCCACCACAAATTCTGACAGGCTCATCTTGTCTGCTCCCTGAACAACCGGTACAATAAGACCGTCATCTAAACCAACAGCGATACCCAGATTAACGAAACGATGCAGTTCAATGTCATTAGCATCATTAATCAGAGAAGCATTCAGATACTCATGCTCTGGTTTCATCAGCGTTTTGACAACCGCCAGTCCAATTAAATCTGTAAAGGTTACTTTTAGACCGGTCTTCTCCATGATGGGTTCAATCAGCTTCTTACGAAGCGCCATCAACTCTGTCATATCAATGTCATAGTTAAGGGTGAAGGTCGGAGCTGTTAGATAAGAGTGCGTCATGCCTTTTGAAATCGCCTTACGCATGGCACTCATTTTAATGACTTCAACACCTTCTGGCAATTCTGCTGCTTTCTCGGCAGGAGCAGGTGCTTCTTTGGCCTCAACAGGTGCTGCAGCTTCGAGCACTGCCAGTACATCTTCCTTCATAATCTTACCATGGAAGCCTGTTCCTGTAATAGAGGCTAAATCAAGACCATTATCCAAGGCAATCTTAGCAGCCAGCGGTGATGCTTTAGGCTGAGCTTCTTGATAGGCTTCGACATCATCCTGATGAACCCGTCCCTTAGCTCCTGTTCCTGGGATAAGCCCCAAATCCAAACCTAATTCTTTTGCTAAACGGCGGGCGGCAGGAGTTGCACGCAGTTTCGTACCAGTCCCCTGCGGAGCAGCCGTTTGGGCTGCTGGGCTGGAAGCCTTACTAACCGAAACATCTTCCTGCGATACAGGATCCTCAGTCGCTTTAGGAGCTTCTGCAGCCGTATCGGCCACGACTTCACCTGCTTCTCCCAGATAACCGATGACCTCTGTTACCGGAACCGTCGCTCCGTTTCCATGGACAATCTTTATCAAGACTCCGGAATCTTCGGCCTCTAACTCCATATTGGTCTTGTCCGACATGATTTCAAGAAGAATATCACCTTCTTGAACCTCATCGCCTTCTTGTTTTTTCCACTCGATGATTTCGCCTTCCTGCATGTCAACACCGAGCTTGGGCATTATAATTTCAACAGCCATTCCATTTCCTTTCTACTTGCGAATAAGGATGACAGCGAAAACTGCGCATCCTTACCTGGCAATCATTATGATGGCAAATTGCCTAAGCGCCTCATCCATTCTTCTCCTATCAAGCTGAATCTGACATGCTTGTTTTTGATGTGAAGAATGGTCAGGCTGTCAGCAGCGGTTAACCTTTGTTAACCTGTCTGTAAATGGCATCCTTGATTTTGTCAACATTCGGCAGTACGCCATTTTCCAAGACATTAGCGTAAGGGACTGGAACATCCTCTGACGCAATACGGATAATTGGAGCATCTAAATAATCAAAAGCTTCACTCTCTGTAATGATTGCTGCAATTTCACCGATAAAACCGCCTGTCTTATAGGCATCATTAACGAGAATCACTTTTCCTGTCTTTTTAACCGAATCAATAATCAAGTCCTTATCAAGTGGGATTAGGGTACGAGGGTCAACGACTTCGACACTGATCCCCTCCTCGGCAACCTCATCAGCGGCCTTAAGCACACGTTCCAGCATACGGCCATAAGAAATGATTGTCACATCGCTACCTTCTCGCTTGATTTCGCCTTTTCCAAGCGGAATATAGAAGTCTGGATCCTGAGTCACTTCTTCTTTCTTACCATAGAGTGCTTTTGGCTCCATGAAGATAACGGGGTTGTTGTCACGAATGGAAGATTTTAATAGACCTTTAGCATCGTTTACAGTGCCAGGAGCAACCACTTTAATCCCTGGGATATGAGTCAGCCATGCTTCCAGTGACTGTGAGTGCTGTGCTGCCGAACCAATTCCTGAACCAGATGCCACGCGGAAGGTTACAGGGGTTTTAAGGCCGCCGCCAAACATGTAATTGGTTTTAGCTCCTTGGTTGACAATCGCATCCATAGCAATTGTCACGAAATCCATGAAAGTCAAATCAACAATTGGACGAAGCCCTGTTTGAGCAGCTCCGATAGCAGATCCAGCGATAGCTGCCTCAGAGATCGGTGTATCGCGGACACGTTTTGCACCAAACTCTTCCAGCATCCCTACGGAAGTTCCGAAATCACCGCCATAAACACCGACGTCCTCTCCCATTAGGAAGACTTTGTCATCTTTACGCATTTCCTCACTTTGAGCAAGATTAATTGCTTCACGCAAGGCCATTACTTTTGTTTCACTCATTGTCTTTATCACCTTTCCTTCTTAGTCTACCCAAACATCTTCGAATGCGACAGACATTTCTGGGAATGGACTTTCTTCTGCAAACTTAACAGCATCCTCAACTTCCTGAGCAACGTCTTTTTCGATGGCATCTAACTCTTCATCAGTTGCAATCTTATTGTCAATCAAGTAAGCACGGTATTTTTTAAGAGGGTCTTTCGCTTTCCAGCTGTCTACTTCTTCCTTGGTACGGTAGGCGCCGGCATCTGCTGTCGAATGACCGAACCAGCGATAAGACTCCACCTCAACAATGGCAGGGCCATTTCCTGCACGAACATAATCAATCACTTCATGCATTTTTTCATACACTGCTATCACATCATTGCCATCCTCTACATAGTGACCTGGAATACCATAGGCATCTGCGCGTGTGTAAAGATGAGGAATCTTGGTTGAATAAGAAATGTCTGTTGAAATACCGTATCGGTTATTGATGATGAAAAAGATAACTGGCAAATTCCAAACAGCTGCTAAATTGACAGACTCGTGGAAAGACCCTTCGTTAGTGGCTGAGTCTCCCGAAAAGGCGATGACAATATTGTCCGTTCCTTCATATTGCTGGGTAAGGGCAGCACCTACAGCCAAGGCATAACCTCCACCAACGATACCATTGGTGCCATAGTTCCCTTTTTCAATGTTGGCTAAGTGCATGGATCCGCCACGCCCTTTAGATGTTCCGGTAGCTTTACCAGCTAGCTCAGCCATCATGCCGGGAATACTGATTCCCTTGGCGATTGTCTGACCATGTCCACGGTGGTTGGAAAAGATGATGTCCTGATCTGTCAGGTCATGAATAGCCCCTACTGAAGCCGCTTCTTCCCCAACAGAAAAGTGCGTCATCCCTTGTACGAAACCACGGCGAACGAGTTTATTTAATTTCATATCAACATCTCGAATCTGTTGCATTTTAAGAAACATATCCAAGTATTCTTCTTTTGACAATTTTGCCATATTAGCCTCCAAAAATATCTTTGTTACTTGTCTATCATAGACTATTTTTTCACAAATCACAAGGATTTTAACCGCTTTCTTTCCTTGTCGTTAAGGCTTTTTCTGTTATATAAATTATTTTTTTCACAAACTTTTTCCGATACGCTTTAGGGACTGGCTTTGCGTTACAAAAAAAGCCAGTCTGATAATTGGCTTTTTTGTGTTATAGATTAGTTACTGGCTGCCAACAAGGCATCTGCCTGTGCTGATAACTCAGCTAGTTTAGCCTCTTCTACCTCAAGGACACCCGTTCCCCAAGCTTCTGGATTGACAGGGACACCTGTTAATTGGTCAACCAAAGTCATCCGAATAAAAGGCAGCAGAGAACGGTAATCTTTGAAAACCTCTTCTGGTGAGATGCCATTAGCAACCGATGATACCGTCACAAGCTTATCTTGAAGAGCAGATGGCCCTCTCGGATCTGATAGGTCAAGCGCCCGAGAAGTCCAATCCAGCAGATTTTTAACCACTCCTGGAATCGCATAGTTATAAACTGGTGAGAAGATCCAAATAGCATCCGCATCTAAAATAGCCTGACGTACACGTGCAATCTCAGGGTGAACCGGTGTTTCCAAATCTTGGTTCATATAGGGAATGTTTGCATATTCCAAATAAGATACCGTGGCACGATCCCCTAAAATAGCTTCCGCTTTCTCCGCTAATTGGTGGTTGAAGGAACCTTTACGGAAGGATCCAACAATGAATAAAATATTTTTAGACATCAGTAGCCTCCTTATCTTTTAATTACTAGGCAGTATAATCCTTTTAGCCTCTTTTGTAAACGGATTTGCTTATGGTTTGAGATGTTTAAACTTCTTGAGCAAGTGAATGAGCTGCTCTTGTTCCTCCGCGGTTAAAACAGAAAAAACGGCCTGTACATTTGCCCGATGTTCTGGCATGATTTGTTCGATGAGGTCTCGACCGGATTGCGTCAGACCAACAACAGAAGCTCGTTTATCTGAAGCGTCTGTTTTACGATAAATCCAGCCATTGCGCTCCATGTTTTTTATCACCACGGTCATGTTTCCCGATGTCGCCAGCATTGAGCCAATCAGCTGACAAATTTTCATTTCTCCCTTTTTATAAAGGACATCCATAGCTGAGAACTGGGTGGGTGTGACACCATAGGTTTTGAAAATAGACGCCACTTGACCTTCCACCGTTCGATTGGCTTTTCCAAAAACGACCATTGCTTTGAGAGACGAATCTGAACTTGTGTCTGTCATAAGATTTCCTTTCTTTTTGATCATTATACAACTAATTAGTAATAAAAACAAGGAGGGTCGCCTCTCCTATTATTTTAAATGTTTCAAATAAGCAAGTCCCAGACTCATGGCAGCAAGGAAGGCTGCCCCCAGACTAGCAGTCTGGAGAGGCCAGTCAGCTATCTCCAAAGAATAGGCAAAGGACTTGTCTTCTGTCCTGTCAACAGCCCTGATATCAAGTTTCACCGTAGTCTCCTTAAAAAATATCGTCAAAGAGAGAAAGCTGATTATCCTCAGGTAAATTACCCAGAATCCCCATATCACTCATTTTATCAACAAGAGTCGAGGAGAGCCCGCCTCGCTTGCGCAATTCCGTTTTAGACAGGAATTCACCCTCAGAACGTGCTTTGACCACTTGTTTGGCAACGTTCTCTCCCAGACCTTCCATCGCAACAAATGGCGGAATCAGCGTCTTGCCCTCAATCTGAAATTCAGTTGCATCACTGCGGTAAAGATCGAGCTTGCCAAATTGATAGCCTCGCTCCAGCATTTCATTGACGATTTCCAGAGTCGTGTAGAGGTCAATTTCCACATTTGAGGCTTCATTGGTTTTACGCTTAGCCGCGATATCAGCCATCCTTGCCTTAACAGCATCAAGACCGGCACTCATGGTCTTCAGCTCAAAAGCCTTTGCCCGAATGGAAAAATAAGCACAATAATAGTAAATCGGGTGATGGACTTTAAAGTAAGCTACCCGCAGAGCCATCAAAACATAGGCTGCGGCATGGGCTTTCGGGAACATATATTTAATCTTGCCACAAGATTCGATATACCAATCGGGAACATTGTTTTCTTTCATGGCAGAGATGTAGCCATTGCGCTCTTCTTCGGAGATCTTCAGCCACAAGCCCTTACGCACCCTTTCCATGATGGTAAAGGCCATTTTAGGGTCAAGACCTGCGTGCATCAGATAAACCATGATATCATCCCGACAGCCAATTACAGTGGACAGGGTGGCAATACCATTTTTGATGAGATCCTGAGCATTTCCCAGCCAAACATCGGTACCATGTGACAGACCTGACAGTTGCAGCAGTTCGGCGAAAGTGGTCGGATGTGTTTCATCGACCATCCCCCGAACAAAGTTTGTCCCAAATTCTGGAATCCCCAACATACCCGTTGGTGTTCCAATCTGCTCTTCCGTCACTCCTAGAACCTCTGTTCCGGAGAATAACTTCATCACATCCGGATCATCAGCCGGAATGTCCTTTGGATCAATCCCAGATAAATCCTGCAGTTTGCGAATCATCGTCGGGTCATCGTGGCCTAGGACATCAAGTTTAAGAACATTCTCATCAATATCGTGGAAGTTGAAGTGGGTCGTCTGCCATTCAGCTGTCAAGTCATCAGCCGGATACTGAACAGGCGTGAAATCATAGACATCCATATAATTGGGAATGACAACAATACCCCCGGGATGCTGTCCCGTGGTTCGCTTGACTCCTGCAGCACCCATGGCTAGCCTGTCAACTTCAGCATCCCGATAGAACTTACCGTAATCACGCTCAAACCCTTTGACAAACCCATAAGCTGTTTTTTCCGCAACAGTACCTACTGTTCCCGCACGGAAGGCATAGTCCTTACCAAAAATCTCACGGACATCCAAATGGGCGCTGGGCTGGTCATCCCCAGAAAAGTTCAAATCAATATCGGGAACCTTATCCCCATCAAATCCGAGGAAGGTTTCAAAAGGAATGTCCTGTCCATTTTTATGATACTTGCTACCGCAGTTGGGACAGTTTTTTTCAGGAAGGTCATAGCCTGACCCAACCGAACCGTCCGTAATAAATTCCGAATGCTGACAGTCTGGACAGACATAGTGAGGTGGCATCGGGTTCACCTCTGTGATACCAATCATAGTCGCCACAAAACTGGAGCCGACTGATCCTCTGGAGCCAACCAAGTAGCCCCGCTCATTAGAGCGGTTAACCAGCATCTGAGAAGCCAAATAGATAACTGCAAAGCCATTCCCCAAGATGGAGGTCAGCTCTTTTTCAATCCGCAGGTCTATAATGTCTGGAAGCGGATTTCCATAAATTTCAAAAGCCTTGCGATAGGTCATTTCAGCGACCTTCTCCTCAGCCTTATCAATAAACGGGGTATAAAGATCTTTCTTAACGACCTCCACATCTTCAAACCGCTCCAACATCGCATTAGGATTCGTCACAACCAACTGGTAGGCAAGGTCTTCTCCCAAGAAAACAAACGCATCCAGCATTTCATTAGTCGTTCTGAAATGCGCCTTTGGCAGAGGAGCCGGCTGAGCACCTTCTCCCCGCCCAATCGGACGGTTAATCATCGCTCCCTGACCAAGACTGCGAACAATGATTTCACGGTAAATCTCATCTTCCGGCTCAAGATAATGGACATTTCCCGTTGCTAAAACGGGCTTCTCCAAGCGCTGACCGATGGCAATTAAGTCCTTAATCAGCTTTTCAATATCCTCACGGCTATTCACCAGTCCCTGTGCCAATAAAGGCTCATAAAGTGCGGGAGGCATAACTTCAATGAAATCATAATACTTAGCAACATCTAGCGCCTTATCAAATCCGTTTGACAGGAGGGCATCAAAAACCTCCCCATCAGAACAAGCCGTCCCCAGAAGCAATCCCTCGCGATACTGATCAAGGACCGTCCTTGGAATACGGGCCACTCCCGCAAAATACTTGATATTAGACAGACTTACCAGTTTGAACAGATTTTTTAGCCCCGTCTGATTCTGAACATAAAGCGTTGCGTGTTTGACTCGGGCTTTTTGATAAGAATGGTCATCAACAACCTTGGTATTAAGATCTAGGAGGTTAGTAACGCCATGTTTTTCCTTGACGTCCCTCAAGAAGATAAAGAGCAGGCGTCCCGTCGCTTCCGCATCATAATTGGCCATGTGGTGATGTTCCAACGAGACTTGGAATCGCTTGGTCAGAGGTCCTAGACCATGACGCTTGTACTCCGGATAGAGGTTGCGGGCAAATTCTAAGGTGTCAATCACAGGCTGGGTAATCATCGGTAAGCCATAACGTTCATAGTTAGCATTCATGAAACCGACATCAAAGGTCGCATTATGGGCCACCAAAACCGTGTCCTGACAAAAATCCTGAAATTCTTTTAAAACCCGCTCCAAAGGCTTGGAGCCCTTGACATGCTGATCCGTTATTCCAGTTAATTCTGTCGTAAAGGCTGACAGAGGGTGCCCTGGATCAATAAACTCATCGAACTGCTCAACAATATTGCCCTTATACATCTTCGATGCCGCAATTTGAATCAAGTCATTATTAACAGCTGACAGTCCCGTCGTTTCAACGTCAAATACGACATAAGTTGCCTCGTTCATCTCCAAATCAACCTCATTGTAGGTGATTGGAACACGGTCTTCAACAATATTGGCTTCCAGACCAAAAAGCACCTTAATGCCGTTCTTACGGCCCGCATGGTAACCGTGCGGGAAACTCTGAACATTGCCGTGGTCTGTAATGGCAACTGCCGGATGGCCGAATTGCGCCGCCTTAGCAACCAGCTCTTCAACAGTCGGCAAAGCATCCATGGTCGACATATTGGTATGGGCATGAAATTCAACTCGCTTTTGCCCCTCAGGCATCAAGTCTTTTCGGACATGGTGGACAATCTCTTTAACATTTTGCACATTCATGGTTAAGGCCTTGGTAAAGGGATTGTTTTCGATATTGCCACGAACACGCAGCCAAGCTCCCTTGGCAATCATGTCATACTTTTTAAGATCAGCTTCATCCTTAGCCCACTTCTGCATCGGGAAGCTTGAGGTGTAGTCGGTCATCTTAAAGGTGATAATATGACGGCCTGTCCGGGTCGTTTTCCGTTCCACGTCAAAAACCACGCCTTCAAAGGTAATCTTGTTTTCCTCGGTTTCAATCTCATTCATCGGCGTAATATCCGCCTTTTCAAAACCAACCTGACGTTCTTTAGCACGCTCTTTATAATCAAAAGTCGGCTTAGCCTCCTCCGGAGGCGGCATGGTCGCCTCCAGCGATTTTTGAACTTCTATGGCCTGCTCAGTAGCCTTTTGAATCAGATCCTCACGAGACGAGACAAAAGAAGCTCTCAAATCTTCGGTTACCCTTTCATCTGAGACAATTTCAAAGGCCAGGGTCCCAAAACCAAATTCCTGAAACTGCTGTACCAAACGCGGTAAATGATTTTGACGAAAATGTTCATTGTTAACAAACTGCGGAGCCGAAATAGATACCGTGCCCTCTTGATAAGAAACCTCAAGCGCAGCAAAAGAACTTCTAAAGCTGGCACTGTTACATAGAGGCAACTCAAAAGCTTCCTGATAATAGGCTTGCAGGAGTTCATTGGAGATAAGCGGATTGGCAACCTTAAGATCAAAGGTCGCCTTAATCTCTGCCTTATCAAAAGACTGGGTTAAGTGAGATGACAGTTCCCGGTAAGATTCAAGAGGCAGCAGTTCTTCAAAAGCGAAATGAAAATGCCAGCTTCTTTCCGCAGGATTCACCTTAACCTCAATAATATCGGCAGACGAAAAAACACTTGAAGTTTTGATTTCAAGTGGCATCTCAATCTGATCCATTAATTTTTTGAATAATTCAGACATCGTTTCCCTCATCCTTCATTCTTCCTACATTTTACCATATTCAGCTGTAATTGACGAGATTAAAACGAAATGGGAAACCAGAAAAACCCAGCAGAAGCCCTGCCAAAAAGCTAGCTGCTGAGTTTGAAAATCAATGTCGGTTTCTCTGTCTCTTACGAATCCTGTAAGTAATGCTGGCCAATTTGTAAAGCGGACTGACAGGAATATCAAATTCCCCCATATACTCTTCAATCACGGGATTGAAATTCGACTTGAATTTGGTCAGGCCATCATCCAAGCTCCCTTCTACCCCCCCATATTAGCCCAAATGATACCGGCCTCGTACGCATCTTCCAAAACCTTAGGATAAAGCGCATACTGCGGGTAAAATTTCTTAAAGGCATCGTTCATGCCGGCGTAAAGCATTTCCATCACATTCCCAAATGAAACAGATAGAATCCCTGCAATAACCAGTTCATCGGGATACTTGGTGACATAGTCTTCGAATTCTGCAATATAGTTGCTAACCGATTGCTTTTGCTGCTGCAGTTTGGTCAAACGCTTCTTTTGGTGCGCTTGGGTTGCTGCTAACTCTTTTTCAATCTGACGCAGTTGCTGCTTATAGCTGTCTAATCGCTTCGGCAGATTCACTTTTGCCAGATGAAGATAGGCATCGTCCCCATAAGTTTCCATTAGTTTTCTAAAGTAAGCCTCTCCTCGCAGCGATACCCCTTTTCGATTTTCCGTGAGAGCCACCACACGGGCAAAATCATTCAAATCTGAAATACTGCCGCGATACACTTCTACCCCTCGATTTTGTGCATCTTTCATTAAACGCTTGGTATGCTTTGGAAAAGTTGGCAGCATATCTTCCTGTGTATAAACATTAGCCTGATAACGCGGCTGAATCGTTTCTGCAATTTCTTTGGTCCGACCTGTCCAGACAACACCCGATTGGGCTAAATAGTCAATATTAGATAAAATATCCGAGTCCTCATCAACCTGATCTCCAATTTTGTATTGTTTCAAAAACTGAGCCGGATCAAATTTGATAAAAAGAGCGTGCTTTTGCTTGCCATAGTCTTTCAAGCTAGCAATCACAAAGTCAACCAAATCCTTATCCTGATAGTCCATAATTGGCCCTCTGGGAATGTAAAGCATGGTCATCCCCAAAGGCAGGGGTTTGATAAGAATAGAGGCCGAGGCCACCAATTTGTCATCTTGATAAAAACCAAGACGCTCATTTTCCCAATTATCTTTTATTTTGGCCCAGTCACTACTTTGTAATAGATTGACTTGATTACTTGCCTTTGCGAACTCATCATGTTCTGCTGCAGAAATTCCAACTTTATAAGTAAACATAGGACACCCCTTCTTTCATTGTCTGATAAAACCATTTAAATATTAACCAATTAAACTTTAATCAAACTTAAAAACTCTCTAAAGTAAATAAAATCTCAGCTTATCAAACAAAAAGACAGGACCCAAAGCCCTGCCTATAACCCAGTAAAAATGCTTCTCTCATTTCTAACTTACAGCTTAATGGACAAATTCGCAAGATAATCACTGCCAAATGCACTTAACCGATTGTTTTTATCCTTAGATTCATAAAAATCAATCATGGCAAACCCCTGCTTCAGCTGACCCCTGATTTGTTCTTCCAAGGTGTGGCTAAACTCATAACCATAAGCCGGATCAATATTTATCCGACCCTCAGCTTCTAACTGTCTGGAATTAAAAGGAAGAGGGTAGGCCAAAGACAACTCTTTTTCAGGGTGCTCCCAAACATCCTCACCATCATACATATAAATCCAAGGGTTCATGTAACCTACCATTAACAAACCGCCTTTTTTCAAAACCCTATAGGCTTCACGCCACATCGTATCCAGGTTTTCAATATAAACATTGGATACCGGGCAAAAAATAATATCAAACGACTGATCCGCAAAGGGGAAAGTCTTCGTCATATCTGCCTGAACCGTTATCAGTGATAAGCCCTCTCTATCTGCGACTTGTCTATCTTTTTCCAACTGTGATTCTGAAAAATCCATAATAGTCGTCTCATAGCCATTCATAGCAAAGACTGGACCTTGCTGCCCTCCACCACAGGCTAAACCTAAAAGTTTCTTACCTTTTGCTTTTTCAAACCATGATAAAGGAACGTTAGCTCCAACAGTCAGAGCCACTGCCATCGGTTTGTCCTTGAGGGCCATTAAGGCTTCATGGCTATAGGGAATCGTGTAGGCATTCCCCTGCCTGCTTGACACGCGATTCCATCTTTCCTGGTTTTTAACAATATACTCCGTCATCATTTCTCTCCTCCACTACACGACTAAGCTTTGCAACCCTCATTACATTAAAATATCAGATCTCCTAATCCGAGCCATTTTTGTTCCCAGGTCTTAGTTCAGCTGATGATAATGCTTAATCACATCATCTGTCGACACAATTACAGCAAATTCATCATGCAACGTCGCCAGTGAGATCTCTTGAACATCTTGCGGAGAAAAGGTTTTTCCCTGATGATTTTGCAAAGCAAAAGAGGCTGTTGCATCTTCAACCAAATAGGTTTTATAACCCAAATTACTAGCCATCCGAGTTGTAGTTGAAACATAATGAGGTGTCGTCAAACCTGCAATCACCAGTGTTGAAACACCATTTTCCTCAAGATAGTCCTGCAAATGGGTGCCAATAAAGGCGCTATTCACAGACTTAGAAATCAATTGTTCACCATCTAACGGAAGAACACTGTCCTGAAAGCCAACCCCCTCGTTCTTTACATAGAATCTAGAATTAGGATTTTGGCTCTTATGCTGAACGTGAATCACCAAGTCCCCATGCTCCCTAAATGATGCAAGCAGCCTAGACGCATTATTCTCTGCTGCGTCATTATTCCGTCCTCCCCAAGAGCCATCTCTAAACGTTTTTTGAATATCAATTAACAACAGTGCCTTCCTCATCATAAACCTCCTTGATTAACTCATTATAACATAAGAGGCTCAGACGAATAGACAACCTTTTTTTCAATTAACTCCCCGCGCTGTCCCTAAGTTACAGAAATGATTTTCAACTTTAAACATAATCAATAAAAAAGTTCTGCATGCCGTTTGGCTTCTACTTCTGCCAGTTGTTTAGAACTCCAAGCATAGAAAATACCTGCTTTATTGTTTGACAAAGAGTTCTTCTCTATTTCTTTTTTTAATTGTCTCAACTCCTCAATTAAAACCTCTTTTTGCTTCAATCCAGTTTCTAAGCTAAATTTTTGAAATCTATTCATCCGTTTTTCGAGTAATTTTTGAAGTTCGAGTAACTGTTCTAAACTATCCTCTTGTCTCATCAATTCAACATCAATTATTTCTTTCTGTTTTTGGATTGGCAAGTTATCTGCAAAATACATTCGCACCATGAAATCCCATTTATTTTTCCGAGGTTCAATTTCTGTTTGAATATAGTAATAAAAAGATTTTATCCCATTTTCAGTAATTGTATAAACCTTTGAAAAGGCAACACTTTTTTCCAAGAATATTTGCGAGTTTTCCTAAAGGAATGGTAAGTGAAGCAAAAAGGATTGTATAAGCATTTAAAGGTAAAGATAAATCTGAAAGTGTTACAGAAAATTGATTTTGAATACTTGGCAAAGCAATATTCATGATAGTTGTATCAAGCATTACAATAAATGTTCCTAAACACATTGCAAGGACAATAAGTTTATGATGTTTAGTCATACGAATCTCCTTATCCCTATAATATGAATTAAATTTATATTATATTTCTTGTAAAACTACTTGTCAAGTATTTATTAAAATTTTTTATAAACTACAAACTTTAAATTGTTATGGAAAGTTCTAAAATGAAGTTAGCCACCTAAGGGTATCAAAAAACATCTCAGAGAGATATAATTGTAATCACCACAACAACAATTAGAAAGACTCTGAGATGCAATAAATCTCCTAAAGAGTTTTTACAGACTGGCTAACTTGAACTTGAAATTTAGTTTTTAAATTGTTATTCATTATCGAAATTATGACATTATTAATTACATAAGCTATAACAAAAGGAAGTTTAGCAAATGAAAAAACGACTTAGAGGTTTTTTCTCTAGGTCATTTTCTAGTGATTAAAAGTATATTGACATAATCTTTCTTAAAATGATAGAAGCTATTGTCAGACTTATGGACATTTGGTTCAGGAAAATGCACGAGTTAGAGAGTTATTGTTCGGGTTAAATAAAAAGCGACAGGGTGAGCAAAAATAATGGCAACACACACTAATTAAAAAATTTGATTAACTGATAGCGGATAAATTATGATATAATTATAATTTGAAAGGATTTGACATATGAAACCATACTTAAAGTGGGCAGGCGGTAAAGAAACTGAGCTGAAGTATATCTTACCTATACTCCCCGCTAAAATTGAGCGATATTTTGAACCTTTTGTTGGAGGAGGAGCATTGTTCTTAAACTTAGCAGAACAAAAAAATATTTCTCAATTTTATATTAACGATATATCATCCGAGCTGATGTCTTTATATCATTATTTAAAGGACTCTAATGAAACCTTTTTTAAAATATTACATCTTATGAATTCTGCTTGGATTGAAATTGAAAATTTACTTAATAACAAGGAGGAAGAGTTACGAACTATCTATTATAATTATAGATATACATTAGATAAGAAACAACTAGAGAATGATATTCTGCGTTTTCTATGGTTGAATGGAGCCAGTTTAGAGGCTCTATTAGATAAAAAAATATCTTATGATGTTCAAAAATTAAGAAGGCTATTAGACAAATTAGTTATGCAAAAGTATGTTCGGACTGTAAAAACAGAAGTTGTAAAAGGGGCTGTTGATAATGATATGTTAATTGAAATTATTCTCAGTTCATTTAAAGGAGCCGTTTATACTTATTTCAGATATATTTATAATGAAGGATTATCAGGAAATCCCGAAATTTCTCCTGAACTTTTTATTGCTACCTTTTACTTTATGAGAGAATTTTCATTTTCTGGAATGTTCCGATTCAATGTTAATGGTGAGTTTAATGTTCCTTATGGAGGATTGAGTTATAATCACAAATCACTTAGTGATAAGATAGAACGTATGGAATCGTTTGAGACTAAGCAAATTTTTTCGAAAACAAAATTATATTGTGAAGACTTTTTAAAATTTTTAACAAACTTTGAATTTTCCAATAAAGATTTTATATTCTTAGACCCACCATACGATACAGAATTTAGTAACTATAATAATATTGACTTCCAAACTCATGACCAAATACGCTTGCGGGATACTTTATTAGATACACCAGCTAAATTTCTGTTAATTATTAAAAATACGGATTTTATTTATAATTTATATAGAGATACTCCATTTGAAATTAGTAGTTTTGATAAGCAATATCAAGTTAGTTTTCAAAATAGAAATGAGAAAAAAGTAAAACATCTAATTATTAAGAATTATTAAATATGTAAAAAATGAACAATTAAAGTTGGTAATGACCCCAAATTTTAATTGTTCATTTTTTTACATTTGACGCTTCCTTTATTTAAACGAAGTTGCAATAAACTTTTCAAAATGTTCTTTTCCTTTTAAAGTAATTGCTAATGATGAGTTATTGTTGTCATAGGAGATTAAACCTTCATATATCATGTTTCCTGGTGTATTTCTATGACTTACGATGTTTCTAACAATCTGCGAGAAAGTTGTATCCCTTCTACCTGCTAAAATCTCTTTATCACCTGGTGTTAATAAATCTTGTTTTTCTAGGTGTTTTGTTGCCTTTTCAATTAACTGAGTAGTTGTCAACGGACCAATAGTTACAAGTAAATACAAAACTAAGTTATCTAATTTCTTTTCCGAAATTCTATTCATATCGTGAACCTTTCTTTTTCTGTAATTTTAACATATTTTTATAATTATAGAAAGCATTTTAGTCGTTATATTTGTTTTTTCCATGCAAAAGTGGTGCAATAGTATTGCAAATAAAATGATGAGGGTGCTATTAGGACTACTAAGAATTTTCAAAAATAATTGATAAAGATTTGTATGATAGGGTGGCGGCTATTTATAATGATTTAGGAACTATTGTATGGGAGGCATTTGTGATGTTTTTGAAAAAGTGTGAAGAGGGATTCAGGGATTGCCATTTGAATTGAGGAAATCATCAAATGTTATGAATGATCAAGATTTAGAAGACTTGTTGCTGAGTAACCTCGTACGTAAAAAATTGACCTTGATAATTATGATGATGTCGCTGAATTCTTTGATAAAGAAATTCCTGAATATGAGGTGAATTATGGATGATTTACAAAGATATACACTTTTAGTAGTTTGTATTTCTTTTGATATGATGGCATAGGGTCAAAATCACGTCCTGTTATGCTAATTAAGTCTGATAATGAGACTATGATATGACAAATGATGATAATGTTATTTTTAGATCTTTTTTATGGTGTTCAAGATAATAATAGTATTAATAAGCGTCTGAGGAAGTATTTACAAGAGCTTGATATTGAACCTAAAACTATGAACAGTACAGGTTAGAGACACAGTTATTGCAATATGTTACTTGCTGAAGGGGTAGATATTTGGGCTGTTTCTAAGTTGATGGGGCATAATGATATCACCCAGATTACTCAGACTTATGGACATTTGGTTCAGGAAAAAGCTGATGAGGAAAATGCACGAGTTAGAAAGTTATTGTCTGGTTTAAATAAAAAAAGACAAGGCGACCAAAAAAAATAAAAAAGCCTCTAAATCAACGTTTAGAGGCTAAGAATAATACCGGCGGCCGGGGTCGAACCGGCACGTCCGTGAGGACACTGGATTTTGAGTCTAACATTATTAGTTTTAAATCTCAGAAATATTGATTTTATAAGCTTTTTTTCTATAATATGTTTTTAAACTTAGTATCACTTCCAAATTTTAGATACTTTTTAGTAACTATAAAATGCTAGAAAGTATACTCCTTATTAAAAAGAGTTTTGGACTAGTTTTGTGCGATTTTATTATCCATATCCGTAATAAGAGAGGCTAAATTAATTGCCTTTAATGATTGTAGAAATTGGTTGTGAATATCATTTAGATGAGGGTCAAGAACGGAGTGAACAACACGCCCAACTTCACAATTTGGATTGGTATCATCATGTGGTTTAAAAATGGTTTTATGAGGATCTTCAACAGCTAAAAAAATATCCCAGAGAGTAAGGTCTTCTGGTTGTTTTGTTAAATGAGCTCCACCTATTCCAGCTTCAACTTTTACAAGCCCAGATTTTTGTAATTTTCCTAATAAGTTTCGGACAATTACGGGATTAGTTTGAATACTGTTAGCAAGAAAAGTAGAAGTTACCTTCTCTTTATTTTCAAAATGATATATAGCTAGTAGGATATGAACTGAAGTAGCTAATCGTGTAGAATATGGCATCTTTTCTTCCTTCTTTAATTTTCTTATACTAATTATATCATATTTTCGATGTAACAAAAAAAGTTACAACTTTTTCGGTGTAACTATTGACATTACATCTAAAACTTGCTATACTGTGAACATAGGTTGTAACAATTATGATTACATCTAATAAATAAATTTTTGGAGGAAAAAATAATGTCAAAAGTTGCAGTAATTAGTTCAAATGGTCGTGTAGCTCGTCTTATCGTAGAAGAGCTTGTAGGTCGTGGATACGATGTCACAGGTTTTAGTCGTGAAGAAACAAATGCTTCAAAAGCGCAAACATATATTCAAAAAGATTTATTTGACATCACAAAGGAAGATGTAGCTGATTTTGAAGTTGTAGTTAGTGCATTCGGAACATGGGCTCCTGAAACTCTTCATCTGCATGTTGAAGTGATTAATCACTTATCAGATATCATGGCTAATTCAGATGCTCGTTTTGTAGTTGTTGGTGGAGCGGGTAGCTTATATGTTGATCCAGAGCTAACAGTTCAATTGGTAGATACTCCAGATTTTCCGAAAGAATACTATGCACTTGCTAAAGCACAAACTGATGCACTTGATGTTCTTCGCAAACGTAATGATGTCAAATGGACATTTGTTAGTCCAGCAGGTGATTTCCAAGCAGATGGTGAACGTACAGGGGAATATATTCTTGGTGGGGAACAATTAACGCTTAACAGTCGTGGTGAAAGTATCATTAGTTACGCTGACTATGCTCTTGGTTTTGCAGATGAAATTGAAAAAGGAAATCATATTCAAGAACGTATCAGTTTAGTTCGTAAATAATCAATAAAAGCATAGTACTTTGTAAATAAAAAAACGAGATTGAGATTTTTCTCAATCTCGTTTTGGTAGGGAAATGATTTTGTTATCCATAAGGAGAGACTAATGAATCAAGCACAAAGAAGATTGTATTTAATAAAGGTGCTCTTATCAGAAAGAGCAGAGTTTGCAGATATTATAATTCCTGATGAAGTTGAACAGCAAAAAGTACTTTTACGAGCTTTGATTAATGTTCGCCCACCAGAAACTGTGTCAGCTGAGTTTTTAGATATTCAAAATGCATACCTTCAAGAAGAGTTAACACAAAAAACAGTAATAAAATTGACTGATTTGACTCCGATTTCTGGTCAATTATACCTATGGAATGGTGATATTACGACATTAAAAGTAGATGGTATTGTTAATGCTGCTAATAGTCAACTTTTAGGTTGTTTTTATCCCAATCACAAGTGTATTGATAATGCTATTCATACTTTTGCAGGTGTTCAATTACGGCAGGAGTGTTATCGGCTGATGAAAGAGCAAGGACACTTAGAAAAGACGGGTGAGGCTAAGATAACCCCTGCTTATAATTTGCCAAGTCAATATGTTTTACATACAGTTGGGCCTATTGTTGATGGTAGATTACTATCTAAACATGAAAAAGATTTAATTAGTAGTTATCGCTCTTGTTTAGAATTAGCGGATGTTAATGGTTTAAAAAGTTTAGCATTTTGCTGTATTTCAACAGGAGAATTTCATTTTCCACATAAGAGAGCAGCAGAACTGGCAGTAGCAACTGTTCAAGAATATTTAAAAGAGACAGATAGCAAGATGAAGGTGGTATTCAATGTTTTTAAAGAAGAAGATGAAAAAATCTACAAAAGATTACTCGGAGCAAATTAATGACATCGTAAAAAAATTAGAAAAAGCAGATGCTGTTTTAATTGGTATTGGTGCAGGATTATCAGCTTCTGCAGGTCTAACTTATTATGGTGAACGTTTTGATAACTATTTTTCTGATTTTAAAGAGAAGTATGGTATTGAAGACATGTATTCTGGTGGTTTTTATCCCTTTGCTACAAAAGAAGAATATTGGGCATGGTGGAGTCGTCATATTTTTATTAATCGCTATGAAGCACCAGTTGGTCAACCCTATATCGATTTATTAGACATTGTTAAACATAAGGATTATTTTATTTTATCAACTAATGTCGATCATCAAGTACAGAAAGCGGGATTTGATAAAAAAAGGCTTTTTTATACACAAGGGGATTATGGTTTAATGCAATGTTCGGTTCCTTGTCATTATACCAACTATGACAACAAAGATTTGATTTATCAGATGGTTGAATCTGAAAAGGAAATGAAAATCCCTTCTAATCTTATACCAACTTGTCCTAGGTGTGGTGCTCCTATGACTAATAATCTAAGGATAGACAATCGTTTTGTTGAAGATGAAGGATGGCATAAAGCTCAAAAAAGGTATAGCGAATTTTTGGAAGAAAATAGCAAAAAAGCAATCATTTATTTAGAACTTGGTGTAGGCATGAATACACCAGGTATTATTAAATATCCTTTCATGCAAATGACTTATGCTAATCCCAAAGCAACTTTTATTACATTAAATCAAGAAACGTTTAAATATCCTGATGAACTTTCAAAGCAATTAATACAACTTGATGGTGATATTGGTAAAAATTTACAAGCAATTCGCCAAAGAATAGAATCAAAATCTATAAGTAATTAAGTAAACTAAAAAGAGTTTGGGACAAAACTAGCCCTAGCCCCAAGCTCTTTTTTAGTTTTTTTGTTTGAGAATTTTTTCGGTTTATAGTATATGTTATTGTAATAAAATACCATCACTTTATAAAGTTTTCAATAATTATTTATCTTTTAATATATCTTGATGCTCCAAGATAAAATTAACATCGTCTGCAATTTCCTTAATTTTATCAGCCTGATTGAAAAGTAATTGGAGCTGCGAAAGATGACGAGCATACTTAATCCCCTCACTTGGGTCTGTGGTCAGGTGGCCAAAGTCATCACGGTACAATGGGTCTCCTTTATCAGTTTCCATAATTGGTGCATAAGTTAATCTATCAAGAATATGGATAATTTCATTTGAGTAAGTTTGAGAAGAATCGGCTCTCTCTAGCTCATCAACTCTCTCTAAAGCATACAAAATTTGCTCCGCTTTCTCACTATACTCTTCTATTTTAGATACAGCACGGATAATTTTTTCAGCTTTTTCACTATATTCATCTGTTTTAATAACGGCTCTCTCTAGTTCAATATCCGTGCTTGTTCCAAAGAGTTCATTGGGTGTTGCTTTAAAATATCTAGCAATTTTATCTAAATTTGCAAACGTTGGATAACTTGTACCCAATTCAATTTTAGAAATAGCTGCTTTTTTTACTCCAATAACTTCTGCTAGTTCTGCTTGAGTAACTCCTTTTTTCTTTCTCAATTGTGCAACATTCTTTCCGAAGTTTTGTATTAAATAGTCATTCATTTTATCACCTCGTGTAAATTATATCATAAAAAGATATAAAATATCTAAAAAAACACAAAAATATCTTGACTTATTGATTTTATAAGATTATAATGTCTTTAAAAGATATAAAATATCTAAAAAGAGGTGACGCTTATTGAATATGTAGACATAGTGAAACAAACTGGAAAATCTATTAGTACCATTAAAAAGTGGCGCAAAAAGATTGAAAACCTATCTGGCTATGAGTTCACGAAAACCAAAGCTAGAGTTAGTCGGCATAGCGTACAAGTATTCTTTGACTTTTCAAAAGACGAGGTCGCTAAATTCATTGAGTTATCTAAAGAAATTGATAAAACAAAAGATTTAGATAGTTCTATTAAAAAGGTTTGGGGTGACCTAAATACCCAGCAAGCGCAAAGTTTAGAAGAGGATTTACTGGAACTTGAATTTGATTTCTACAACTTTAAAAAAGAAATCACCAAAACAGTAACTAATCTTCAAACTGACAATCGTGTTTTATCGCAACGTTTAACAAGTATGCTAGAACGTTTGAATGAGCTAGAAGATGACCAAAAAACAGGATTCTTCAAGAGATTAAAAAAATAGGAGGACAAAATATGTCAATTAAAACTAATGAAGTAGTTGTTAAAAACTGGGAAGAAAAAGATTATCAACTCGTTGAGGTACAAGATTGGTATGAACTTAATAATAATGAGCGTGTCCATCTAGGGTGGAAGTATGTGGTCGTTCTACCAAGGCTACGCTATGAAAAAGTAGCTGTTAAAGTACCAAATTCAGATGGTGAAGTACCTATTATTTCTAGGGAAAAGCTAGCCGAGCAAGGTTCAGTTACTGTTAAATTTACTAACCTTAATGTTGGTGTTTATACACGTACCACTAAGGGGTCTGAATTTGTATCACTAGAATTGAGTGCTAAAGCTGACGATATTGCTTTAGTCAAAGAGCAAGCCAAAGGTCAGTAATCTTTTCAGGTGAGGGCGGTTAGTCAGTGCCTGCGAGCGAGGACGCAAGATGCGGTAGCTCGCAAGGGCACGGTTAAGCGCTAACGCTCGAGCTACTTGAAAAGGGGTGCTGACACTTACTCAAAGACTTTTGGGAATTTTAATTTGCCAAAACCCTTTAAGCAACGCACACACCATTCAGGGCTTGTCGACAGAATGGTGTGTAACCCTTTAATTTCAAGGGATTAGGAGATTTCTAAAAAGCTTAAATTCCTTGATGAATCAAGGGGCAAATTCATGGGCAAATTAAACTAATTTGCCCAAATCTAGAAAGGAGTTTTATGTCTGATAGAAAAAGAGCTACTACTTTTATCTTTGAGCAACAGCTTAAGTCAGATTACTGGGATTGGGAGGAAGAAAAAAAGAAGCTCTTTCAAGACTGGAAAGAGAATAGAGTAGCCATCTTTAAAGAAATTCATAGACGAATCCAGACTCTTGAAGAAAGTATTCCTGCTAAAGTTGCTTTCATTATTCATGACAAAGATAAAAAATATAATTTAACTTTAGTTGAACCTCATATTCATGGTTATATTGAATTTGCGAGTAGACGAGATTTAAACCATCTAGCAAGTGTTCTAGGCTTACTACCACAATATATTGAGCCTAGTGGACGTGGAAAGTATGGAAAAGTAAACTCCAAGGCTTATTTAATCCATGCTAAAAATCCCGATAAATATCAATATTCACCTGATGATGTAGAGACTTTTGGAACTTTCGATTACAAAGAATTTTTTCAAGAACATCAGTTAGATTTTATCAAACGTTCCGCAACTGTTAAACGTGAAAAATCAGACGAAGAGTTAGATAGTGTTTTTCAAGCTATCGTTAATGGAACGCTGACAGAAGATGATATTTTTGCAAATGAAGAACTAACTTTTCTATGGTCTTATAATCAGACCAAACTAGATGAAGCTTTTAGAGCTTATGGAAAAATTGCTTCTAAACGAACTTTAAGGCAATTAGAGAGTGGGGAATTTCAACCAGCTGTTATTTATATTCATGGAAGTTCTGGTATTGGAAAAACCTCTTTAGCTTTAGAATTAATTGAACAGATTATCAAAAGAGCTAAAGAATATAATTATAACTGGAAGATGTATAGTGCAGGTACTAAAAATATTTTTGATGAATATTTTGGGGAAGAAATTATCCTTTTAGATGACCCTAGATATGATAGTCTTCTACCCGCTGACTGGTTAAAATTATTAGACCCCTTAAACAAATCACATCTATCTGCTCGCTATAAAAATAAGTTAGTCATTGGTCGGATAATTATCATCACCAATTATAAATCACTTAAAAGTTTCTTTGGTAAAATTCAGCATGAAGATTTGAATCAGTATATTAGACGGTTTAACAATGTCCTTGAAATTTCTAAGAAGAATGAGAAATCGGAAAAGGACAGATTCTTCAATCTATCACAAATTCAAGAATTGAGAGAAGCTCATGACTATTTAGGAGAATCATCACTACTTTTTGGAGAAGAAAAAGTTTATTCAACTGATGATAAAGAAGCATTTATCAATCATGTGTTAGAATACTATATCTTTCCCAGAATATTACCCGAAACAAAAAGCGCCCCTCTAGACCAATAAAAGGAAACGCTTTTAGCTCTTAGGACAAAAGGGAGCGACAACTCCCCTTAGCTTGTCCTTATTATAACATAATTTATAAGGAGAACAACTATTATGATTACAACTGTTACAAAAGATGACCTTGTTGCCCTTGGTTTTTCCGAAGGAACTTCTCGACAAATTATCCGTAAAGGAAAACTTGTCTTGATTGAACGAGGCTTTCCCATTTATAACAATAAACGAATTGGTACTATTCCTGCGACTATCGTAGAAGAGCTTCTTAATATCAAATTTTAGAAAGCAGTAGAGCTATGGTCGTTAAAAAGAATGGAAATAACGGATGGTTGGTTGATGTTAGTAATGGTTTTAATCCTGTCACTTTAAAGCAAAGACGAATTATTCGTAAAGGTTTTAAAACAAAGAAAGAGGCTCTTGAAGCAGAACAATATTTACGAAGTGTCGAACTTAAAGAACGCTACTTTGGGGCAAAAATAACCATGGATATGTTATATGCCTTTCTTAGAGAAGAAGACATTATTAATCATAGAAAACAAAGTTACATTAACACACAAGAAAATAATTATAATCGTCATATTAAGCATTACTTTGAAAAAGTCGCTGATGTCAGTAAGCTACAATATGATGATTTCTATGATTTTAGAGAACATCTCACTGTAACAATTTCTAAAAATACAAAAAAGCCTTTGAGTTCAAACACTATTAATAAAATCATGATTTTACTAAAGAAGATTATGGATGTCGGTGTTCGCAAGGGATTCTATCCTTCTAACCCCGTAATACTTATCAAAAAACTGCCTATTAATAAGCCAAAGCTAAACTATTGGACTATTTCAGAATTTAAAGACTTTTTAGAATTATTTACTCCAGAAGAATATCACTATCAACTATTATTTAAAGTTTTATACTTCACTGGCATGCGACTAGGAGAGGTTTTGGCTCTTAATTGGAATGATATTGATTTTTCCAGAAATACAATAGCTGTTTCAAAGTCAGTCTACTTCAAAAAAGGAGTTAGTTATATCAGTACCCCTAAAACAAAAGCTAGTATTAGGCAGATTGTCATTAACGCTAAATTAATGAACGAACTAGAAGTATGGCAGCAAAAACAATATGAGTTGCTGAAGCAATTTTCAAATGATAATTGCACAGATTTACAACTATTTCAAGATAGTCCTATTCCAATTACTAAAGATAGTATTGAAAAGTATTATCATAGTGTATTAAAACGTAATCCTAAGCTTAAAAAAATAAGAATACATGATTTAAGACATTCCCATGCTTCACTTTTAATCAACCAAGGCGAAGATTACCTTGTTGTCAAAGAACGTCTCGGACATGCGTCTATAACAACTACAATTGACACTTACTCACATTTATATCCAAGTAAACAAGTTGCATTGGCAGATAAACTTGATAGTTTGTTTTAAATCGTTGGGAAAAATCATTTGTGTTTTTGAACAATATATGCTATCATGGAGGTACAATGAAGAAGCCGATATTTGAATTCTATACAAGACCGAATGGTCATAATGAATTTGTAGAGTTTTATAAATCCTTACCACAGAAAGATAGAGAAAAACTACTGGCAACTATTAGCATGATACAAGAACATGGGCTATTAACAGCTCAACGTATGGAGTGGATAAAGAAATTAAATAGTGATATTTTTGAAATCCGTTCCAAGGTATCATCTAATATCCAACGTGCCCTTTATTTTCACGCTGTAGATAATAGATATATTATTACACATGGATTTACCAAAAAAACTCAAAAAACGCCAATTACTGAAATTAAAAAGGCACAGCTCATCAAAAAAGAATTTGAAGGGGAACAAAAGAATGAAAACTATTAAATTTGATGATTTCTTAAATGAACAACTTAAAGATAATTCTTTTAAAGAGGGTTACCAAGCTGAAAAAGCTATTCTAGAGAGTGCACTTGCTGTTGCCAATGCTCGCTCAAAAGCAGGCTTAACTCAACGTCAACTTTCAGAGTTATCGCATGTTCCTCAATCAACTATCGCTCGAATTGAAAGAGGTCATAATACCAGCATTGAAACTATGAGTAAACTAGCTGTAGCTCTTAACCAAGAATTAAAAATTAGTATTAGTTAGTTTATTTTAAAGAGAAGAAAGATGAAATTTCTTCTCTTTTTTGATGCCTAAAATTACCAACCAAAAAATAAACTAGAAATTTTTAGTAACTTTAGTCTCAAATTTTGAAAAAAAAAAGAAAAGACAAGGCTCACGAACCTTGTCAAATCAACTATACCGGCGGCCGGGGTCGAACCGGCACGTCCTTGCGGACACTGGATTTTGAGTCCAGCGCGTCTGCCAATTCCGCCACGCCGGCTAGTATTATAGGCAACTGGGGTAGCTGGATTCGAACCAACGCATGAGGGAGTCAAAGTCCCTTGCCTTACCGCTTGGCTATACCCCAATAATAAATAGGCGAATGATGGGAATCGAACCCACGAATGCCAGAGCCACAATCTGGTGTGTTAACCACTTCACCACATTCGCCATATTAACACGGGCAGTAGGAATTGAACCCACACTGAAGGTTTTGGAGACCTTAGTTCTACCTTTAAACTATGCCCGTAAACAATGGAAGGGGAGGGATTCGAACCCCCGAACCCGAAGGAGCGGATTTACAGTCCGCCGCGTTTAGCCTCTTCGCTACCCTTCCTTGATTAAATTTATGGCGCGAGACGGAATCGAACCGCCGACACATGGAGCTTCAATCCATTGCTCTACCAACTGAGCTACCGAGCCAACTGTCTATTGCGGGAGCAGGATTTGAACCTACGACCTTCGGGTTATGAGCCCGACGAGCTACCTANCTGCTCCATCCCGCGATTATCTTTAAAGGAGGATGTGGGATTCGAACCCACGCACGCTTTTACACGCCTGACGGTTTTCAAGACCGTTCCCTTCAGCCGGACTTGGGTAATCCTCCAGTTATAATAGTCCGTACGGGATTCGAACCCGTGTTACCGCCGTGAAAAGGCGGTGTCTTAACCCCTTGACCAACGGACCATAAAATAAAGATGATGGGCACGAGTGGACTCGAACCACCGACCTCACGCTTATCAGGCGTGCGCTCTAACCAGCTGAGCTACGCGCCCAAGTAAAATAAATACATAACTTGGGTTACATCTCTGTAAAGCGGGTGACGAGAATCGAACTCGCGACAACAGCTTGGAAGGCTGTAGTTTTACCACTAAACTACACCCGCTTATATGGGAGTTAACGGGATCGAACCGCTGACCCTCTGCTTGTAAGGCAGATGCTCTCCCAGCTGAGCTAAACTCCCTTGGGTAGAGAGCCTAACTCAACTGAGTTAAACTCCCAAATGGAGATCTCTCTCCAAGATGGCTAAGCAACTACCCTATCTCACAGGGGGCAACCCCCAACTACTTCAGGCGTTCTAGGGCTTAACGGCTGTGTTCGGCATGGGAACAGGTGTATCTCCTAGGCTATCGTCACTTAACTCTGAG
>NZ_AQVD01000006.1 GCF_000372425.1 Streptococcus ferus DSM 20646
TAAAAGGCAGGTTACCTACGCGTTACTCACCCGTTCGCGACTCATGATGAATGGTGGAGCAAGCTCCGGTATCCATCATGCGTTCCACTTGCATGTATTAGGCACGCCGCCAGCGTTCGTCCTGAGCCAGGATCAAACTCTCTGATAAAAGTTGATCAAACTCAAGCTATCACTAGCTCTTCCGTTTTATTGTTTCTTCATTGACAGGTTACTTCCGTAACCCGCACTTAACGTCTTGTTCAGTTGTCAAAGGGCTGACCGCTTTTAGCGGCAACTTTTAAAGTATAGCAAAACAGCAGATGGATTGTCAACTCTTTTTTCTTCTTTTTTGAAAAATAATAAAAAAGCTGCAAAATTTCACAGCTCTTTCCAGAAATAGTCTTATTTTTCCTTAGTTAGCGAAAAACAAAAACCTTTGCTTTGACTATAATCAAACTCTTCATTCATTGCACTTGTCCATTGAATAGGATAGTATTTATCCCCCTCCAATTTAAAGCCAAGTGCTATTTTAAAACCTGCTCCTCCTAGACCTGTTACCCCAGGGATGAAGGGTTCAGATTCCGTTATATAGTCGGCATAACAGTAGGTGTTTTCGCCCACTTTTTCTAGTTGTGACACTTTTGCGCTATTTGTTTCAACAGCACCATTATACTGATGATTAAAGGTTGTTGTTTCAGATACTGTTCCGTCTTCCGATATAACTAAAGCAATAGCGTCTGCCTGTTGAGATTTTCCTTTCCAAAGACCAAGAAGTTCTGGGGAAAAATGGAATCTCCTGAGGCTTTAGATGCAGAGGATGAACTTTTAGTTGTGGTTTCATCACTTGCCTTAGCTTCACTCCTGCTAGAAAAATCTTGTGACAATTTTTGATAAGCTGTCTGCATATCTTTGGGCTTTCTTTCCCTTTTATAAAGGTATTGTCAGAGATTTCAGCAATATCACCTTCATACCAATCGACCAAACGGGTAAGAAGAGGCCCGTCGTTAGTCTCAACTTCCCAAAAACCCGGACTGTTAGAACCTAGATTGATAATGCCATCAAACTGCTCATTAACAACCATGCTGTCTTTTCCATAGTCACTGGTTAAAAGCCACTGACCAAAGCGTTCTGCAAGATGACTCCTTCTTAAAACGTAAGATGAGAATGAATGGAGCTACATAGACACAAGCATGACCAAACAAAACTAACCCTTGATGTTCTAAGGCTATTTTTGTAAACTCAAAGGTCTCTAATTGAAATTTCTCAATTGGAACACGCCCCCCTTAGTAGACGGTAACGTTTCTACATCTGACGTCATCCTCCTGATTGCTCCTTTTCGTAAAACAAACTAGGCTTTACCTTTTGGTAAAGCCTAACTATTAGTCAACAGTATCCTCAGTAGAAATGACACTAGATGCACCATTACCTGATGTTATTCGGTAATCCGAATAATTATTATAATAGTAACTACTGTCGCCGTTATTATCGTCACCTACGTATTCAACAACAGCTGACCACGACAATTTCTGCTTGATATCTCCTGAAGTTTTATGTTTCGAGCTATAAGCATAGTAGAAGTCATACATGACCGTAAACTCCAAATGGTAAGTCGTCGGGCCAACTTGCGTGACTTTGCTCACATCAATGTCAGAAAAAGTAATCGAATCTGCGCTTCGATTTTTAGCACCGATGGTATTCGTATCAATCGTATTGGTGACATCGGCGTAAAATGGGTTTTTATTCCCTCCAGTAAAGATATCATCCAAATTATCGGGTGTCGTGTTATCATAGGCATAGTCTTGAAGTTTGCTATAGGCTGCTGTAACCAGACTATCTGCTGTATCACGGTCTAAAACGCCTTCTGCATCTAAATTCAAGGTAGCTCCATCGCTAACATTTTCGATGGCTTCTGTTTGTGATTTTAAGGAGCCTTTATCTTTAAAAGACTTTTGAACATATACTGAAGCTGAATCCGTTACTGCCAGTTTCGAGACGTCATACTTTCCATCTTTCAGCGTCCCAATCTTTCGACTTCCCACATATAGATCACCGTCAGTCAAATTACTGGTAACCTTAAAACTGAGATACTTAACATTTAATTTGATAGTAGTATCATCCGTAAGTTCCTCGGCAGAGGAAATTTCAACTGTTTGATTGGAGACTTTCCCTTTGGCTAAAAAAGTATAGTTTCCTGGATAGAGACCTGTCAGTTTTTTCTGATAAGAGTCACTTGTTGTTGTCGCCACTTTTTTATCATTAACATAGAAGTCAAGACCCTTGGTGTTGATTGAAACCTGAGCCGTTACTGGTGTCACAACAACTTTCCAATCTGGAAAAATAAGGAATTTCCTGCCTGCATTGCGCATTTGATCAGAGGTCATCAGGTCAGACATGGTTACGTTTGTTTTATCCTTTGGATTCCGATAGGTCAATTCTGATTTTTTAATAGGCTTTCCTGTATCGCTCCAAATTTGATATTCCAACGACTTATCAAAACTTGATTTAGAGACGTCTAAGTAGCGTTCTGCAACTGCCTGACGAGAATAATACTGACTACCATACAGATAGCCTATCAAGACTAGAATAGCCCCCAAAACACCCGCGGCAATGCCTAGTTTTTTCCATATTGACATCGGTTGCTTAACTAATTTGGGAGTTGATTTTGGCTTTTTTGATGTCTCCAAAAATTGATTAATTGTGGTTAAGTCATATTGATGCGTCTTACCAACAACAAATTCCTGGGGACTTGGTTTACGGCCAATATACTTTTCAAAGGCAGCCAGCCATTGCTCTTTGGATGATTGATCAGCGGTTGGTGATGGCAAATTCTCTGCTTGCGGCTCTAGAGAACCGTCTTCTGGCAGATCTGCTTCGTCAGCAACATTATACAGGGCATTAGCTTCTTGTGGCTTCTGACCGGCTATTTCCTTAATTTTCTTTAAATCAAAATCAGTCTTTTTCCCTTCAAGAAACTCTTGAGGGCTTGGCTTACGACCAATAACTTTTTCAAATAATTCCGTCCACTTTTCTTTACTTGCCATTTAATCACCCTAGTATAACTCTTTTAATGAAGTTTGAAAATTTTCTATTCCTGAAAGGAAAGAAGATAGAAGTGTCTTATCAAGAACATAAATAATAACGACAAAGATAAATAAGGCTATCAATGAAACGTAGAAATGATTAAGATAGCCAAACGAGCTCTTGACATTTCCTAGATAAACGACTAACAAAATCGCCAAACCAACAATGCTAAATAAAACCAAGTAGATCAAAACTGTCTTCGCAGAGGTAACTGCTGGGATTTTTTTGATTAGGTTCACAAGGTAAGCGAGGGCTGTGAGGGGATCGCTGCCTATTGATGAGATGGAAGATAAGATTGAACCAGAATATTGATTATAGACAACTAATTTATTGGGCGCCATAAAACTCACTGCTAAAGCTAATAAATTAATCACTGCTAAAAGAGGCGTAAAAGACAACACCTGGCCTACCAACTCTGTCAATTTCGTCTGAGATTTAGATGTAACTTTATGGATAAGAGAAGGAATTCCGGAGATCAGAAGATAAGCCACTAAAATAATAAGGCTTACAGAGATTACCTTAGTAAATCCAAAGCTGCTGTCCACAACATCTTCAAGTGTTGAAAAGAGTTCTGGCTGCTGTAGTTTGAGACTCTCGCCGCTAATCGTCATATTGATTACTGATGTGAAGATACGATGAATATAGTTAACATAGCCCCATGCCAAAAATAAAGCTGCTAAAGCAAGTGTTATTAGGCCATATACAAGGTAAGAAGCCTGCGTTTTTATCTGGGGAGCTTTTAATTGATCCATAAACCAAACAAAATAATTCTTTCCCTTCACCTTAAAATCGGCCAAGGCTTGATTTTCTGAACCAGACTGTTGCTCTGCTGGTGAAAACACTTCATTGGCATAAGGGTAAGCTGATGCAGTCTGGAAGTCCGGATTTTGACCCTCAATCTTTTCAAGCTGCGAATTTGTGCTGACAGCACCTGAGTCCTCTACTGTATCAAATACTTGGGAACCCTTGTCCTCATTTTCAATATTTGTGACATCATAGTCCTGAAATTCATTTGCTGCTAATGCCTCTGCTATTTCCGCAGCAGAAGGTGTTCTGCCGTTGATGGCCTCAAAATAATCTAACCAGTCTTCTCGGTTCATGTCAATATCCTTACAAATAAATTAAAAATGTTACAAACAAGAAACATTATACCATGTAATTCCTATTCTGACAAGGTTTTGAGAGAACAAAAGGAGCAAGAAAGTAATCTTTCTTGCTCCTTTTTAGTCTACTTTAACAGTTATTATTTTGCTTCAATGACACCCAACTCACCATCTTCACGGCGGTATAGGACATTGGTGGTATTATCATTTGCATCTGTGTAGATAAAGAAGTCGTGCCCTAGCAATTCCATTTGTAAAAGAGCTTCTTCAACGTCCATTGGTTTTAAAGTGATGTTTTTGGTTCTGACGACACGGGAAGAAACAGCTTCTTCATCAACTTCTTCCGCTTCAAACTCTGTTGTAAAGACATGTGCAGCAGGTACTTTTTCACGATGTTTTTTAGCAATTTTGGTTTTGTTCTTACGAATTTGACGTTCAATTTTGTCCACAACCAAGTCAACTGAACCGTACATATCTTGCGACACATCTTCTGCCCGCAAGGTCATGGAGCCTAGTAAAATGGTCACTTCCACTTTAGCCGTTTTTTCACGGTAGACTTTGAGATTAACACGAGCGTCTAATTCTTGATCCTCGTTAAAATATTTCTCAATCTTGCTAATCTTGTTTTCGACATAAGAACGGATAGCTTCTGTTACTTCGATGTTTTCGCCTCGAATGCTATATTTAATCATAAAATACCTCTTTTCTAAGCTAAGCGCTTTCTTTAATAATATTATACCGCTTTCATGAAAATTTGCAAGGATTTAATTAGCGGGCCAAAGAAAAAGAAACAATGGTTTTCACGCCATTTTCATACAATAGTTGTTTCGCTAGCTGGATTGTCGTTCCCGTGGTATAAATATCATCTACCAGACAAATTTTTTGAGGGAGTTTGGCTCTTGCTTTTAAGGTAAAGAGCTGCTGAGTAGCAAGGCGGCTCTGGCGGTCTTTACTGGATTGCTTTTCCGAAGCTCTTTTTTCAAGAAGATTATGGTAGGGAAGTTTGGCTTCGTCCAAGAAAGCCTGAACTTGATTAAAACCTCTTTCTTTCAGGCTTATCTGACTGAGAGGGATAGGAACAAGGCTGTAATCGCGGTAAGCCAATAAAGCAACTCTGATATCTTTTGCAAAAACCGATCTTAAGCAATAATCTCCCTGAAATTTATAACGGCTAAAATAATCTTTCATGGCCTGATTATAAACATACAAGGCCTGATGACTGACCGTCTGACCCTTATTTCTCCAATAAAGACAGTCTTGACAGATGCCTGACACAGCTTCTTTGAAACACTGTTTACAGTGATCGAGACTAATTCTCGAAAAAGAGGACTGACAGCCCGAACATATCAGAGAATCAATTCGTTTTAAAAGAATAATGTCTAAAAATCGATAATTTTTTTGAACAAGCTCTGAGCAGAGAAGACAGGACACTAAAACCCTCCTCTTCGATTCATCTCTTTAATTTCTGAAATCGTTTGTTGAATGGCTGTGGTAAGCCCATCGTGAAAAAACAAAAGCTCACCTGTCGGTCTTTCAATAGACCGGCCGGTACGGCCTGAAATCTGAACTAAGGCTGATTTTGTGAACAGACGATGGTTAGCCTCCAAAACAAAGACATCAACACAGGGAAAGGTCACTCCACGCTCCAATATAGTGGTGGAGACTAAAATATCAATTTCCTTTTTTCGGAAAGCTTCTACCTTGTCCAGGCGACTTTCTGTTCGACTTGAGACAAAGGCGATTTTGTCATTGGGCAGGAATTCTTGCAGACATTCAGCAAACGCTTGTCCTCGGTCAATATTTGGAAAGAAAAGCAATAAGGGAAAACCTGTCTTTCTCTGCACCTGCAGTCTCTTCAACAAGGTTTTTGGGAGGCGCCTCTTTTTCAGACCGGGAATTAGTGACGGGAGCCAGACCGTCTTCGGAACAACAAGGGGATTCGCATGAAAGCGTCTGGCTAAGTTGATTTTCTTTAGCTGACCTTTTTTGACCTGCCTATCTAGTTCTTGTGTTGAGGTGGCCGTCAGAAAAATTTTAACCCCATCCGTTTTAAGGGATTGGTTGAGCGCATGATAAAGCATCGGATTGTCCACAAAAGGAAAGGCATCAACTTCATCAATGATTAAAAGATCAAAAGCCTGATAAAATTTGATTAACTGATGTGTTGTTGCAATCAGCAAGGGAGCCCTCTCATAGGCTTCTGATTGACCATGGAGCAGAGAAATCGGACAGGCAAAATCTTTTTGCAGCCGCCGATGCAGTTCTAAACAAACATCGATTCTAGGACTGGCTAGAGCGACAGACCCTCCTTGGCTAACGACATGGGCAATCGTCTCATATATCATTTCTGTTTTACCAGCACCTGTTACGGCGTGAACCAACAAATCCGTTTTTTCCTGAATACCCGCCAACAGCGCATCGGATACTTCCTGCTGAAAAGCGGTTAACTGCCCCTCCCATAAAAGCGCCTGCTGGGCTGGAAAAGCTTTTTGCTCTAGCCAATAGAGACTATCCTTACTGGTCAGACGACCAAAAACAAGGCAGGCTCTGCAATAGAAACTGCCATCAGGCAAACGGTGTGTGTTTTCTACCTGACCGGCACAGCGATTACAGAAAAAATGACCTGATTTTTTCGTCATTGCCGGCATCTTTTGTGCCAATTCATGGTAGGCTGCCGGAAGCTGATCAGCGGTCAGCAGTCGTCCACAATACTGTTCTAGTCTTTCCATCACTTTCTTATTCGCAATATAACCAGAGAACTTGCAACTTATCTTAAAAATGTGTACACTTTTTCTATGAACTATCGGACAATTGCCAAAGATGGCCTGACTCAGGACGTCATCAAAAAATCACGTTTTATCTGCCAAACAAAGCGTATTTACTCTGAAGAGGAAGGTCGAGATTTTATTGCTAAAATCAAGAAAGAACATTATAAAGCTAATCACTCCTGCTCTGCTATGATTATAGGCGAGGACAGCAGCATTAAACGCTCCAGCGATGACGGTGAACCAAGCGGAACCGCCGGTATCCCTATGCTGACTGTTCTTGAAAAAAACGAACTAACCAATATTGTTGCTGTCGTAACGCGCTATTTTGGGGGTATTAAGCTTGGTACAGGCGGCTTAATTAGAGCCTATTCCAGTAGCGTCGCACATCATCTAAACGAAATCGGACTCGTGACCATCAAGGAACAAAGAGGCGTTCAAATTGACTTAACCTATTCCCAATACCAAACGTTCTCCAATTTTCTGGAAAGACAAGCCTTAAAGGAACATCAGACAGACTTTGGCACTCGGGTGACATCGACCGTTTTTGCCGATCCGGAAAAACTGGCACTCATCTTGCAAGAACTGGAGGACTTTTATCAAGGAAAAATCACTTATCAGCTGACAGAGAGTCAGTTAGTGGAAGTCCCTGTAAATTAAAAAGAAGCTGGGTAATTTGTCCCAGCTTCTTTTTAATTAAGTTAATTAAGCATTTTTAATAATGTTTACGGCTTGAGGTCCACGAGCGCCCTCTTCAATGTCGAAAGTAACTTTTTGTCCTTCATCAAGTGTTTTGAAACCATCTGCCTGAATGGCTGAAAAATGTGCAAAAACATCTGTGCCGTTCTCAGCAGTGATGAAACCAAAACCTTTTTCTTGATTAAACCATTTAACTGTACCTTGTGTCATACATCTGTTTCCTTTCTAATGAGATTTGTAAATTAGACAGGTAAAGATGATAAAACACAAAAATAACTCCGAATAAATCTACTGTCTCATGGTAACACAATCTATCATCTTCGTCAATCAAAAGGTGGTGATAGGCTTTCATTATCACCGTGATAAGAAATATGTATTTTACATCGTCTCCTCTTCGGCCTATACTGGTAACATAGTATTTTTAAGGAGAAAAACCCCTATGTCAAAAATTTATAACAGTATTACTGAGTTGATTGGAAACACACCAATCGTCAAATTGAATCGTCTGGTACCTGATGATGCCGCTGATGTTTACCTCAAATTAGAGGCCTTCAACCCCGGTTCTTCTGTCAAGGATCGTATTGCCCTCAACATGATTGAAAACGCCGAAAAGCGCGGTCTTATTAAACCAGGTGATACCATTGTTGAGCCAACCAGCGGCAATACTGGTATTGGGCTTTCCTGGGTAGGAGCCGCCAAAGGTTACAAGGTGATTATCACCATGCCGGAAACCATGAGTGTTGAGCGCCAAAAGCTGATAAAAGCTTATGGAGCAGAATTAGTTCTGACACCGGGCAGCGCCGGTACAAAAGGGGCTATTGACAAAGCCCACGAAATTGCTGAGGAAATCGGCGGTTGGGTGCCACTTCAATTTGACAATCCAGCTAATCCTGAAATCCATGAATTGACAACCGGTCCTGAAATTTTGGAAGCTTTCGGATCACACGGTCTTGATGCTTTTGTTGCCGGTATCGGTACAGGTGGTACGATAACAGGGGTATCCCATGTACTGAGGAAGGATAATCCTGCAATCAAAATTTATGGACTTGAGGCTGATGAATCTGCAGTTCTTTCCGGTGATAAACCTGGACCTCATAAAATTCAAGGTATTTCAACCGGTTTCATTCCAGTTGCCCTGGATACAGATTCTTATGATGAGATTATTCGTGTTAAATCTGATGATGCGCTTGCCACAGGAAGAGATTTCGGAGGCCAAGAAGGGTTCCTCATCGGCATTTCAGCTTCTGCAGCGGTATGGGCTGCTATTGAAGTCGCTAAAAAACTGGGGAAAGGCAAAAAAGTCTTGGCGATTGCTGCCGATAACGGCGAACGCTATCTGTCAACGGCTCTTTATGATTTTGACTAATCACAAAAAAACCTGCTAAGCAGGTTTTTTTGTATGGTCTAGTTACCCTATCAAAGAGAATGCTCATTCCTTACGAAGAAAGGCTAGGCTTTCGTCAATCCAGACAGGAAGTTCTTCTTCTAAAGGCTTAAAGCCAATGTTCAAACGGTTATTAGAGAAGCGATGGCGGTGCTGATAGTGACGCTTTTCTTCTTCTAAAGTTCTCAGAGACAGACTGGCTTTGTGGCTGTACTCGTCATAATCCATAACTTGAACCAAAACATCTTGACCGACGGACAAGGCTTGATAAATATTGTCAATATAGCCTGTCTTGATTTCAGAAATATGAATGAGACCAGTTGTCCCATCCTCTAACGAAACAAAAGCTCCGTAGGGTTTAATCGCTGTAATGGTTCCTTGTATTTTTTGCCCTATTTTCATCAGTCTGCAATGACGATACTTTCAATGATGACATCATCAACAGGTTTATCAGCTGAACCCGTCTCAACAGCAGCAATCTGGTCTAAAACAGCAAAAGATTCCTGATTAACTAAATGACCAAAGACAGTATGTCGGCGGTCGAGGTGAGGGGTGCCGCCTTTAGTGTAGGCCTCAGCAATTTCCTTTGGCCAGCCACCACGTTCCAATTCTTTCGCGCTGTACGGAAAAGCTTGGTTCTGGACAAGGAAAAACTGACTGCCATTGGTATTTGGGCCGGCATTCGCCATTGAAAGCGCACCGCGCAGGTTATAGAGTTCTTCTGAAAATTCATCCTCAAACTTATCACCATAGATAGATTCGCCGCCCATACCGGTACCGGTCGGATCGCCACCTTGAATCATAAAATCTTTAATGACACGATGGAAAATAACCCCGTCATAATAACCATCCTTAGCAAGGGCAATGAAATTAGCGACCGTCTTAGGTGCTTGTTCAGGGAAAAGCTTGAGAGTCATATCACCATGGTTAGTCTTAATGGTGGCAACTGGCCCTTCGGTCTTTTCTAAATCCAATTGTGGAAAATGCACTTCTTTTTCTACCAATCCTAATTCCTCCAAGGCATATAAAATGCCATCTTCTTCTACTCTTTTTGTGACAAAATCTGCTTTTGCTTTTAATTCATCAACACCATTTCCCATGGCTACCGCCAGACCGGCATAATCAAAAATTTCCATATCATTTGGACCATCGCCAAATACAAGGACATTTTCAGGTGCCAAACCCACCTTATCTAGGACATGACCTAGACCGGATGCCTTAGAAATGCCGTTTTTAACAACATCAGACGAATTGGGGTGCCACCTGACCAGACGGACATCTTTCTGCAAGTCCTTCGACAGCTGCAAACTGTCGCCAGCCGTTTCAAAAGTCCACATGTGATAAACGGCATTCTCTTTATAAAACTCAGGATCTGCATCACACTCACCATACACTGGCCCTAGAGCATCATCGACCAGAGGAGCTCGTTTAGAAACCGCTGCTTTCTCACTTCCGGCAAAACCGTACTCAATCCCCACTTCCTGACACCAAGCCACATATTTTTCAATGACCTCCAGAGGCAGGGCATCACTGTAAAGGCTGTTCCCTTTGTTGTCAAAAACGTAAGCCCCATTGATCGTCACTAAAAAATCTGGTTCAAGGGCCCGAATTTCCGGTACTACACCATAAGGAGCGCGCCCAGAAGCTATGCCTGTCAAGATTCCTTTTTTCTTTAAAGCTGCAAATGCTGTTTTTACAGATTTCGGCATGTAACCCGTATCTTTGATTCTCAAGGTATCGTCAATATCAAAAAAGACTGCCTTAATCTTCTTGGCCTTGTAATTCGTTTTTGCGTCCATACTCACCTCTCGTTTACTTCCTCTATTATAGCACTTAATTGTCTTCTTGTGGAACCAAGTGATGCTGAAAGGCGTAGACAACGGCCTGTGTGCGATCATCAACCTCAAGTTTTGACAGGATATTAGACACATGGGTCTTAACCGTCTTCAGCGAAATGAAGAGCTCATCTGCGATAGTCTGATTATCGTAACCTTTGGCAAGAAGACCCAAAATATCTCGTTCCCGAGCGGTTAGATCGTCATGCAGGTTGGGATGACTGTCATGATGTTTTATTTTTTGATCCACTTCTGTCTCGATTGCCAGCTCCCCCTTGGCTACCTTTCGGATAGCATTAAGGATTTCAGCAGCATTGGAAGTCTTCAGCATATAGCCCTTTGCCCCCGCCTTAATAACAGGGTAGATTTTTTCATTATCGAGATAGCTGGTCAAAACAAGGATTTTAGCTGCTTTCCATTCTTTTAAAATGGTTAGGGTCGCCTCCACGCCGTCCATTTCCGGCATCACTAAATCCATAACCACCACATCGGGTTTAAGACTTAAAGCCAAATCAATTCCCTGACGGCCGTCACCAGCTTCTCCAATAACATCAATATCTGTCTGCAAATTCAAAAAGCTCTTCAAGCCCAGCCGAACCATCTCATGGTCATCAACTAATATCACACTTGTTTTACTCATTTCCTTCTCCTTCTAAAATGGGAACATGAATATCCATAACAACCCCTTGATTGGGAGCGCTGATGAAGGTCACCGTTCCCGCTAAATCATTGACCCGATCCTCGATATTTTTAAGACCATAGCTCAGTTCGCGAACCGTATCCATATCAAAACCCAGCCCATCATCAATCATTTTAAAGGCCACTTCATTTTCTCTTTGATATAAATAAACTTCTAAATGCTTGGCCTTGGCATGTTTCAAGGTATTACTAATAAATTCTTGAGCAATCCGAAAGAAGTGGCTTTCAATGGTCTTAGGAAGGCTGCCGATATCTTCCCGATAGGTCACTTTGATATTGCTCTTGTCTACCAATTCTTTGAGAATCATTGACAAGCCTTCTGACAAGGTCCGTCCTTCTAATTCCGTCGGACGCAGGTGAAGCAAAAGAATCCGCAAATCATTTTGGGCATTCATAAGCATTTCTTCAACCGCTAAAAGTTGGGTTTGCAGCTGATTCTTTTCCAACTGGTCCAAATTATGAGACACCCCAGATAAAATCATCGAAGAGGCAAAGAGTTCCTGGCTGACAGTATCATGCAGGTCTCTGGCAATTCGTTTCCGCTCCTTCTTGATGATTTCCTGACGATTTTCCAGATAGGCGTTATCTGTATTTTGAAGGCTGTTGGTCAGCTGCTGCATTTTATGGGACAGCCGCATCACATTCTTCCCAAGTTCCGTATTGTCTTGGTGAGTGATGGGTTTGTTGTCTAAAATCCGTCGGATATTTTGATTGAGATGACGCTTGCTGTTGTCATCCAAGATCATCCAGACCAAGATCAAAAGAAAGGTTAGAGACACTAGGGTTGACAGCAGGGAAAATAAAAATTGGTTCAAAACCTGCCAATTGCTCAAAAGACGGGGCAAATCAAGATTGAGACTGGTAACAATCACATAGCTAATGGAGAAAATCGTGACGGTGGCATAGAGAAAAATCAGAGCTATAATATGTTTTTTCATATGCGCTTCACCTCCACCGAGCCAGCAATAATATTAACCACAATTTTAACTGATTTCATGGCTGACTCACTATCGTCCTGAATGTACTTGATGGCCTCATTTCGCAAATCATATTCAGGAGAGTCCAAGAAACGAACGCTGCCGTAGATACTGGAAACGTCTAGTTTCACGGCAACATCAATGGGTACCAAAATCTTTGTAGGACCGTACACTTTTCGGATTATGATCAGATTATCATGTCCTCTGATAATCACTTTGCTTAAATCAATAGTATCTCCTCCGCTCAGACGAATCAAATTGATGTCGTCAAAGGCATAAGAATCTCTTGTTAAATAATCGTTATTGCCTATCCAAGGTTGGGGCTTCAGATTGACATCCATATCATTTTCCTGAAAACTAATCAGAGCATAGCGATTTTTCTTTTTGACCTGCGCAAAGTGGTTAATCATAACATATAATATTCCCACCAAAACGGCTGCAATCATATAAGGATTGAGCATAAAAATCAAAAACAGTAAGAGCAGGCTGGTTGTCAGCAAGAAGTTGTTTTTACTTCCCAGACTATAGTAACGTAAAGCCAGTAACGTAATGACTAAAATCAAAACAAAACTGGAAATATCGCTGGCTAAGATGGTCATAAACGCCAAAGCCACCAAGATGGTTTCCACAACTAGAAACAATTGAAATTTTCGCATAGCTTACCTGTCATTTTCGTCAATAATTATCTGTCATTGTACCAAAAAATAAGAGAAATTTCACCTGCTTCCCCACTAAAAAAGAACCCCTAAGGATTCTTTTATCAGTTAGACGATGTCGCTTCACTTGTCGTTGTTTCTGTTGATGGATTGGAAGTTGTCGCTTCTGTTGTATTAGAGGACTGCCCCTCCTCTGAAGTGGTTTCTGTTTCCAAGTAGAGAATGACATCATCACTCGAAGTCAGGCTAAGACTAGAGCCATAATAAGGCTTTTGCCCTGCCAAAATAGCGGTTGCTGATGGCGATGAAATAAGAGTTGTTCCCGCAACATTGTAAGCCTTAATTCGAGACTCATCGACACCTAAGTTCGTCAGGGTAGCAACCGCTTCTCTGTAGGTTAAACCTGTCAAGTTTGGCATCGTCGTTGACTCTGTTGAGGCAACACGCAACGTTATTTTCTTATTACTGCTTAAACTGTAGGTCTTACCAGACTTAGGTGTCTGACTGATAACCTGACCGTCACTGTATGTAGACGATTCAACACGCTTGATGGTAATCATATCTGATGAAACACCGTAATTGTTAACAAGATCATCAACCGCCGTCTGATAATCCTGACCAACGTAATTAGCCATCGTAAAGCTTTTGGCCTTGGAGATATAGATATTAACTTTGGATCCTTCACGTTTTTGGCTGCCAGCACTTGGATCTGTTCTAACCACCTTGCCCACCTCTACGGTGCTGTCTTCAACCTTAGTGACTGTACCAACCTTCAGCCCAGCATCTGTAAGCGTGGTTTTAGCTGCCGCAAGGCTTTTTCCTGTCACATCAGGAACAGACACAGCTCCCGGCCTAGCTAAGATAGAGTAAGCCAGAAAACCGATGCCTAGCATCACCAATAAGAAGAAGATTTTCAGGAAGAGTGATAAGAACCGCTTTTTCTTCTTCGGTTTTTTAGTTGGCTTTGGTGCAGCCGGTTTTGTGGCTTCCTTAGGCTTCTGATCTGTTTTAGCGGCCTGTTTAGCCGCTGCAGCTGTCGAAGCTGTGATTTTCGGAAGAGGTTTAGTATCCGAAGGATCACTAAAGACCAGTTTTTGTTCATTGGCACGATCGGCTTGAAGAGATGACATCAAATCTTTAGTCATCTGACCCGTCGTCTGATAACGATCGCTCAGTTTTTTAGCTGTCGCTCTGATGACAACATTCTCCAGAGCCTGAGGCACATTCCGATTAATACTCCTAATTGATGGGAGCGGCTTTTGAAAGTGCTGTAAAGCAATCGTGACCGCACTATCACCATCATAAGGAATTTCTCCTGTCAGCATCTCAAAGAGCATAATCCCCATGGCATAGATGTCACTTTGAACGGTTGCCTTAGAGCCTCTGGCCTGCTCTGGTGATAAATAATGAACGGAACCTAACATGGAGTTCGTCTGTGTCAGACTGGTCTCCGCAAAAGCAACAGCAATACCAAAGTCTGTCACTTTAGCTGTCCCATCCTTGGTTAGCAGGACATTTTGAGGTTTTAAATCGCGATGAATAATGCCTTTTTGATGAGCTAAAGTCATCGCCGACAAAACCTCACCCATAATTCTGATGACTTCAACATTTGATAGAGGAGCGTGATCCTGAATGTACTTCTTCAAATCCGCACCGTCAACGTATTCCATCACTAGGAATTGCTGTCCGTCCTCTTCTCCAATGTCTCGGATAGAGACAATATTAGGATGGTTCAGCTCTGCCATCGCACGCGCTTCTCTCTGAAAACGTGCGACAGCCACCTGATCCGTCTGATAATTGGTCCGCAGAACCTTAATGGCCACTTCTTCATTATCAATAATCAAGTCCTGAGCTAAATAAACATCCGCCATACCACCCCGTCCGACCGATTGGAGAATGCGATAACGACCAGCAAATAACTTGCCAATCTGAATCATTCCGTTTCCTCACTTTCGGCATGAACAAGGGCTACCGTGATGTTATCAAGACCGCCCGCCTCATTCGCCAGCTCAACAAGACGCTTGGCCTTATCATCCAAACTTAAGTCAGCTGTTTCTAATGTGGCAACAATAATATCATTTGAAATCATATTCGTTAACCCATCACTGTTGACAATCAAATAATCCCCAGCATCCAATGTCTGAATGCCTAGATCTGGTTCAATAGGTCCAGCCTGACCAATCGATTGTGTGATGATGTTGCGTTGCGGATGGTTGGCTGCTTCTTCAGGTGTCAGCTGCCCCGCCTTGACCAATTCATTGACCAAGGAATGGTCGCTCGTCAGCTGGAGGTAAGCACCTTCGTGAACCAATCCAATCCTTGAATCGCCAATATGAGCAAAGATGATATTATTATCAACTAAAATCAAAGCCTCAATGGTGGTCCCCATCCCATGGAAATCTTCTGTTTGACCCAACTCATAAACCTTTTGGTTGACTTGACTGATATGAGTAACCAGCCAATCTCTCATCTGACTTAATTCCGTCAAATCAGAATTAACCCACTCTCGACCTAAGTCAGTAACCGTCAGCTCACTGGCAATATTTCCTGCACGATGTCCACCCATACCGTCTGCTAAAACGATTAAGGTAACGCCTGCTCGGTTATCAAATTTATTAATAAAATCTTGGTTATTCGAACGTTTCTGCCCGATATCCGTTAAAAGTGCAATTTTCATCTGTTTTTTGTCTGACAAGTGCCAGCCTCCTCCTAAACACTATGACAAGCGTCTTACCTGACCGATAAAAAAGC
Organism: Streptococcus ferus DSM 20646; assembly: GCF_000372425.1. GTDB lineage: Bacteria > Bacillota > Bacilli > Lactobacillales > Streptococcaceae > Streptococcus > Streptococcus ferus. Next base: position 15,930 of record NZ_AQVD01000006.1, read on the forward strand.
CGTCTGTCTGATATTGTTCTGGTGTTACAACAAGATAGCCATCCTTCACAATATCAGCCTGTGTATGGTTTAATTTGACCTGTTCAAAATTTGGATGTCGATCCAAAAATTGTTGAAGTACCATCTGGTTTTCTTCTTCAAAAATGGTACACGTACTGTATGTTATTATACCACCTTTTCGTATCGTTTGACAAACACTGTCCAAGATCGCCAGCTGAATACTTTGAAGTTTTTCAAGATCTTGTCCTTCCTTATTATATCTGATGTCGGGTTTTCGCCGCATCAGACCAAAACCTGAGCACGGAGCATCTACAAGAATCTTGTCAAATGAATCAGCCGGAAAAAGGTGATGAGCCTGACGGGCATCCGCCTTTTGCGTTGTAATCTTGTCAGTCAGCCCCAAGCGCTGAGCATTATCTTCAATCAGCTTTAACTTATGATCATATAAGTCTAAAGCTACGATACTCCCGCTGGTCAGATAGGACGCCATGTGAACCGTCTTACCTCCGGGCGCCGCACAGGCATCCAAGATTGTTTCGTCTCCCCGAATAGCCAAGGTCGGGGCTACCAGTTGACTGGTCTCATCCTGAATCGTAATCAAGCCGGCATCAAAAAGAGGACTTGAAGCAAAATGACCCGAGGCCTTAACCAGACCGACTGGTGACAGTACGGATCTTTTGGTCTTTGTTTCTTGCTGAATCTCTTCAAGTCTAGACGGATCAGTTACTCTGATACTGGACTTGCTGCGCTCTAAAAGACTCTTAAAGAGATTTATAGCTCTCTCTTCACCAAACTGATTAATGAGTTTTCTGACCAGCCAAACAGGCAGGGAATAATCAATTGATAAGCGTTTGTTCTGCCGTTTGATACTAGCTGTATCCGGAGTACCTGCACGCAGAAAAGAACGTAAAACAGCATTGATCCACTTATCCTGCCCTCTATGTTTACCCTTCCACTTTGCTAACTCGACCGCGTCATCAACAACGGCGTGGTCTGGAATATGATCCAAATAGAGCAGCTGGTACAAACTGAGAAGCAGCAAATGATACAGCCAAGGTTCCAACTGCTCTCTGTCTTTGATAAAATGAGCGGCATACCATTCTAAACTGATTTTTCTAGCGACAGTTCCGTAAACAATTTCCGTCAATAATTTTTTATCAGCAAGAGACAGACGGTATTTTTTTAAATAGTTGTTTAAGGCGATATTGGAATACGCCCCCTCATTCAAAACAGACTCCAAGACCATCAAGGCACCGCCTCGGGCTGTCTCCTGCCACTGCTGTCTATTTTCCAAAGAAGTCACCTATCTGCAGCTGACGCCCCATGCCATTTAAAAAATCTCCAATGGCCATCCTCGGCTTCCCTGCTGGCTGAACCTGCTCTAGAGAGACCGCTCCCTGACCAGCCGCCAGAATCAATTCTTTCTTGGTCTTTGCAATAATCTGGCCAGGCTCACCTTGACCTGGAACTTCTCTCAGCTGATAAATCTTAAAGCGCTGCCCCTCAAGAAAAGTATGGGCAACCGGCCACGGATTCATTCCACGAACCTGATTAAAAATTTCTCTGGCTGACTTCTCCCAATCAATGCGTTCTTCTTCTGGAGTGATATTCGGTGAAAATGTTGCCTGACTCTCGTCTTGAGCCTGAGGCACAATCTCACCCGCTAGGTATTTGGGAAGACTTTCTAACAACAAGTCTCGGCCAACAAGAGCCAACTTTTCAAACAGCGTTCCTACATTGTCGCTCTCCTCAATGGCAATGGAAGCCTTGGCCACCATGTCTCCGGCATCCATCTGTTTCACCATTTCCATAATGGTAACCCCGGCTTCTTGATCACCATTGATTAAGGCATAATGAATCGGAGCTCCGCCTCGGTATTTAGGCAGAAGTGAGGCATGAACATTAAGGGCAAAATCAACGGACTGCAGCAGCTTTTCAGGAAGAAACTGCCCAAAGGCTGCGGTGACAATCCCATCTGCTGCTAACGCCATCAACTCTTGAAGTTCTTGGCTGCCGGAGAGTTTTTCAGGTTGATAAACGGGCAGATTTGCCGCCAAAGCAAGCTCCTTCACAGGCGTTTGCCGAATTTCTTTTTTCCGCCCAACAGCCCTGTCGGGCTGAGTGACGACGGCTACAATGTCATAGTCCCCGTCCTCTAGCAAGCCTTTTAAAACGGTCGCTGAAAAATCAGGCGTTCCCATAAAAATTAGTTTTGTCATTTTCCACCTCGTTGTTGACTTCATTATAGCATAGACAAGCTTACAGCAAACTTAAGTTGCTCACATGAAACTTTGCGGCTCTTGATCAATACTCAAGCGCAGCTCCCTATTCTCTTTTTCCTGTGTCCAATCTAAAACTTGATTAAGACTAGCTTCCAAGCGCTCTTCAAAACGGTATTTAATAATAATCTGATAATGATAAAGGTTATGTGTCCTTGCAACGGGCTTAGCCGTTGGCCCTAAAAATGTCACCTTATCCGACAGATCTTGCTTCAGCATGCCCAAAACATCATAGGCCTTTCGGACGAGAAAAGCTTCGTCCTTGTGCGAAAGGGTTAACCCTACCGTAAAATAATAGGGGGGATAGGATAACTGACGGCGAATCCCCATTTCATAGCGATAAAAGGCCTCATAATCCTGCTCTTTGGCCAATTGAATCGCATAGTGATTAGGGTTATAGGTCTGAATCAAAACCTCCCCTGGTTTATCAGCTCGGCCGGCTCGACCAGCCACTTGGGTCAGGAGCTGAAAGGTTCTCTCACTAGAACGAAAATCAGGCAGATTCAAGGAAGTATCTGCATTTAAGACCCCTACCAAGGTGACATCAGGAAAATCAAGGCCTTTGGCAATCATCTGAGTGCCCAACAAAATATCAGCCTCATGTCGGCCAAATTGATCAAGGATTTTCTGGTGAGCCCCTTTTTTGCGGGTCGTATCCACATCCATGCGCAAAACCCTAGCTTGAGGAACTAATTCCATAAGCTCATCGTAGGCCTTTTGAGTCCCTGTACCATAATATCGAATACTGGCGCTTTGACAATTAGGACAGTTTCTGGGAATCAATTTGGAAAAACCGCAGTAATGGCAATTCATGGTCTTTGTGTCCATATGCAAGGTCAAGGAAATATCACAATTCGGACATTGATCCACATAGCCGCACTCGCGGCACATGATAAAACTGGAATAGCCTCTGCGATTAAGCATCAGAACAACTTGTTCTTTGCGCTCTAACCGTTCCTTAATCTTCGCCACCAAGACTGGCGTAAAATTAGTTGACGTTTGCTTACCGATATAATCCCTAAAATCAAGAATCTCCACTTGGGGAATCTTAGCTCTGGGATTGGCGCGGTGTTTTAACTGCAAAAAATGATAAACATCCCGGCTGGCACGCGCCCGACTCTCAATACTAGGTGTCGCACTCCCCAATAAAAGAACTGCCTTGTGATGCTTTGCTCTCAAAAGTGCCACATCTCTCGCATGGTAGCGAGGATTTGACTCCTGTTTATAGCTAGCCTCATGCTCTTCATCAATAATAATTGCACCAATATTTTCCAAAGGCGCAAAAATAGCCGATCTCGCGCCAACAACAACTCTGGCCTGACCAGATTTAATCTTCCGCCATTCATCAAATTTTTCCCCATCCGACAAACCTGAATGCATAATCGCAACCCGATGGCCAAAACGAGAAATAAAACGATGCGTCATTTGCGGGGTTAGGGAAATCTCCGGTACCAAAACAATAGCGGTCTTTCCCAATTCCAAAACCTTGTCAATCAGCTGCAAGTAAACTTCGGTCTTCCCGCTTCCGGTAATTCCTTCTAGCAAATAAGGAGTGTCTGATTTTCCAATAGCTGCCGTTAATTGGTTTACAATAGCTTCTTGTTCCTTATTTAAAGACAGTGCATCTGTTTTTTGGACTTCATCAAAATAGGCCGCTGTGCGGCTCAGCTCCACTTCAAAAAGGCTTACAGCTCCAGCTTCTATAAAAAATTTAACCTGTTCTCTGGAAAACTGCTGGTATAAACCTGACAAAAGCCCCTCTTGCGGATGCTCCTGCAAAAAAGACTTCAGCGCCTGACGTTTTTTAGCCCTGCTGCTAATCTCAACTTGCTGGAGTTTTTCCTGATTGACTTGATAATGTTTCTCCTTTTTCACCGTTTTTTTATCTCTGGCAAGATAGGTTACCTCTATCTTATCCTGCTGAACAAGGAGCCTTGCCTTTTCCTGCTGTTCTGGACGGAGTTTTGAAAAAACCATTTCGGTCTTGGAAGTAAAAATGCTTTCTCTGTCGGCCACAGATAGAGTGTCTTTCGGCTTAAGCAGTTTATCGTATTCTGAATTCAGCAAGTTGGGGACCATGGATTTTAGGATAGAAATCTTGTAGGAAAAAACCGTCTTTCGCATCTGATTAGCTAAGTCAAGCTGTTCCTCATTCAGAACAGGTTCAAAATCCAAGCTGTCAGCAACTGCCTTTAAAGCCTCAGTATCCCCTTCATGCAGGGATAGAACAAAGCCCTGCATGAGCCTGTTTCCTTTTCCAAAAGGAACATGAACCCGCGATCCCGGCTGAAGCTGCCCGCTCAGCTGTTCGGGAACAGCATAGGAAAAGGGCCTATCTGTCTGCATCAAAGGTATATCAACAATCACTTGAGCAATCTGTCCCATAAAAACCTCAATATGAAAAATCTAAGATTGATAACAACCCTAGATTTTTTCTCCTTCTTCTTCTTTTTCTTTAGCAATCTGCTCTTTGATTTTACGTTCTTCTTCTTCCTTGGCTAAGCGCTCAGCTTCAATACGAGCCCGAACAGAAGCCCGCTTGGCTGCTGGATCTGGGTGGATAACCACATTGCCCGACTCGATTTCTTCAAGTGCCTGAAGGGTCGATTTGACCGATGAAAAATTCTGCGTCGGATTAGCCCCAGCTTCCAACTCATGAGCACGCTTGGCTTGTAAAATGACAAGGGAATATTTGGATGGTACTTTATCCAGTAAAGTATCAATCGAAGGTTTTAACATCATCGCTTTTTCTCTTTTCTAACTTTTATCTGACGGACAGCTTTTCGTTGATCATCTTATCGTAACGGCCGATGACACGCTCAACCCGAAAATGTTCTGTCTCAATAATCCGCTTAACCCGCTCAGCTGCCAGAGGAACCTGATCATTCACAACGGCATAATCATACTCTCGCATCAAAGCAATTTCTTCCTTGGCACGTTCAATACGCTGGGCGATAACTTCTTGGCTGTCTGTACCTCTCCCAACCAGACGATCCTGCAATTCTTCTAAGTCTGGTGGTGTCAGGAAAATAAAAACACCGTCCGGAACTTTCTTTTTCACCTGCAGAGCACCCTGAACTTCAATTTCCAGAAAAACATCAATCCCTTTATCAAGGGTTTCATTAACATAAGAGAGCGGCGTGCCGTAATAATTGCCGACATATTCAGCGTATTCAAGCATCTGACCTTTTTTAATCAGGTCTTCAAATTCTTCCCGTGTCCGAAAAAAATAATCAACCCCATCAACCTCTCCCGGGCGCTGCGGACGAGTCGTCATTGATACCGAGTATTCAAACTTATGGTTGGGTGTTGAAAAAATTTCCTGCCTAACCGTTCCTTTTCCAACCCCAGAAGGACCTGAAAAAACGATTAGTAAGCCACGTTCAGACATATCTCGCTCCTTAAATTTTCTTTTTCTATAGTAACAAAAATCCACTTGATAATCAAGCGGATTCTGTCTTATTTTGCGTAGTCAACCGCACGCAGCTCACGGATAACGGTCACTTTAATGTTACCCGGATAATCTAAATTATTTTCAATTTTCTCACGAACATCATGTGCCAAAATCGTCACCTGATCATCTGAAATTTTCTGTGGCTGAACCATGATACGAATTTCGCGTCCAGCCTGCAGGGCAAAACTGTTCTGAACACCTTCAAAACTCGTTGCAATCTCCTCAAGGTCACGAAGCCGCTTAATGTAGTTTTCCATAGACTCATTTCGAGCACCAGGACGGGCTGAACTCAAGGCATCTGCGGTAGCTACCAAGACAGCAATGACCGATTCGGCCTCAACATCACCATGGTGGCTGGCAATCGTATTAACAACAATAGGATGCTCTTTATACTTACGAGCAAATTCTGTTCCGATTTCAACGTGGCTGCCCTCAACTTCACGGTCAATGGCTTTCCCCATATCATGGAGGAAGCCTGCACGTCTTGCCAAATCAACATTTTCACCCAGCTCACTTGCCAGAAGACCAGCTAATTTACCAACCTCGACCGAGTGGCGCAACACATTTTGTCCATAAGAGGTTCTAAACTGCAGACGGCCCATCAGCTTAATCAGGTCTGGATGCAGATTAGGTGCCCCTATCTCAAAAGCAGCTGCTTCACCGTATTCACGAATACGATTATCCATTTCCAAACGATTTTTCTCAACCAGTTCTTCGATACGGGCAGGATGGATACGACCATCTTGAATAAGGGCTTCCAGAGTCATTCTGGCGATCTCACGACGGATAGGATCAAAGCCTGAAAGCACCACTACTTCAGGTGTATCATCGATGATAATATCAATCCCTGTCAAACTTTCCAGTGTTCGGATATTACGGCCTTCGCGACCGATAATCCGTCCCTTCATATTGTCATCTGGTAGATGAACACTTGTAATGGTCTGTTCCGTCACATAATCGCCAGCCAAACGCTGCATGGCTTGGGCAAGCAGATTTTTTGCATTTTTATCAACGCGATCTTTAACTTCACGATCGGCTTCTTTGATACGGCTTGCAATTTCATGTGTCAGTTTCTTTTCCGTATCTGACAGGATGATATTGCGAGCCTCATCCTGTGTCAATGATGCTACTTTCTCAAGTTCCTCAGTTTTTTTCAGTTCTAACTGTGATACTTGTTCTTCACGCTCATCAATATGTCTAGATTTATCGGTTAGACTCTGCTCTTTACTATCGAGCATTTTTTCTTTACTTGCTAGATTCTCATCTTTACGGTCAAGAGAAGAAGCACGCTCTGTTAAGCGTGTTTCCATCTGTTTCAACTCTTGTCTTTCAGACTTAAATTCTTTTTCAATCTCTTCACGATATTTTCTAGCCTCTTCTTTCGCCTCTAAAAGCAATTCCTTTTTATGGGCCTTGCTCTCACGCTCAGCTGTCGTTCTAATATGCTCAGCTTCAGCCTCAGCCTTGCTTCTCGCATTGACAGCCTCCTGTTCAGCGTTTAAAAGAGTCAGTTCTGCAGTATCTTTAGCGGATTTCATTTTCGCCGAAACAACCACATAACCTATAACCAAACCAATGAGTGCAAAAACAAGACCAATAATCATATTTCCCATGTTTTTACCTCAATTTTTTATTGGATTTCAATAGAAAGTCCACCATATAGTGTACCATAAAAAGGAGATTTTCACAATCTAAAAATGAACACATTTTATCCTTAAATATGTTATGATAAATAAAAAGAAAAGGAGATTTTTTATGCCTAAAGACGTTACTGTAGAGAGCTTTGAGCTGGACCACACCATTGTAAAAGCACCTTATGTCCGGTTAATTTCAGAGGAAAGCGGCCCTAAAGGCGACATCATTACCAATTTTGATATTCGCTTGGTTCAGCCAAATGAAGATGCTATCCCAACTGCCGGTCTGCACACGATCGAGCACCTGCTGGCGCAGCTGATTCGCGAGCGTATTGATGGGCTTATTGACTGTTCCCCTTTCGGCTGCCGTACCGGTTTTCATATGATTATGTGGGGACAGCCTACAGCAAACGACATCGCCAAGGTCATTAAAGCCAGTCTCGAAGAAATTGCGACTGTTACCTCTTGGGAAGACGTACCAGGAACAACAATTGAATCCTGCGGCAATTATAAAGACCACAGCCTCTTCTCAGCCAAAGAATGGGCTAAACTAATCTTAGAGCAGGGTATTTCGGATAACGCTTTTGAAAGACATCTAGTCTAGGGACAGCCAAACCTTTTTCCCGCGCATAATAAAAAGAAAAAGCCTTGAGGCTTTTTCTTGATGGTTCTTTGACCTAATAATCCAAACTGTCAGAATTTCCTGAGGCATTTCCAACAAAGTAACCTGTCTTACAGTTGATAGAGAAAAGATAGGTTCCGTCAGGCTTAAACATATTATAATAGCCATTGCCATTGATAATATTAACTTTTTCAAGGATATAATCATTTCCTGTAATATAGCCGCGCGCTTGTGAAGTGGCAACAATTTTTTCTAGAACTCCAGGGTTAAAGGTCCAAGCTGGATTATTGCTGTCTGCAATCATAGCATCGTTATAAGGAACACGGCTGCGGTCTCTTTGCAGAGTGGCTGGATTGTAGCTGGAAATACCATAGCCAGAAGCACCTACGATGGCTGCTGAGCTGCCAGATGATCCCTGATTAGCAGACGATGATGAACTTGCACTGGTATCTGATCCAGAAGCCTGCGATGATGAACTTCCTGATGATGCGTTGGCCGAATCTGATGAAGTGGCTGTATCAGATGATGCTGACGAACCAGCTCCTGAAGATGAGGCATTAGCTGCCTTGTCTGCTAGCTGCTGACGGCCATCTGCCACGACTGATTTCAGAAGCGCATCTAAAGTGGCATTGCCAGTATTTAAATCGTCATCTGAAATGTCATCAAAATTAGCGTCGTCTTTGACTGTTGCTGTCTTTTGCTCACCATCCACAATCGCATTGGTCTTAAACTTACCATTAACCAAATTGATTGCAGCAATCTGACGTTTCAAGCTGTCGTATTGTTTTTTAGCATTTGTATAATAGCTGGTATTTTTTAACTTATTTAAGATCTTTTCAAGACTCGGTAGATTAGCAAAAGCACTATTTTTTAATTTGGTTTTCTCAGAATCCGTAAAGAAAGCTGCATATGATTTCTTAAAGGATTGTGAGTTGGCTTTAGCCGATGTCTTACTGGAACTGCTGGTTGTTGTCGTGGTCGTAGTCGTTTGACTATTTTGACGATTAAGTCCAAAAATGAGACCCCCGATAGCAAGAACAAGAGTTGCCAAAAGTCCTAGGATAACGCCCTTTCTCTTATAGAAAGGTCTTTTTTCTTCCTCATCAAGCTCGCCATCAAAGTCACTATAATCAACACGTGAGAATTCACTGTCTGGCCGTGTGCTGTCCTCTGCCTCTGTTAGACTTGATTGGGTTTCTTGTGGCTCCAAAACAACATCTTCAAAAGCAGACTCCGTTTGAGAGTCTGGTTCAATCGCAGGCGCTACAATCGTTTCTCCCAAGTCAGCTGGTTGATTGGCTGCCGGCTCACTTTTTTCCTCGGATTCAATCAGCCCTGTATTTTCCAGTTCTTCACGCTGTTTTTTGATAAAATCATCTAAAGCTTTCGTGTCCAGCTCCTGTGTTTTCGTATCAAATTTTTGAGAAGCAACCTCCTCACGGTGCTGCTTGATATACTTATCCAGCACTCCGTCCTCATCTGTCACTCCTGCCTTAAGCTCCGAATCTTTTCGCACAGCTTCTCCGACAGTCAAATCCTTAGCATCTTTAAAATCTAGGTTTTCTTCCGTTTCAAGGGGGCTTTTTTGTTCTTCAGACACTTTCTATTCCTCTCTATTGAGAACGCTTGACCCGCTGACCATAGTACTGATAGAGGTCTACTTTCAAGGTTCCATTGTATAATTTTCGTTTTTTATCTGCGACTTGTCCATATTTCGTTTCAAACTGTTCATCGCTCGTCAAAATAAATTTGCTCCAAGTCTTTAAAGGAGCAAAGGTTTGACCCATTTCATTATACAAAATGTCTACCGCTTTGTCATCAAGAAGTCTCTCTCCATAAGGCGGGTTTGAAATAATCACACCATTTATTTTGCTGGTTTTTAAGTCTTGCAGCCGCATTTGTTTCAATTTGATAACATCTTCAAGTCCAGCCTCTTGGACATTCTTCTGGGCAATCGCAATCATACGGCCATCAATGTCATAACCAGAAATATCAAGCTCGACAGACTCGTCAATCGCTGCAAGAGCTTCATTTCTCACCGCTTGAATCAATTCACTATCCACCCAAGGCCAGGCTTCAAAATCAAAGTTCCGCTTGAGTCCCGGAGCTATGTTTTTTCCTATCATAGCGGCCTCAATACAAAAGGTACCCGAACCGCAAGTCGGATCAATAAAGGGTTTATCGGGGAACCAGTTACTAAGCTCGATAATCGCCGCAGCCATATTCTCTTTGATAGGAGCTCCGCCCTTATCGGTTCGATAGCCGCGTTTAAAAAGACTGGAACCGGTCGTATCAATCATGACTCTGGCTTTATCCTTTAAAATGGCAATCTCAATCTTGAATTCTGGACCATTTTCCACCAATGGCACATGCTCGGGACGATGAAAATGCTGCTGTAATTTTTTGACAATAGCCTTTTTACTAATGGCCTGCACGCTGGGTTCATTGTGCAGTTTGGATTTAACGCATTTAGCCTTAGCGACAGGAAAACGGCAACCTAAAGGAATATAATTTTCCCAATCCAGAGCAAAAACACCTTGAAATAGATCTTCAAAGGTTTTCGCAGGAAATTCTCCGACCATTATTTTGATGCGGTCAGCCGAACGCAGCCATAGATTGGTTTCAATAATCGTCTTCGTATCGCCTGAAAAGAGCACGCGGCCATTCTCAACTTGGCAGTCAATCCCTAGATTTCGTATTTCTCGGCCCACCACCGATTCGAGCCCAGCCGCTGCAGTTGCCACTAATTTCAATTCGTTTTTCATAATTCCTCTTTTGTTGAAAACAAAAGCTAGCCTACGCTAGCTAACCTATTATGCAATTTTCTATAAGCCATGTTTTGTTCCAGCGACACTAGGCTCTGCCGCCTTCGATAATCATCTGTCTACTGCTTATGCAGTCAGGAAAGACTGTTCGTTTCCAGCTTTCCCATGCCCCGACCAAAGTTTGGGTTGCTAGCTTGAGGGGTTTACCGCGTTCCACTTTTTACGTTTCCATAAAAACTACGTCACTGTGGCACTTTCAGGATAACTCTGACCTATCAGAAGACTTAGTCATTTTATCCGCCGTAACATGTCACCATGTCCCTAGACTTATTTTTTCGTCTAGCACAAACACTACCGGCATCACAGCCAGTGCTAGCATGGACTTTCCTCATGGTTATCCCATGCGATTATCCAAAAATTGCACCATTCTTTTACTCAATAATCTGCTTGCCAAAAACTTCTTTTTCCAAGCGACTGATCCGTTTTAAGATATCAAAATTCGTAGCTGTTGTCGCTGCGATTGATGAACTGCTAGAAGCCGCTGGGCTTGCTGGCCTAGAAGCTGCCGGCGCTTTTTGCGCTTCTTCCTTTAAGCGGGCATTTTCCTTACGGAGCTCCTCAATAGTTGAAGCAAAAATCTCATAATCTTTAATGACATCATCCAAAAATTCGTCAACTTCTTTTTTGTCATAGCCGCGCATACTGGTTTTAAATTCTTGATCAAAAATATCTTTAGGGGTATACATAACTGTTGGCATTCGTTTTCTCCAAACTCATCATTCTTTAAGGACTGGTCAAAACCATCCTACCTTGATTATCATACCTAAAAAAAAATTAAAAATCAAGTCTTTTGTGCAATCATTAGCCCTCGTCTTGAGCGATGTCATTTAAGTCTTCAAAGCGTAATTGATTGATAAAATAATTGTCTTTTTCCTTCATTAATTGATATATAAATTTAATATTAGTCTCATTTTCTTCATCGTAGAAAAGATAGGCGCCATCGGAATTCGAGATTAAAAATTGGTTGTATTGTCGGAATTGCGACGGATTTTGATAATCCTTAAAGCTATATTTGATAAAATCAACTTGCTTGAACTGGTCTAACTTTTCCTGATTGGTCTCATTCCAATTCTCCCCCTGATTTTCGAAGGCGAAAATAGTTGCCAGCATGACATCATAGTCTTCTTGCAGTTCTTTGGCAACCTCCAGAGCCCAGAATTCAAAACCTAAATTCCCCAAAAAGATAAACCAGTCTGCACCAGCTTCCAGCATCCGGACCATATCCCGCCTAATCGCTTTCTTGATGACTTCTATTTTAGGGTCTTTATCCTGGAAAATCCCTAATTCAAAACTTTTGTAGTCTGTAATAAGAATTGTTGACATAAACTGTTGTCCTTTTTAAAAATATGGTATAATGGATAGTGTTTTATTTATTACTTATTACAAAGTTAGGAGTTCTATGGTTAACTACCCTCATAACTTAATTCGTAAACAAAATAAAGTATTTTCCGAAGCTAAAACCATTAACTTCGCTAATCGCGGAATGTCTTTTGAAACAGCGATCAATGCTACCAACGACTACTATTTGTCTCGGCAGATTGCTGTGATTCACAAAAAACCAACCCCCGTCCAAATCGTCAAGGTTGACTACCCTAAGAGGAGCCGAGCCAAGATTGTTGAAGCCTATTTCAGACAAGCCTCAACGACAGATTACTCTGGGGTTTACAAAGGGCATTACATTGATTTTGAAGCTAAAGAGACCCGTCAGAAAACAGCAATGCCAATGAAAAATTTTCATGCTCACCAGATTGAGCATATGGCCAGCGTTCTGAGTCAAAACGGAATTTGCTTTGTTCTCTTGCACTTCTCAACACTAAGAGAAACCTACCTTCTCCCTGCGGCCGATTTAATTGCTTTCTATCAAATCGATCGAGGCGGAAAATCAATGCCACTTGATTATATCAAAAAAAATGGTTACCCAGTTGCTGAGTCCGTTTTTCCTCAGGTTCCTTACTTAGACATTATTGAAAAAAATTTTTTAGGCGGTGATGACAATCAAATTTGATCAATTAAAGAATATTAAATTCGACAAAAAATTCTTCTTAACAGTTTTAAAATACCTTGCAGGCGCGCTTGCTAGTCTTGTGATCTTGGCAGTAGTAGTCGGCGGCCTCTTATTCGCTTACTATGTGAGTAGTACACCAAAGTTATCTGAAAGTAAACTAAAAGCAACCAACTCCAGCCTCGTTTATGACAGCAGCAATAATCTGATTGCCGATTTAGGTGCAGAAAAACGTGAAAGTGTTTCTTCTGACAATGTTCCTCTGAATCTGGTCAACGCTATCACCTCTATCGAAGACCATCGCTTCTTCAAACACCGTGGTGTGGATATCTACCGTATTATCGGAGCTGCTTGGAAAAATGCATTCAGCGACTCGACTCAAGGGGGATCAACTCTTGACCAGCAGTTGATAAAACTGGCTTATTTCTCTACCAAAAAATCCGATCAAACCTTAAAGCGTAAAGCTCAAGAGGCATGGTTGGCTCTGCAGATGGAAAGAAAATATACCAAAGAAGAAATCTTAACCTTCTATATTAATAAAGTCTACATGGGAAATGGGAATTATGGGATGAAGACCGCAGCCAAGTCTTACTTTGCTAAGGATTTAAAAGATTTATCCATCGCCCAACTGGCTCTCTTGGCTGGGATTCCTCAAGCACCTAGCCAGTATGACCCTTACGTTCATCCTGATGCCGCCAAAACACGCCGTGATACTGTCTTAAAGCAAATGTATCGCTATAAAAAAATCTCCAAGGCGGAATACGACGAAGCCATTCAAGTGCCGATTACTGATGGCTTACAAGAACTTAAAGAATCCTCAAGTTATCCTAAGTATATGGATAATTACCTTAAACAGGTTATTGCCGAAGTTAAATCACGGACTGGTCAAGACATCTTCTCTGCTGGCATGAAAGTTTATACCAATGTTAATGCCGATGCCCAGCAGTATCTATGGGATATTTATAACAGCGACCAATACATCGCTTACCCTGACAGTGACTTCCAAGTCGCTTCAACCGTTGTCGATGTCACCAACGGTAAAGTGATTGCTCAGCTCGGTAGCAGAAATCAAGATACCAACGTTTCCTTCGGTACCAACCAGGCTGTCCTAACCGACCGAGACTGGGGTTCTACAATGAAGCCTATTTCGGCCTACGGCCCAGCTATTGAAACAGGTGCCTTTACAACAACAGCTCAGATGTTAAACGACTCTGTTTACTACTGGCCTGGCACAACTACTCAGCTTTATAACTGGGACCGCAGGTATAATGGCTGGATGACGATGCAAACTGCCATTCAGCAGTCTCGTAACGTCCCTGCTGTCCGTGCCCTTGAAGCTGCCGGTCTCGACAACGCCAAAAACTATTTAAGCGGTTTAGGCATTGATTACCCTGAGATGAATTACTCAAATGCCATCTCTAGTAACAATTCCAGCAGCAGCCAAAAATATGGCGCAAGTAGTGAAAAAATGGCAATCGCCTTTGCTGCCTTTGCTAATGGCGGTACCTACTATAAGCCTCAGTATGTCAACAAAATTGAATTTAAGGACGGCACCACTGAGACTTATGATGCTCAGGGCAGCCGAGCAATGAAAGAAACAACAGCTTATATGATGACCGATATGCTAAAAACCGTCCTCACTTATGGTACTGGGACGCAAGCACAAATTTCGGGTCTTTATCAAGCTGGTAAAACAGGTACTTCTAACTATACCGATGACGAGTTGCCTAAAATCTCTGAGAAATATGGTCTCAATCCGTATAGCTTGGGAACAATTGCACCAGATGAAAACTTTGTCGGCTACACATCACAGTATGCGATGGCTGTCTGGACAGGTTACAAGGATCGGCTTCACCCCGTTTACGGGGATTCCCTCAACATTGCTGCTCAGGTTTATCGGACAATGATGTTACACTTGACGGGTGGCGTCAGCACCGATTGGACAATGCCTGACGGCCTGTACCGCAGCGGATCCTACCTCTACCTTGACGGTTCTTCCGGTTCAAATTCTAAATACGCAGGCGGTAACTACAGCAGTACGACAGCAGCAACGTCATCAGATAGTTCTGACGATAGCAGCAACAATAATAATGATAGCACACAGGCATCGAACGATTCCAGTGAAACCAATAATAACAGCAGCAATCAAGACAGTAACAGTCAGACAACTGAAGCTGCAGCATCATCAGAAACAAGTGATAACGGGGAATAAGAAAAACTTTGCTTCCCGCTATCTTAGTAATCCACATACAAAAAGAGTTTGAGATTTTTGTCTCAAACTCTTTTTATCATGCAGCACCAACTCTTTGATACACGCTTTATTGGAAATCCTTATTCCACTTCTCTTTGTTATTTCCAAAAATCATCAAAGATGGTGATGGGCAGATGGCGTTTATGTTCCGTCTTCTTCCACCAATTTTCAATGGTTTCCTGTGCTTTTGGACTAATCGGCCGCCCTTCTAAGTAGTCATCAATATCTGCGTAAGTTACGCCGAGAGCCACTTCATCTGCTAAGCCTGGCTTACCGTCTTCTAAGTCCGCTGTCGGCACTTTCTCGTAAATGGCTTTATCAGCACCCAATTGTGCCAAGAGTTGTTTCCCTTGTCGCTTATTTAAACGGAAAAGCGGCAAAATATCAGCCCCACCGTCGCCAAATTTCGTGAAAAAGCCTGTAATGTTTTCCGCAGCATGATCGGTACCAATGACCGCACCCCTGTATTCGCCAGCAATGGCATATTGGGTAATCATACGCTGCCGCGCTTTAATATTGCCCTTGTTAAAGTCAGAGACAGAAACACCCGCTTCCTCCAAAGCCTCAACCTGACCATCTACGGCAGGTTTAATATTAACGGTGAGACTCTTGTCCGGCTTGATAAAGGCTAACGCTCTTTGCGCATCCACTTCATCTGCTTGAATACCATAAGGAAGACGGACGGCGATGAACTGGTAGGACAAATCGCCAGTTTCTTGGCGCATTTCTGCTGCGGCAATTTGGGCTAAACGACCAGCCAAACTGGAGTCCTGCCCTCCTGAAATCCCTAAGACCAAGGTTTTAAGAAAAGGATGTTTTTTCAAGTAGTTTTTCAGAAAATCAACCGATTTTCGGATTTCTTCCTCAGGATTAATGGTCGGCTGAACACCTAATGCCTTAATTATACTTTCTTGTAAACTCATTTGACCTCTCCTTTTTGATAAGACTCCTTACGGATGCGATCAATCAGATTCATCTTATTATCCCAGACGTCCTTAGCTAAATCAACAGGGTAATCCTGAGGATTGAGAACACGTCTATACTCGTCCCAGAGGTTGTCTAACTCTTTTTTGGCATAAGCTCTGATGCTGTCTAAGCTCGGCAGGTCATAGACTAATTCGCCTTGATCAAAAATATCCACTAGGAGAGGAACAGCGGCAAAGTCTTTCACCGTTTTATTGATATAAGTGTAGACCGGATGGAACATATAAAGTTCGTCTAAATCATTGACATCCACATCTGTAAAGGTGATATAGTCACCTTCTGACTTCCCTTTCGCCTTGCTGGTAATCCGCCAGACTTGTTTTTTTCCGGGGGTTGATACCTTTTCAGCATTATTGGACAATTTGATGGTATCCTGCATGATGCCATGATCATCTTCAATGGATACAATCTTATAAACAGCTCCTAAGGCAGGCTGATCATAGGCTGTAATCAGTTTTGTTCCAACCCCCCAGACATCAATTTTAGCTTTTTGCATCTTAAGATTGAGAATGGTATTCTCATCCAAATCGTTGGATGCGTAAATTTTAGCTTCTGTAAAACCTGCGGCATCCAGCTGTTTGCGTACCTTTTTGGATAGGTAGGCCATATCTCCAGAATCAATGCGAACCCCTAAAAAATTAATCTGATCACCCAGCTCCTTGGCCACACGAATAGCTGCCGGCACTCCTAAACGCAATGTGTCATAGGTGTCCACCAAGAAGACACAATCTTTATGAGTGGCTGCGTAAGCCTTAAAGGCTTCATAATCATTTCCATAGACCTGTACCAATGAATGGGCATGGGTCCCTGAAACTGGAATACCGAAAATCTTACCCGCTCGGACATTACTGGTAGCATCTGCCCCACCAATAACAGCTGCCCTTGTCCCCCAAATGGCAGCATCCATTTCCTGAGCGCGTCGGCTGCCAAATTCCAAAAGAGGCTCATCTTCAATGACTGACCTAATACGGGCAGCCTTGGTGGCAATCAGGGTCTGGAAATTGATAATATTTAGCAAAGCGGTTTCAACCAGCTGACATTGAGCCAAGGGACCTTCTACCTGAACAATGGGTTCATTAGCAAATACCAAGTCACCTTCTTGTGCGGATTTCACACTTAATTCCAGGCGCAAGTCCTTTAAATAGGCTAGAAAATCTTCTGGATAACCCAAATCCTGCAGATAAGCAAGATCTGTTTCAGAAAAAGTGAGGTTCTTTAAGTAATGAACCAGCCTTTCAAGCCCTGCAAAAACCGCATAGCCATTTTCAAATGGCTCTTTACGGAAATAGGCTTCAAATACCGCTTTTTTCTGATGAATCCCTTTGTTAAAATAGACCTGCATCATGTTAATTTGATATAAATCGGTATGCAGGCTTAAACTATCATCTGAATACATGATTTCTCCTTTGATATAATGCCTTTATTATACCACATTTTTGACTACTGACAGGATAATATCTCAAAGAAAAGAAGCCTTCTGGCTTCTCCTTTCATGTTTTTAAAAATGGTCGACAATGTAGTGGTAAGCTTCCTGAGCAGCTGTCGCACCATCACCAACAGCCGTTGTGATTTGACGGAGATCCTTTTGACGGACATCTCCCACCGCAAAAAGTCCAGAAAGAGAAGTTCTCATATGATCATCCGTTGGTACCCAGCCATCGTCATCTGTGATACCTAGGTCCTCAACCATAGAAGAAACAGGATCAAGTCCTACGTAAACAAACACACCTCCGAAGGCTTGATTGCTGATTTGACCTGTTTTAAGATTTTCAAAATCAACACTGGTCACCTTATTGTCATCACCCTTGATTTCTTTCACGACGGAGTCCCAAATGAAATCAATCTTGTCATGAGCAAAGGCCCGTTCTTGTAATACTTTTTGAGCACGTAATTCATCCCGACGATGCACAATGGTCACTTTCTTAGCAAACTGTGTTAGAAACAATGCTTCTTCAACAGCTGAATCTCCACCGCCAACTACTAAAAGTTCCTGATCTCGGAAAAAAGCACCGTCACAGACCGCACAATAAGAGACACCACGGCTGCTGTATGTTTCTTCCCCTGGAACACCTAGATGGCGATGCTTGGCTCCAGTCGCTAAAATAACGGTCTTCGCTTCATAAACCTGATCATCTGTAATCACCTTTTTGATTGGGCCATCTTCTTCAATCTTCGAAACAATTCCATAGAGGTTTTCCACTCCAAGTTTTTCAAGGGGTTCAAACATCTTCATAGACAATTCCGGTCCAGAAATCATGTCATAGCCTGGGTAATTTTCAATATCGGCGGTATTATTCATCTGGCCGCCAGGTGCACCTTGTTCCAGAGTGGCTACTTTGAGGTTGCTTCTAGCTGCATAAAGAGCCGCTGTCATACCAGCTGGCCCTGCCCCAATAATGATGGTATCGTACATAATTTATCCTTCTTTTACTATTTCTGTTCCTTATTCTAAAAAAAATACAATGATTTTTCCACTCTTACGCTTGTAACATCAAAATAATCGCCATATAAGCAAAAGCCAAGATGGGAATAGTCACTAAATCCATTAAGAGGGCTTCGTATAAGATAGACAGTCGTTCCTTGGACGTCTTATCCTTCCTTCTTAAAGCCCGATAAAAAATCCAGGCTGCAGAAATCAAGAGGACTGTCAGGCTGGATAAGATTAATCCTTGCAAATATAATTTAAAAATTTCTACTAACATATGACCACCAAACTAAAAGTACTCCCTTAGGAGTACTTTTATTATATCAGATAAAGCTCTTTTTGTAACTGGCAAAAAATTCACGTGTCCGTTCTTCCTTAGGATGATTGAAGAGCTGGTCAGGGCTTCCCTCTTCCAAGATATGCCCCTTTTCAAGAAAGAGAACTTTATCAGCCACTTGGCGGACAAAAGCCATATCATGACTGACCAAAACCATGGTCTGTCCAGACTGAGCAGCCTGGGCAATAGACTTTTCAACTTCTCCCACAAGCTCTGGATCAAGAGCAGAAGTCGGCTCATCAAGCAAGAGAACATCTGGCTTCATTGCTAAGGCTCGCGCCAGGGCAACCCTTTGTTTTTGACCGCCTGATAGATGTCTTGGGTAATGATTTTCTCGATCGGAAAGGCCAACTTTGGCTAACTCTTCCCTAGCAATCTTTGTGGCCTCATCATCAGAAAGTTTTTTGACAATCTTCAACCCCTCTTTGACATTGTCTAAGGCTGTTCGGCGTTCAAAAAGATTAAATTGCTGGAAAACCATGGCCAGCTTGCGGCGAAGAATGAGAACCTCTTCCTTACTGATCTCTTGAAAATCAACCTTGAAGTCATCGATTTCAATCGTTCCTGAATCAGGCTCCTCCAAATAATTCAGGCTGCGCAGAAACGTTGATTTTCCGGCACCCGAAGCCCCGACCAAGGCAACAACATCTCCTTTTTCAATTTCTAAATCAAGGTTATCAAGAACTTTTTGTCCCGAAAAAGCCTTGCTCAAATGCGAAATGCGAATCATTAGCGAACCCCTCCTTCCACTGCTGTATCTTGAACAATATTAGCGGGTGAGGCAATTTCCATTTTCTTTTCAATGAGCCGACCGACTTGTTCGATCACGATACTGACTGCCCAGTAGACTAAGGCAACGGAGATAAAACGTTCAAAATAACGGTAGTCAGAGCCCCCCAAAATTTGAGCCTGCGCAAACATCTCCACAATACCAGCATTAAAGGCTAGAGAAGTTCCCTTCGTCAGACCAATTAGGGTGTTTATCAGAGTTGGCGTTGCCACCACGGCTGCATTGGGGATGATGACGCGGCGGTAAATTTGAGCATTGGTCATACCCAAGCTCTTAGCAGCTTCAATTTCCCCTGCGCTGACAGACTGAATGGCCGCCCGAATCGTTTCACTGGTATAGGCTGCCTCGTTAAAGGCAAAGGCTGTGATGGCAAAAACAGATGCTGGAATGGCATTGATATTTAATTCCAGACCTGTTTTTTGGTTTAAGGCCTTGAGAGCCAAGGGAATCCCGTAATAAGTCAGCATGAGCTGAACCAAGATTGGTGTGCCTCGCAAAAAAGAGACGAAGGCCGCTTGAATCGGATACAGCACCTTGACTCTATTGATTTTCACAATGGCAAAGAGCATGGCCAGAATAAGACCAAAAACGGACCCTCCCAGAGTTAAGAGCAGGGTCGTTGGTAGTTTTTCAAGAATGGAAGGAATGGCATCGAAGACCGAACGCCAACTGAATAGTTTACCTTCCGGAAATAGTGCGACAAAGTTGTCATACCAACCTGTCGATAATACATAAAGCGACATAATGTTCCTTTTCTAGACCTACTTCAACGAAGATACAAAGTCGCCGCCGAAGTATTTTTTACTGAGTTTTTTGAGCGTTCCATCCTTTTTCAGGACCTTAATGCGTTTATTCACGAAGGCTTGGAGTTTTTTCCCCTCATCGTCTTTAGCAAATAAGATATATTCTAAGCCATCCTTATCACCGCCGACTTTATCGGTGACATCAGCAACCTTAAGGTTTATTCCCTGATCTTTAATGACGGTTTTGAGAGAGATGGCATCATAGAGCAGAAAATCAATCTTGCCTGCTTCGACATTTTGCAATCGCTGTGCCAGAGTGACCGAATTGGCAACGTACTTAATGTCAATAGCTTCTTTATCAGCATTTGCCTTATTCCAGTCTTCTAAAATACCAGCATAATTAGAGCCTGCGTAAACTTCAACTGTTTTTCCTGACAGCTCACTCAAACTGTTCAGTTTTCCAGCCTTACTGGCAATGGCATAATTGGATTTGGAGATAGGGTCTGAAAAGAGATATTTTTCAGCTCTTTCTTCGTTATAATTGAGGTTGTTAGCAGAAAGCTGGTAACGCCCAGCGTCAATCCCAGTCAAAATTGAAGAGAAAGGGACGGTCTCGTATTTGACTTTATAGTCCTTAGACCCTTTAAAAATAGCCTTCACCACTTCAATATCATAACCGGCAAATTTGCCATCTTTTTTATAGGTAAAAGGTGCTGTATCTGAGTCCGTTGCCAATGTGATGGTTGTTTTAGAGGCTGCTTGGACTGGCCGTGTCAGCCATAAAGCCGAGATAAACAGGGCAAGCAGACTTAGCCATTTATAGTTGCTTTTTGTCATTATTTTCTCCTAAAATCGTTTTATACTTCAGTTTATCACGATAGCCATAAGCTGTATAATAGTTATTTCTTATCACTGTGATAATATTTCCCTATCACAAAAAAGCAGTGACTGTAAACAATCACTGCTTTAGAATTCCTGTTTTCGGGCTTTACGCTCAGCCCTGCCTCGGGCACGGGCTTCAATCCGTTTGGTTTTTCGGCGTTTTTCATCCACTGCCCATTTAATCTTCTTTTTATAGCCGGGCTTGATTTTTCTCTTTTTCTTTTTGACCAAGCCAATCATTTCCAAATCAAGTTTTTCCTGACTTTTTTCACGATTAGCACGCCTGTCACGGTCGTAAGTGTCCTGAAACTCACCATTTTTGATGAGTTTTGGAAGGAAGGCAATCCCCATTTTTTCCAGTTCTCGAATATCAGAGTCATCACTTGGTTGATAGAGGGTAATCGCCGTTCCTGTCAGCCCATTTCTTCCCGTACGTCCCACACGATGAACAAAGAAGGACAAATCCTGAGGAATGGCGTCATTGATGACATGGCTGACTCCTTCGATATCAATCCCACGCGCAGCTAGATCCGTTGCCACGATGTATTGGAATTCCAGATTTTTCACCTGGCTCATAATACGCTTACGCTCCCGCGGAGGAATGTCACCATGGATTTTGGCTACCCGCAAACCATTAGCCGTCAGATAGCTATGGAGCTCATCTGCACGCGCCTTCGTATTGACAAAAATCATGGCCAAATAAGGCTGCATGAGCTTGGTCATCTCTAAAATTTGAGCATTTTTGTCTCGACCCTTGGTGGAAATCAGCCAGTTTTCAATAGTATCTGAAATGACCGTTTTAGTCTTGATTTGTTCAATGACTGGAGTGGATAAGTATTTTTTCAAAAAGGGTTGTAATTTTTGTGGAATAGTCGCTGAGAAGACCAAAATCTGTACTTTGCGGGGCAAAGTCGCCGCAATCTTATCCACGGTCTCTAAGAAGCCCATATCCAGCGTCATGTCTGCTTCATCAACCACAAAGGCCTTCGCCTTATGAATGTCCAAAGAACCTGACTTGACCAAATCATAAATACGTCCTGGTGTCCCGATAACGATATGAGGCTGATTGGACTGAAGCTTGTCCATCTGACGAGTCTTATCAGTACCTCCCACATAGTTAACCACTCGTAGGTCTGTCTCGGAATGCCCTGCAATCTGACGAGCCGCCTGATAAATCTGCGTCGCTAGCTCTCGTGACGGTGCCGTAATGACTGCCTGCACCTGATCTGCCGTTTCATCCAGCATTTGGAAAATTGGTATCAAAAAAGTATGGGTCTTGCCCGAACCCGTCTTGGATTCACCGACCAGATCTCGTCCGGATAGGACCACAGGAATTAGTTTCTCCTGAACAGGAGTTGGTCTTTCAAAGTTAGCAGCGGCCAAGGCCTGATGGATATACTCTTTAAATTGATAATCATTGAATGTCATATTTACCTCTAATCTATCTTACCCATTATAGCATTAAACTTTCTAAAAAAGCAAAAACAGCAGAAAACTGCCGTTTTGTTAGACATATAAAATCACCAGCGTCAAGAGACTTCCAAGGAGTCCCAGACCCCACAGAAAGAAATCAACTTGCCATTCAGACCAGCGAGTAGAGCTGTCTCCAAATCCAAGTCCACCGAGTTCCAAGTGGTGATGGTAAGGTGTCATCCGGAAGATACGCTGTCCTTCGCCCGTCTTTCGCTTGGTCCACTTAAAGTAGAAGACCTGCAGCATGACAGATGAGGTTTCTAAAACATAAACGATACCAACCAAAATCAAGGTCCACTCTTGGCGGAGAGTGATGGAAATGGTAGCCAATAAGGCTCCTAGCGCCAGACTGCCGACATCTCCCATAAATACCTTGGCTGGCTTGCGATTATAGATAAAGAAACCAAGAAGGGCTCCAATCATCACCACAATAATAGACAGCACATCAAATTGCCGTTGCTGATAAGCGATGATGCCATAGGTAGCTAAGCTAATGACCACAGAGATCGAGGCTAAGCCATCAATACCATCTGTCAGGTTAACCGCATTGGAAAAGCCGACCACCCAAAAAAGAACAAAGAAAACATAGAAGATACCCAAATGAAGATGTAAACCAAAAAAATTTAAGGCATCTGTTCCGCTGGGGCGAACATGTACAAAATAAAAGACAAGTCCACCGATAATCTGGAGGGTCATTTTTTGAGAAGCTGTCAGTCCTTCATTGATTTTTCTGAAAATTTTCAAAAAATCATCCAAAAAGCCAATGGTTCCATAGATAAAAAGGACAGATAAGGTCGCTATTGTCGAACCAATAGCAGGACCATACTGAAAATAAGGAAAAAGAGCCATAATCAGAGAAACGAGGAGGGCAACTGCCAAAAAGACTGTTCCTCCCATGGTCGGTGTTCCTGCTTTGGCCAAATGTTGCTTAACGTCTTCATGCATCTGCTGACCGCTGATCTTTTTCATCTGATAAAAACGAATGAAAAAGGGCATGAGGATGATCGATAAGGCAAAAGCGAACAGCCCCGCGATAAATATACTGGTTAACATCTTATTCTCCTAATGTAATTGTCATTTTCTTGATACTATTGAGCTTTTTGCCAACTTCAACGTTTTGTTTGGTCACTCGCCCTGATTTTTGCCCTTTATAGGTAATCTTGATGTTGGTCCATTTAGCGAAAGTCTCAACGTTCTTCTTAGTCCATCCATACATATCGGGCACCGTTTCAAAATTGCTGGTCAAAAGGAGGATTTGTTGATTTTCCTTGAGATTCTTCCCTTTTGCAACTGACGTTTTGGTAATTTTACTGCCGCTTCCCAAAATGATTGGCTGAACTAAATTTTGCCGCAGCTGGTCAGCTGAATCGCCAGGACTTTTACCGACAATATCCGGCATGGCAAATTTTGTCTGTGATTTCAGCGGATTGGCTGCTGGTTCTAGCAGAGTGTCTTTCATCAGAGTTGCTTCTTCTAGTACAGGATTTACCACATCCTGCCAATAGGTCATGCTGAAGCTCTCAGGCTGCTGGAGGGTCACATACATCATAAAGTCGGGATTTTCGGATGGTACCATAGCCACTACGGAATAGATATAGTCATGGCTACCCGTTAAATAGCCTGAACCGTCTTCAGCAGCAATCTGAGCTGTTCCTGACTTGACTGCAACTGACTGGTTGCCGACCTGAATTACCGGTGATCCATTACTATTAAGGGTTCCATAATAAGGATCTGTCCCAACGGTGACCATGTATTGGCGAGTTTCTGTCGCTGCTTTTTTAGAGACAGGATTGCCAACAACCTCTTTTTTGGCTGAACGTGAAGTGTCGGTATTAGGGTCATATATCTTGCTGATAAATTGGGGCTCTAGCATCACACCGTCATTAGAAATCGCAGAAAAAGCTCTTAACATTTGGGTCTGGGTGACACCGATCCCTTGACCAAAGGAACTCATGGCAATCGTCACAATATTGTCTGAAGGCAAAAGACCTGAGGCTTCACTGCCCATACCAAAACGAGTTGGAAAACCAAAACGGAATTTATTCAGGTAATTTAACCAGGTCTCATTGCCCATCTTTTGTTCAAGATAGGTCATCCCAACGTTACTGGAATGGGCAAAACCTTGGGCATAGGTCAGATACTGACCCGTTGTCAGACCTTCATTGACGTCCCAGTCTTTAATGGTGGCATCCGCAATCGTCAGACCAGAACTGTCGTAGGCCTCATTGGGATTAAACACGCCCTTATCAATGGCCGAAGCTAGGGTCATCACCTTCATGGTTGATCCTGGCTCGTAATTCGTTTGGTAAAGCACATTCTGCCAGGTAAAGCCTTCGGCATCTAAACCTGCCTTGGTATCAGAATCAAAGCTAGGGCGCTGGGTCGTTGCTAAAATCTCACCCGTTTTAGCGTTGACAAGCGTTGCACTGGCCTGAACACCTTTGGCTTTTTCTTGGAAAATATCCATTTGGCGTTCTAAGTAGGTCTGAATAGGCGCAGATAAAGTTGTGTAGACATCCTTACCGTTTTCAGCTTTTTTAATTGTGGTTGCCGTTCCTAAAAGGGTATTGCCATTTTTATCTTTCTGATAAGTCACCTGACCATCTTTCCCGGATAAAATAGCGTCTAGGGAGGCTTCCATTCCTGTGGCACCGACTAAACTCTTGGTGCCGTCTTTATTTTCCTTGACCTGAGCTAAGCCAATAAACTGCGAAGCAAACACCCCATTAGGGTACATCCGTCCAGGACTGGTGGTAAAGTCAACCCCATTGATATGGGCAGATGCTAAGGCATCTTTGACAGTCGTCATGGTACTGTAAGAAATATTGGAGCCCTGTGTCCCAAAGGAAACCTGGCTTAATTTTTTTTGCTTTAGCTGGCTGAGAACGTAGTTCTTATCCATCCCCAGATGCTGACTAAAAATATCAGCCACCTGATCAAACTGGCTGGATTGGACATAAAGTTTTTCACCTGAGGTGGATACATAAGACTTATTGATGACGGCATAGATACTGTAAGTCGTCGAATCTTCTGCGATGGGATTGCCGTTTCTATCGTAAATGGTTCCCCTTCTAGCCTGAACGGTATGGACGGTCTGATAAACCGAAGAGGCACCTTTGGAGAGATCGACCCCAAACTTGCTGTCACTGCCAATAATAATGATAAAGTTGATGATAAAGACAAAGAAGATAAAGACAGACAAAATCATTAAATTTTGTCCCACGCGCTCCCTGTTTTTCTGAGGTGTCCTGCGGTCACCCACAACATAGTCTAAAAAGGATTTCATAAAGGTTCGCATAGGCTACTCCACCTTTTGAATATTATTGCTTTGCGATGACAGGCCGCCATTTTTGGCAATGTCCGTGATGCGGCTATAACGGCTCAGTTCATTGACCTCTTGTTTAGCATTATCATAGGCTGTCTCTTCATCGTTAATTTTACTGTTTAAACGGCTGATTTCTTGCTGGACTTGCAAGTTTCGGCTTTGTAAATTGATGATTCCGATAGCAATCACAATGGCCGTAATAATCAAGGCACCATAAAAAGCCTTTTCCAGGCGGGTAAACGTTCGGATTCTTTTTTGCAAAGCTTGCGAAATGGCTTCGCTGCGTTTTTCATTTGTCATTGGCTTCTCTAATTTCGAATTTTTTTAATGACCCGTAGTTTAGCTGAGTGGGCACGATGATTGGCGGCCACTTCTTCTGGACTCGGCAAAATGGGTTTACGGTTAACTAAGGCATATTTTGGTTCTAAATCTTCTGGTATAAAAGGCAGGCCCTTTGGCACATCCAGAGTGGTTCTTTCTTTAAAAAGCTGCTTGGTCAAGCGATCTTCTAAGGAATGAAAGGTAATAACAGACACACGGCCACCAAGAGCCAGCAAATCCATTGCCTGTGACAGCGACTCTTCTGCCGCTTTCAATTCATCATTAACCTCGATACGGATAGCTTGAAAAATCTGTTTGGCCGGGTGCCCCTTTTTCTTGAGTTCCTTGGCCGGTTTGGCTGACTTAATAATATCGGCCAGCTCAGTGGTGGTTTCAATTGGCTTGACCTTTCTGACGTCTTCAATTTTCCGAGCAATTTGTTTGGAAAACTTGTCTTCACCGTATTTAAAGAAAATTCTGACCAAATCATGGTAATTGTAAGTGTTCACCACATCATAGGCGGTTAAGTTCGCCTCCTGATCCATTCGCATATCCAGAGGCGCATCTTTTTTATAAGAAAAGCCGCGTTCTCTTTCATCTAGCTGAGGACTGGAAACTCCCAGATCGTAAAGAATACCGTCAATTTCAGTAACCCCCTGCTCAGCTAGCCGCTCCTTGAGATTCCTAAAGTTGTCCTTGATAAACGTCACTTGACCGCGAGCCACATAAGCCTCAAGGCGCTTCTGGGCATTATTAATCGCCCGATGATCCTGATCAAAGCAATAAAGATGTCCTCTGTCACTCAACTGAGACAAGAGATACTCACTGTGGCCTGCCCCGCCCAGAGTGGCATCAACATAGATACCATCGGGTTTAAGGTTAAGAGAATCCACGGTTTCATGAAGCAGAACCGTCGTATGGTAAAAGTCATTGGTCATAGGTTTCATTTTATCATATTTTTGAAGGATAATAAACCAAAAAAGAATAGAGAGTGTCCCTCTCTATTCTCTAATCTGACCGCTGCCATTGATATAAAACTTCGTGCTGGTCAGCGCTTCAAGCCCCATTGGCCCGCGGGCATGCATTTTCTGAGTAGAAATCCCAATTTCAGCACCCAGCCCAAAAACAAAACCATCTGTAAACCGCGTTGAAGCATTGACATAGACCGCCGCAGAATCCACTTCATCTTGGAAACGTTCTGCCGCATCAATATCTTTGGTCACAATACTTTCTGAATGATGGGTTGAATAGGTATTGATCCATGAAATGGCCTCTTCTACACTATCGACCACCTTAACGGACATCACATAATCTAAGAATTCAGCTGCAAAGTCTTCTGGCTCGGCCAAAACAGACTGTTCAAAAATCTCATGCGCCCGCTCGTCTGCTCGAAATGCCACAGGCTGCACCTCTGCCAGAGCCCGCTCCAGCTTAGGCAGAAAGACATTGGCAATCTTTTCATGAACCACTAAACTTTCTGCGGCATTACACACACTTGGCCGCTGAGTCTTAGCGTTAATGACAATCTGAACAGCCATCTCTAAGTCAGCTGATTGATCAACATAGATGTGGACATTGCCGGCACCTGTTTCAATGACAGGCACTTTTGATTTGGATTTGACTGTCTGGATTAGTCTGGCGCTTCCTCTAGGAATCAAAACATCGACATAGTCAACGGCCTGCATCAATTCTTCAGCAACAGCATGGCTGGTATCCTCCACTAATTGAACCACATCTGGATCATAATGCTCTTCTGCCAGTGCCTGACGGATAACCTTGACCAGAGCGGTATTGGAATGAATTGCATCACGGCCGCCACGCAGGATAATGCTGTTGCCTGTCTTAAAGGCTAGGCTAAATGCGTCCACAGAGACATTGGGCCGGCTCTCAAAAATCATGGCAATGACCCCCAGAGGGACCCTTTTTTGAATAATCTTAAGGCCATCCAGATTGGTGTAACCACGCACAACCTGACCGATGGGATCTTCAAGATCAGCCACATCACGGACCGCAGAAGCAATATCTGCCAGCCTTGTCTCATCCAGTCGCAGCCGATCCACCATAATATCAGAAATACCATGGTCTTTGGCTGCCGCAATATCTTTGGCATTTTCAGCTAAAAGAAAGGCGGTCTCTTTCTCCAAAGCGTCTGCTACAGCCAGCAGGGCTTTGTTTTTTTCAGCTGTTCCAAGTTTTGCTAACCGCTGACCTGCTTTTTTAGCATGTTTTCCTAAATCATCAATATAAGTCATAAGCTACTCCTTTGAAAATAAGGTTCCGATGTTTTTTCCGTCAAGGGCCTGTAAAATATCTCTTGGGTTGGCACCATTCATGAGAATCATCTGCCCATCGTTATCAAAAATCATCTGGGCTGATTTCAGTTTGCTCATCATACCGCCGGTTCCAAATTTACTGCCGACACCCCCAGCAGATTCTAAAATCTCTTCGGTCAATTCTGAAACATGCTGACGCAGTTTGGCATCGTCGTAGATGGTTGGATTTTTATCAAAAAGACCGTCAATGTCCGATAACATAATGAGAAGATCGCTCTGTGTAATCTCAGCAACAATCGCAGACAAACGGTCATTGTCCCCAAATTTAGTCAGGTGATCCATCTCATCAATGCTGACCGCATCATTTTCATTTACAATCGGTACAATCCCCATGGATAAAAGGGCCTCAAAAGCATTGGTGACATTGGCAAGACTCTCTGGATAGACAACCACATCTCGTGTGAGAAGAATCTGAGACACTTGGGTCTGGTAATGGGAGAAAATCTGGGAATAAAGGCTCATCATGGAGACCTGCCCCACACTTGAGACGGCCTGCTGACGGGCAATTTCTCCCGGTCTCTTATCCAAATTCAACACATTCAGACCAAACCCCATAGCTCCCGAAGAAACGAGAATGACATCTAGTCCCTGATTCATCAAGTTTGAGATGACAAAAGCCAGGCTATCTAGTGTTGATAAATTTATTTTACCGTTTGGAAGGACCAGCGTACTTGTCCCCACTTTAATCACAATCCGCTTTACATGTTCAAAATTACGTTTCATGGGAATCATTATAGCATAAAATAGTCCTTTCTGCCCAATAATCGAAAAGCCCCTTCTAAACGGAAGAGGCTTTTAAATCAACTCTTATCACCTGGCTTTCGGCCGTGAATGCCTTTTTGGCGCTGAACTTCTTTGAGTTTTTCTGGGGTAATATCTTTCCCTTCTTCATCTACAATTTTGAGACCTTCAATATGGTGACGGACACTGCGGCGGTAGCCTTCAATATATTCTTCACGCAATTTGGCCTGTTCGACTTTTTCTTCACCGGTCAGCCCTTCTGTTTTTTTCTTGCGGGCCAATTCATTGATGCGGTCAATTTTGGCTTGTTCCATAAAGCTTCTCCTATTTCGTATTAATTTCGTCAAAGGCAGCGATTGACTGAGCCTTAGTCATCAAGGTTTTTAACAGAGAGAGACGATTTTTTTGAAGAAGCAAGTCCTCTGTCATCACCATTGTATTGTCAAAGAAACTGTCAATAGCTGGACTGAGTGCAAATAGACGATCAAGATTATCAGCCATTTCTTCTGTAAAATGCAGCTCTTCAACGAGATTGAACAACTCCTGCTCGTACTCATTCTCAAAAAGACCCGGATCAACAGCAGCTTCCGCCTCCAGCTTCTTGGCTAGGTTAAAGACACGGGCCAAACTCTCAACAGATGCTTTAAAGTCTGGATCTTTGGCCTTGTCAGCCAGAGCATTGGCAGCTTCAATTTCAAGACGAACCACATATGTGCTGCTGTCTAAGACAGCGTCTCGAATATCTTTAGGAACATCACCATCAATCATCTTCGCCACACGCGCTCTCAGGAAAGCCATGACTTCAGGCTGATTCTCATAAGTCAGGCTGTCAAATGGCAGCTGATAAAGATTAGCAATCAGCTGATCTAGGGGAATTTCCCAGCCAAATTTATCAAGGATACGGACAATCCCCTGAGTTGCACGGCGAAGCGCATAAGGGTCGTTGGAACCACTTGGTATAAGCCCCACCGAGAAGAAAGATAGGAGGGTATCCAACTTATCAGCAATTGCCAAAATAGCGCCTACCTTGCTGTCAGGCAGCTCTCCTTCAGCACTTGTTGGCAGGTAGTGTTCACGGACAGCAGCAGCGACAGCTGAATTCTCGCCCGCTAAAAGAGCGTATTTTTCTCCCATGATTCCCTGGAGTTCATCAAACTCACCAACCATACCGGTCAGAAGATCAAACTTATAGATATTAGCTGCCCGCTCAACCTGATGAAGTTCTTCGCTAGACAGACCTGATTCTTGCCCAAGATAGACAGCAATCGCCTTTGTCCGCATCATGTGTTCATAAAGAGAACCGATTTTTTCATGGAAAGTGACCGCTTTTAACTTGTCAACCAAGTCCATGATTTGCAGCTTCTGATCTTCACGCCAGAAAAACTCCCCGTCTTCCAGACGGGCCAAAAGCACCTTCTCATTTCCTTTAATCACGTTTTCAAGGAAGGCGTCATTACCGTTTCGGACTGAAACGAAATTTGGCAGCAAGTTCCCTTCGTGATCACGGACAACAAAGTAACGCTGGTGAGACTTCATCGAAGTCACCAAAACTTCTTCTGGGATATCAAGATACTTACGATCAAAACTCCCCATAAAGGCGGTAGGATACTCAACCAAATTTAAAACTTCATCCAGCAACTCCTCATCGATTTCGACAGAGACCTTGTGGCTTTCTTCGAGTTCACGAATTTGGTCGATAATCAAGTTTTCACGTTCCTGAGCGTCCGCCAAAACAAATTCCGCGCGCAGGTCATCCTCATAGGAGGCTGCAGATTTGATTTCTGTTTCCTGTCCCAAGAAACGATGTCCGCGGCTGATACGACTGGATTTGATATCCAAAAACTCCAAATCAAGGGCCTGATCATCTAACAAAGCAACCAAGGTATGAACAGGTCGAATGTATTCAAAGGTGTGATTGGCCCAGTGCATATTGACTGGGAAGTTTAAGGATTTAAGCACGTCTACAACACCTGTGAGTACTTCTTGAACCGGTTTTCCTGCTTCATTTTTGGTAACGTAGACGTATTCCTCGCCGTTAACCTCTCTAAACTCAATCGCATCGGTCGTCAAGCCCTTACCACGGACAAATCCCTGGGCTGCCTTGGTAAAATTACCGTCAGCATCTAGCGCGATTTTTTTAGCAGGCCCTTTAAAGTCTTCTGAATAATCCCTTTGATGATCGGCTAAATTGACAACGCGGACCGCCAGACGGCGGGGCGTTGAAAAGACTTCAATCTTGTCAAAATCAAGGCGATTTTCTTCCAAAAATTGCCCCATTTTTTGACGTAATTGCTTGCTGCTGGGTTTGACCACATAGGCCGGCATTTCTTCTAATCCAAGTTCAATCAATAAATGTTTCGTCATTATTCAGCCTCCTTTGCCAAAAGCTCTTTCCTGCTGGCTTCATCTAAGAGAGGATAGCCCAGTCGTCTGCGTTCAGCCACAAAGGTTTTGGCAACCTCACGCGCCAAATTTCGAATACGGGCAATATAGCCAGCCCGCTCAGTTACCGAAACAGCACCACGGGCATCCAATAGATTAAAGGTATGGGAACATTTCAGCACATAGTCATAAGCTGGGTGAACCAAAGCTCCCTCTAAGCAGCGCTTAGCTTCTGCTTCGTATTTTTCAAAATTCTCAAGCAGCATTTCCTGATTGCTGACTTCAAAACTGTATTTGGAATGCTCAAATTCTGGCTGCTTGAAAATTTCGCCATATTTGACTCCTGGCGACCACTCAATTTCATATACCGAGTCCACTTCCTGAATATAAGAAGCCAGACGTTCCAAGCCGTAAGTAACCTCGGCTGTGACGGGCTGAGTTGCTAAACCCCCAACTTGCTGGAAATAGGTAAATTGGGTAATCTCCATCCCGTCCAGCCAGACTTCCCAGCCCAGACCCGCAGACCCTGTTGACGGGTTTTCCCAGTTGTCCTCAACAAAACGAATGTCATGCTCTAAAGGATTGATGCCTAGCACTTCCAAACTTTGAAGATAGAGTTCCTGAATGTTTGACGGGCTGGGTTTCATGACCACCTGAAACTGGTGATGCTGATAAAGACGGTTGGGGTTCTCACCATAACGGCCATCGGCAGGACGGCGGGAAGGCTCTACATAGGCGGCATTCCACGGCTCTGGTCCAATGGCCCGCAGGAACGTATAAGGACTCATAGTCCCAGCTCCCTTTTCATTGTCATAGGCCTGCATGAGCATACAGCCCTGGTCATTCCAGAATTGTTGCAGGGTTAAAATAATTTCTTGGAAGGTTAGTTTTTTAGACATGTCGTTCTCCTTTTAGTTGATGTTGACAGGATATAAAAACGGAACCCGTCTTCTACACCCATGCCAGTTGACATAGGGGCGTAGAGACGCGGTTCCACCCTAATTTTTCACTTCATTTATTCATCATTAACTTGGTCATCACCAAGAGAAAGCGCCAGTTTCTTATCTTGTTTCACCTGACTTGCACTCTCTCAGGCTCGCTGCAGAAACGCCACAAGACTTTCTTTCTTAAGGGGTATTATAGCAGAAAATGAGGTGGCTGTCTAGGACTAGTCTATCTTCATATCATTAAAAACATACAGAAAGAAATCTCGACTGACTTCAAAATGTCCATAGCGCAACTGACTGGCATAGTTTTTCCAATCTGGATGCTGTCTGGCCACTTCGATTGGGCAAGGTCGGACATAGTTGTAATACTCTACATCTCTTCTGAAAGGAATAAAATCCGGCGCCATCTCAAACTGATAAACCCTGTCATCCTTCATTTTCCCGACGGCTGTAAAAGCCTGCAGTTTTTGATCAGAATCTAGAGCCACCTTTGGACTGTAATAAAGCAGATAGTCTCCCTTCTTCATCCGTTTAAGAGGTCCGCCCTTGCCGTGGCAGACCTGGCAAAAACCACCTTCAACGCCACGTTTGACGTGATTTTCCGAAACGACTCCGACCCAAAATTTAACCATTCATGTCCTCCTGCCATCAGCTGAAACGGCCAATCACTTATTTTCAAGCTTGATAGACTGCCTGTCCTCCTAAATAAGTTGCTTTAAGGTTCATCGCCTCATCCAAGATGATAAAATCAGCTGGATGTCCTTTTTTAATCTGACCACATCGATCATCAATGCCAACTGATTTTGCCGGAATCAAACTGGCCATATTGATGGCTTGCGCTTTATCGGCCAATCCCCAGTCAATAACATTCTTGAGGCTATCCTTAAGTTTTAAGACAGACCCTGCTAGATTCCCACTATCTTGCAGTCTGGCTGTCCCCTTTTCAACCACCACTGGAAATTCGCCCAACATATAGCTGCCATCGGACAATCCCCCTGCACTCATACAATCGGTAATTAAGGCAATATGCTCGTGCCCTTTTTGGCGCAGAAGAATTTGACAGGCCGGCGGTGAGACATGGTGACCATCACAAATGAGCTCAGCATAGGTATCCGGAATAGTATAGACAGCTCCTAGCATACCCGGCTCACGGTGGTTAAGCCCTCTCATACCATTATAGGCATGGACCCATACACTGGCACCTGCTTCTACCGCTTTGATAGCTTGTTCATGTGTCGCATCTGAATGCCCCAGAGCAAGGACAATGCCCTTATGCCGACAATACCGGATAAAATCTGCCGCACCTGGCCTCTCAGGCGCTAAGGCCAATTTACACAAGAGTCCCTTAGAACTCTCATACCACTGGTCTAATTCAGCAATTGAGGGATCATGCATATAAGAAGGATTTTGAGCCCCCTTATACTTTTCGGTGAAATAAGGGCCTTCAAAATACAGACCCTGTATACGGGCACCTGTTTCCTGACCAGCAAAAGCAGCTGTTGTGTGGCAGACTGCATTCAAAGCCTCAAAAGAAGAGGTTAAGGTTGTCGGCAAAAAACTCGTCACTCCCGTTTCGAGCAGACCTCTGCTAATGGTTTCCAGAGACTCCGGACGATTGTCCATCACATCAGCCCCACCGTAGCCGTGAATATGGGTATCCACCAAGCCTGGCGCAAGCGAATAGCCGCTATAGTCAATCACCTTATCCTGTTTGGAAACCTGTGGCACCCAGTCGCCAAACTGCTCATCAATAATCTCCAAATAACCTCCTTTTTCAACATGATGAGGATAATAAAAAGCATCAGCTTTAATGTAAGTTGTCATGTCAAACGCCTCCATTTCTCACCTTTCATTATAGTAAAAAGTTCTTCTTTTGTAAATGGTATATACCATTTTATGCCGTTTTTTCAGGCCTACTAGGTCTAACACTAAAAAACAGCAAGGAAATCCTTGCTGTTGTATCTATTTCTGAATTAGGCTGACTTATGCCGTTTCATAGCCTAACAAAATACCGCCATCCTCTGCATAAAAACTGCAGAGACCCGACGTTTTCATTACACTAATATCTGCCTGCGGAAACTGTGCCTTAATGACCCCATCAAGTTGCTGACAAATTTTAGGATTGTTGGAATGCGCGATGACAACCTTACCGCCTGCATAGCCTGCCTTTTGCATTTCAGAGAAAGTTGCTGCGACGGCACTTTTTTGCCCTCTCGCTTTCTGCAAGAGTTCAAGCGTCCCTTGAGAGCTGGCTTCTCCTACCATCCGAATATTTAAAAATCCAACGACCTTACCGACCAATTTACTAAGGCGACCATTCTTAACCAAATTATCCACCTTGGCTAAGACAAAGAGCAGTTTGGTTTTTTCCTGATATGTAGAGATGCGCTCCACAATCTCTTCAAAAGACAGGCCTAAACCAATCAATCGGTTTAACTCTAAAACCAATAAATCAATCTCTCCCCCTGCTGACAAGGTATCAATGACATGAATCTGCTTATCGGGGTACCTTTCTAATAAAAATTGTTTAGCCAGCTGAGCACTGTTCTGGCTGCCCGAAAGAGTACCTGTAATCGTTAAAACAAATAACTTATCAGCGGATTGATAGGCTTTCGCATAGGCATCTGGGTTAGGACAAGCAGAGCTTGCAGCAGCCGAAGACGCATACATGGTCACCATCATGTTATCAATATCCAACTCCAAATCGTCTACAAACACTTGATTGCCGACTTGAATCGTCAAAGGCACACGTTCATAACTGGTAT
The DNA here is from genome assembly GCF_000372425.1 of Streptococcus ferus DSM 20646. GTDB lineage: Bacteria > Bacillota > Bacilli > Lactobacillales > Streptococcaceae > Streptococcus > Streptococcus ferus. The sequence goes on from NZ_AQVD01000006.1 coordinate 51,445, forward strand.
CTGGAGCCAGATTAGGGATTTCTTTAAGGTCACAGCCAGAATCTGCTACAATTTTCCAAGCCATGTCATCCTCCAAAATATCTACTTATTTTTAGTTTGACAAGCAAACCACTTTCTCCTAAAATTATATCATAGAATGATAAGCCAATTAAAAGAGACTTGTCAGCTGTCACATGAAAGGAAGGAGTGTCATGGCAGAACGCAAAATGGCGGAAGCTTCTCTAAAAAATCTACAAAAAGCGAATTGGGAAGCCCATCTCATTACCAAGGAATCTTTGGAGACAGCCCTGCTTTTTTTGTTGCAGCAAAAGAAGCTATCTGACATTTCGATTTCCGAACTAGTCCTGAAAGTTGGTGTTTCACGAAATGCCTTTTATCGCCACTACCACAGCAAGGACGAACTACTTAAAAAGCTCTTGAAGAAGAACGTTTTAAAAATTGTCAAAGGGCTTCAGCGTTTTCACCCCATTAAGGAAAGATATCAAGCTTGGCATTTTCTTTTCAGCCAAGTCAGACAGCAAAAAGAGCTGCTTCACCTAGCCAAACACAGTCATTTTGACCAGTGGCTCAAGGATATTGTCACAGAAGGACTGGAGCGCTATCAAAGACGTAAACAGAGAATCTTAGCAGACTATGTTAATACATTTTGGGCTAGTGCTGTTATCTCGGTTTTATCCAAGTGGATTCGTGATGGCATGATTATTCCTGAGGAGGAAATGGCTCATATTGACCTGCCTCTTTTACCGTAATATCTAAAATGAGGCTGGGCAATAAGTCCAACCCCTTTTTTGGAGTTCGTGATAATATCTTGACGCAGTGGTTGATTGGCAGATTTGTTCGTGTCTCACACTCCAAATCTGACCTAATCAACTGTGCGGGGGTGGGAAAACGAACTCTTTTTCGACTTGTCGAGTTCTTTCCCACTCCCATTTTTTAAGACATATTTTTCAATGGCAAGTGCGACTCCTGCCTGGTCATTGTTGGCTGTTATGGCATCGGCCAGCTCTTTTGTTTGACCATCAGCATTGCCCATGGCTACTCCAAGACCGGCATAGGTCAGCATCTCGATGTCATTGCTGGCATCCCCCAAAGCCATGACCTGACCCGCATGAATCCCCAGCCTATCTGCCAACCGATTGAGGCTTGAAGCCTTGTTGACACCAAACGGCATCGCTTCAAAGACATAGTCTAAGCCTCTGACTGTATGAAAATGCTGGGACAGGAGCGGCTCAGCTTTTTCCTGAAAACCATCCAAAGGTTGGGAGTGATCCATAAACAACCCCAGCAAGACAGGTTCCGTCTGCCTGATCAATTCCTCAAAACTAACGGCTTTCGCCTGATGAAAGGCCGTCTCAGCGTCTCTAGCCACAATATCAGAGACCTCATCCCCAATAACATACATGGTCGTTGGTGTCATAAAGACTAGACTCGGCTGAGGAGACTGCTGCCAATTGTCATAGAGCATCTGCAGTTGATCTTTGGTTAAGTCATGATAGTCAAAAAGCTGCCAGCCTTCTGTCTGGTAAGTGGTGCAGCCATTATTGCCTATAACAAACTCCTCTCCACCAAGTCCGAGTTCTTGAAAATAGGGCTTGATTCCCATAACAGGGCGGCCTGAACAGAGAACAATTTTGACCCCTTCTCGGGCAGCCCGCCTGATGGCTTCAATATTACGCGGCGGAATCCTTTTATCCGAATCCAGCAGTGTCCCATCCAAATCAATAGCAATTAAGCGAATATCCTGCGTCATACATCATTACTCCCCAAAGCCCATGTCTCAATAGCGTAAGCAACACCTGCTTCGTCATTAGTCAAAGAGACTTTATCGGCTGCTTGTCGGATTGATTCACTGGCATTGCCCATAGCAACACTCAGACCGGCAAAACTCAGCATTTCAAGATCGTTAGGTGCATCTCCAATAGCCATGATGTCTCGAGGATTAATCAGCAAATGTTCAGCCAAAGCTTTTAGGCCACTGGCTTTTGTAATCCCCTTAGGCATCACCTCATAGAGATAAGACTGACTTCTGACCGTGCTGAATTGGCTGGACAGCCTGTCGTCAACCGACCGCTCAAATTGATCCAGATTAGCCTCTTCTCCCATATACATGGCCTGAAAAATAGGTGTTTTCAAGGCTTTTAAGCCTTTGAACGAAATGGGCTTGGCTTTTGTAAATACGAGACTGGCATCATAAGCAACGAGATCGGAAACACTTTGCCCCATAACCAAAAAATGATTGGCTTCGGTCAAGGTCAGTTCAATCTGATGGTTTTGTGCGATAAGACGCTCTAGGCCTTGGATGTCATCAAGACTTAGCTCATGGTAGCTCAGAAGCTCCCACTTTCCTTTTTCAATCTGATGGGTCGAACAGCCATTGTTTAAAACAGCGTATTCAGCCTGATGCCCCAAATCCAGATCCTTAAAATAAGGTTCAACTCCTGATTGCGGCCGTCCCGTACACAGAACAATCTTAATGCCTTCTTGGGCAGCCTTCTGAATGGCTTTGATGTTCTCGGCAGGGATTTTTTTGTGACGATTAAGCAAAGTGCCATCCAAATCAATAGCAATCATTTTGATCATGGTCTCTCCTAACGCTCATTAAACTCTTATCTTTAGTCTAACATAATCGGAGGCATTTACCAATCTGAGATTTAAAAAGTCCAGAAAAAGTTCTGGACAGCTGTCTATCATTCTGAGCCTAGCTTATACGGACTTCCCTTTAGGGCTCGCTTAAGCGACCATTTGCTGGGATTGCCTGTAATGGTTACTAGGGACTGCTCTAGGTCAACAGTAACGTTTTCAACTTTTTTTAAAGCTGAAAACCGCTCGGTAACATTATCAGCACAGCCTTGGCATTTAAGGCCGCTAATGGCATAGGTTTTTTCCATAAGATTCCTCCTCTTATAATGACATGATTTTGAGACGAAGGGCGTTGAGCACGACTGATACTGAGCTAAAACTCATGGCCAGCCCAGCAATCATGGGATCCAATAAAGGACCGCCGAAAAGATGAAGAACGCCCATAGCAATAGGGATAGACAAAATATTGTAGATAAAGGCCCAAAAAAGGTTTTCTTTAATGTTCTTAATGGTCGCACGGCTAATTTTCAGCATCTTGATCACATCCAGCATAGCTGGTTTCATCAGAACAATATCCGCTGACTCTATGGCAATATCTGTCCCTGAGCCCATGGAAATACCGATATCGGCTGTTGCTAACGCTGGTGCATCATTGATCCCATCACCAACCATGGCCACCTTCTTTCCTTGCGCCTGCAAATCTGAAATGACTTGTGACTTTTCGTGCGGCAGCAGCTGACTGACAAGATGAGGAATGCCAGCTTCTTTGGCAATCGCCTGTGCAGTCTGCTCGTTATCCCCTGTTAACATAACGAGTTCAAATCCCATTTTTTGCAGTTCAGCAAGCATTTCCTTGCTGTCATCCTTTAGACGGTCAGCAAGAGTCACGAGCCCAATTAACTCTCGATCTGCAGCAATAAAGACTGGGGTTTCTCCCCGAGCAGTGGCTGCTGCAAAATCTGACTGAGCTCTCTGAAGAGAGATCCCCTCTCTTAACAACAACTTATCATTGCCAATTAAGAGTTGCCGTCCTTGAACCACCCCTTCTAATCCATACCCTGTCAAGGACTTAAAATGCTTGACAGGCCATAAATCAAGCCTCTCTTCTTTTGCAGCCGCAACAATAGCCTGACTTAAGGGATGTTCTGATAAGGTTTCTAAAGAAGCAGCCAGCTGCAAAAGATTGACCTCCTGGTCATAAGAAAAAATCTGAGCAAGCTGAGGGCGTCCCTGGGTAATGGTTCCCGTCTTATCAAAAACAATGGTATCCACTTCCTGCGCCATTTCTAAAATATCGCCCCGCTTAAAAAGGATACCATTCTCAGCTGCACGGCCTGTACCAACCATAATCGCGGTCGGGGTTGCCAAGCCTAGAGCACAAGGACAGGCAATGACCAAAACTGCAACGGCAGCCGTCATCGAGAAAGTCAAGTTTTCTCCCATGATAAAGAACCAAAACAAGCCTGTTAAAAGCGCCAAGACGATAACCACCGGAACAAAAAGTCCAGAGACTTTGTCTGCAATTTTAGCGATCGGAGCCTTGGTCTGCTGAGCCTCTTCAACAAGCTTTATAATTTGCGCCAAAAGGGTTTCATTGCCTACTTTCTCAGCTTTGAAGCGGAAACTTCCCTGCCCATTGATAGAGCCTCCAAAAACATGGCTGTCTTTGTCTTTCTCAACTGGGATAGCCTCCCCAGTCAGCATGGACTCATCAACTGAAGAACTCCCTGAAAGAACAAGTCCATCAAGCGGAATCTTTTCTCCTGGCTTCACCAAGATAATATCTCCTAACTCAACGGTTTCAATAGGCAGCATGCTTTCTTGCCCCGCTCTAATCACTCTAGCCTCCTTGGCAGATAGAGAAATCAGCTTTTTGAGTGCATCGGATGTCCTGCCTCGAGACAAACTTTCCAAATATTTTCCCAAAGTGATAAGCGTCAGAATAACTCCCACCGATTCATAATAGAGCGCATGCACGTGGTGGTGGTGTCCCAAATAAATATGGTAGGTCCCATAAAGGCTGTATAAAAAGGCAGCGCTGGTCGCTAAAGCCACCAAGGAGTCCATATTAGGATGCCGTCTAAAAAGTGCCCTAAATCCATTCAGGTAAAAGGCTCGATTGATGACAATCACCGGAATGGTCAGAAACAGCAAGAAAAGAGCGTAGTTAAGTGGCGATTCATTCGGGTCTAAAAAAGAGGGCAGAGAGAGGCCAATCATAGGTCCCATAGCAGCATAAAAAAGCGGAAGGGTAAAAATAAGGGAGGCAAACAAGCGCCGTGTCATTTGGGCAAGTTTATCTTCCTCTCGCTCTTTCTGACTGGTCTGGCTGCCAGCTGTAATGAGCTTGGCCTGATAACCCGCTTGAGCAACCGCTCTTTCGATTGCTTCTGAACCCAGTTTAGACTGGTCAAAATCGATCGTCATTTTCTCAGTCGTCAGGTTAACAGCAGCCTGGTTCACACCGTCCAGCTTTTTGACAGCCTTTTCTACGGTAAGTGCACAGGAAGCACAGGTCATGCCGTCAATCATAAAAACTTTTTCACTCATGAGGTCACCTCCAAATGATGAGAGCAGGTGCATTGACCCGGAATACAGTCACAAGAGACAGATGCTACAGCCTTATCTTTTTTGCTGGACAGCAACCTCTCCAAAGAGGCAATATCTGCTCTTGTCATCGGTGTTTTTTGAATCAGTTCCGCCAAAAGCGTTTTATGCTTACGGACGCAGATCCTGGCAAAAAGATCTGACACCTCTTCTTCCAAGGCCCTATCTTCCTCAATTAAGGAACGATAGAGGAACTTTTTCCCGTGGCGCTGACTACCCAAACAGCCTTTCTCAACAAGTCTCGCAATGAGGGTCTTAACAGTTGAAGGCGACCAGTTATTTTTCTGGTTTAAAACCGCAATGACCTGGCTGCTGCTAGCTTCGCCCAAGGCCCAAAAAACCCGCATAACCTCCCACTCCGCTTGTGAAATTCCCATACTAGAACTCCTTTCGACGACATTTGTAAATCTATTTTAAAACTTTTGTCTACAATTGTCAATATATAGACAATTAAAAAAGAAGTTTAAAAACTTCTTTTTTAGTCCTGATTCTTTTTCTCCAAGTCACGGAGCATTTGATCAATCTTATTTCCATAGGTAATCGACTCGTCCTTGATAAATGTCAAATCAGGAATTTTATACATCTGAAGATTCTTGCCAAGTTCACGTTTGATTGTTCCTTTAGCCTTGGTCAAACCCTCTTGGGCTTTCTGATTGTCTGAAGCAAGGTCACTCATGACACTGTAGTAGACCTTCGCCACAGATAAATCGCCCAGCATCTGAACATCTGTGATGGTGACGCCTGCGACTCTCGGATCACGGACCTTTTTTTGCAAGATTTCATTAACTTCGCGTTTGATTTCCATTCCAACACGATCAACTCGAAAATGTGACATAGATTTCCTTTCTATGGGTCTCCCATAAGGCTAAACACGATTCTCGATAGAAATCACCTGAACTCAGCGTTTAATTTCCTCGAGAACATAAGCTTCAATCGTATCATCTACCTGAAGGTCATTATAGTTTTCAATCATCAGTCCGCCTTCTTGAGCATTGCCGACTTCCTTAACATCGTCCTTATAATGTTTCAGGCTGGCTAATTTGCCATCAAAAATCACCACACCATCACGAATAACACGAACGCTGGAATCACGTGTCACCTTACCGTTCAGAACCATAAAGCCACCAATGGTACCCACTTTAGAGACTTTGAAGGTTTCTCGGATAATAGCTTCCCCAATAATTTTTTCTTCGAATTCTGGGTCAAGCATTCCCTTCATGGCATCCTCTACCTCTTCAATCACTTTATAAATGATACTGTGCAGACGAATTTCTACCTCGTCAGTCTCAGCCTGCTGACGAGCTTGAGGCGTAGGACGTACATTGAAACCAATGATGATGGCATTTGAGGCCTCTGCCAGTGTGATATCTGACTCATTAATAGCACCAACAGCGGAGTGGACAACATTTACCTTAACCCCTTCTACTTCAATCTTCAGTAAAGAAGCGGCCAGAGCTTCAACCGACCCCTGCACATCAGCCTTAATAATCACATTAACAGACTTGACTTCCCCTGCCTTGAGGGTGTCGAAGAGATTTTCCAGGCTGACCCGCTGAGTGTTCTGACGCTGTTTCAGAAGGGCACGTTTGGCACGCTCTTCACCAGCCGCACGCGCAGCTTTTTCATCTTCATAGACGGCAAAATGGTCACCAGCCATCGGCGTTTCATTCAAACCGGTAATTGAAACCGGTGTTGACGGTTCAGCAACCTTAATCCGGCGGCCTAGGTCATTGGTCATGGCACGAACACGACCAAAGGTGTTGCCCACAACAATTGGGTCATGCACATTAAGAGTTCCCTGTTGAACAAGGAGGGTTGCAACAGCCCCTTTTCCTTTATCCAGACGGGCTTCAATAACGGTACCAATCGCACGAACAGTTGGATCGGCCTTGAGTTCCTGGATTTCAGCAACCAAGAGAACAGTCTCTAGGAGTTCATCAATATTCTGACCAAATTTGGCTGAAATTTCAACAAACTCAGAGTCTCCGCCCCAGGCTGTTGAGATAACACCATGTTCAGCCAACTCACCAATGACACGCTCAGGATTAGCACCCGGCTTATCAATTTTATTGATGGCTACAATGATGGGAACATACGCAGCCTTAGAGTGGTTGATGGCTTCAATGGTCTGAGGCATCACACCGTCATCAGCCGCAACAATCAGAATCGTGATATCTGTGACCGAAGCGCCGCGCGCACGCATACTGGTGAAGGCCGCATGTCCTGGAGTATCTAGGAAGGTAATCTTCTTGCCACCCTCTTCAATCTGATAGGCTCCGATATGCTGGGTGATGCCGCCTGCCTCTCCGGTAGCGACACGGGAATTGCGAAGCGTATCCAGAAGGGTCGTTTTCCCGTGGTCAACGTGTCCCATGATGGTAACGACAGGAGCGCGCTCAACCATTTTGTCCGGATTGAGGTAGCCATCTTCGGCGAAGAAACGTTCAATATCAGCATTATCAACTTCAACCTTTTGATGTGCTTCGATACCATAATCCACCATGAGCAGTTCAATAGTATCGGCATCCAGAGACTGGTTCTGAGTTGCCATAACTCCCATCATAAAGAGTTTTTTAACAATTTCTGCTGGTTCGCGTTTAATGCGTTTCGCAATTTCAGCAACTGTCATGCCTTCAGTGTATTCGAACTCTTTTGGCAATTCATGGAATTTACGTTCCGTAACTGGTTTTGGTGCCGCAGCAGTCCGGTTATTTTTGCCTTTTTTATTCTTTTTATTAGTGTTCCAGTTACTATTTCTTTGATTTCTCACTTGGTTTTGGTTATTCCGACTTTTCTTATTTTTTGCTTGTTTTGGCCCATCTTCATTTTCGTGCGCAAAGTCACGGGTCTTCTCTGGACGGTTTTGTTTTTTACGACGCGTATCAGTAGCGGCAGGTTTACTTGGAGCTGCCGCAGCCGCTTGATTTCTTTCTTTAGCCTGTCTTGATTCTGCTCGTTCACGTTCTGCTTGACGCTTTGCTTCTTGGGCCTCGTGGAAACGTGTCTCACTCTGGCGAGAATATTCCGCATTTTGCTCTGCTTTTAAGGCAGCTGCCCTCGCTTTGAAATCAATACGGCCACCCGCCTGATTGGAGCGGTTGTCAGCTGCATTTTGCGAGCGATTGGCCGCCTGATGGCGTCCATCCTGACGATTATCCGTCTGTGATCTTCGGTTTTGATACTGATCTTTATCCTGATAACTTGGACGATTTGACGGACGACGGTCATTCGTTCTCTGACGGTGGTCTCCCTGCTGTTTGCGTCGTTCAGCTTCGGCTTTCGCTTTAGCTTCACGTTCAGCTTTAAAGTTTCGCATCTGTGGTCTTGGCCTTAAAGGCTTTTTGGCAGCTGGCGCCTGTACTGCCTTGTCAGCAGCCGTATTTTGAGGAGCATCAGCAAAAGGTTTGTTTTCTGCCAGTGCTGGCTTTGGAGCCGACGCTGACTGAGAGGCACTTTTAGCCGCTGGCTGAGAAAAGCTATCGCGGATTTTTTGTGCCGCACTTTCCTCCACACTTGATGCGTGACTTTTGACGTCAAGCCCTAGTTCTTTAGCCTTATCGACAATCTCTTTACTTTCCTTGCCTAATTCTTTGGCAATTTCATATAATCTTTTCTTAGACAAATCTTGTCCTCCTATTCCTTAGTCCATAAGAGTCCTCATTTTCTTTGAAAATCCAGTGTCCGTTACAGCCAGCACTTTACGGCTGCGTCCGATAGCGGCACTTAATTCCAGTGTTGAAAACACTGTGGAGACTTTTATATTGTAATAGTTACTTTTATCAGTTATTTTCTTGGTCAAATTCGGGCCTGCATCCTGCGAGAGAAAAATCAGTTTGGCCTGACGAGACTGGATGGCCTTAATGGTCAACTCTTCACCCGAAATAATTTTTCCTGCTTTTTGGGCAAGTCCCAGCAGATTTGACAATCTTTCTTTTTTATTCAAGACCCAACTCTCTTCTTTTGACCTTATGATCAACAAAGGCAATCAATTCGTCGTAAAAGGTTTCCGGAACATCCATTGAAAAACTCCGGTTAAACACTTTTTTCTTCTTAGCCTCTGCTGCTTCTTTATTGTCAAGCTTGATATAGGCCCCGCGTCCGTTTTGTTTTCCTGTCGGGTCAATAAAAATCTCCCCTTCTTTAGTCTTAACAATACGCAGCAAGTCCCGTTTATCAATAACTTCTCCTGAAACAACTGATTTTCTTAAAGGTATTTTTCGTGTTTTAGCCATCAAACACCTCCGACTTTCTTAGTCTTGCTCTTCAGAAAGAATATCCTCAGCATATTGATTATCTTCTGATAGTTCTTCTGCTTCAAGGGCTGCAGCTTCTTCTAAGGCATCCCATTCTGCTTCCATAGCTTCAAACTCTGTGGCAGATTTAATGTCAATCCGATAGCCTGTCAGATGAGCGGCCAGACGCACATTTTGTCCGCGACGTCCAATTGCCAATGATAATTTATTATCCGGTACAACCACTGTTGCCTTTTTCTCATCTTCTGGATCAAAGAGAACAAGGTCAACTTCTGCAGGAGCAATCGCATTGTAAATGTATTCGGCAGGATCCTCTACCCATTGGATAACGTCGATATTTTCCTCCACAGGTACTAGGAGACCCGTCTTGGCATCCAAGCGTTTCGGATGGAATTTGCTGATAACTTTCTTGATGTTAGCCCCTTTGCGGCCGACAATCGTTCCAATCGCATCTACGTTAGGGTTATGACTGCGTACGGCAACCTTGCTGCGGTCACCTGCTTCACGAGAGACACTCATGATTTCTACCGTTCCATCAAAAACTTCTGGAATTTCTTGTTCCATAATCCGTTTGATAAACTCTGGATGGCTACGGCTGACAAAGACATTAACTCCTTTAGGGTTATTCTCAACCTTGTAGACATAAACTTCTATACGGTCATGGGAAGCAAAGGTTTCGCCCGGAATCTGGTCCTGACGTGATAATTGCGCTTCAATGGAACCAAGATTGACATAGATAAAACGATCGTCAAAACGCTCAACCGTTCCTGTCATAATCTCACTTTCACGCTGTTTGTACTCTGTATAGAGGATTTCGCGTGTCTGACGGCGCATCTTTTCCATAATGGTCTGCTTAGCTGACTGTGCCGCAACACGCCCAAACTCCTTAGGTGCTTCTTCAAAACGGATCTTATCCCCAAGCTCATAAGCGGTGCTGATTGCATGCGCATCCTTAAGGCTAATCTCAAGACGGCTGTCAAAAACCTCTTCAACCACTTCGCGGACAGTATACACCTGAAAGTCACCGGTCTTTTCGTTGAATTCAACTTCAGCACTTTCAGATTGGCCATAGCGGCGCTTATAGGCTGACTTTAAAGATTCTTTGACCGTTTCAATAATATCTTCTTTGTTGATGTGTTTTTCTTCTTCCAGCACGCGGAAGGCTTCTAGCATTTCTTTGCTCATTCTCTTTTTTCTTTGCTCTGCAAAGAATTTCCTTTCTAAATTTTTACAGCAAGACGCGCTTTAGCAACTGTCTTGTAGGGAATGGTGACGGTCTTTTGCCGCGTCTTGTCCAAATACGTTAGCGTTAAGTTCTCGCCATCAAAGGCCGTCAAATCACCTTCAAAAACCTTGCTTTTATCAATCGCTTGATAAAGGCTGACATTAATGTACTGACCAACAGCCTGAAGAAGACTTTCTTTTGTCTTTAAAGGACGCTCTAAACCTGGACTAGACACCTCTAGCATATACTGATCTGGAAATGGATCCGGCTCAATAGTATCCAGAAGTGGACTGATAACATCTGTTAAGTCTGCTGTCTCTTCGACGGTAATGCCCCCGGGTTTATCTACCAAAACACTAAGAACATAATCGCTCCCCATCTTTTCATACTCAATATCGACTAATTCAAATGGTTTTGGAACCGCCGGTTCAATGAGAGCTCTGACACTCTCAACAATGCTTGTTCGACTCATTTTCCCTCCTTATCTTTGCTAGATCATAAAGATCTCTCCGCTATTCATTTTATTTAAACACGCAAGAGGCGAAGTTACAACTTCGCCCCTTTCTGTATTATTTGTTACTATTATAACATAATCTTTGAAAAATGCAAATGTGAGCCTTTGGCTAGGGTTCATGACACATCAAAAGACTAAAAATGTTTCTCTAATCGAGAAACATTTTTCCTGTACCATCCAAGGAGAGGAGGGGATTCGAACCCCCGAGCCCCGTTAAGGACTACACGCTTTCCAAGCGTGCGCACTCGGCCACTATGCGACCTCTCCATAAAACTGAGATAAAACTCAGCTCATTCATCATATCATAATCCGAACAAATGGGCAAACCCTTCTAGAACTTTGCCTCAACTCGGTAAATCACCTGACCCTTGGCAGAAAATTTTTCTTCGTATTCTGTCATCACATTATCCTCAAAGTCACTGGCATGAAGGTCCAACCAAACCCGCTTTAAGATCATGCCATACTGAGAAAAACTGGCCAGACTATATTCGAAGAGCCCTCTATTATCTGTCTTGAAATGAATTTCTCCTTCTGGCGGCAGAATCTGCTGATAGGTCTCTAAAAAGGTCTTATAGGTCAGACGGCGTTTTTCATGCTTTTTCTTAGGCCAGGGATCCGAAAAATTCAAGTAGACCAGATCAATTTCTCCCGCCTCAAAATAGTTGGTCAGACTCGAACCATCAACTAAAAGCAGCCGGACATTCGGCAGCTGACTTTCCAAAACCTTATCCAAGGCATGACTGAGGACCGATACCTGCATATCAATGGCAATATAATTGATCTCTGGATGGGCTTGAGCCATACCAGTAATAAACCGTCCCTTTCCCGAACCCACTTCAATATGAATAGGATTGGTATTAGCAAATAGCTCCCGCCAATGTCCTTTGACCTTTTCCGGCTCTAAAATAACATAGTGGGGGTTATTCTCAAGGTATTCTTCAGCCCCTTTACGCTTTCTAACTCTCATCTTTACTTTCTAAAAAGAAGCCCTGAATTTTCGTAATTCGTAGATTTCTTGGTTAACATTCGCCATATCGCGATTTTCGTAGTATTTCAAAATCTGAGACAGGTAGGATAACTGCCCAAACCATTTTATTTTTGATAAGACTTTTTCATTCGTCTTATAACCATAATAGGTCAGCCAATCATTCCAGTAAGAACGGGGAATATAATGGCTTAGGATATGAGCCACGTCATACATCCGATCCGTCACACGGACTGAATCCCAGTCTACCAAATAAATCATACCGCTCGTTGTCACAATCCAGTTACTATGCCGAACATCACCGTGAACAATTGTCGCCTGATCTTTCTTAAAGTCTGGCAACTCTCGTTTCATCTGCTTGACGACTGACTGAAGGTAATCATTTTCAGCTAGCTGATAAGGAACGCTTCGCTCCCAGTCAACCAACAAATCATAAGGTTCCTCCACCTTGTAGTTGAGCTGAAGCAGCTGATTCACCAGCGGTTTGGATTTGTGCATCTGTTGCAGAATCTGAACAATCTGCTTACTGGTCATATCAGCCCTTGTCAATAGGCGGCCATCAAGCCATTCTTGCGCACTCATCATATCGCCGTTGCCAAGACGCTTAGCCCAAAGCAGCTGGGGAGCAATCTGCTCTTTTGCCAGAGCTGCTAAAATAGGGGCTGTATTGATTTTAATAAAAACACGATCACCATTAGGATAGGTTCCAATAAAGGCTTGACCGCTCTTTCCTTTTAGGGGTGTCAGGCTTAAATCTTTATCTGATTGTGTCACACGTTCCCCTCCTTTTCATCTGAAATCACTTAGTCCTATTTTACTTGTTTTAAGAAACTTAGTCAATCATCTTCTTTACTTTGTATCGTAAATAAAGCTGACTGATCAGCAAAGTGCCGATTGCCAAAATTCCCATCTTTTCCCAAGACCAAGAAAAAAGAAGTTCCACAAGTAGCATCAGGTAACTTAATTTTTGCAGGAAAGACAGTAGGTTTTTCTGTTTCAGGCCTTTATCCACCGGAAATAGATTGGTCAAGTATTGATAGTCATAGTGATGATAGAGGCTCAGAAGCTGAAAGAGTAAAAGATAGTTAAACAAAACCGCCAGAGCAGCTGACATAAGAGGGTTGCGAATACTCACCAAAACCAAGATACTCAGACCCAACAAACGCAAGCTGAGACTTAGGTAATCACCGCCCCGTAAAAAAGCACGCAAGTAAAGATTGGTCCAGACAGATGCCGATTCTTTTTTCAGTAAACCCGTCAGTCTATCAAGATATGCCCTGCGTTTGACACTAGTTGATATGCCTTTCACATTGGTAAAGAGAGAAAAGAATTTCAAAATAGTCTGCTGACGCTGCTGTTCAAGACTGATTGCCGCCGTCCAATTTAATCGATCATTCTCCTGAAGCGACCGCACTTTTTTAGAGAGTAGCATCCAGCGAACCAGCAAAGACAGCGCAAATAACAGCAGCACCATCCAAGAAGAGAGACCTAACTTTAAAAAAAGGGGCAATAAAGCAAGCCAAATCAATGCCTGCACACCAGACCAAAAGCTAAAGGACCGTTTTTTAGCCAGCGTCAACTCCTCTAAAACAGCCTGTTCTTGACTTAATAAAAACAATTTATCTGGCTCTTCAAGATATGTTGCGACACGGCCCACAACTAAAAAAATGAGGAGAATACCCGATACAGCCAAGCTAATCGGCCAAGGATTAGCAGGGAAATGCTTTAAAAGCTGGCTGTACTGAACCATGACAAAGCCCATTAAAAAAACTAAGACCAGCACAAAATGATCATTGAAAACATAGCGCAGGTATTTTTGACAGCGGACAGCAAAGCGATGGCGCCTCTTTTTAAACATCTTTTTCATCTGCACTAGTCCTCTTTGGTCAAAGCCATGTAAATGTCATTGAGACTTGCCTCATCATCCCCAAAAACCTGTCTCAAGTCAGTCAAAGTCCCCTGGGCCCTCACCTGCCCCTGATGTAAAATGACAAAACGGTCACACATTTTCTCAGCTGAATCCAGGACATGAGTTGACATCAAGATAGACTTCCCTTTTGCCTTTTCTTGCGCCAACAAATCCGTTAAGTCAGCAATTGCCAGAGGGTCCAGTCCCAAGAATGGTTCATCAATGATGAATAGGGAGGGATCCACAATAAAGGCGCAGATAATCATCACTTTTTGTTTCATCCCTTTAGAAAACCGGCTAGGAAACCAGTCCAGTTTATCATCCAGACGAAAAAGACTCAGAAGGCCTTCTGCACGCTCAAAGGCGGCCTCCTGATCAAGGTCATAGGCCATAGCGACTGTTTCAAGGTGTTCCCGCAGAGTCAGTTCTTCATAGAGACTGGGCGTTTCGGGAATAAAGCCGATTTTTCGGCGATAGGCTTCCAAATCATCTTCCAGCCGCAAGCCATCTATACAAATCTGGCCTTGATAAGGGGTTAGAAGGCCGATAATTTCATTAATGGTTGTCGACTTACCTGCTCCGTTAAGACCAATGAGACCAACCAGTTCACCATCATTGACCTCAAAACTGATATGTTTAAGAACAGGGACATTGACATAGCCGCCTGTCAGATTTTCTATCTTTAGCATGACGATTCTCTCTCCATTTGATATACTATATTATAACAAAAACAAGCTAAGAAGGTGATTTTTATGGATGACTGTATTTTTTGCAAGATAATCGCTGGTGATATTCCTTCATCGAAAATCTATGAAGACGATGAGGTGCTGGCTTTTCTGGACATCTCTCAGGCAACAAAAGGACATACCCTGCTAATCCCTAAAGAACACGTCCGTAATACCTTAGATCTCTCTGAGCAGAAGGCTGCCACACTTTTTTCCCGCCTGCCTAAGTTAGCTCGCGCCGTCAAAACAGCTACCCAGGCTGATGGCTTAAATATTGTCAACAATAATGAAGAAGCTGCCGGACAAACTGTCTTTCACGCCCATATTCACTTGCTACCTCGCTATCTTGATGGGGATGAACTGGATATTCATTTTGTGAGCCACGCACCTGATTTTGAGGCCCTAGGGCAGCTAGCTCAGCGTATTGCCAAGGAGGTTGAAGCATGAAACTTCGTCATCTTATCCTATTTGGCCTGATTGGGGCAGGAACTTACAGCCTCTATCAGAACCGCCAACAACTCAGAGCTGGTTTTCGTGAAAGCAAGGAAAGACTTGATTTAGCCAAAAAGGAAGTCCATAAAATCAAAGCCAATTTGCAAGTCATCAACGAGCAAAAAGAAAAGACGAATGCGATAATGGAAGACTTAGCTTATCAATTTCGGATTTTTCAACAAGAAAACAAACCCGTTCTTAGAGACATCCAAGAGCGTCTGGCTAAATATCAAACATCAGAAAACTCAAAAACCTGAGACCGATTTGGTCTCAGGTTTTTTATCAGTAACCAGCTGCGGGTGCCTGATAACT
Organism: Streptococcus ferus DSM 20646; assembly: GCF_000372425.1. Taxonomy (GTDB): domain Bacteria; phylum Bacillota; class Bacilli; order Lactobacillales; family Streptococcaceae; genus Streptococcus; species Streptococcus ferus. The sequence continues at coordinate 67,047 of NZ_AQVD01000006.1, forward strand.
GCCTTGATTATAAGTATCGCTTGAGTATGTTCCCGAATCTGAATAAGTACCGGCATCATAGGTGCTACTGTCAGAATAAGCTGTTGATCCACTGCTGTCCACGCTTCCATAAAATGTTTCATAAAGCACGGCTGTTGTTTTTAAACTGTCAGCTGTTACTGTCTCCAATCCTAACTGTTTCTTAATCCGGTTTTGCACCTTAAGCATCTGCTCACTAGTGACCATTTGATAAGACCCCCCATTAAGGGTTGCGTCTTCTCCCTTAAGCTGGTAACTCTTAATATTTTTAACGGTGTCAGCATATCCCATCAGTTTAGGAATGGTGCTGCCAGTGATTTTAATATCTGTCTGGATATTTTTGCTGACAGCAGAAAGGATTTTCTTGTATTTGCTGACGCTGTCAAGTGCCAAGAGCTTCTCCATAACCTTCTGAATAACTTCTCTCTGGCGTTTTTGGCGTCCGTAATCGCCTTCTGGGTCGTCATAGCGCATCCGCGAATAGACAAGCGCCTGCTCCCCATTGATTTTATGTGTCCCAGGTTCCACCTTAGCCGTATAGGCAGGTTCGTTCTCCTCAATCGAAATGGCATAGTCAAAATTATTGGTGACCGTAATACCGCCTACCGCATCAACGAGCTGTACGAGCCCCTCCATATTGATAAGCATATAATTATCAATGGTAATATCAAGCATTTCCTGTACGGTCATAATGGCCATCTGAGCCCCCCCAGAAGCATAAGCAGCATTGAGTTTGGCTTGATAACCCGTCTCAGCATTGCTTTCAGGACCAGATAATTGGACCAAAATATCTCGCTCAAGGCTGGTCATGGTTGTTTTCTTTGTTTTAGGATTAACCGTCACTAAAATCATGGTGTCGCTATTTCCCTCCCATTTAGAGGTGCGATCAGCCGACCCCGTGTCAACCCCCATGAGAAGAATCGAAAAAGGTTTGCTTTTTTCGATCGAGTCACTTTCCTTAGTTGATGTGTTTAAATTTTTATACGTTTTTGAAAATTCATCCAATGAAAAGCTAAAAATCCGGTTGGCATAAACGCCTAATGCAATGACAGTTGTGATGAGGATCGCCCCCAGCATTAATGTTATTTTTCTACCAATTCTCATTTGTTTTATTCAGTCAATCAGTTTTCCCATCAGGTAAACGTCAAGAAATTCTCCATCTTTTGTTTTTGCACCGCGTTGCTTAGTGCCTTCTATCTCAAAACCAAACTTTTCATAAAGGTGAACAGCAGGGCTGTTACGTTTTTGTACAGTCAACTCTAACCGACGGATAGACGCTGTTTCTTCTGCCCATCGGATCCCTTCTTCCAGCAGAATCTGACCAATCCCTTGATTCCAGTAGTCTTTCGCTACTAGCATAAAAAGGTCACCAATATGATTCATTCTGGGATGGGCATCAGCCTTAATGGTCAAGGCACCAATCGGTTTTTGACCAATCTTGGCCAACAGATAAAAGCTACCCGAAGTTTGAAAACTATTGTCGAAAACCTGTCCCAGGGCAGCCTCTTGACCAGCAAAATAATCCTGATCAAGGATTAAAAAATCAGAATCTTCGGCCCCTCGATGAAGCAAGGCAATGAAGCCCTCCGCATCTTCTGACCTAGCCTCTTGAAAAAAGACTTCCTGTTCAATCTTCACGGCAAAAATCCTCAAATAACTGTCTAGACCTTGGACCACTGGGCTTGAAAGTCAAACGACGTCCATCTTGTTCCCGGCTAAGGACAACTTCCAAATAGTCATCCGGCAATTCCTCTTTTAAGAGCTCCCCCCACTCAATGACAGTAACTCCATCACCAAAGAGAAAATCATCCAAGTCAATAGAATCAGGATCGTCCCCGATGCGATAAACATCTAAGTGATAGAGCGGAAGTCTCCCCTCATATTGTCGGACAATGGTGTAGGTTGGACTTTTAACCATTTGAGCAACGCCTAAGCCCTTAGCAATCCCTTTTGTCAGGGTTGTTTTTCCCGCCCCAAGATCTCCTGTCAGCACTAAAACATCCTGTCTTTGGAGTTTTTGGCCCAGTTGCTGACCGATAGCCATAAGCTGTCTTTCGTTTTGACTGTACATAGACATTATTATACCATACCCTGCTTTTATTTTGTCAGATTTTAATGGAATTATCTTTATCAAAAAAGAGAAAGCTGAGTTCCCCAGCTTTCTCTTGATTTACATTTCATTCTATATAATAGCTAAAATAATAAAGTTGAGAATGAAGAGGGCAGTTGCCGCCCAGAGAATCGGATGAATCTCTTTGGCTTTTCCTTTGACCACTTTCACCAAACAGTAGAAGATAAAGGCCGCTGCAATACCGTAAGAAATACTGTAGCAGAGCCCCATAAACATACCCGCAAAGAAGCAAGGCAGGGCTTCCTCAAAATTATCCCATTTAACATCTAAGAATGATGAAAGCATCATAACCCCTACAACAATTAAAGCTGGCGCTGTTGCCTCTGCAGGAACAACACCGACTAAAGGCACCAAAACGGTCGACAGAAGAAAGAGAACTGCAGTTGTAACGGCGGTCAGACCTGTACGTCCCCCTGCTGAAATACCTGCCGCACTCTCAACATAGGTCGTGGTATTTGACGTTCCAAAGATAGCTCCAATTGAGGTTCCGATAGCATCGGCGAAAAGGGCTCTGTCCATTTTGGAATCAAATCCTTTCCCTTCTTCCAAAGCACGTTCATCTGCTTCTGAGAAAATCCCTGTTTTACGGCCGGTTCCAATGAAAGTCCCCAAGGTATCGAAAGTATCTGATAAACTGAAGGCAAAAATAGTCATTAACACGAGAGGAAGACGACTAGAATCGCTAAAGAGGGACTTCATCCCGCCAAAGGCTGCCAGAAAAGTGACACCTAGTTCTTTAAAGGCAGAGCCTAGATGGTTTTGAGACCAATCGACCGTTGATAAATCAACCACGCCCATCGGAATCCCCAGAACTGTCGTTGCGATGATACCAATCAAAATTGCACCACGAACCTGTTTGATAACCAAGACAGCGGTAATAATCAAACCAATAACAGCTAAAAGAACAGCTGGATTAGCAAAATTCGTAATGGCTGGGACAACCCCGCCATTCCCCACTACTGAGGAAACCCCCTTGGCAAACGTCTTGGCAGTTGCATCTGCCGGAGCGACTCCGTTGACGGAAATAATATTTTCTGCCGATGTTGAAAAAGTAATCATGTTGGCATTTTTAAAACCAAGATAGGCCACAAAGATACCAATCCCCCCGCCAATCGCATGCTGGAGGCTTACGGGAATCGCATGAATGATACTTTTTCTGACTTTCGTCACTGTAATAAAAATATTAAACAGGCCACAGATAAAAACCATAGCCAGGGCCTCCTGCCAAGTAAAGCCCAAACCGATAACCACCGTAAACGTAAAGAAAGCATTGAGCCCCATTCCCGGAGCTAGAGCATAGGGAACATTAGCAAATAGTCCCATAACCAAGGTTGAAATCGCCGATGCAATGATCGTGGCTAAAAAGACTGCCTGAGAAGGCATACCCGCAATACTCAAGATACTAGGGTTGACAAACAAGATATAAGACATGGCAAAGAAGGTTGTTAAGCCAGCAATGATTTCTCTGCGAACAGTCGTCTTGTTCTCTTTTAATTTAAAAAACGTTTCCATTTCGATGTTTTATTCTCCTTTTTCCGAACAATAAAACCATTATAGATTAAAAAAGTTCATCTTTCAAGTCTTTTGGCTGATTTTTATCCGTCTATAAAAAACATACTCCCAAATGGGACTTGGATAGACTCCCTCCCTTTCTCAAACCTTATCATCTCTAGACAAACAAGGTTTCATCTTGTTTACAGAGTTTTTTTTCTGTATAATCATCTTATGAACAAAAAAGTGATTGCCCTTGATTTAGATGGGACCCTGCTCAAAAGCGACAACACCATTTCTGACTATACCATTCAGACCATACAGCAAGTAATGAAACAAGGTCACTTAGTCGTGATTGCGACTGGACGCCCTTATCGCATGGCCCTAGAATATTATAAAATCCTAGGCCTGCAAACCCCCATGATTAATTTCAATGGTTCTCTGACCCATATTCCAGAAAAAAAGTGGTCGGGTGAACACCGTGCTTATATTGATAAAAAATACCTTTTTGAGGTTTTGGACTGTCAAAAAGAATTTGAAGTGGATTTTATTGCCAGCGAATACCGCAAAAATTTTTACCTGACTTTCAGCCATCGGCAGGCTATTAAACCCGAATTATTTGGTGTGGCTTCCATAACCGATGACATGCGACTGGAGCCTCAAAAGATCACTAAGGATCCTTTGGCTTTGCTGATGCAGACTCGGGCGAAAAACAAATATCAGCTCACCGATGAGATGCGGGCCTTTTTTAAAAATGGCATGGAAATCAGTACCTGGGGCGGCCCTATGAATATTCTGGAATTTGCCCCTAAAGGTGTCAATAAAGCCTATGCTCTCAAACACCTGCTCAAAAGCCTCAATTTCTCGCAAGATGATTTGATTGCATTTGGAGATGAACACAACGACACTCAAATGCTGGCTTTTGCTTCAATCGGTTATGCCATGAAAAACGCCAGCCAACTTCTGCTGCCTTACGCTGACAGACAAACTCAGTTTGATAACAACCACGATGGCGTGGCGAAAGAACTTGAGCGATTACTATTATAAGAACTTCAGAAGAACCTGAGGTTCTTTTTGATTAGAATTTTATAATAGTAAAATAAAAAACAAAACCTCTCCGACCCCCACATCCGCTTGACATCGGCTTTCCAAGCCACTCATAAAGGAAGGCGCTGTCATCCATTTCTGAAAGAAAAAATCTTTTTCCACAAAGATTTTCAAGACCTATTGCTTTTTTAATGGAAACGTTTTACAATATAGTTGTTCTTAATCTTTTTAAGAGGGAAAAGAATTGGCCTTTGGCATGGAGATTATTCTTTTTCAGCTTAAAAAAGAAATAAATTAAAGGAGGAAGAACAAGAATGGGTATCGGAATCGTTATCGCAAGCCATGGTGAATTTGCTGCTGGCATTCATCAGTCTGGTTCTATGATCTTCGGTGAACAAGAGAAAGTACAAGTTGTTACTTTTATGCCAAGTGAAGGTCCAGATGATTTGTATGCTAAGTTCAATGACGCCATTGCTGCCTTCGATGCTGATGATGAAATTCTGGTTTTGGCTGACCTTTGGAGCGGTTCGCCTTTCAACCAAGCAAGCCGTGTCATGGAGGAAAACCCTGACCGTAAGTTTGCCATCATCACAGGTCTCAATTTGCCCATGCTTATCCAAAGCTATACAGAACGCATGATGGATGCGACTGCTGGTGTGGATAAAGTAGCGGCAAATATTATCAAGGAGGCTAAGGAGGGCATCAAAGTCCTTCCTGAAGCACTTCAACCAGAAGAAGCAGCGCCTGCTGCTAAAGAAACGGCTGCACCCCAAGGGGCTATCCCAGAAGGCACAGTCATCGGAGATGGCAAACTTAAAATCAATCTGGCTCGTGTGGACACACGTCTACTTCATGGCCAGGTAGCAACCAACTGGACACCTGCCTCTAAGGCAGACCGCATCATCGTTGCCTCTGATAAGGTCGCAGCGGATGATTTGCGTAAAGGCTTAATTAAGCAGGCTGCACCAGGAAATGTCAAAGCTAATGTTGTTCCAATTAAGAAACTCATCGAGGCGGCCAAAGACCCTCGTTTTGGTAACACACATGCACTTATCCTGTTTGAAACACCTCAAGAAGCTCTCGAAGCGATTGAAGGCGGCGTGCCAATTACAGAACTGAACATTGGTTCTATGGCTCACTCAACCGGTAAAACAATGGTTAACAACGTTCTGTCTATGGACAAAGACGATGTGGCAACCTTTGAAAAATTGCGTGATTTAGGCGTTAAATTCGACGTCCGTAAAGTACCAAACGACTCTCAAAAAGACTTGTTTGAATTGATTAAAAAAGCAAACGTTCAATAGGTCGTCATTATGAAAACGAAAGGATTATAACATGTCAGATATTAATATTATTTCTGCGGTCTTGGTCGTTGTTGTTGCCTTCCTTGCTGGACTTGAAGGTATCTTGGACCAATTCCAATTTCATCAACCCTTAGTGGCTTGTACCTTAATCGGTCTCGTTACCGGTCACTTAGAAGCCGGTATCATCTTAGGCGGAACTCTTCAAATGGTCGCACTTGGATGGGCTAATATCGGTGCTGCGGTTGCCCCAGATGCGGCTCTTGCATCTGTTGCCGCTGCTATCATCATGGTTAAGGGAGGCGACTTTACTACTAAAGGGATTACCTTCGCTTACTCAACTGCTATTCCGCTTGCTGTTGCAGGACTTTTCCTAACCATGATTGTTCGGACACTCTCTGTTGCCCTCGTGCATACAGCTGATAATGCTGCTAAAGATGGCAACTTCAAAGCAGTCGAACGCGCTCACTTTACAGCACTCCTTCTTCAAGGTCTGCGGATTGCCGTTCCGGCTGCACTTCTTCTGGCTGTTCCTGCCCAGGTTGTAAAAGACATTCTCGGTCTCATGCCAGATTGGCTCAACGGCGGTATGCAGGTCGGCGGTGCTATGGTGGTTGCCGTAGGTTATGCAATGGTTATCAATATGATGGCTACTCGTGAAGTATGGCCATTCTTCGCTCTTGGTTTTGTATTCGCAGCCTTGACTGAATTGACACTTATCGCTCTTGGGGTTGTCGGAGTTGCAATCGCCCTTATCTACATCAACCTTTCTAAAAAAGGCGGTTCTGGTAATGGTGGTTCTTCATCAGGTTCCGGAGATCCAATCGGCGATATTCTAGAAGACTACTAAGAGAGGAGAATTAACATGGCTGAAAAATTAACACTTTCAAAATCAGACCGCCAAAAAGTATGGTGGCGTTCAACTTTCCTCCAAGGGTCATGGAACTATGAACGTATGCAAAACTTGGGTTGGGCTTATGCTTTAATCCCAGCAATTAAAAAACTATACACCACTAAAGAAGATCAGGCCGCTGCCCTTGAGCGTCACCTCGAATTCTTCAATACCCACCCTTATGTCGCTGCCCCTATCCTTGGGGTAACCCTAGCCCTAGAGGAAGAAAAAGCTAATGGAGCTGAGATTGATGACGCTGCCATTCAAGGGGTGAAAATCGGTATGATGGGACCTCTTGCAGGTATCGGAGATCCTGTCTTCTGGTTCACTATTCGTCCTATCTTAGGGGCTCTGGGAGCTTCTCTCGCACAAACCGGAAACATTGTCGGACCGCTCATCTTCTTCTTTGGCTGGAACCTCATCCGTATGGCTTTCTTGTGGTACACACAAGAGTTCGGCTATAAGGCTGGTTCTGAAATCACAAAGGATATGTCCGGCGGTATCTTGCAAGACATTACCAAAGGGGCTTCTATCCTTGGTATGTTTATCTTAGCCGTTTTGGTTCAGCGCTGGGTATCAATTAACTTTACCGTGAACCTTCCTGCCAAACAGCTGTCAGAAGGGGCTTATGTCGTCTTTCCAAAAGGCAGTGTGACCGGAGCTGAGTTAAAAGGTATCCTCGGTCAGGCACTTGGTGGCATGAGTCTTGATAAGTATCAAACTCAAACACTCCAAGGTCAGCTGGACGCTCTCATTCCTGGCCTCATGGGACTGCTCTTAACCTTCCTATGTATGTGGCTGCTTAAAAAGAAAGTTTCTCCAATCACTATCATCATTGCTCTATTCGCAGTAGGTATCCTTGCTCGTTTAGCAGGTATTATGTAAGAAAGTTTCTTTCTTCTAAGTCAAAACACAGCCCCTCTAATCCTCGTTTGATAGGTTTAAAGGGCTGTGTTTTTTTGATTAAGATGAGTAAGCGAAAAACCAATTAGGTGGCAGAATAGCCTGCTGCCTGATTTTGCCTTTTGATCGTTTCAACAATAGCTTGGACCAAAAAATGCTGACTCCCTTATCCAAGATAGGATTTTTCTGATATAATAAATATGGTTAGAAATAAGGAGACATTATGGCACAATCTTTAAACACAACTGTCAGCTTCCAGACAACCGGCGTTTCTTATCTGGGCATAGGAGGAAAAGTCGGAAAATTTCTTGTTGGCAATAGGGCGCTAGAGTTTTACGCAGATGCTAATGTTGAAGATTTCATTCAAATCCCTTGGGAATCCATCAACCAGATCGGCGCTAACGTTTCTGGCAAAAAAGTCAGCCGACATTTTGAAATCTTCACCGATAAGGGAAAATTTTTATTTGCCTCTAAAGATTCGGGAAAGATTTTAAAAATCGCCAGAGAAACCATTGGCAATGACAAGGTTGTCAAATTACCGACTTTGATACAGCAAGTGGGGCGATTTTTTAAGCCTAAAAAAAATAAAAAGCAGGATTAAACCTGCTTTTTATGATTTTGTATAGATACCAAAGGGGAGAATGTTATCTAGCTTTTGAGCCAGCTGCCCGATTTTAAGCGTCTTGAACAGTCGCATCCGTAAAAGTTCCACCACAGTCGAAAGGAAATAAATCAGAAGGGCAGTTCCCAAAATTAAGAAAGGAAATAGCCAAATTGGAGCGTCAACAAACGAGACAAAACCGTCTCGAATGACAAACCGAACCATTAGAGGATTTAGGTGAAAGAGGTAGACCCCTAACGTAGCCGGTGCCAGAAACTTGATGACAGCCATCAGACGGCTATCCGATTTAATATCCAGAGTCGCAAAGAAAATAAAAACAGACAAGGCAGCAGCTAAAAGGCTGGGCGATGTATACCAATACCAAATATCACCAATTAGGAATTTCGCAAAAAAAGTTACGGTCATTGAAGACAGGGCCAGCAGTAAGAGCGTCCTTTTTTTAAAGACGCGTTTCAAATCCAAGCGCCTCAGATAAGCACCTATGATATAAAGGACGATGAGCCAATTCATACTGAAGCCTTTCGCAAAGGAGAACTCGTCAACTTTAGTATTAAAGAGAGCGGGGAGTACAGAAAAAAAGATAATAGCAAAGATAACAAGCTGCTTCAAATCTTTGGTTTTTAGCTTAGAAAGCCCCAAATTTAGAAAAGGCATAAAGACCAAAACACCAAAATAAGCGGTGATATACCAATACTCCCCAGTAATAACAGGAAAGATAGCCTCCACCCAGTCATGGTAGGTCACTGGCTTTTGCAGCAAGGAAAAAAAGACTGTGAAACCAAAAGTATAAAAGAAAACTTGCAGCCACAGAGTGAGGCACTTAGAATAACGATAGTTGGAATTCACGCTGACATAACCGCTAATCAAGGCGTAGCAGTTAACCGCACCATAAGCAGCTACCTGAATAGCCCATGTAATCAGAAAATGGGGATCTGGATCGCCGGCAACACTGGATCGGATCCCTCCCTTTCCTAGAACATGAGTGACAACAATCATGAACATGGCAAAAATTCTAAGAAAATCAACACCTGGATTATAGGGATTCGTGTCTTTTTTAGCATCATTAGTAGTTGTTATCATATCCCACTAATCTTATCATATTCATATTAAGAAAGAGACGTTTTCACCAAAATGAGATGAATTTGTTAAAGTCTGTTTTAAAATTGTAAAATGGCAATAGCATTTACAAACCCATCATTTTTTTGTATAATAAATCCAACGGATAAGTAGACGGTTGCTCTTTTTCAGAAAGTCTGCGGTTGCTGCAAGCAGATATGGACAACAGTTGAAATTCTACCGTGAATCTAATAACACATAAACAATTAAGGGCACAGAATGTGAAGCTGGATGGAACCGCGCCGGAGCGCTCCAGCATATCATATTCTGTTTTTTATTTGGAGGTATTACTGATGTTAGACATGAAACGTATCCGCAGTGATTTTGAGACCGTTGCTCAAAAACTAGCCAACCGAGGAGTTGCGCAAAAGACACTTTTAGAATTGCAGGAACTTGATCACAGAAGGCGTGAGCTTTTGATCAAGACAGAAGCTGCTAAAGCCGAACGCAATACTGCTTCTGCTGCCATCGCCCAGGCAAAGCGTCAAAAAGAAGATGCTTCCCAACAAATTGCTGCCATGCAAAAACTGGCGGCGGCTATTAAGGATTTGGATGCTGAATTAGCCGAAATTGACCAGGAATTAACAGCTATCGTTACCGGTCTTCCCAACACCCCTCACGACAGTGTGCCTATCGGTGCCGATGAGGATGATAATGTTGAAATTCGCCGCTGGGGAGAGCCACGCGATTTTACTTTCCAGCCCAAAGCGCATTGGGACTTAGGGGAAGATTTGGGGATTTTGGACTGGGAGCGAGGCGCCAAAGTGACCGGATCTCGCTTCCTCTTCTACAAGGGAGTCGGTGCCCGTCTCGAACGCGCCCTCTATAACTTTATGTTGAATGAACACGCAAAGGAAGGCTATACCGAAGTGATTCCTCCTTACATGGTGAATCATGAGTCTATGTTTGGAACTGGTCAATACCCTAAGTTCAAGGAAGATACCTTTGAATTGGCTGACACCGACTATGTCCTCATCCCGACAGCCGAAGTTCCTCTGACTAACTACTATCGCGGAGAAATCCTTGAGGGCAAAGACTTGCCAATCTCCTTTACGGCTATGAGTCCTTCTTTTCGCTCCGAAGCTGGCTCTGCAGGACGAGACACGCGCGGTCTCATTCGTCTCCACCAATTCCACAAGGTTGAGATGATCAAGTTTGCCAAACCAGAAGACTCTTATGACGAATTGGAAAAAATGACGGCCAATGCTGAACATATTCTTCAAAAACTGGAATTGCCTTATCGTGTGATAACACTTTGTACAGGCGATATGGGCTTTTCAGCCGCCAAGACCTATGATTTGGAAGTTTGGATTCCTGCTCAAGAAACGTATCGCGAAATCTCAAGCTGTTCCAATACGGAGGATTTCCAAGCCCGCCGTGCACAAATCCGTTACCGTGATGAAGCTGATGATAAGGTCAAACTGCTCCACACACTAAACGGCTCAGGTCTTGCTGTTGGTCGGACGGTTGCTGCAATTCTGGAAAATTACCAAAACGAAGACGGCTCCGTCACTATTCCTCAGGTGCTTCGGCCTTATCTGGGCGGACTCGAACGTATCGAACCTTAATACCAAAAAGCTGGGACAAAAGTCCCAGCTTTTTTGATAAATTCATCTAAGTCCTTGAAGCCTCAGTTAATCGTCAACTCGTCTTTATTCAAGACAGCCCTATTTCAATTGAACATATCCCTTTATTTGTCATTCTTGCCTTTTCTGTACCTATCCTCTAGTCGATCCACAGAGACAAAAAACAGGACAACTAAAAATTGACCAATCAATCCCCAGCTTGTCTTATTCCAAAAAGGAACTTTATAGACGAGGCTAGTGTAGAGGCCCAGTAAAAGACCAACAACCATTAAACCCAGCGATAGGTAAAAACAAACTCGAAAGAAAGGGGCATAAGCAGTTTCTGATTTTTTAAAAAACGATTTCATTTTGTTCTCCTTTTCAAGCCATGAAGTGTAGCTGATAACCCTCTAAAATCCAATTTCAACATTGCCAATCATAGATCAACTGGTGCTTATAAGACCTTAAGTACTACCTTGCCAAAGACTTTCTCACTTCAATCCAATCGTGCAAAATACTGGGTTGCTGCAACAGCATTTCGCCAGCCCTGATATAGTTTTTCCCGCTCTTTGTCGTCCATCAGCACATCAAAGTGCTGACCATCTGAGAAGAGCTGGGCAAGCTGATCCTTACTCTGCCAATATCCTACTGCAAGACCTGCTAAGAAAGCCGCTCCCAGAGCGGTTGACTCAAGATTGGCTGCTCTTTCAAGCGGGATCGCCAATAAATCTGCCTGAAACTGCATTAGGTATTGGTTCATCGCGGCTCCGCCATCTACTTTCAAGAGAGGAATTCTTATTTTTGTATCTTTCTGCATCGTCTCAATGACATCACGTGTCTGGTAGGCAAGAGACTGTAGAGTAGCTTTAATGATATCATCATCTGTTGTTCCTCTGGTTAATCCAAAGACTGCGCCTCTAGCCCGACTGTCCCAGTAAGGCGCCCCGAGGCCTGTAAAGGCCGGAACCAAATAAACTTCATTATCACTTTGTGACCGTATTGCTGCTGCTTCAGATTCAGGTGCCGAAGACAGCAAATGCACTTTATCGCGCAACCACTGAAGTGCCGACCCTGCCACAAAAACGGAACCCTCCAAGGCATAGGTTACCTTGCCATCAATGACATAGCCAATAGTGGTCAGCAGGTTATGGTCAGACCGAATCGGTTTATCACCAATGTTCATGACAATAAAAGCGCCCGTCCCATAGGTGTTTTTGACAGCTCCTTCCTCAAAGGCCAGCTGACCAAAAAGGGCCGCCTGCTGGTCTCCTGCCATGCCTGAAATTGGGACACGACTGCCAAAGAAGTGGAAGGGTACCGTTTCGCCATAGATTTCGGAATTAGAGCGAACCTCGGGCAGAAGGGTAGAAGGAATATTCAAAAGATCTAAGATGTCTTGGTCCCAGCTGAGATCATGAATGTTAAAGAGCATCGTTCGGCTGGCATTTGAATAGTCTGTCGCGTGAACCTTACCCCCAGTCAGCTTCCATAAGAGCCAGGTATCAATGGTACCAAAGAGGAGTTCTCCCTTTTCAGCTCGTTCTTGGGCATCCGGCACCTGATCTAAGAGCCAGCGAATTTTAGTTGCCGAAAAATAAGCATCTACGATGAGGCCTGTCTTCTGATGAAGAATGTCTTTGTGACCTTCCGTCACCAATTGATCAGCAATCGGGCTTGACTGACGTGACTGCCAGACAATGGCGTGATAGATGGGAAGTCCTGTCTTTTTATCCCAAATAACTGTCGTTTCCCGCTGATTGGTAATCCCAATCCCTGCAACCTGATGCGGTTTAACACCTGATTCAATAAAAAGGGTTGCCAGCGTTGACTGGACGGCATTCCAAATCTCATTGGCATCATGTTCCACCCATCCAGGCTCTGGAAAATACTGAGGAAATTCTTTTTGAGCCTCATAAACTTTCTCAGCCTTCTGATTAAAGAGAATTGCCCGCGTTGAAGTCGTTCCCTCATCAATCGCTAAAATATACTTTTCAGACATGACTTTCTCCTTTGATAGCGTTTACAATTATTATAACCCGACATTGATAATTTCACAAGCAAGAGTCCCCTTTCAAAATATTTTAAGCCTCTGCCCCCTTATCATCGTCCTAACCTTTCGCTTGAACATAATAAGGTTTCAGACGCTCAAATCCAGTCGCTAGCTGATCGGTCAGCTCTTCCCAAGAAAGGTTATCCGTTACTGGCAAATCCCATTTTACCAAGACCTTTCTGATTTCCTGAGCGGCCAGTTTTTGTCGTAAAAGCTGGCGATTAGCTTCCGTTCCTTCCAGACAATACATCTCATCCTTTTCCTGAACGCGATAATAAAGCGGATTGGCTATCGGGAGATCCAGCACCCTAGCTTGCTTACGCAGGGTCTGATCTGATTTTTTACGCTCTATAAAGCTAACTTCAACAGAAATACCAAACTGCTCTGCCGTCCCATACATTCTGACAGCCATGGCAACATCATCTGCAGCATCTTCTGGACTTTTAAAATAACACCAAAAATGAGGCCTTAAGACCTGTGCTTGACTGGCCCAATGACTGATTCGGGTCTTTTCAAGCGGAGCAATCTTAGGAGCCAACATCTCGACAATCGCTGTAAATTCTATACGCGCAGCCTGACCTAGCTTTTTCAAATGGCGCATTTCCTCTTCCAAAGGACCGGCTTTTTCAGGTTTCAAATAACTCCTGCCTTCTTGGGGCAGATAAGATCTCAGGGATTGATACATAGTGACCTCTTTTCTATCTCCATAGTTACGATTAGCAGAAAAAGCCCTGATCGGGCCTTTCATTTTTGATCAGATTTAAACATACTGCACAGACAGGCGAAGCTAAGCGCCGCTCTTGTTGATCCAGCTGTTTTGAACTACTTTCTCTTTCTGGCAATTAGCTTAATAGGCGTTCCTTCAAAAACGAAGGCCTCACGGATCTGATTTTCCAAGAAACGCAGGTAAGAGAAGTGCATCAGCTCTTCTTCATTGACAAAAACAATGAAAGTTGGCGGTTTGACAGCGACCTGAGTCGCATAAAAAATCTTGAGACGTTTGCCCTTGTCCGTTGGTGTGGGATTGATAGCGACAGCATCCATAATCACATCATTAAGAACCGCTGACGGGATACGGGTGTTCTGACTCTGGCTGATTTGTTTAATCAGTTGAGGCAGTTTATTGAGCCGCTGTTTAGTAACTGCTGATACAAAAATAATGGGAGCATAGGGAATATATTGGAAATGGTCGCGGATATCGGCTTCCCATTTGGCTACCGTGTGGTTGTCTTTTTCAAGCATATCCCACTTATTCACCACAATGATCATACCTTTACCTGCCTCATGGGCAAAGCCAGCAATACGTTTATCGTATTCCCGGATACCTTCTTCGGCATTTAACACCATCAAGACAATGTCTGAACGGTCAATTGCCCGCATAGAGCGCATGACCGAGTATTTTTCCGTATTTTCATAGATTTTACCAGACTTACGCAGACCTGCTGTATCAATCATGGTAAACTCCTGCCCCTCATCATCGGTAAAATGTGTATCAATCGCATCGCGTGTCGTTCCTGCCAAGGGACTTGCAATCACCCGATCTTCTCCCAAAATCGCATTGATCAGGCTGGATTTGCCGACATTTGGACGTCCAATCAGAGAGAACCTGATGATATCAGGATTTTCTTCTTCTGATTCGGTTGGCAGATTTTCCACAATCGCATCGAGGACATCTCCAGTTCCCATACCATGTACGGAAGAAACAGGATAAGGATCTCCCAAGCCAAGCGCATAGAAATCGTAAATCTCATTGCGCATCTCAGGGTTATCAACCTTATTAACCGCTAAAATAACAGGCTTATGCGTCCGATAGAGAATTTTAGCGACATATTCATCCGCATCCGTAACCCCCTCTTTCGCAGACACCACAAAAACAATGACATCTGCCTCGGTCATGGCAATGTCTGCCTGATGTTTGATTTGTTCCATAAAAGGGGCATCGACATCGTCGATACCACCTGTATCAATAATCGAAAATGACCGGTTCAGCCATTCAGCATTGGTGTAGATACGGTCGCGAGTGACCCCTTCAACATCTTCTACAATGGAAATGCGCTCACCAGCAATACGATTAAAAAGTGTTGATTTGCCGACATTCGGACGGCCGACAATAGCAACTGTTGGTAAAGCCATTGGATCTCCTTTATCTTCTATTTTCACCTTGGAGGTGAATTTCTTGGGCCAAGAAACGAATCCGTTCCATAACCCGTTTGGCCTGCCAGCTCTCATCACTGCCCTTGATATTGGCTAACTTGGCTTCTAAATCCTTGAAACTGTAATTAGAGGTAAAGAAAGTCGGCAGCTCCTCTAACATTCGATACTGAAGGATAACCTGCAGCACCTCATCGCGAATCCAAGAAGTACTCTGTTCGGCACCGATATCATCCAAGATGAGGACTTCTGCCTTCTTGACAGCATCAATCTCATCCTTAACCGTTCCGGTATTGATGGCATTTTTGACGTCAATAGTAAAACTCGGGAAATGCAGCAAGGTGGTTGACACTCCCTTTTTCTCAGAGAGTTCGTGAGCCATCGCCGCCATCATGTAGGACTTACCGACACCCATATCCCCATAAAGATAAAGCCCCTTTTGCTCGGGAGTGGGGTAATTGCCGACAAAGTCCACGATAGCCTGAAAGACATCCAGGCGCTTGACATCATCTAGGTTAATATCATCAAAAGAAATATGCTTATAAGACCGTGGCAGGCTGACAAGATTGATCCGGTCAGATATCGCCTGTTTCTTTTGACTTTCAATCAACTCCTTGGTTTCTAAATAAGAGACATCCGCGAAGCCTTCATTCATCACCAAGATGGGCTCGTAGCCTTTTGCGATGTAGGCTTGGTCATGATTTTGAAAGCGGGAACGTTCATTAATGTACTGGTTAAATTTAGGAAGGCTGATTTTAATTTGATTCTGGGTCAGCTGATGACTGGTGATAAAGTCTGCGACTTCCTGGTCAGCCAGGATAACCTTCATCAGCTCATCTGGATTCAAAGAAGGGCGGCCTGCCGCTTTTTGGGCCAAGGTTTGTCCTATTCTATCCATCTATTCTTCCCCCTTTCTTAAGCGTTCTAATGTCTGGCGCTTAATCGCCTCTAAGCGAGCCTGTTCTTCTGCACTGGTCTCGTTTTTATACTCTTGATTACTCCATTCAGGTACGTTGCTCTTAGGTTGACGGCTTTTTGAAGCTTTCTTCTGCGGTTCTTTGAAAGAACGCATTTTTTCAAGAGCCGCTTCTGCACTTGAAACACCCTGATAAGCAAAATCATTAGCCACTTTCATCAGGTAAGTTTTGTTCAGATTAGCCGATTTGCTCTTGTTGACAGTATATAGAACCATCATATTGATGACCTCATCTAAAAAAGACATCTCAGCTAAATCATCCAATAATTGACGTTCATCTGCTGTAATCGTAGCATGGCGCAGTTTCTTAATATTCGCCAAATAATGCTCGGCTTTACTGCCCTTGGCCTCCTGAATGATTGCTAGTTCTTCTGGCGAGAATGACTGTGAACCAGAAGCTGCTTGCGGCTGTTCTTTTTTCGCCCGCATTCTAGACAAGGAAATGACGCCCCGATGGGCGGTTTCCTTTGCCAATAGATAAGTGTCATACCAAGACAGGTGATACTGTTCAGAAAGCTGATTAAGTCCCAAAACATCCTTGGTCGGATCAGAAAAACGCAGACCGTCACTCGTCATGCGGTTTTTAAAGCTGTCTAAATCAAATTGGGTCTTACTGCTGGGAGCCTGTTTAGGATTCAGCTGCCGACCCCCTCCAAAGACCTCTGAAAAATCCTTGGAAAGATCCTCTGCCTGAGATAAATCTTCCAGAGCCAAGTAACCCAACGCAACCTGACCGATCTTTTGCTCTAACTGCCGGCTATAAACAGGATTAGCTAGAAAATCCTTTGCCGGCAGGGGCGGTTTCAGCTGGATAAGGTAGACGCCTTGCTGGCGATAAAAAGCCACAAGATCTAGAGCAGTCAGCCTGGCTAATGACGCTTCAAAGGCCTGCATCCCAAACTGCATATGATTCAGAATCTCACTGAACTTGTGGCGCTGGCTGCCGTTATCAAAGAATGATGCGAAATAGAGATAAAGCCCCAGATCCCCATCTCCCATCAGAGGATAATAAAAGCGCATCAGACTTGAGGTGTCCGGCGTTAAATAGTTTTGCCGGCAATAAAAAAATTCATCAATCGGCTTCATGGTCCAACTTACCTTTTTTCTTACTTCTCACCCGCTGTGTAATCTGCTGCAAAAGGGCCTCAATCTCGTCTACATCTTTAAAACTGCGATAGACACTGGCAAAGCGCACATAGGTAATCTCATCAAGTTCAGCCAGCTCATCCATCACTAGATTGCCAATCACCTCACTGGATACCTCGCTGTCGTAGTCACTTCTGATGCGACGTTCAATATCCCCGACAACTTTTTCAATAGCAGAACTTGAAACTGGGCGTTTTTGGGCACTGCGAATAATACCGTTAAAAATCTTATCCCTTGAAAACTGTTCTCGGGTGCCATCTTTTTTGACCACAAGCAGGGGCAGCTCCTCAATTCTCTCAAAGGTGGTAAAGCGTGTCTGACATTGTTCACACTCACGTCGGCGTCTGATAGTCGTTCCTTCTTCGGCCTGACGACTGTCAATCACGCTGGATTTTAAATAGTTACACTTAGGACAACGCATGAAAACACCTCATTTCTAGCTTTTCTTAATACTTTATTTTATCATACTTTAGTTCATAACAAAAGCACGCAGATTGCGTGCCCTCATAAGATAACGTTATTTTTCACGAATCACATAACCCATACCGCGAACCGTTTGAATGTAGCTTTCCTTTCCAGGAACATCAATCTTGCCGCGGAGATAGCGGATGTAGACATCAACCACATTAGTTTCAGTTTCTTGCTCATATTTCCAGACATGCTCCAGCAAATCTTCTCGGGTCATGACTTGGTTAATGTTGGACAGCAAAGCGTTGAGTAGATCAAACTCACGTTTGGTTAAAGGAATGGTCTCCCCGTCACGAATAGCCGCTCGATTCTGCGGGTCTAATTGCAGGTCACGGTAAGTATTTTCCCCGCGTGGCAGACGTTTGGCTTTTTCCATATCTTGACGGCGGAAAGTCGCACGAACTCTGGCTAAAAGCTCTTCAATAGCAAAGGGTTTAACGATATAACCATCTGCGCCACGGTCAAGACCAGCTACAATATCCATGACTGAATCACGGGCAGTCATCATGATTAAGTATGTTGTCTTTTCCAGGAAAAGACGGCGGGTCACCTCATAGCCGTCCATTTCGGGCAACATTAAATCCAGTAAAATCAAATCATAGTCTTTTTCTAATGCTTTTTCGAGACCTGTGCGCCCATTATGCTCCACATCGACCTCATATCCTTCATGTTGTAACTCCAGCGATACAAACCGAGCCAGATTCTTTTCATCCTCAATAATCAAAATCTTCTTTGTCATAAAAAACCCCTATATAGCCATACAATAAATATTTTCTAATGTTTACACTATTCTATAAAAAATCTATAATTTGTAGGTGAAACAGAGATAACAAGTTTATTACAGTTATATAACGAATAAGAAGAAGCCCTTAAAACCAAGATTTCCAAGGACTTTTGACCTCTCATCAGAATTTCTTATTAGTGAAAGGCGTGAGAAATAATTATACGTTGTCGAAGCATTTTTATTGATTATTAAAAAAGGTTAACAAATAAATTTGAAGTCAGAAATTATTTTACATTGGAAGATGCTTTAACAAAAAAACCAATAGCAACATGCTATGTTACTATTGGTTTTCATCGTCAAATAAATTAGACAAGGCTGCAAAAGGATTCTCTGCTTCCTTGTTCTTCTCTTTCAGTTCTTCATACTGGGCCTGACTGATAATTTGCCAGTCTTTCCCCGACGGCAGCTCTTCATTGGCTTCTTCATCAGGCGTTAGAACTTTCAAAGGAATATTTAATAGGATA
Source organism: Streptococcus ferus DSM 20646 (assembly GCF_000372425.1). GTDB lineage: Bacteria > Bacillota > Bacilli > Lactobacillales > Streptococcaceae > Streptococcus > Streptococcus ferus. Next base: position 86,172 of record NZ_AQVD01000006.1, read on the forward strand.
TTGTCAAGGATACTCTCTTTTAAATCAATCACTGGATCCTCTAAAATAATGACCAGTTCCTCCTCCACTAGGTCTTTCTTAGCTGACACATCTTGGCTTTCAATAAAGACTTCCTCAACCATTAGCTGCTCCGAACGCTGAACTGGCTCTAAAGAACGACTTGAAGGTAGGGTAATGGTATAGGTCAAGTAATAGTCTAGCACATAAAAACCGTCATCATAGACTACTTTTCCCTTGGCCTCTAGCCCTTCAAGGCCTAAAATCTCAGGATTGCGCTCCCTCAAGGCAGCCTCAAGATCAAAGGTGTCATCAAACAAAATACCATCCGATGCTTTTCTAATCTCATTTAAAGTATACATTACACTTTCCCTTCTATATAAATCCGCAGGCGACAAGGTCCTCGTTTTAACAATTATATCAATAATTTCCCGACTTGTCCTTGGATTTTCCTCATCAAGCCAAGTATAAATAATGGCAATGACACTCATGGTTAGGATATCAATGACATAAGTTTCAGGGATTGTCTTATCCTGATAGCTCACCTTCGCATGACCTAAAATAAAGCGTTTGATGGCTCTGATTAAATAGGCTTCAAATGCCTTATCCCCATTTTTTCCAATCAGGGCTTTAAAAACTGCAAAGGTGTCTTCCACATAGTCAATCAAAAAAGTGAGCTTGGACAGCTCTGCATCATGGAAGAGGTCGTCTTGAAGGTGCTCTTCAATGACCGAATAAATCTCCGACTTAATAGATTGAATAAAATCATTGATATCCAGATAATGAAGGTAGAAGGTCCCCCTAGAAATACCTGCCTTCTTCGTCAAGGCCGAGACGGTCACTTGATTGATAGGCCTTTCTTCTAAAAGCGAAAAAAAAGCTTCCCGTAAATAGGTTTTGGTATTCTTCCTTTTTGTTTGATAGCCTGTCATAAGCCCCCCCTCAAATGAACACAATGTCTATTTTTGTTCATTGAAATGAACAGTCTGTATAGTATAATCTATCCATAACTTAACAAAAGGAGTTTTAAATGTCAAATCTGATTTCCTTAAAAGACGTCTATAAAATCTACAATGAAGGACGAGAAGATGAAGTTCGTGCCAATAATAACATTAACTTTGATATCCAAAAAGGCGAGCTGACCATTATGGTTGGTAATTCTGGCGCGGGTAAATCGACCCTCCTCAATATTCTTGGCGGAATGGACCAAGCGACCCGCGGACAAGTTCTCGTCGGCGATAAAAACCTGACGACCTTAAGCAGCCGAGAACTGACGACCTACCGCCGCCTGGATGTCGGCTTTGTTTTTCAGTTCTACAACTTAGTTCCCAATTTAACAGCTCTTGAGAACGTTGAATTGGCAAGTGAGGTTGTCCACGATTCACTAAGCCCAGAAGAAATGCTGAAAAACGTCGGGCTTAGGCGACGTCTCCATAACTTTCCGGCTCAAATGTCCGGCGGAGAACAGCAGCGGGTTTCGATTGCCCGAGCCATGGCCAAAAATCCCAAACTGCTCTTAGCAGATGAACCGACAGGTGCCCTAGACTATAAGACTGGCAAACAAATCCTTCAGCTCTTCCAAGATTACGTGCGAACAAGCGGCAAGAACGTGATTATTGTGACGCATAACTCGCTGATCAAGCCTATGGCCGACCATGTGATTGAGGTTTCAGATGGTCAAATCAAAGAAGACTATCGCAACGATAAGCCTATTCCTGTCAAAGATTTGGAGTGGTAAGTCTTATGAAAACAATGAAGAAAAATATCAGACGAACCTTTCAGAGGTCCTGGGCTCGCTTTCTCTCTGTTACTCTTTTAATTATGTTAGCCATTTTTGTTTTTGTCGGTCTCTTTTCTGCAGGCCCTGATATGCGGCAAACCGTCATTGATCGTTTTAAACAGGAGAATTTGGCTGACATTCAAGTAGAAACGACGACTTCTTTCAGTAATAGCGATAAGAAACGACTTGAACAAGTGGCCAATCTGAAAGAGATTACTTACGGCAAACAAATTGATGCCGTCTTATCAGGCAAGGGCATCCGTGTCATCAGCACTCCAAAAACCATTTCTAAAGCCAAACTGGTTCAGGGACGGCTGCCTCAGACAAACAATGAAATAGCTATTGGAGAGCAGCTCAATCAGAAAATCGGGGATACGATAAGCATTACCAGTGATGACCTGAAGGTCAAAAAGCTGACCGTTGTCGGTATTGTCCGCTCTTCTGAATTTATGTCGCGAACATCTCTAGGGCAGACCAACGTAGGAGATGGGACACTGTCTTATTTCGCTATTGTCCCAAGTTCCAATATGACGGTCTCTGATAACCTCGCCCGCTTAACCTTTACCAACACGCAGAACTTATCTGCTTATACTCAAGAGTATTCTAATGCCGCCTACGCCGATTTAGAAAAGGTACAGAAGATTACGCGCCAGCTGACACAAGCTAAGCAGGACAAATCCTTAACAGACATCACTGCTGCCGAAGAAAAGTTAGTCAGCAGCGAAAAGACCTTGGCTCAACAGGAAGAAACAGTGAAAACCGCTCAAGAACAGCTCCAAGCAGCAAAACAGGCTGCGGCAGCTTCCCCTGAGCTACAAGCCCAGTTGGCTGACCAAGAGAGCCGTTTAAGCAAGCAAGCTGCTCAGCTGTCTCAGGCAAAAACAGAATTAGTTGAAGCCAAATCAGACCTTGCTCAAAAGAAAAAGCAAGTTAGTCTCATCCAAGTAAGCGCCCAAGAGCGCTCTGATTTCGCCCATGGTTATTCCGACTATGGCAGCTCAGCTACACGGATGGATGCGTTAGCTCTGGTTCTTCCTGTTATTTTCTTTGCGATTTCCCTCATGGTTTCCTTTACCACTATGAGACGAATGGTCGCTGAAAAACGAACTGAAATGGGAACTCTCCGAGCTTTGGGCTTCTACAAGAAGGAAGTTATGGGAGAATTTACCCTTTACAGTACCTTATCAGCTCTGGTAGGGACTGTTGGCGGGAGTCTGCTGGGAATCTACTTCCTCCCGAATCGTATCTATAGCATCTTTGCGGATGGCTCCTACCAACTCGGCAAAATGACGATTGTTTACAATATCCCTCTCCTGCTTATTTCTTTAGGACTGGCTCTTATGAGTACTCTTCTGGCGGCCTACTTGGCAGCCAAAAAAGAGCTGAAGGAGAAACCTGCTGACCTGATGCTGCCGAAGCCTCCTGCTGTCACCAATACAATCTTACTCGAACGTATTCCTTTGATTTGGAAGCACTTATCCTTTTCCAATAAGGTCACCCTTCGTAATGCATTTCGCTATAAATCTCGAATGTTTATGACCATCTTTGGGGTTATGGGATCCATTTCTCTGTTAATTCTGGGTATCGGTATCCGAGACAGTCTGATTGAATTGCCTCATAGACAGTACGAAACGATTTCAACCTATGATATGATTGCTGTCTATAACCCCGACTCTAAGAGTCTGTCTTCTTATCAAAATCTAGTTAAGACACACTCAAGTAGCCAGACAAGCATCCGTTATGAGACGGTCAGCGCTAAATCCGATGAGCTCTTAGACAGTCAGTCCATCCAACTCTTTGTGGGCAAGGATTTTAAAAACGACATTCAGCTAGATCACCGTCTGACCAATGACGGGGCTATTCTTTCCAAAAAGCTGACACAAGCCTTCAACCTTGAGCAAGGAGACTACCTTACCATTAAAGACAGTCAAGGCAAATCCTATCATATTAAGGTCAGCTCTATCACCAGCAATTATGTCGGACATATGATTTATATGACGCCAACTTACTATCAAAAGGTTTTTGGAACTGCTTACCAGAGCAATGCCTACCTTCTAAAAACAAAGGAAAATGCTGAAACCTTGGCCAAGAAACTTAATCAGAATGATGCCAGTCTGACAGTTGTCCAAAGTAAGGTTATCCGTCAAACAGTCAGTGACTTTCTGGGCGGGCTGACCAATATCATCCTCATCATTGTGTTTGTCTCCATCTTACTGGTCTATATCGTTCTTTATACCCTCACCAGCATCAATGTGGCTGAGCGTGAAAAGGAGTTGGCCACTATCAAGGTGCTTGGTTTTTATCAAAAAGAAACCCTGCTCTATGTCTTTAAAGAGACTTTCCTGCTAACAGCCATCGGCATTCTTCTAGGAATTGGATTAGGCTACTTCCTTCATAAATATGTCATGACGGTTATCCCGCCAGAACATATCTTCTCAATTCCTGGGATTACTTGGACAAATATACTCATTTCAACAGTTGCCGTTATTCTCTTTAGTTTCATCGTGATGGCGATTATGAATCGGCACATTAAGCGTATTGATATGCTAGAAGCGCTAAAATCTGTTGATTAAACCTAAATCAAAAGAGTTTGGGACACAAGTCTCAAACTCTTCTAATTAAACTGTGCGGGGTGGGATCCATAATCGAAATCGCCATTTCATGACGATTAATCGATTTTGTCCCACTCTCTTTTTTGATATCGCCTTTTACATCTGTCTCAAACGCTCAATCCTATCGGCAATCGGCGGATGGGTAAAAAAGAGTGATTTAAATCCCGATTTTTTCTTAGGATCATTGATAAAGAGCGCTGCACTGGCATCATCAACCGGTTGCCGCATGGGCTCTGACTGTTCTAATTTAGAAAGTGCCGAAATCATTCCCTGAGGATTACGGGTTAATTCAACAGAACTGGCATCTGCCAGATATTCCCTCTGGCGTGAAATGGCCAGCTGAACTAGACTGGCTGCCAAAGGAGCAAGGATAATCGCCAGCAGTGACAAAATCAGGAGGATAATTTGCAGATAATCTCCGCCTTCATCATCGTCCGAACGGCGTCTGCTGCCGCCGCCAAACCAGAGCATGCGCCCTCCAATACTAGAAATAAGGGTGATCGCACTAGCTAGGGCAACCGCAATCGTCGAAATCCGAATGTCATAATTTCTGATATGGCTGATTTCGTGACCCACAACCCCTTCTAATTCTTCCCGGTTCATAACCGCTAAAAGGCCTGTTGTTGCCGCAACAGCGGCATTGCCGGGGTTGGATCCTGTTGCAAAAGCATTCAGAGATGGATCCTCAATCACAAAAACACGCGGCATAGGAATCTGGGCCACCATTGCCATATCCTCGACAATATGGTAATAATCAGGCATTTCCTCTGCTGTTACTTCACGCGCATTGTTCATGGACATAATGACATTGGTTGACTGAAAAATCATACTGATGGCGTAGATGCTGCCAATAATAAGGGCAATCAGCAGCCCTCCAATCCAATTATTCAGCCAAAGATAGCCAACAGCTGCCCCGATAGCTCCTAAAAGCAGAAAGAAAAGTAATAAGAGCAGGACAGTCCTGCGCTTATTACTTGCAATTTGTTCAAACAGCATATCAGTCTCCTAAGCCATTTGCTCCAAAGTCCACTTTGGGAACAGCCTTTTCTTCGGCAGGTGTTTCCAAAAATTTGCTCGGCTGGAAGTTAAACAATTTTCCAACAATGCTGCTCGGGAAAGTTTCCAATTTCACATTGTAATTAGCTGTTGTTGAGTTAAATAACTGACGGGAATAGGAAATTTTATTTTCAGTATTGGTCAATTCTTCTTGTAGTTTCAGATAATTAGCATTGGCTTTCAGATCTGGGTAACTCTCTGCAACAGCAAAGATACCTGCAACCTGTCTGCTAAGCGCATCCGAAGCAACCATCGCTTCCTGAGGGGTGGAAGCATTAGCCACCTGCTGGCGGAGGCTGGTTACTTTTTCCAAGGTTTCTTGCTCATATTTTCCATATCCCTTGACCGTTTCGATTAGATTAGGAATCAGGTCATTTCGGCGTTTGAGCTGAACATCAATCTGACTCCAAGACTCCTGAGTCTGCATGCGGCTTCTCACCAAGCCATTGTAGGCCAAAATAACCCAGCCAATCAAAGCAATCACTATAATTAACAAAATCCATACCATAAAGATTCTCTCCTTCAAATTCTTGTTTCTATTATATCAGAAATTAAGCTTTTATGTTAGAATAAATGATGATTAGAGAAGGAGAGCCCATGACCCCCCAAGAATTTTATCAGGCCTTAGCTGCACAAGGCATTGTACTAACTGAAAAACAAAAACAGGCCTTTGAGACCTATTTTCACCTTTTGGTCCAATGGAATCAAAAGATCAATCTAACCGCAATTACGGATAAGAATGAGGTTTACCTCAAACATTTTTACGACTCGGTTGCCCCTATTCTTCAGGGACATCTCCAAGATCAAAATCTCAAATTGCTCGATATTGGAGCCGGTGCCGGCTTTCCCAGTCTGCCTATGAAGATTCTTTTTCCTCAATTGAAGGTCACCATTATTGACTCTCTCAATAAACGAATCACCTTCTTGAAACACCTGGCTGAGGAGCTTGAACTTGACGGTGTTGCCTTTTATCATGGACGCGCTGAAGATTACGGCCAGAATAAGGCTTTCAGAGGACAATTTGATCTGGTAACCGCCAGAGCTGTTGCCCGTATGCAGGTCTTGGCCGAGCTAACCATTCCATTTTTAAAAGTAGGCGGTCAGCTCATTGCGCTTAAAGCCAGCGCTGCCGAAGACGAACTCCAAGAAGCTCAGCCAGCGTTGCAAACCCTCTTTGCAAAAGTCGAAACAAGTCTGGATTACCAGCTTCCCAATGGAGACTCCCGCAATCTCACACTCGTCAGCAAGAAAAAAGAAACCCCCAACAAGTACCCTCGCAAGGCCGGATTGCCTAATAAGAAACCCTTGTCATAACAGAACCAACCCTTGGGAGTTGGTCTTTTTACTGGTTTTTGCTATGATAAGGCTAGTTGATTTCAGGAGATAAATATGATCGAAAGCATTTCAAGACGTAAACTAACCGTCACCCAGCAGCTGAGCGCCAGCTTTTTGCTGGTTATCTTAATCGGAAGCCTCCTCCTTTCTCTGCCCTTGATGCACAATAGCAATGCTCCTGCTACCACTTATTTGGACCATCTTTTTAATACTGTTTCGATGGTTTGTGTAACAGGCTTATCGGTTGTTCCTGTCAGTCAGGCCTACAATGGTTTGGGGCAGCTGACGGCCATGCTGCTCATGCAGATTGGAGGACTGGGCTTGGTAACCTTGGTTTCACTCAGTTACTACAGCCTCAAACAAAAAATGACCTTGTCTGACCAGTCCCTGCTTCAGTCAGCCTTAAGCAGGAGCAATAGCAGCGGCTTGCGCCCCTATCTTTTTTTCATTTATAAGCTAACTTTCTGTCTAGAGGGAGTGGCAGCCTTAATCCTCATGATTGATTTTATCCCTCGCTTTGGCTGGGGACACGGTATTTTTAACAGTCTTTTTCTAGCGGTATCGGCCTTTTGTAATGCTGGTTTTGACAATTTCAGTACCACGAGTCTAACCGCTTATGCTACCAATCCTATCGTCAATATCACGGTTGCCTTTCTTATCATTGCAGGCGGTCTGGGCTTTGCCAACTGGCTAGATCTTGTCCGACGCTTCAAAGCTTATTGGCTTGAAAAGCCTCGCCATTTTAAACTGGCCTTCCAACCGTTGAGCATTCACACACGGTTGGTGCTTTACACAACTGCGACTATTCTGCTTCTGGGGACAGTCTCCGGCTGGCTGCTGGAGCTGAACAATCCTGGCACCTTAGCTCGTCTGAATCCTTTTCAGCAAGGTATGGTGAGCTTCTTCCAGTCTGTTACCATGCGAACCGCAGGCTTTGCTACGATTGATTATCAAGCCGCCAACAAGAGTACCAATCTTCTTTATATGCTGCAAATGATTATCGGTGGTGCTCCCGGAGGAACCGCTGGTGGTATCAAGGTGACCGTAGCAGCCCTGATTTTTCTGCTCTTTAAGTCCGAACTAAAGGGACAAAAACAGGTCGTTTTTAGAAACCGATCAATTCCACAAGCCCTTATCAGACAGACACTGACGATCTTAATTTTCTTTTTCTTGGCCTTGCTGTCTGGTTATTTCCTGCTTCTGATCACCGAACCCAAACTTGACAGCTTCTCCTTGCTTTTTGAAGCCATCAGCGCTCTGGCAACGGTGGGGGTTTCGATGGATGTGACGCCCAACCTTTCCACTGCAGGCCGTTTCATTATCATGGCCCTCATGTTCTTTGGCCGGGTCGGCCCCATCACTGTTTTATTGAGTTTACTGAACAAACCGGAAAAAAACATTCGCTATGCCGAAACTGATTTAACAATTGCCTAAGAAAGGAGCATTAAATCATGAAAACAAAAATAATTGGTGTGTTAGGACTGGGAATCTTCGGCCAAACCGTCGCCGAAGAGTTGAGCCAGTTTGGTCAAGAGGTTATCGTTATTGACAGCAAAGAAGACAATGTTACCGAGATTGCTGACCTTGTCAGTAAAGCTGTTATCGGTGATATTACCGACTTAGAACTTCTTGAAAAGGCGGGGATCGACCAGTGTGATGCCGTTGTCATTGCAACAGGGAACAACCTTGAAAGTTCCGTTCTGGCTGTCCGCAACTGTAAAAAATTAAAAATCCCCCACATTGTAACCAAGGCACGCAGCAGTACCTTCGAAGAAGTCCTTTACGCTGTCGGAGCCGATCACGTCATCTCTCCCGAACGTGAATCCGGTAAGAACTTGGCTTCAAGCCTGCTTCGCCAATCCATCGGTGATATCTATTATCTGGAAGGGGATATCTCTGTTATCGAATTCAAGGTTCCTAAGGCCTGGGTAGGTAGATCCATCAAAGATTTGGATATCCGCTCCAAATTTGACCTCAATCTTATTGGTATTCGGTCCTCCAAAGGAGAACCTCTGACCACCAATATCCCTATTGAAGCACCTTTAATAGAAGACAGCATCTTGGTAGCTGTCTCAAGCTCTCAAACCTTTGAAAAATTTGATTATTTGGGTTATTTTAGATAGGTAAAAGCCGTTCTTGTTTCAGAACGGCTTTTAAGATTGCCAAGGATTATAGAAACGCCCCTCGTTAAGAACTAATAACATCAAACTGAGCAAAAAAATCGCAACTGCTAAACTGATAACCACGTAATCTGAGACCTTGAAGTCTTGTCTGCTATACCAGGTTCGCTTCTTGTTTTTTCCGAAACGGCGAAGCTCCATCGCTGTTGAAACCACATCAATCCGCTCCAAAGAACTAAAAATTAAAGGGACAATGATTTGAAGGTTTCCCTTAATCCGCTGAAAAAGATTGGCTTTGGCAGACAGCTCCAACCCACGTGCCTCTTGGGACGTCCTAATCATCACAAATTCTTCCTGCACATCAGGAATATAACGCAGGGTCAAACTTACAGCATAGGCCACCCGATAAGACAGGCCGATTTGGTTAAGGCTGGACGCAAACTGACTGGGATTGGTCGTCATTAAAAAGAGAAGGGCCAGAGGAACTGTACAGAAATATTTTAAGAGTAAATTCAAGAGGTAAAACAACTCCTGACTGGTTACATAAAAAGGCCCCACTCCATCTAGCAAAATGGTCTTATGACCATAAATCTGTTCCCCATAACCAGGAGCAAACAGGTAAACCACGATTAAATTTAAAAGTGCAAATACAGCAACAAAAGTCAGTGCAAAAAAGACTTGTCGGAAGTGAATACCTGCTTGTTTAAATAAGAAGAGCGAAAAAAGCCCCACCGCAGCAATCAGACGCGTATCGTAAGTGGTCATGCAGGCAATAGAAACCAGCAGAAAGAAAATCAACTTGCTAGCTCCAGACAGACTATAAAGGAAACCTTGTCCATCCTGAAAACCAATAAAACCTTTAGCCATGAAGAAGCCCTCCAATCTGAATATAATAATCTGTTAGGGCCTTGGGATCAACAGCTAACTTTTCAGCCAGTTCAAAAAGACTGGTCTGCTTCAAATTTGCCTGCTTTAAAATAGCTGTTTGGCTAAATAATTCAATCGGTGGCAGATCAGCTATGACCTGTCCCTGATCAATGACAAGAGCTCGATCCGAATACTCCAACATGAGCTGCATATCATGTGTAATCATGACAATCGTGTGCCCCTGCTGATTAAGCTCATCAAGAAAACTCATAATCTCCGTATAATGTTTCTTGTCCTGACCTGCTGTTGGTTCATCAAGCAGGATGATACCCGGATTCAAGACTAAAATAGAAGCAATTGTTACCCTTTTTTTCTGTCCGAAGGAAAGGGCTGAGATCGGCCATTTCCGAAACTCAAAAAGCCCGCAGGTTTTAAGAACAGCCTCTACTCGCCTGCCAATCTCCTCTTCTGAGACACCGCGAAGCCGCAGCCCCAACGCAACTTCATCAAAAATCATAGGCTGACTGATCATCTGGTTAGGATTCTGCAGCACATAGCCTATGCGCTCTGAACGCTCTTTGATGGAGTCCTGACTAATATCTTTTCCTAAATAATGAAGCTGACCGCTATGCTCCAGAAATTGACAGAGGCATTTTGCCAGCGTAGACTTCCCAGCCCCATTCTTTCCAACGATGGCGATACGCTCTCCCCGATGAATGGATAGGGAAAGATCTCTAAGAATAGGCGCATGCTCCTGGTAACCAAAATGGAGATTCGAGACTTCCAAGATCGGGGCATCTTTTCTTGTCTGAGACTTTTGATACTGAGCTTGAAAGTTTACCTCTGAGAGATTCAGCCGCGACAAATCAGCTAAGTTTTGCGCCTTTTCCAGATCAAAGCCTAGCTGTCGTAAAACAGTGAGGTAGAGAGGTTCACGGATACCATTTTCAGCCAGCAACTTGGTTTTCAATAGCTCATCTGGACTGCCATCAAAAAGAAGATGCCCGTCATTAATAAGAATAATCTTGTCTACCGACCGATAAAGAACATCTTCTAAACGATGCTCTACAATAATCGTGGTCGTTCCTTCTTCCTGATGAATCTTATCAATCAAATCGACCGTTTCCTGACCTGACTTCGGATCCAGATTAGCCAACGGCTCATCAAAGAGTAAAATCGGACTTTCATCAATCAAGACCCCTGCCAAACTAACGCGCTGTTTCTGACCGCCAGACAAATCTTGAGGTCGGTGCTTCAAAAAGCTGCTAAGCGCCAAACGCTGAGCCCAGTCTTTGACTTTTTCAGACATTTCAGCCTGCTCCAGACAGTCATTCTCTAAAGCAAAAGCAACATCTTCTGCAACCGTCAAGCCAATGAATTGGCCATCCGGATCCTGAAGAACCGTTGACACTAAGTTTGATTTCTCATAGATCGATCGGTTAAAGGACTCTTTCCCGCCTATTGTGAGAGTTCCTGTCTGCTGGCCGGGATAGGTGTTTGGAATCAGACCATTCAGACAATGTGCCAAGGTCGATTTACCTGAGCCTGATGGCCCAATGATTAAAACTTTTTGTCCCCTATCAATCTGCAAGTTGATCTGTTTGAGTGTGGGTTCAGCCTGGGCATCGTATTTGAAAGAAAAATCCTGTAATTCAATAAAGGAGGTCATCGTTTTTCTCTAGTTTCTGAAATCTCTTAGTCTTTGGAAAGACTGTTGGACTGAGTGCGTGTTTTAGCATAAATCAGAATTAAGAGAGTCCCCCCAATTCCAATCGTAATAGCGTTAGCCAAGGTTGCAATGAGGCCTTGAATAAAGACCTTATTGGCTGGCTCACTATAAATCAGGATATCACCAAGCGGCGAGATGACTCCCCAGGCCAAAAGATTAGCCAAGATCTGAACAATATTAAAGGTAACCACATCCTTAGTGGCAAAAAGACCTTTGTCGACCTTAAATCGCTTGCTGGCCAATCCGATAAAAAGTCCGACAAGACCGCTTGAAACAACCCAAGACCACCATGGCGATCCAAATTGAATAAAATCTTTTAACGCATGTCCGATAAAACCAACAAAAAACCCGACACCTGGTCCAAAAAGGACTGCAAAAAGGGCTTGGACAGCATATTGCAGCTGAATGCTCGTATTTGAAAACAGCGGAATACTGATAAACATGCCAATAATGACAAAAAGGGCAGCTCCGATACCTGTTGCAACAACCGATCTAATCGTATTATTTTTCATGATGTTCTCTTTCTCCTCTTAGTTTATTTTTTTGATTTCAAGATGCCATTGTGGTCCGACACCGACATTATAGGCTTTGGCAAAGGAGCCCTGATTGATGGCTAGACCAACGCGATAAAGTGAGTTGATATAGATGAGCGGCTGGCCAATGCGGACATCCGCAAAAGACTTGCCGTAAGTCACCTGATTCTGGTAAACCAGCATATCATTGTTGAAGATAGTCACCTCATAACGATCACCGAACTGAGGTTCCAGCGAATAAAACTCTTCTCGGGTAATGGAGGTCCAGAGGGAACCAAAGCGGACATCTAAGATATCTACCGCTCCGCGAACTAAATTGTCCTCAAGGACTGTCTCCACTACTGGCAACTCAACAATTGCATCAACTGACAATTCCGGCCCGACATCTTCAAAACTAATATGCCCACTAGCCAGTTTAGCTCCTGTAAATGCATAAACATCACGGCCGTGGAAGGTATAAGACAGCTCGGTATTGTCTCGACGATTTTTAACCTCCGAAATCTCCCGAACAGCCTTAATACCGACATGCTTTTTGATATAAGACAGTGTTCCATTATCTGGTGTGACAATATACTGATTTTTTTGGGTTAGAGCAACAACGCTCTTGCGGGAAGAACCTACCCCAGGATCAACCACTGAAACAAAGGTTGTGCCTTCGGGCCAATATTCTACCGTCTGAAAAAGACGGTAGGAACCCTCAAAAATGTTGTAAGGAGTGATATCGTGTGTCAGATGATGAATAACTAAGGTGGGCTCTTCCTGAAGGGCGACCCCAATCATCGCTGAAACCGCACCATCCACCAGACCAAAATCTGACTGTAAGACGAGTAAATTATGACTCATTTAAAGCAAATAACCTTTCTGTTGATTGAGATGCTTAAAAGCATCCTTTTTACTTATGACTGATTCTACGGGTCAGAGCATCTCCGGCAAACTGAATAGTAAAAATCAAAAGAAGAATGATAAAAGTAGCCACCCAAGTCACATCATTGTTGAAACGGTTATAACCATAAGAAATAGCTATATTCCCCAGACCGCCGGCACCGATAGCCCCAGCCATGGCCGTCTCACCAACAAGGGAAATCAAGGTCACCGTTGATACGCGAATAAGATCCGGCAGACCTTCACCAAGATAGACTTTGACAATATCCCAAAAAGTTGCGCCTGAAGCCTGAGCCGCCTCAATCACTCCGCGATCCAATTCGGAAAAGACCACTTGAACCTGACGAGCAAAAAAAGGAAAGGTCGCAAATGAGAGAGGAACTAGAGCGGCTGTCGCCCCCAAATTGTCCTGAAGGATAAGATAAGTTAGCGGCGCTAGAACAGCGATTAAAATAACAAAAGGAATGGCTCTGAACGTCGATGTCACCTTGTCAATTACCCAAGCAACTGGTTTATTTTCAATAACACCGCCTGGTCCCATAAGCACCAAAAGCAGACCAAAGATCAGACCAACGGCTCCGCCAATAAGGAAAGGCACAATGGTCATATAAAGGGTGCTCCCCAAAGCTGTCAGCCAGCCAGTATCTCCAAAAAGTCCTAATTCATAGACATTAGGAAGGTATTCTTTAATCACATCCATCTTATACGCCCTCCTTTAGTATTTTTACTTGCAGGTTAGAGGCTTTCAGTTCCTGTAAAGCCGCCTCAAGTCCTTGGCGGTTTCCGTCAAGGACAACAATCATCTCACCAACTGGGGTTTCTTCCAAAATTTCAATATTGCCATATAGAATATTGGTTGTCACCTGATGGCGGCTGTAAATCTGGTTAAGAATGGGTTCATCAGTTGATGAACCTGCATATTTAAGCTGAACCAGAAGGCTGCTGGCCGGCAGGTTTTTCACCAGATCTTGCTCTTCAATCTTAGATAGGGCTTCATCAATTCCCGTCGCCGTTGTAATGAAGTCCTGCGTCAGAGGCTGAACAGGGTTGGAGAAAATATCCAAAATCGAACCTTCCTCAATCAAACGGCCATCTTGCATAACAGCCACCCGATTACAAATATCCTTGACAATCTGCATCTCATGGGTAATCATGACAATGGTCAGACCTAGCTTCTGGTTTAGCTCTTGCAAAAGCGCTAAAATTTGCTTGGTTGTCTTTGGATCAAGGGCTGAAGTTGCTTCATCTGAAATTAAAATTTTGGGGTCATTGGCCAGAGCACGCGCAATCGCCACCCGCTGTTTCTGTCCCCCTGACAGCTGAGCAGGGTAATTTTCCGCACGGTCTGACAGACCAACCAGCTCTAAGAGTTCAGTTACTTTTTTCTCTTTGTCTTCCTTAGAGAGACCCGAATGGCGCAAGGCAAAGGCCACGTTTTCACGAGCTGTTTTTTGGGCCATCAGATTGAAGTGCTGGAAAATCATGCCAATTTGACGACGTTTCTGACGCAATTCCTCACTGGTCAGCTGAACCTTGCGATCAGCAAAGGTCGTATCCCCATCCACTAAAACACGGCCATCTGTTGGGGTCTGAAGCAGATTGATGACACGGACCAGAGTTGATTTTCCGGCGCCCGAATAACCGACGATGCCGTAAATATCCCCCTGCTGAATATGGAGAGTGACATCCTTGACCGCTTCAATGACACGATTTTTCTGATGGAAGGTGATATCAATATGATTTAATTCGATAATCGCTTTACTCATACGTTTTTATTAACTCCTTAATTAACTCAATATGGGTATAGTAGTCAGCTAGGCTGACATTTTCATCCCCACCATGATCACGGCTGTTAGGGTTACCCAAACCAAAGGCCAGCATAGGGACTTTTAAGGCCTCATAAACCATGTGCATAGGGCCAGTACCAGCTGCCGTCGGAAGCACGGAAACACCTGGACGGTAGAACCGCTCCGCTAACTGAATCACGTTCAGAATAGCCGGATGACTCATATCGCTGCGATAAGATTCCTCCCCTAAGGTATAAGTCACCTTGACTTTTTCAAAACCATGACGTCGCAGATGACTGTTGATTTTTTCAAAGACATACCGAGGACTCAGACCCGGCACAAGCCGCATCTCCATTTTAGCCTTGGCTGTCGCAGGCAGAATCGTTTTGACCCCCTGCCCCTGATAACCTGAGGAAAGTCCCTCAATAGAAAGAGCTGGTTCAAAGAAATAGGTTCTGAGGAAGGCTTTCCTGTCCTTCTTGAGGCTAGGCAGTCTGAGGTCGTATAATCTTCGCAAACTGTCACTATTTTCCAGAGCATATTTATCAACCAGCTCCAGTTCACGTTCATTTGGCTGAATGACCTGGTCATAGATACCATCAATGAGGATACGACCGTCTGCGGCTCTCATACTTGATATCGCATTTAGCAGATACCATGATGCCGATTCGATGACGGCACCAAATTTGGAGTGAATATCTACTTCTGCACTGGACACAGACAGGTCAAAAGTGATAATTCCCTTATTACCTCCCGTAACTTCCAGCTGTCCCAGAATATTCTTTGTGCCCTGCTCCCAAATCAGCAAGTCTGCAGGCAGCAAACGGTCTCTGTATTTAGCCAAGTATTTCTCCAAATCAGTAGAGGCTGACTCTTCTGCCCCTTCCATGATAAAGGTAATATTGACAGGTAAGTCACCAATCTGGCGCAGGTATTTGCGAACAGCTGTCAGGCGGGCAGTAATGTGCCCCTTATCATCATCAACACCCCGGCCATACATATAGCCTTTTCGAACCGTCAATGTAAAAGGATCATTGGTCCAGACCTGATCATCATCTGCTGGTACGGTATCATAATGATTGTAAAAGATAATCGTCTTGGCATCTGGTTTGGGACTCTTAAACTTAGCGATGACAAAAGGGGCCTCATAGGTCTCATCAATGGTCACTTCCGCTCCAGCATTTGCAAAGGTCTCTCCTAAATAGGCTGCAACCTCTTGGAGCCCCACCTGTTGAGCAAAAATCGATTTTTTTGAAATGAGATGGCGCAAAACCTCAAAATAATGCTGAGCAATCTCGTCATCTCTAAAGGCTTTAATCAGTTCCTTTTCGCTTAAAAACGCCATGACTTCCTCTCCTAAAAGACAAAACGGCGTGCTGACACACGCCCTCGTCTTGTTTTATTGTTTACCAAACGGGTTGATCAATATCGTCTGATGTTTCTTTAATCACTTTTTTAACCGCATCGGTGTGGTAGGCTTTTACCAACTTCTTAATCGCTGCGGCCTTATCTGATTTTTTCCAGTCCTTTTGACCTGCAATGACGTTAATCCATTGTTTAGAACTGTCATCAACCTTCTCTTCGTAAAGAGAGGTTTTGTAGTCAATTTTAGCTGGTACAGCATAGCTGTTATTAACAATTGCAGCATCTGCTGAAGAAAGCGCACGCGCTGTCTGACTGGCATCAACTTCTTTAATATCCAGATTTTTCGGATTTGATGTGATATTAGCCTTGGTCGCCAGAGCATCACCAGAAACATTCAGTTTAATTAAGCCAGCTGCCTGAAGGACAAAGAGGGCACGGCTTTCGTTTGTCGCATCATTTGGAACCGCAATTTGTGCACCTTCAGGTAATTGAGAAACCTTTGTGTATTTAGCCTTACCAGCCTCGGTACCTGAGAAAAGATGGATGGGACTGATATAAGTTTCAGCAATCGTTACCAAATCGGCTTTGTTTTCTTTATTCCAGTTATTCAGGAAATTATAATGCTGGAAAGCGTTAATATCAATATCACCGTTCTTCAGAGCTTTATTCGGCTGAGAATAATCGGTAAACTGCTTAAATTTCAGTTTGATATTATCTTTCTCAAGAAGTTCCTGAATCTTATCCCAACGCTTCTCATCGGAATCGGTCATAGTCATCACACCAACTGTCAGGGTATTCTTTGAATCATTTTGACCACAGGCTGTCAAGAAAACACCCGCTGCGAGTGCCAAGACACCCAAACCTAACCATTTTTTCAATTTCATTTATTTAAGTCCTACTTTCTTTTTTCAATGCTATTATTCTCTCATAAGAAGTTTGTCTTTTCAAATTGTTATTACACAGACGTCGTTATAGTTTATAACTATAACACCAACTTCTAAAAAAATCAGGCAAGCCTGATTTTTTTATTTGATATCTGCCTTGTCAGGAAGATAGCTGCCATCTAAGAACTTCTTAGACAGTTTTTCCAATGTACCGTTATCATAAAGTGTTTTTATGCGCTTATTAACAAAGGTCTGCAAGTCTTTTTGATCTTGGGCAAAAACAAAGTAGACGTAAGGTTTGTCATTGCTGTCCAGGTCGAGCTCGCGAATCTTGATATTGTCCAAACCTTGCTCTTTAACGATGGTCTTAATCGTCTGCGTTTCGAAAATCTTGTAGTCATACTTCCCGTTATCAACATTAAGTAGCATTGGACCAATTTCTTCACTGGTGTAATTGATTTCTGTTTTAGCATCCGGATGTTCTTTGTTGTAGTCTTCCAGCAGCTTAGCCGTTGAAGTTCCCTGAACCACTTGAGTTGATTTACCAGCGATATCATCAAAAGATTTAATCTTTGAATCCTTATTCACAGCTAAAACCAGAGGATTGGTTGCTGTTGGGTTAGAGTAGAGGTACTTAGCTGCGCGCTCTTCACTGTAACTGATATTATTAGCCCCAATCTGGAACTTGTCACTGTCCAGACCTGAAAAAACACTGGTCCAGCTGGTTTTTTGAATTTTCAGCTTGTACTTGCTAGAGCCTTTAAAGACCGCACGTGCTACTTCAATGTCATAGCCGGTCAATTTGCCATCTTTTTCATAAGAAAAGGGTTTGGTCGTTCCAACGGTCGCCAGCGTAACTGTTTCTTTTTTAGAAGCCGCACTAGCTTCGTTTTTAGAAGTGACTGCTGTCACTGCCAAAGCTGATAAAAGCGCTAAGCTCCCCACTTTGACTATTGTTTTCAATTTCATAATCGTCCTCCAAGGATGTGATGTTACTATCTTATCACTAATTTCAGACCTTGCCTATTAGATTATTCCTATCAAGTGATAGGCAATTTCTATCAGAACAAAAAACCAGCTGGCAGTTGGAACTGCCAGCTGGTTTTATTGAAAAAGAAAAGTTTTAGGAATGGTTATAGTATACCTCTTCTTTGGGAGTGAGGCATCGGTCTTAGGACTGAATTTGGCAAAAAGTCCTCAAAAGGAAAGCCTCTTTGGAATAGCTTTTTGGAGATTAATGGATTATAATAAAAGTAAGATAAACGAGAAGAGGTCCGCGTATGAACAAAGAATTTGAAGCCTTCAAACAAACCTTATCCGAAGACAGTCTTAGGCAGATTTACGATGAAACGAAAATCGAACTTTCTGAAACGGAGCTGGAAGGGTCAGATGCTTTCTCTTTTGCCTTCGTCTCACAGATGGCAGTCAACCTGGTTGAAAAGTACCATGACTGGCTTCAAGACGACAAGTCTTCCGATGACAAGTAAAAATAATGAACAAGCCCCTTTTTGCTTAAGCAGAAAAAGGGGCTTTTGTTTTAATAGACGTACTGCTTTAGTTAAGCCCTAACTCCTTTTTACTGGGGAGATAACTGCCACCTAGATATTTCTGACTGAGTTTCTTCAAACGGCCAGTCTGATAGAGTTTTTTTAGGGCTTTATCAAATTCTTTTTGCAATTTTCCGCTGTCAGAAGAAAAGATAATGTAATTATTCGGATTGGCAGAGAGATCGAGTTTCAGTACCTTTAAGTCAAGATTTTTTTGCTTGATAATAGTCTCAACGGAAATTTTATCAAAAATCAAATAATCAAATTCCCCATTCTCCAAATCAAGGAGACGTTTGGAGACATCTTCACCGGAATAGGTGATTTTCGACGGTTTACTACTGTGTTCTTTATTCCAGTCCTCCACCAGCTTAGCCGTCGATGTTCCTGTATCATCCTGAGTGGTTCGACCACCGATGTTATCGAGCGATTTGATGTCAGATCCTTCTGGAACAACCAGCACTAGCGGGTTAGCTGCTATGGGAAGAGAGTAACGGTATTTTGTCGCACGCGCCTCGGTATAACTGAGGTTATTGGCTGCTACCTGGTAGTGACCGCTGTCTAGTCCGACAAAAATGCTCTCCCAAGCTGTTTTCTTAAAGGAAAAACGGTAATTTGTCATATACTTATCGGCAGCCTTGAGCACTTCAATATCATAGCCGGTTAATTTGCCACCGTTTTCATAAGAAAAGGGCTTGATGTCGCCTGCTGTCGCCACGACAGTCTCCTTTTCCTGAGCTGCCACAACATGTGGAAAAACAACCAATGATAGGGTTGTTAACCCTAAAACCATAACTTTTTTCATACCAACCTCCTACTGATTAGATCTATCTTATCATCTTTCAAAGACTTTGGATAATAGCTTTTTTCTATCATCGTCATAGGAAAATCTTATCAGTAAAAGGCTTTTACCAGCTCATGATAGCAAGAGAACGTTTAATCCACCTTAAGGCAAAACGCATCCCACGGCCCCAAAACCATATTGTTTAGGGTTTTTGGTGTGGTGCAATTAGCAATTACTGTTTCTTTGATGGCAAAAGCAGCTGAAAAAGGCTGCGGCGTATCAGAGAGATTAACGGCAATCAAATAACTCTCCTCTGCTGTCTGGCGCAGATAGGCAAAAACGGCATCTGCTGTTTCTAAGAGCTGATAGTCGGCATCGATCAGCCAGTCACAGTCTTTCCTCAAGGAAATAAGCTTTTGATAGGTATAAAAGATCGAGTTGGGATCCTCCAAAGCAGCCTGAGCATTGATGGTTTGATAGTTGGGGTTGACAGGCAGCCAAGGCTGACCGACACTAAAACCAGCATTGCTGCTGCTATCCCACTGCATTGGGGTTCTGGCGTTATCACGGCCGACCATTCGAATGCTGTCTAAGATGGTCTGGTCTGACGTCCCTTGCGCCTGTGCTTCCCTGATATAGTTTAGTGCTTCTAAATCATTCAGTTGATGAAAATGCTCAAAAGGAAAATTGGTCATCCCCAATTCCTCCCCTTGGTAGATATATGGCGTCCCTCTCATTAAATGCAGCAAAATGGCAAATGCCTTGGCAGACTGTTCGCGGTACTGGCCTGTATTTCCCCAAATAGAGAGAACCCTAGGGAGGTCATGGTTATTCCAAAACAGTGAGTTCCAGCCGTCCTCAAGTCCAAGTTCTGTCTGCCATTTGGATAGGACCTGCTTAAGCTTTGGAACATCTAGACTGACGACATCCCATTTGCTTTGACCTTCCTTATGCTGCAAACCGATATGCTCAAACTGAAAAACCATGGATAATTCCTGACGCTCTTGTTTCGAATAAAGCTTGGCAATCTCAGGACTGGCTCCCCATGTTTCGCCTACGGTCATTAAATCTTTGTCAAGGAGGCTAGCCTGATGCATTTCTTGGAGATAATCATGGAGTTTAGGTCCATTGCTGCCAATTTTTTGGTCAGGGAGCTTACCAATCATGTCAATCACATCCATCCGAAAACCGCTGATACCCTTGTCAATCCAAAATGTCATCATCTCATAAATTTTTTGACGCAGTTCCTGATTCTCCCAGTTGAGATCGGGCTGCTTTTGGCCAAAAAAATGAAGGTAATACTGTCCAGATGAGACGTCGTATTCCCAAGCTGACCCACCAAAGATTGATGCTAAATCGTTTTTCTCCTCTCGCCAGATATAATAGTCACGCTTAGGACTCTGCGGGTCTTTTTTAGCCTCTACAAACCAAGCATGTTCATCGGAAGTATGATTGACCACCAAGTCCATAATAACGGCAATTCCTCTATTTTTAGCTTCTCTTAGCAGCTCTTCCATATCTGACATATCGCCAAAAATCTCAGCGATAGCTTCATAATCTGAAATATCATAGCCATTATCATCCATGGGGCTCTGGTAAACCGGCGACAGCCAAATGGCGGTAATACCAAGTTTCTCTAAGTAGTCCAGCTTTGAAAGGATTCCTTTTAGATCGCCAATGCCATCTCCATTAGCATCCATGAAGCTGCGTGGGTAGATTTGGTAGACTGTTGCTTGATGCCACCATTTTTTCTGCATGATATAAACTCCTTTATCATTCTTTCTTCAAGTATTCAACGCATGCGTATACGCAATCGCTTGCATAAATATTGAAAAGAAAGCCGCCCGAAGGCGAGCTTTCGGCTATTTTTACCGGACAATTCTCGGCCACGGCCAGAAAGGCCTTGAAGCATTTGATAGACTGTCTTTTCATAGATTTATCCTCCACAGTCTGGGAATAAACTGTGAAAGGTGGGAAATAGACAAACAAACGAGACACTCGTTACTTGGTAACGATATTGACGAGTTTGTTTGGAACCACAATCACCTTCACAAGATCCTTGCCAGCAATTTCAGCTTGGATTTTCTCATTTGCCAGAGCCATGGCTTCTAAGTCTTCTTTGTTGGCATCTTTAGGAACCAGCAGTTTTGCACGTACTTTTCCTTTAATCTGGAGGACAATCTCCACTTCGTCCTCTACCAGCTTGCTTTCGTCATAGCTTGGCCACGCCACATGAGAGATGGACTCTTGACTGCCTGTTACCATCTGCCAGAGTTCCTCACCCAAGTGCGGGGCAAATGGTGCCAGCAGCTGGATGAAGCCCTTGGCGTATTCGACATAGAGCTGGTCTTCCTTGTTGGCAGCATTGACAAAGACCATGAGTTGGGCGATGGCGGTATTGAATTTGAGCCCTTCGATGTGCTCGCTCACCGTCTTGACGGTTTCATGGTAAACCTTGTCCAAATTGCCACTGTTCTCTGCTATTAGCTCCTTGCTGGTCAGAAGACGGTAAACCCGATCGAGGAATTTACGAGCCCCTTCCAAACCTTCTTCAGACCAAGCGATAGACGCATCCAGCGGCCCCATGAACATCTCATAAACCCGCAGGGTATCAGCTCCGTACTGGTCGATAACATCATCTGGATTGACCACGTTTTTCAGGGATTTGGACATCTTGGCTGGCGCCTGTTCCAGTTCTTCGCCAGTTTCGACATGGAAGAAGGAGCCAGCCCGTTTTTCCACCTTATCGGTCGCAACCAAAGCCCCACGGCCATCACGGTAGCTGGTTCCCAAAATCATCCCTTGGTTAAAGAGTTTTTGGAAGGGTTCCTTGGTTGGAACGACACCGATATCATAGAGGAACTTGTGCCAGAAACGAGCATAGAGGAGGTGAAGAACGGCATGTTCGGCACCGCCGACATAGATGTCAACTGGCAGCCATTGTTTAAGCAGGTCTTCGTCAGCCAATTTCTCGTCGTTGTGTGGATCGATATAGCGCAGGTAGTACCAGCTTGATCCTGCCCATTGCGGCATGGTGTTGGTCTCACGACGCCCCTTGACCCCATCTTCGCGGGTCACTTCTAGCCAGTCCGTCAGGTTGGCAAGTGGCGACTCACCAGTGCCTGAAGGCTTGATGTCAGAGGTCTTTGGCAAGACCAGAGGTAATTCATTTTCTGGAACAGCTGTGGATGTCCCGTCTTCCCAATGGATGATTGGAATGGGCTCACCCCAATAACGCTGGCGGCTGAAAAGCCAGTCGCGGAGGCGGTAGGAAATTTTTTCCTCACCCAAGTCCTTTTCTTCCAGCCAGCTCACCATCTTGGCAATGGCATCTTCCTTGTTGAGACCATCTAGGAAGTCTGAGTTGATATGGGGACCGTCTTCTGTGAAGGCCGCCTCTGCTACATTGCCACCTTCCAGAACGGGAATGATCTCCAAATCAAACTGTTTGGCAAATTCCCAGTCACGCTCATCATGGGCAGGAACGGCCATGATGGCACCTGTTCCGTAGCTGGCTAGGACATAGTCGGCAATCCAAATTGGAATTTCTTTACCATTGACAGGGTTGATAGCGTAGGCTCCTGTCCAGACACCTGTCTTGTCTTTGGCAAGGTCTGTACGGGCCAGGTCAGATTTGAGAGAGGCTTGGCGCTTGTAGTCGGCCACTGCTTCTGCCTGGTCTGGCGAGGTAATGCTGTCAACCAAGTCATGCTCAGGGGCCAAGACAGCGTAGGTCGCCCCAAAAAGGGTGTCTGGACGAGTGGTGAAGACGGTAAAGTCCTTGTCGGTGTCCTTGATTTTGAAGGTGACATTGGCACCGGTTGACTTACCAATCCAGTTGCGTTGCATGTCCTTGATAGACTCTGGCCAGTCGACTTCTTCCAAATCATTGAGCAGGCGCTCGGCATAGGCTGTGATTTTCAGCATCCATTGGCGCATAGGCTTGCGGACAACGGGATAACCACCACGCTCTGAGGTTCCATCAGGAAGGACCTCTTCATTAGCAATGGCTGTTCCCAGTTCCTCTACCCAGTTAACAGGCACTTCAGCTTCATAGGCCAGGCCCTTTTCATAGAGCTTGGTGAAAATCCACTGGGTCCACTTGTAGTAGTTGGGGTCTGTTGTGTTGATTTCACGGTCCCAGTCGTAAGAAAAGCCAAGGGCGTTAATCTGACGCTTGAAAGTAGCAATATTTTGGGCTGTAAAGTCTGCCGGGTCATTGCCTGTATCCATGGCGTACTGCTCCGCTGGCAGACCAAAGGCATCCCAGCCCATGGGATGAAGGACATTGTATCCCTTGGCCCGCTTGTAACGGCTGAGGATGTCGGTCGCAGTATAGCCCTCTGGATGGCCTACGTGCAGACCCGCACCAGATGGATAAGGGAACATATCCAGGGCATAAAACTTAGGTTTTGAGGCATCTGTTCCTGTTTTAAAGGTGTGATGATCCGCCCAAAAGCTCTGCCATTTTTTCTCAATTGCTTTGTGATTATAGTAAACCATTAGATTCTCCAAAATATAATATCGTTTTTATTATACCATTTTTTAGCTTTAGGACTGAAAAAATTCTAAAGAAAGATAGGTGAAACCACCTATCTTTTACTTTTAGGCTTATAAGTATAGGCTTTCAGAAAAGCTTCGATAGAAGAAGGAATGGCTTCATCAGCTTCCAAAACCTCAATGTCTTCGGTCATTTTTTCAATGGCTCCTTCTTCGTTGGTCGCAGTCGACATATCCCGATAAATCATCTTTCCTTTCGACTTAACCAAAAGTGGCTCCTCCATAAAATTAGGATCTTCCTCTTTGGTAATCTTTTTTTCAAAGATGACCTTGTTATCCACAGCCTTTACAGACGCAAATTTAACCGTTACCGACCTTAGGCGTTTAAAATAATAGCTGTCGCCTTTTCGAACATAACTTCCTTCAATAAAGATTTTGCTAGGGTAGACTTCTTCAGGATAATTATCGATCTGGGCATCTTCCAGTTCTTGCTGTGTGTAGTCACTGTCATCAATCAGCATCACCCAGCGGTTGTCTTTTAGGAGTTTGAACCTGTCGTAAGCGTCATAAGTCTTGCCAATGGTTAGTGATGATACGGGCTTTTCTTCGGAAAAACACAAAATCCAATAGGCAGCACCGCCAAATAAGAACAAGACAACTGCAAAAATGGCTAAGCACCCTGTTTTTCGTTTCGATGTCATGACTGGCTCCCTTCAACTAATTTCTTATAGGCCTCAATCTCGGCTTTGACACTCTGATACATACTGCGTCCCTTGAACGCATAAACACCTTTGCTATTGAAATAACTATCGGTCCAGCTGCTCCGGCGCTTCTTTGAGAACGGCTGCCCAACCTTATTGGGAGCCTTATAGGCGATACCATTTTTTTTCATGGAATTCCGCCTAAATTGAGGGTCATGTGTCTTTGTCGGATAGACGTCCAGATAACGATGCTGTCGGTTGTTCTCACTGGCATAGTTAAAGCTGGCACCGTTAATAACGCCATTTTCATTTGTCCCTTCAGGATCTAATTCATTGACAAAATGCCCTTCATTATCCAGAATAAACTCCGTGTAAAAATGCATCACGATTTTAAAATTTACCCGTCTTTTGCCATCGGGAAGATATTTTTGAACACGGTTGATATTTCGGCTATCAATTGCCAGTTTATTATGCAGGCGTGATGACTCCCCAAACTGGTAGTCGTAATAATAGTCCGAATTGCTGACGCCTATCTTTTCTAACAGTGTATTTGCCTCATCCAAATCCCTCATGTGATGTGCCAGAGCCTGAGCATCCGACATGCCTTGTTTTCGGTAATTGTCCCGAACCCACTGAGCCTGCTGAGCAGATATAACATAGCGAAACTGGTGAAGCTTGCGCTCCAGAACCCCGCCTTTGGCAAAACTGAGTTTAGGATAGGCGACTCGGACAGCCTTGGAAAAATCTGACCAAAAAGAATCATCTGGGCTAAGTTCTTTAGAAAAACGGCTAAGCAGCTGTTGGGTTTCTTCTTTGGTGCCGGATAAGTCATCCGGCAGAGCAACCGTTGTAACAGCCATTTTTAGCAGACGTTTGGCATTGGTCGGCTTCAGTTTTTTAGCATCAATCCCCCATAAAGCTTGGAATACTTTGCTTCCAAAAAGCTGACTGTCAGTCAGACGCTTGGTGAAGAGCTGGCCAAGCTGACTTGAGGCTACCTTTTTATCAGGCTTCTCCCACAATACCTGAACAATCGCCTGGTCGCTCCACCCTTTCTGCCTCAGTTCTTCTCTTCCCTTCTCCAGTATCAGTTTTAAGTCTGTTTGCTGCTTTGCTGTCAGCTGCTGGGGGAAGGTTCTGATATAAGCAGCCGTATCTCTAGGAAACGTGAGCGCCTTTTGACGCTTAGATGCCGCTACCATCTGCTGCACCGTTCCATCTGACAATAAACCGCCTGCCGCTATCAGACAAGCTAGAATGATAAGGAAAACCTTGCGCTTTTTCATAATCTTATTATAACAAAAAGAGGTCGGCAAAAATGTCGTCTGTCAAAAAACAGATAAAAAACAGATTCGCTATCCGAAGAGCTAAAAAGGGCTGAACAAAAGTCTCTAAATGACTTTCTGTCCAGCCCTATCTTTTAGGCCTTATAGTTCAGCAATCTGATACAATTCTAATTCAGCGGCTGTTTCACTGCCAAACATATTGATCATAATCTTCACCTTATTATTTTCAATTTCGATGACACGCCCTTCTTGCCCCATGAAAGCACCGTCAATAATTCTAACCACATCACCCGGTTTAATATTGGTGTCAATCACATCAACCGTTTGACCCATAGACAACAAAATAGCCCGGATTTCCTCTTCAAGAAGAGGGGTCGGTTTTGAGCGGTTACCATGTGAGCCGACAAAACCAGTCACGTTTGGCGTATTACGAACAACAAACCAAGCCTCATCCGTCATAACCATTTCAACCAAAACATAACCTGGGAAACGATTTTCCTCAATCTCTTTTGACTTGCCGTTTTTTTCCACGTTAACCGTCTGAGTCGGAATTTCTACCCGTAGGATATTCTCCAGCATATTATAAGTCTGCGCTCTCTGTAAAAGATTCTCCTTAACCTTATTTTCATAACCAGAGTACGTCTGCAGAACAAACCAACCTTTATCAAAACTATCTAACATCTGCTTTCCTTTCCTCAATAAAAAAGCCTTGCTGGCTTTTGGTGTTTTTCTTGTCTTTATTATATCACAAAGTCTAAAAAAGGAAAGGGCGAGCCCTCTCCTTATTTATTTTTTCCTTAAAAGCGGTTCAAAAGATCAACCAAACCTAATCTCAGCAATTTATCAAAGAGATAAATCAAGAGGGTAAAAAAGGCTGAATACTCTAAAATCGAGATGAAATCATGCCATGCTTGCTTGCGCGTCGGCCATGTGGTCTCTTTTAAAACTGTAAAAACGCCTCCGATAAACTTCACCTTATCTTCTCCTATCGTGTTTCTTTATGCAAGGTATATCGCTTGCAATATTTGCAATATTTATTAACTTCCAGCCGTTTGGGTCTGGGATTGCTGCTGACTCCAATCGAGTAATTGCGCGATCCGCACTCTGCACAGGCTAGACTTGCTTTTTTCTGTGCCATACTGCCTCCGTAAAGTCCATTCTAACATGATTGAGAATTTCTTGCAAGCTATCTGAAGTAATCCACAACCCCGTCCCAGATCTCTTTGGCCTTATCAACAATTCCTGAATCATCAACGGCCTTTTGGATATCATTTTTTGCCTGATTGGCTTGTTCTTGAATGCTGTCAATAATGCTTTGGGAGTCGCTGTTGGTCTGGCTGGAACTGTCAGTCGGTTTATAAACCGAATCAATCCCGTCTGCTGAATAGGCATTTTCCACCTTAAATTGGCTTCCCTTTGTATAAGGCAAGATATAGCTTGCCTGAGTACTAAAGATGTAAGAGGCCGTTCCTGCACTGGAGTCGCTCAGATAGTGGCTTTCGTCTGTCTTGTTAAAGCCGACCCACTGGCTGATGACCACATCGGGTGTATAGCCGATGACCCACTGATCGCTGGCTAAATTGGCATTGAAGTCTGTTTCAGTTGTTCCCGTTTTTCCGGCCAAGGTATAGCCGTAGACATTGGCATTAACCCCTGTACCATTTGAGAAGGTTCCCAGCATCATGCTGGTCATTTTGTTCGCAACGGACTGACTGATAATCCGTTTGGCATTTTGGGTAAATTTTTTGACAACCTTACCATTAGCAGTTTCGATTCTCTTAATCAGATGAGCCTTAGGCATGATTCCTCCATTGGCAAAGGTCGCATAGGCCTGAGCCATTTCTAAGGGGTTGGTGGTGACACTGCCTCCCAGAGCGACCCCGAGTTCTTTAGGAACATTGTCCATATTCAGACCAAATTTTTTCCCGTAACTAAAAGCTTTGTTGATGCCCAGCTGGTCCAGCGTATAGACGGCCGGAACATTATAAGAATTAGCCAGAGCCTGATACATGGGCAAATCTTCCGTCTCAATCCCCCCATAATTACTAGGTTTGTAGCCGTCAAAGTCACGGACGGTGTTGGGCAACAGTTTATCAATGGACCAGCCTGAGGCAACCGCCGGAGTATAGACAACCAGTGGTTTTATGGTAGAACCCGGGCTTCGGTTTGACTGTGTAGCGTAGTTGAAACTTCTAAAGGTGACATCCTCGGTTGAATTGACACGACCGACTAAACCTCTGACACCGCCCGTTTTCGGATTCATAGCCACACTAGCGGCCTGAGCACTTGTTCCGTCCTCTGCTACTGGAAAGAGACTGTCCTCATCGAAGGTAATCTGCATACCGCTTTGGTAATTTTGATCCAGTTCGGTATAAATTTTATAGCCGTTATTTACAATATCTTTCTCGCTCAAGCCATAAACAGACTTGGCTTCATTAATAACCGCATCAAAATAGGAGGGGTATTTGTAATCATCATCCTTAGCAACATAGGTGTCACTAAGACGATTGGCCATACCAATAGATTTAGCCTCATCAGCTTCTGCCTGACTAATCTTGCCCGCATCAACCATTACCTGAAGGACAGTATCACGTCGATTCGTAGCATTTTCAATGGAATAAAGCGGATTGTAAATCTCTGGCCCCTTCAACATACCAGTTAAGGTGGCGGCCTCATCCAAGGTCAAATCCTTGGCAGATACCCCAAAATACTTTTGACTGGCATCTTCAATCCCCCAAACACCATTTCCGAAATAGGAATTGTTCAGGTACATAGTCAGGATATCGTCTTTACTATATTTTTTAGTTAGTTCAAGCGCCAAGAAGAACTCTCTAGCCTTACGCTTAATGGTTTGTTCCTGACTAAGATAGGCATTTTTGGCCAACTGCTGGGTAATAGTCGATCCGCCTCCGAAACGACCAAAAGTCAAGATTGCCAGAAGATAGCGGCCATAGTTAATACCGCTGTTTTGGTAAAAGGTCCGATCCTCTGTCGCAATAACAGCATTTTTCATATTGTCTGAAATAGCATCGATTTCGACATAGGTCCCTTTTTGCCCATAGAGCGTGCCTGCCTGCTCCCCTTTTCGGTCATAGATGACCGTTGTCGCCTTTAAAGCCTCCTGAAGACTGCTGACATTGGTCGTTTTAGCCAGATAAAAGAGGTAAGAACCCGTCATGAGGACAAAGGCACTAAAACCAATCAAGAGAATTTTTCCGACGTTATAGCGTCTCCAATAACGTCTGATGGGATTGTTTTTAGAAAGCTTAAAGCGGTTGATAAAAGACTTGACCGATCCATCTTCCGTCTCCGTTGACTGGCTGCGCTGATAAGTGCTGGAACTTCTTTCCTGCTCAGCAGCCTCACCTTTTTTTCCGCATCAACTTCCAAGGTATCATTTATCGCCTCATTTTGCTGAGGTAAAAATTTTTTCTTTAGTAATTCTAATAGCTTCATACAACTTATTATATCAATTTTAGGTCAAAAGGGCATAAAGGAAATGTCTTTTGAACAGATCAGCTGGGAAATACTGACACCTTAAGCCTTTTCGTTACTGTCAAAAATGCTATAATACAACTATGACTCTGATTGTAAGATTTACCAATCCTTATTCAGCCAAAACGGTTAAGGAGCTGCTAGAAGAGGACTTGCTTATTCCTCGAAAAATCCGCCATTTTCTGCGCACCAAAAAACACATCACCATTAACGGCAGTCCAATCAACTGGCAGAGCCCTGTCCAAAAAGGAGATTGGATTGAAATGGTTTTCGATGACCAAGATTATCCGCCTAAACACCTCCCATTCGGTGACAAACGCCTGGTAGACTGTCTTTATGAAGATGAACATCTCATCGTCGTCAATAAACCTGAAGGCCTGAAAACTCACGCCAACCAACCCTATGAAATAGCCCTACTTAATCATGTATCGGCTTATGTGGGGCAGACTTGCTATGTCGTTCACCGGCTGGATATGGAGACCAGCGGGGCTATCTTATTTGCTAAAAACCCTTTTATATTGCCTCTTTTAAACCGACTTTTAGAAGATAAACAGATTCAACGTCGTTACTGGGCTTTAGCATCTGGGCACTTTCCCCAGAAAACAATGATTTATAGGGATAAAATTGGACGAGACCGCCATGACAGACGTAAACGAATAGTTGACCCCAAAAAAGGACAGACAGCCCATACCCGTTTGACACTGCTGAAAGAATACCCCGCTGCCAGTCTGGTAGACTGCGAGCTTAAAACAGGCCGAACCCACCAAATTCGCGTCCATCTGGCTCACCACGGTCACGCCATTATCGGTGACCCTCTCTATCACCTGAAAAAAGGGCAGCGGCTGATGCTGCATGCTCATGAGCTGGTTTTTAAACACCCGTTAACACTTGAACAAATCCGCATTCAAGCACCCTCTAAAAGCTTTGAAAATGGACTCCCTAAATAGGGAATCCATTATTTTTTAGTGAGACTCAGACCTGTTTCTGGACTGCCGTCGGTATTACCCGACTTCCAGTAAACGGTCGTGAGCGTTGAACCATTGAGCCTCAGTCCATAAACATAGGCATCATTAGCCCCAATATCATCTAGGACTGTGAAAGCCGCCTTGTCCCCTGACTCAAAATGATAGCGGTAAAGACCGTCCGAAAGCTCTTCAGCCTGACTGACCTTAGCTGTCTTAGTCGAATCTTCTTTCTTCTCATCCTTGTAATCAATTTTCTTCGTAACCGTGCCATCACTAGTCAGACTGATGGTAATGGTATCCCCATCTTTTTTGGTCTCCCAAGTGCCTACCAGTTCTTCTGGAATTGGATCTGGACGTTTAACTTGATTATCTTCGGCAATGAGTTGATGTTCCTGATGGCCCGATTTCGCAATCTGAAAGCCTGAATCAGTCCTTTTAAGCTGCAACTGACCGCTGTAGGTTTGAATTAGATTCCCCGACGTTTTCTTATCCTTGTCTGTCGATTCGTCATAATAATAAGTGTAGCTGACAGAATAGCCTAACTGATAAGTTTTGAGCCCTACCTGATTAAGAGAGGTCAAGCTTGGGGCCGATATTGTCAGGCTGCTTGGTTTCCGACTATCCAGCTGCGTTTTTTGCTTGATGGATTCTTTAAGAGCCAGGTAAAAGCCATTACTGCTGCCATCTTCAAATGTTGCGGCCAAGTCAGAGGCATCCTGACCTGATGTTGCAAATGTTGAGAACTTACTAAAAGCCGCTTGCAGCAGCTGGTTAGCTCCGGCTTCATCTAACACACCTTCCGCATCTAGCTGCAGAACAGCCCCATCGGTCACATTTTTCATGGCTTCTTTTGAACTGCTTAATTTCCCATCTGAAAACGTTTTGCGAACATAGACAGAAACCGATTCATCTGCCGGGTAATCACTCACTTGGTATTCCCCATTAGACAGAGAGGCAATCCGTTTCTTGCCAAAGTAGAGGTCTCCATCTTTGAGATTGCTCCTGACGGTAAAGTTTTTAAAAGAAACAGATAAATCAATGGTCTTATCCTTGCCATTATAGGCCTTGCTGAGTTCAACAGCCTTGCCATTATGCTGGCCGTCAAGACTAAAGGTATAGTCTGCCGTAGGCAGATGATCAACCGTATAGGTGTAATTATCCGAATCGCTGGTTGCTATTTTTTTCTGATTCAACAAGATATCAACCCCAGAAAGGTTGGTTTTTACTGTCAGAGACAGAGGTTTCAAAGCAATCCGATAATCCGGAAAAATCCCAAACCTGCGTCCCACACTTTTGAGGTACATATTATCTTTAGGGGTTGCTGTCAAAAGTTTAATCCGGAGTTCTTCTTGTTTGCTTTTGCTGGTCACCGGAGAAAATTTGGTATAGCTTGCCTCGTCACTGGCAATTACCTGATTGGTGTCATCCCAAACCAGATATTCTTTAATATCCTCGAATTTGACATTGGACTGAGATCGAGCCGTCAGATAGCGATCAAGCACACTAGATTTTGAGAAAAAATAACCGCCCCAAAGACAAAAAAGCAGCAAAAGAATCCCAAATCCTGCTAAAGGATAGGCAATTTTCTTCTGTTGCAATAGTTTTAAAACACTTTTTTTAAGGGATAGAAGGTAGGGTTTATAGTTCTCCATCCAAAAACCTCTTCTTTCGCATGATCTTTTTCATTATAGCCTTTTTCTTTTTAAATATAATGACAATTAGATAACAAGTTAACAAAGTAAAAAACGACCCCTAGGGGTCGTTTTTACGTTAAAAGCAGTTTACATCATACCGCCCATGCCGCCCATCATTGATGGATCCATAGCCGGTGCCGGAGCTGTTGGTTCTGGGTGATCCGCAACAACCGCCTCTGTCGTTAAAATGAGACTGGCAACAGAAGCCGCATTTTGTAGAGCAGAACGACTAACCTTAACAGGGTCAATGATTCCTGTTTCAATCATATCAACCCACTGGCCGTCTGCTGCATTAAAGCCTGTTCCGACCGGACTGTTTTTCAGTCTGTCAATCACAACAGAACCTTCATAACCAGCATTTTTGGCAATCTGGCGAACAGGCTCTTCAAGTGCCCTTAGAACAATGTTCCGACCTGTTGCATCATCACCTTCTAATGCCAGAGCAGCGACCTTGTCAAGGACATTGACGAAGGCAGTGCCTCCTCCAGAAACAATCCCTTCTTCAACCGCAGCTCGGGTAGCATTAAGAGCATCTTCGATACGGAGTTTCATTTCTTTTAATTCCGTTTCAGTCGCTGCACCAACTTTAATGACCGCAACACCGCCAGACAATTTAGCCAAACGTTCTTGTAATTTCTCGCGGTCAAAATCAGATGTTGTTGTCTCTAATTGAGATTTAATGAGATTAACACGATTTGCAATGGCTTCTTTTTCGCCTGACCCCTCAACAATCACGGTTGAATCCTTGTCCACAGTGATACGTGCTGCCTGTCCAAGAGCAGACATATTTGCATCTTTGAGTTCCAAACCAAGATCTTCAGTAATAACTGTGCCGCCTGTCAAAATCGCAATATCTTCTAACATGGCTTTACGACGGTCACCAAAGCCCGGAGCCTTGACAGCCACCACATTGAAAGTGCCGCGAATCTTGTTAAGCACAAGTGTCGGCAGAGCCTCACCATCAACATCGTCAGCAATGATAAGGAGCGGGCGGCTGGTCTTCAGCACTTCTTCCAAGAGTGGCAAAATGTCTTGAATATTGGAGATTTTTTTATCTGTAATGAGGACATACGGGTTCTCCAGATCTGCCACCATTTTTTCATTGTCGGTTACCATGTATTGAGAGAGATAGCCACGGTCAAACTGCATGCCTTCAACAACCTCAAGTTCGGTCTCCATACCACGGGATTCTTCGATAGTGATGACACCGTCATTGCCAACTTTTTCCATCGCTTCAGAAATGTAATCACCAACCTTTTCAGATCGTGATGAAACCGCAGCAACCTGAGCAATAGCTTCCTTATTGGCAACCGGCTGCGCAATCGCTTTTAATTCGTCAACAGCTACTTTTACCGCTGCCTCAATACCGCGACGGATACCGATTGGGTTAGCTCCTGCTGTGACATTTTTAAGGCCTTCACGGACAATGGCCTGCGTTAGAACAGTTGCCGTTGTGGTTCCGTCACCAGCAATATCATTAGTTTTCGAAGCAACTTCTGATACCAGCTTAGCCCCCATATTTTCAAAATGGTCCTCTAATTCAATTTCCTTGGCAATCGTCACCCCATCATTGGTAATTAAAGGCGAACCGAAAGATTTTTCAAGGACCACATTACGCCCCTTAGGACCTAAGGTGACTTTGACAGTATCTGCCAAAATATCAACGCCTCGCACCATACTTTCACGAGCATCTGCTGAAAATTTTATATCTTTTGCCATTTTCTTTCCTCTCTTCTATTTTACAACGGCCAAAACATCGGCCTCACGGATAATCAGTAAGTCTTGGCCATCTTCTTTAACAGGAACACCTGCCAGTGCATCAACCAAAACAGTTTCCCCTTCTGTTACACTTGGAGCAATTAAATCACCGTTTAGCGAACGGATTCCCTCGCCAACAGCCAGCACCTGTGCTTTTTTCGTTTTGTCCTGACTAGCTCCAGCTAAGATAAAACCGCCTGCGGTTTCTTCTTTTTCTTCTATCGCTTTAATGACCAAACGGTCGCCTAATGGTTTTAACATAAGATACCTCCACAAGATTTTTAGCACTTATAGACATAGAGTGCTAATCACAATTATTATTTTATCACTTGGTCAAAAATAGTCAAGAAAAAAGTCACCTTTTCGCCCAAGAAAAAAATCCTGGCTAATAACCAAGATTTTTCTTTTACTAACCAAGAACCAAGGCATCGTCTGTTAGAGCCTGACCGCTGTTTTTATGGAAGAGATCCATGAGCTGAGCCACAGTGAGGTTCTTTTTTTCTTCACCTGAGATATCCACCACGATTTTACCGTGGTACAGCATCACTAAACGATTGCCATACGTAATCGCATGTTCCATGTTATGGGTAATCATCAGCGTTGTTAAGCCCTGCTCCTCTACAATTTTCTTGGTCAGACGCATAACCATTTCGCTAGTCTTCGGATCAAGGGCTGCTGTATGCTCATCTAGCAGTAAGAGTTTGGGTCTGACCAGAGTCGCCATGGCAAGCGTCAACGCCTGACGCTGTCCTCCTGACAGAAAGGCCGCATCCGTTTTAAGACGATTTTCCAGACCCAAATCCAATTCTGCCAAAGCCGCTTTAAAGATTTCGCGATCCTTATCCGTGACCGCTTTTTTAAAGAGATGCCGCTTCTTCCCTCTCAAGTAGGCAATGGCCATGTTTTCTTCGATGGTCAGATTAGTCGCCGTTCCCATACGAGGATCTTGAAAGACACGGCTGATATCCTTGGCACGCTGAGAAACAGCTGTTTTTCGGATAGACTGTCCTTCTAGTAAAATATCTCCCTCATCAATCGTTACCGCTCCAGAGATACTATTTAGAAGAGTGGATTTACCGGCACCATTGCCCCCAATAATGGAGATAAAGTCGCCCTGGTTAACCTCTAAGTCCAAGCCTCTGAGGACATGGTTTTCATTGACTGTCCCTTTTTCGAAGGTTTTATGAATCTGTGATAAGGTCAGCAAAGCCATCTAGTTTTCCTCCTTTATCAAGGATTTGCTCGGTTTAATACCTAATTTCCCTCTGATTTCAGGGATATAGAGGATAATCGCTAATAAGGCCGCCGATACCAGCTTGATCATCTGAGCATCGATATTAGTGGTCAGAATCAGCACAATAACCAAACGATACAAAATTGAGCCTAAAACAATTGACATGAGACGTTTGCCCAGAGGCAAATACTTAATAATCACCTCAGCCAGAATAATCGAAGCTAGGCCAATGACAATCGTTCCTACTCCCATATTCAAATCAGCATAGCCATTGTTTTGAGCCAGCAGGGCACCCGAAAGCGCAATTAAACCATTGGACAGCATATAGCCGAGAATCTTCATCCGGTCAATCTTAATCCCATTAGCCTGTCCCATATCCACATTATCCCCCGTCGCCCGCAGGGCAAGGCCGATTTGGGTATTTAAAAGCAGGTAGAGCACCAAGATGACGAGGCTGACAAAAATCGCCCCTAGCAGCAAAACTGCCCCTGTCTTACTAAAACCTAAATCCTGAAACAAGGTCACTAGTGTTGTTTCTGTGGTGAGCGGCAGGTTAGAACGGCCTAAAATCAGCAAATTAATTGAATAGAGACCTGTCAATGTGATAATCCCTGTCAAGAGGGCTGGAATTTTCATCTTGGTATGCAAAAATCCGGCGACCAGACCAGCCAGCATCCCGCCCAGCATCCCGCCAAAGGTTGCGAGGAGGGGATTGATCCCTTTTACAATTAAAAGGGCACAGACCGCCGCTCCCATAGGAAAGCTTCCCTCTGCAGAAAGGTCCGCAATGTCTAAGATGCGGAATGTCAGATACACACCAATGGCCATAATGGACCAAAGCAGGCCTTGAGACAGGCCCGATAAAAGAATGTCAACCATAACTGTTTCCTTTAAACTTAATGTCTGTTTTTCTAGTTTTCCTTGATACTGCTCACATCAACACCTAAGGTTTTAGCCATGTCGTCATTGACAACAACCTTAAGCGCTTTAGGGTATTCAGCAGGAATTTCCTTGGCTTTTTTACCTTTCAGAATTTTAAGAGCCTGCTGGGCTGTCTGACGGCCTAGCTCTTCATAATCTGTTCCGTAAGAAAAGAGAACACCTTTAGGAACCATATCTGCTGATCCTCCGACAACAGGAATTTTCATTTCTTTGGACAGCTCAGACAAGAGGGTCACCGAACTGGCAATCGTATTATCTGTCGGCACAAAGAGAACCTCTGTCTGATCCATCAGGCTCTTAGCAGTGTCTTGAACATCATTGGTTGAGGCAATTCCTTTAACAACCGTTTTGATTCCAGCCTTTTTGAAAGCCTTCTTAGCAGCCTCAACCTGAACTTCCGAATTGCGCTCACTTGTGGTGTACATGATGCCTACTTTCTTTAAGTTAGGCATAACCTTCTGAAGGAGTTCCACCTGTTTGTTTATCGGAGACATGTCGCTGGTTCCAGTTGCCAGACCCCCTGGCTTTTTCATGGTCTTAACCAAGTCAGCAGAAACCGGATCTGTAACGGCTGTAAATAGAATCGGTGTCTCTGAGCTAGCTGCCACCAATGACTGAGCTGCCGGTGTCGCAATCCCTAGCACAAGGTCATTATCCTTGACTAGCTTTTCAGAAATGGATTGAAGGTTTGACTGATCTCCCTGACCATTTTTATAATCTATCTCAATTTTATCGCCATCTTTGTAACCTTCTTTTTCCAGCTCATCAATAAATCCCTTGCGGGCAGCTGTCAGTGATTCATGCTCCACATACTGTAAAATCCCAATATGCTTAACCCCTTTGCTGCTGTTAGATGTATTGGCACAGCCAACCAGCAAAGCACTGGCAAGCCCTAAGCCTAATACCGTTTTCCAAATACTTTTCATCATTTCTTTCTCCTTAGTAGACATCTTTTGAAAACAAAACCAGCCAGATAGCTAGCTACCGACTGGTTGACAAAATCAAAACCTTTTGCAGCCAGTCAGACTTTTTCATCTAATCGGCTTTTGAACAATCCTGCTTTAGCTTCATAGATACAAACGAATCTTTGATGATGTTTGCATCCACAGGGCTACAAACATCTATCTAAAGAAACTAAAGGTATAGGACTTCTTTACTTCTTCAGTTAGTCTAGACGCTTGTGGCAACATTACTCTTCTCCTTGTTTTCAATTGTTTTTAATATACTCTTATTTATCAGAAAAGTCAATAGTATTTGAAAAATTCTAACACTTACAGCAAGACTCTAAAAATCCCTGCCGGTGGAGATTAGACCTGCAGGGAGAGTTGTTTTATTTGGTGCTTGTTTTTAACTTCTGTATCAGTCTGTTATGGAGGCAAAATAATCATCAATCTCTTCCCCTTCAAGTATCCTTTCTTTCTTCCCTTGGGAAGAAAAGATTCCTTGCGGCAATTCAATAACCTTCAATTCTTCAATGTCTTTGCGATAGAGTCGTTTAGTATAATAAAATTTATCCGTCCGCTCAAAACCGAGCTTTTCTGCCAGTTCCTTTTCCTCCAAATCAAGAAAACTAAGGATAATCTCAAAATAATCTTCAGAAATTGCTCGAGGATTTAAGGCCGTAAAGAGATGAAACCACCGACCCTTATACTTTAACTCGTAAGAGAGTTCATAAAGATAGTCTAGGTCGCGTTCATCGAGTAATCTGACAAAGTGATCTTTATGCAGGTTACCAAGGACATCTACATACTCCACAAATCCTTCTGATTTTTTATCACTGCCAATTCTAATTTTTCCTTGATAACGACTTGCTTGAAATAAGTTACCCTTAAATATAGCTTTCATTGTCATTATACTCCTTTATTTTCTTTGCATCCATGTATTAAACTCACCATCATACATATACTGTTTTAACAGACTACCTGACTTACTATCATAAACACCGATTGTATCCCCATGCTGATAGTGATAGTTTGCTCCTTTTCGCAGCTCGTATTCTGGTAAGACAATCTCTTTAGAACCTGTAAAGCCACGCCCTGTAAACGGGTATTCTCCCACTTTAGGTTCTCGTAATGGAATATCCAGTCGCATCTTAGAATCTAAGGTAAAATTGATCTTGGCATAGGTGTCATCAGCACCTGGACTATATGGGGTATTCTGATAGTCGAGACGGTTGCCTTCAAACACTTCATCCAAAGTTTTCAAACTAGCCGAATGAGAATCAACCGATACAAAACCTGAAACAGTGTTACGCTTACTATCTGGTGCCACAATACCCTCGACATATTTAGCAGGAATAACCTTGGCCATCTTTGTTCCTGATTCTGGCAAACCAATTTGTACACGAACATCTCTAACAATACCTATCTGTTTTGGAGATAAGACAGAATCGGCATCGGTCAGGTTCAAGAAGGACTTAGAAGTGGTGCCATTCTGCTTGAGAATGGCCTCAACAGAAGTTGCTGTTTTATCTGTGGAGAGCTTAACTTTCGGAACAGTCACACTGGCCTTAGTGACTCGAGACAGACTGCGCAGCTGGTCGAAATCCGTTTTGGCATTAACCAAGGCTAGCGTAAGCGTCGTTCCGCTCTTCACCCATCCGTAGTTTTTAGCCATTGCCGCTGTTCCCTTAGAGACAGTCTGCCCTGTAAAAGGATCCTTGCCTGTCCTCTTGATAAAACCTGCGTAATCTTCCATAAAGGTCTG
>NZ_AQVD01000007.1 GCF_000372425.1 Streptococcus ferus DSM 20646
GCGACTCATGATGAATGGTGGAGCAAGCTCCGGTATCCATCATGCGTTCCACTTGCATGTATTAGGCACGCCGCCAGCGTTCGTCCTGAGCCAGGATCAAACTCTCTGATAAAAGTTGATCAAACTCAAGCTATCACTAGCTCTTCCGTTTTATTGTTTCTTCATTGACAGGTTACTTCCGTAACCCGCACTTAACGTCTTGTTCAGTTGTCAAAGGGCTTTCTCCTTACGGAGACAACTATTATATTCTAGCACCTACTCTTACCTTTGTCAACTACTTTTTTGCGTTTTTGAAGAATTATGTCCAAATATTTTTCTTCCTGATAGCCCCTATCTTTTAAACCCTCTATGGCACACTCCAGCAAGCCTCTACTAAAAGCCGCAACAGCGGACTCAGACGCTTTAGAAAGATGCTTTTGAGAAAAATAGTGTCGCAATTCTCGTTGATTCATATGAACTTCTTCAAAGAAGGGACTTGTAGCCAGAAGGTCTTCCATGACTTCAAAATTAGCGAACAGACCCAAATGAAAAGCTGTTGGGGCGAAGGTTTGATTGAGAGGCTGCGTACAGACACTCCTAAATTCAATGGTTCCCCTGCGAGTGAGATCCTGATAGTGATAGCTTCTATGCGTGTTAAAATCTGCCTCTTCAGGAGCTATTTGATAACTGCGCCCATTTAAATCCCAGGCCTTAATAGAGCCTTGTGTCAAATAGTCACACGCTTGAATCGGTTCAAAATATAACACTTTTCCATCTCGCTCAGCTGTAAAGATGGCTGACTTAGATAGATAGGTAAAATAAGCTTCTTCGGACAGAAAGGGAGTTGGGC
Source organism: Streptococcus ferus DSM 20646 (assembly GCF_000372425.1). Classification (GTDB taxonomy): domain Bacteria; phylum Bacillota; class Bacilli; order Lactobacillales; family Streptococcaceae; genus Streptococcus; species Streptococcus ferus. The sequence continues at coordinate 830 of NZ_AQVD01000007.1, forward strand.
TAATACCTACATTTTCTTCATAAACACCATGCATAGAGCGCTCCCAAAAGAGATCTCTTGAAAGACGAGTATTCCAATCAGCTCCTGAGAAGGTTGAATTAGCAAAAAGATAGGCTTTGGCTGCTTCAATCTTATTGAAGGCATTAATCACACGTAAATAATTTTGCTGGCTAATATCAAGCTGCACCTGATTTCCGCAAATAAAGGAACCGTATTGTGGAAACTGATGATAGAAGCCAGTATTCTCTTTATGCTCTGATAGAGCTAAGAAATCCAAAAGCATTTGATAACGAGGAAGTTTTACGGCCCGATTGTCGTTTATGTCCCAGTATGGGTGAATACCTTTCCCTTGAATTTCATGGTCATATGGCCTCAAAAACAACTGAATCACTTCTAGATAGTGCTTAAAGCGAGTTTCGATTTCTTGTATTTGACACGCTTTACCGAAAGCCATCTCCAGAATATTATAAGAGACCTCAAAGAGAATGCGATCGTCATTCCTCGGATTAAAAATCTGAACAGGGTAACCATCTAGATCGCTTTTCTCAACTTGAAAGTCTAAAACTTCCACTAAATGGGGCAGCAAGGCCTTGGTAACAGATAAATCTGTTGCCCTACCCGTCAGGTTGACAATTGGAAATTCCAGCTCTGCCCCAATAAATAGTTCTGGATTCTCTTTGATATTGCTCAAATATAACTTTTTTAGGATTTCGGTAGCCTTGGTCATCTTTTCTCTCCTAAGTGTTTCCTAACATTATAACAAAAATCGGAAGGAAATCAAAAACGCCTACTTACGATATATTTCTAAATTTAGAGACATTTCGTAAATAAGCGTTCTACGACAATATGATGAGTGTTACCGCTAGTTTAACTAGCGGTAGACCAGAGCTAGACTAAGAACTATCTTTAATAGTCCCATCATCGTAACACTCAACAAAATTGATGATTTTATACTAATTCAATGATTGCCATTGGAGCTGCATCACCACGGCGTGGTTCTGTCTTAAGGATACGTGTATATCCACCATTACGTTCGGCATAACGAGGTGCAATTTCAGAGAACAGTTTTTGAAGAGCTGTTGTTGATGTGTACTCATCAGTAGCTTCATCATAATTTTCTGATGCAATTTCGTTACGAACAAAAGCAGCTGCTTGACGACGTGCATGAAGGTCACCACGTTTACCAAGAGTAATCATTTTTTCAACTGTTTTACGGATTTCTTTTGCACGAGCTTCAGTTGTCACAATTGATTCATTGATAAGAAGGTCTGTTGTCAAATCACGAAGCATTGCTTTACGCTGGGAGCTAGTACGTCCAAGTTTACGGTAAGCCATTTTATCCTCCTGTGTTATTTATTTATCGTTTTTTAAGCCTAAACCAAGGTCTGCTAGTTTTACTTTAACTTCTTCAAGACTCTTGCGGCCAAGATTTCTGACTTTCATCATTTCAGGCTCAGTTTTTTCTGTCAGATCGAACACGGTGTTGATACCTGCACGTTTCAGACAGTTATACGAGCGAACTGATAAATCAAGTTCTTCAATTGTACGATCAAGGATTTTCTCATCGGACGCTTTTTCCGTTTCCTTCATCACTTCTGTTGTCTTAGCAACTTCTGTTAAGTCAGTAAACAGGTTCAAGTGTTCCATCAGCACACGAGCCGATAAACCAAGGGCATCTTCAGGAATAATCGTACCATTTGTCATAATTTCAATGGTTAATTTATCATAGTTATCTTTACTACCTACGCGAGCAGGCTCTACTTGATAATTAACTTTTTTGACAGGGGTATAGATTGAATCTATAGCAAGTGTTCCAACTGGCGCACTATCATTTTTATTTTCTTCTGCTGGAACATAACCACGATTAGTAGCAACTGTGAGCGTCGCTTTCATGCTTGCACCATCAGCAATCGTAAAAAGATAATGATCAGGGTTCACAATTTCAATGTCGCTATCCGTCAAGATATCTCCGGCAGTTACTTCTGCTGGACCTTCAACATCAAGTTCCATTGTTTTTTCGTCTTCTACATAAGACTTTACAGCAAGTCCTTTAAGGTTAAGGATGATTTGCATCACATCTTCACGTACACCTGGGATTGTATCGAATTCGTGTAGTACACCATCAATCTTGATTGATGTTACCGCTGCACCCGGAAGTGAGGACAAGAGTACACGACGAAGAGAGTTACCAAGAGTTGTACCGTAACCACGTTCTAAAGGTTCGATGACAAATCTGCCGTAATCTTTATTTTCATCAATTTTTGTTATTATTGGTTTTTCAAACTCAATCATCTATTTTTACTCCTCTGAAACGAATCTTGTGTACTAGTAACAATTATGATTATACACGACGACGTTTTGGAGGACGAGCACCATTATGCGGTACAGGAGTCACATCACGAATTGCAGTAACTTCAAGACCGGCAGCAGCAAGCGCACGAATAGCAGACTCACGACCTGAACCAGGGCCTTTTACGGTAACTTCAACTGTTTTGAGACCATGTTCTTGTCCGGCCTTCGCAGCAGCTTCAGCAGCCATTTGAGCAGCAAATGGAGTAGATTTACGAGAACCTTTAAACCCAAGAGCACCAGCGGATGACCATGCCAGAGCGTTACCATGCACATCTGTAATCATAACAATTGTGTTATTAAAAGTAGCGTGAATGTGAGCAATACCAGATTCGATATTTTTCTTCACACGACGTTTACGTGTTGGTTTAGCCAATTTTTTTACCTCCTATTTTATTTTTTCTTACCAGCAATCGCAACAGCTTTGCCTTTACGAGTACGAGCGTTGTTTTTTGTGTTTTGTCCACGGACAGGAAGTCCACGACGATGACGGATTCCGCGGTATGAACCGATTTCCATCAAACGCTTAATGTTCAGATTGACTTCGCGACGAAGATCACCTTCAACCTTGATAGCATCCACTTCACGGCGGATGGCATCTTCTTGGTCAGTTGTTAAGTCTTTCACACGAATATCTTCTGAAACGCCTGCTGCAGCAAGAATTTTCTTAGAAGTTGGAAGACCGATACCATATACATAAGTTAGTGATACTACTACACGCTTGTCATTTGGAATATCAACACCAGCAATACGAGCCATTTTTTCTCCTTTCTATTTTATCCTTGACGTTGTTTGTGTTTTGGATTTGTTGGACAAATTACCATAACACGGCCGTTACGGCGAATCACCTTACAGTATTCGCAGATTGGTTTAACCGATGGTCTTACCTTCATGTTCTAATCCCTCCAAGTATTTCGATTATTTAAAGCGGTATGTGATCCGTCCACGTGTTAAATCGTAAGGACTCATCTCAACAGTAACCCGATCTCCTACTAAAATTCGGATATAGTTCTTCCGAATTTTCCCAGATACGGTTGCTAGAATTTGGTGTCCATTTTCTAATTCAACTGTAAACATCGCATTAGGCATCGTCTCAACGACCTTACCCTCAATTTCAATCACATCTTCTTTTGCCACGCAAAAGTACCCCCTAAATTTCGATTTGATGTCCTCTGAGCACAGAGGTAACAATTATAAGTCAGACTAGCCTATTATATCACGTCTTAAGGTCTTGTGCAAGTAGGCTAATTCAAATTATTTTAAGTTTGACAAGGCTTTTTCAATGTCAGCAAAAACATCCTGAATGTCTTGGTTGCCTTCAATATCTGTCACCAAATTTTCTTTGCGATAATGCTCAAGAATAGGTGCTCCCTGCGAAATATTGACATCCAGCCGACGTTTAACGGTTTCTGGCTTATCATCTTCGCGTTGGTAATAATCATTTTCATCATAGCCAGCTGCCGGCGGATTGAAAATCTTATGGAAGGTTTCGCCAGTTTCTTTATGGATAATGCGGCCACTCAGACGCTCCACAAGACTTTCCGGATTAACATCGATATTGATGACTCCATCCAGCTGAATCTCTAGAGCGGACAAAGCTGCGTCCAGAGCCTGGGCCTGTTCAATCGTTCTTGGATAACCGTCGAGCAAGAAGCCTCTTTCTGCGATATCCTTTTGAGAGAGACGTTCTTTTACAATCCCATTGGTGACTTCATCTGGCACGAGTTCTCCCTTGTCAATGTAGGATTTAGCCAGGAGCCCCATTTCAGTTTGATTGGCTATTGCCGCCCTAAACATATCTCCTGTCGAAATATGAATGAGTCCAAACTTTTCAACGATTTTTGCCCCCTGTGTTCCCTTACCTGCACCTGGTAAGCCCATAATTAAAAGATTCATTGTTCTCTCCTTATTTTATCTTCAAATAAATTCATCAACCGCTGACAAACTTATTAAAAAACAAAATAGAAGGTTGACTTCGTCAACCTGTATCTATTCTGTTACATTCATAAAACCAACATATTTTCTCTTTAAGAGATAACCTTCAAGCTGTTTGATACCTTCAATCCCAGTTGAAATAACAATCAAGAGACTGGTACCACCTAGAGCGACACTTGATGAAAGACCAAATGACTGCTGAGCAATAATAGGACTCAGCGCGACAAAGGCTAAGAAAACCGAACCAATTGTCGCCAGTTTTTTGAGCAATGAAGACAAATATTGTTCTGTTTCGCGCCCAGGTCTCACACTCGGGATATAAGAAGCGTTCTTTTGCAAGTTCTCAGCAGTCTTCTCAGGGTTGACCTGTACAAAAGTATAGAAGAAAGAGAAGAGAACAATCAAAATCGCATAAACTGCCATCCCGGTAGGGTTCGTGTAGGTCAGCCACTCTTGAAGAGTGGTCATCCAAGGAATATCTCGACCATTTTGGAAGAACGGAAGAATCGTGCTTGGAATGGTTGTAATAGAGCTTGCAAAGATAACAGGGATAACACCCGCTGGATTTACCTTTAATGGTAGGTAAGAACTAGTTGCTGCCCCTTTCTCTAACTTCGTATACTGGATTGGAATTTTATACTCCGCCTGCTGTACAAAAGTGGTAAAGAAAATAATAATCAGACTTGCAAGAACCAACAATCCTACGAAAATGAAAGAGCTAGTTAACTCACTTGAACGGATATTGACAAAATAGTCTTCATAAATGGATTTAAATGTGCTTGGAATTGATGAAATAATCCCAGCAAAGATAATCATAGAGACCCCATTTCCGAAACCTTTATCAGAAATCTGATCTCCCAGCCAAGTCACAATGACACTGCCGGCAGTCAGAATGACTCCAATAAGGACGTAGGTTTGGACATTGGGGGTTTGAACCAAGGACACACTGGATAGGGCACTGAAGCCTGCTGTGATACCGATTGATTGGAAAAAAGCAAGAACCAGCGAGATATAGCGCGTTGCTTGATTCAGTTTACGCCGACCAACTTCACCTTGCTTTCCCCATTCGACAAACTTAGGCAGGATATCCATCTGCAAAAGCTGAACAACGATGGAGGCTGTGATGTAAGGACTGACCCCCATTGAGAAAACAGAGAAGTTACTCATCGCATTACCACTGACAAGGTTAAGCATATTTAAGAAAGGCAAATCGCTTAACTGTTCCAAACTTTTGGCATTGATACCCGGTACCGTAATGATTGTACCAATACGGAAAACAAAAATGATGAAAATGGTGAAAAGAATCTTGTTGCGGACATTTTTCACCTTAAAGGCGTCTTTTAGAAGTCTAAAGAACATTAGATCACCTCGATTGAACCACCTTTAGCAGTGATTGCCTCTTGGGCAGATTTTGAGAATTTAGCAGCTTTCACTGTTAATTTCTTTGTCAATTCGCCGTTGCCAAGAATTTTAATTCCTGATTTTTCAGCTTTAACGATGCCTGCCTCTTTCAAAAGAGCAGGTGTTACTTCAGTACCATCTTCAAAGACATTTAACTTGTCAAGATTGACAAGCGCATACTCTTTAGCATTGATATTCGTAAAACCGCGTTTTGGAAGACGACGGAACAATGGTGTTTGTCCACCTTCAAAACCTGGACGGACGCCCCCGCCGCTACGAGCCTTTTGACCCTTTTGACCACGTCCGGCTGTTTTACCATTACCAGATGATGAGCCTCGACCTACACGGTTACGGACTTTACGAGAACCTTCTGCAGGTTTAAGTTCATGAAGTTTCATTTTAGTTTCTCCTTATGTGTAAAATGCTAGCGCCTTTACAGGGAAAAGGTGCTCCCTGTAAAAACTCGCCTATACCTTATTATGGCGCTTAAGTCGCCAAGTGTCAAACACCAAGCGACTTAACATCGTTATGACAAGCCAGTTTAACTTAGAAATATGCTATTCCTAATGCCAAACCAACTAGGTCTTCGTTAAAATAGTTTTTACCTTAACGCTTATTTAACATCTTCAACAGTTACCAAATGAGATACAGCAGTAACCATACCGCGGATAGCTGGTGTATCTTCTTTGACAACTGAACTGTTTAATTTACCAAGTCCAAGAGCAACAACTGTTTTACGTTGTTCTGGCTTACGACCGATTGGAGACTTAGTCAAAGTAATTTTAATTTGTGCCATGACTTCTCCTTTCTTATGCTAAATCAGATACTGAAACACCGCGAAGCGCAGCAACTTCTTCAGCACGTTTCAGTTGTTTCAAACCTTCAACTGTTGCACGAACAATATTGATCGGTGTGTTTGATCCAAGTGATTTTGAAGTAATATCCGCAATACCAGCCAATTCAATGACGGCACGAACAGAACCACCAGCAGCGACTCCTGAACCTTCTACAGCTGGTTTCAGCAAGACACGCGCACCACCAAATTCTGAACGAACTTCATGTGGAATAGTTGTACCAACCATTGGAACTTCAATCAGATTCTTCTTAGCGGCTTCTACTGCCTTACGGATAGCTTCTGGTACTTCTTGAGCCTTACCTGTACCAAAACCAACGCGACCATTACGGTCACCAACAACTACGAGAGCAGCAAAGCGAAGACGACGTCCACCTTTTACAACTTTTGTAACACGGTTAATCGCAACAACGCGTTCTTCAAGTTCAACTGCATTATCTTTAAATGCCATTCTTTAGTGTCCTCCCTTTTAGAATTTCAATCCATTTTCACGAGCTGCATCAGCCAAAGCCTTAACACGTCCGTGATAGAGATATCCACCGCGGTCAAACACCACTTCAGAAATACCTTTAGCTACTGCGCGTTCTGCAACGAGTTTGCCGACAACCTCGGCTTGTTCTGTTTTTGTTCCTTTTGGAACGTCTTTGTCAAGAGTTGAAGCACTTGCGAGCGTTACACCCGCTACGTCATCAATCACTTGAGCGTAGATGCCTGTATTAGAACGGAAAATGTTCAAACGTGGGCGATCAGCAGTTCCAGAGAGTTTACCGCGAACGCGACGATGGCGTTTTTGACGGATTTTATTTTTATCTGGTTTCGAAATCACAATTTTCACCTCTTATAATTTTATGCTTTATCAAACTGACAAAGTTAGATTTGGTTTTAAACAGAGAATAGAAAACACGGCCTTAAACCGGTAACTATTACTTACCTGTTTTACCTTCTTTACGGCGAACGAATTCACCGACATAACGGATCCCTTTACCTTTATATGGTTCAGGCGAACGAAGGCTGCGGATGTAAGCAGCTGTTTGACCAACAACTTCTTTGTTAATCCCCAAGACATTGATCGTTGTTGCAGAAGGAACTTCAAAAGTGATTCCTTCTGGAGCATCTACTTCATCTTGGTGAGACTTACCAACTGAAAGGACTAATTTTTTGCCTTGCAGCTGAGCACGGTAACCAACCCCGCGCATTTCAAGTTCTTTTTTGAAACCTTCCGAAACCCCTACAACCATGTTGTTGAGGTTGGCACGGCTTGTACCGTGGATGGTTTTCATTTCTTTAGAATCATTAGGGCGGTGAAGCGATACTTCGTTGCCTTCAATTTTGATTTCAATGTTTTTGTTGAACTCGCGAGTGAGTTCGCCTTTAGGTCCTTTTACAGTAACCACATTGTCTTTGTTGTTGACTTCAACACCAGCAGGCAATGTAATCACTTTATTACCAATACGTGACATAGTTAGTTTTCTCCTGTTAGATTATCAAGCCGCATCTACGACTAGTTTTCACGGGGGCACTCATGATACAAAGGGCGTTAAGAAGTCAAAGTAAAAATAGGAATCCTGACGAAGAAGCCAACGCTTCAAGGAAGGATTGTCTTTTTTACACAGACTTTAGCCCGTGTTCAAATGAGTAGGTTCCATAATACAACCAGCTAATCTGGCAGCATCATCCTTTTAGGTTTCAATTTCTAAACGGGTCAAGGCAGAGCGACGCGGGCTATACTCAAGTATACCAAGATGCTCTAACACAGGCCCATAACGAAATTGGAAGCTAAAAGATTACCAAACGTAGGCAAGCACTTCTCCGCCAACATTCTTTTGGCGCGCTTCTTTGTCAGTCAAAAGACCCTCAGAAGTAGAAATGATTGCAATTCCAAGTCCATTGAGGACTTTTGGAATGTCTTCACGTTTTGAATAAACACGAAGACCTGGTTTCGAAATACGTTTTAAGCCAGTGATAACTTTTTCACCATTTTGTCCGTATTTAAGGAAGACACGAATAATGCCTTGTTTGTCATCTTCAATCACTTCAACATTTTTTACGAAACCTTCACGCTTAAGGATTTCAGCAATTCCTTTTTTAATGTTTGATGCAGGAACTTCAAGCACTTCATGGTTTGCAAGATTTGCATTACGAATGCGGGTTAAGAAGTCTGCGATTGGGTCAGTCATAACCATCTGTTTTTTTCTCCTCTTACTAGCAGTTTGAATGATTCACTTGCTAGTTAATTCATGATACAAAGGGTGCTAAAGCTGAAACAACTGCGTCTCTTTTTACACAGACTTTCACCGTATTCAAATCAGCAAGCAAACCTTGTATCGGGTATGTTTTATAACATTTGAGTTCGAGCTACAACCTTGGAAAAGAAAGCAGATTTCCCCAGAAGTACACTTCATCGTTAAATCTCCTATCTTTACATTGATTGGTTCACACTCTCACATCTTTCTTACCAAGATGCTTTTGTTACGCCAGGAATTTGACCTTTGTAAGCCAATTCACGGAAGCAAACACGGCAAAGTTTAAATTTGCGGTAGACAGAATGTGGACGGCCACATTTTTCGCAACGAGTGTAAGCTTGCGTAGAGAACTTCGCTGGGCGTTTGTTCTTAGCAATCATAGATTTTTTAGCCAATATATTTACCTCCTAGATTATTTTGCAAAAGGCATTCCAAGGCCTGCAAGCAATTCACGTGATTCTTCATCAGTGTTAGCTGTTGTAACGATAACGATATCAAGACCGCGAACCTTATCAACATCATCAAAGCTGATTTCAGGGAAAATCAACTGCTCTTTCACACCAAGTGTATAGTTTCCGCGTCCATCAAATGAACGTGTTGGAACACCGTGGAAGTCACGGACACGAGGAAGTGAAACTGAAACCAATTTGTCTAAGAACTCATACATACGCTCACCGCGAAGAGTTACTTTCGCACCGATGGCTACCCCTTCACGAAGACGGAAGCCGGCGATTGATTTCTTAGCTTTTGTAATAAGTGGTTTTTGTCCTGAAATAAGTGCCAACTCAGCAGCAGCTTTTTCAAGGTTTTTTGCATTTGACACAGCATCACCAACACCCATGTTAAGAACAATTTTCTCAACTTTTGGCACAGCCATAACGGATGGGTAATTAAATTTTTCTGTCAATGCAGGAACTACTTCTTTAAGGTATTTTTCTTTTAAGCGATTTGCCATGTTACTTCTCCTTTCCTTCGTGATTAATCAAGCACTTCGCCTGATTTTTTGCTGTAACGAACTTTTTTGCCGTCTACAACTTTGTAACCAACACGTCCAGCAACACCGTTTTTGTCCAAAACTTGAACATTCGATGCGTGGATTGGCGCTTCTTTTTCCACGATAGCACCTTGAGGGTTTTCGTTATTTGGTTTTTGATGTTTTTTGATGATGTTAACACCTTCAACAACAACCTTGTTAACTTTTGGAAGTGCAGCAAGGACAGTAGCTTCAACGCCTTTATCTTTGCCGGTAATAACGCGAACTTTATCGCCTTTTTTTACAAACATTAAGATTTTCTCCTATATATTTCTTACGCCCACAAGGGCACCCTGATGAATTCAGGGGACTGAGTTTGTTTTAGAGTACTTCTGGTGCCAGTGACACAATCTTCATGAAGTTGCCTTCACGCAATTCCCGTGCAACAGGGCCAAAAATACGAGTTCCGCGTGGTGTTTTATCATCACGGATAATAACAGCTGCATTCTCGTCAAATTTGATGTATGAACCATCTGGACGACGAGCACCTGATTTAGTACGAACGATAACCGCTTTAACAACGTCACCTTTTTTAACCGCACCACCAGGAGTAGCTTGTTTTACTGATGCAACAATAATATCGCCGATGTTAGCGAATTTGCGTCCTGAACCACCAAGAACTTTAATGGTCAAGATTTCACGAGCGCCACTGTTGTCAGCAACTTTCAAACGTGTTTCTGTTTGAATCATATCAGTTTTCTCCTTTCAGGTTTATTAAATAATAACAGCTTTTTCCACAACTTCTACAAGACGGAAATGTTTTGTAGCAGATAGCGGACGTGTTTCCATGATACGAACTTTATCGCCTTCTTTAGCGATATTATTTTCATCATGTGCTTTGTATTTTTTAGAGTAGTTAATACGTTTACCATAGACTGGGTGGTTACGTTTCGTTTCAACTACAACAGTGATTGTTTTATCCATTTTGTCAGAAACAACACGTCCAACAAGGGTTCTACGTTGATTACGTTCCATTTAGATTTCTCCTTTCCCAATCTATTATTTCGTTTCAGTTTGCACTGTCTTGATACGTGCAATTTGTTTTTTCACTTCGTTCAAACGAGCAGTTTGATCAAGTTGCCCTGCTGCAGCTTGAAAGCGAAGATCAAAGAGTTCTTTCTTCAATTCGCTTTCCTTTTTAGCAAGTTCTTCTTGAGATAATCCACGAAGCTCTTTAACAAAATCTTTAATTTCTTGAAGTTTCATGTTCTCTCCTTATTCTGCTTCACGTTTCACGAACTTAGTTTTAACCGGCAGTTTGTGACTTGCAAGGCGAAGCGCTTCACGTGCAACTTCTTCTGATACTCCAGCAATTTCAAACATGACTTTGCCACGTTTTACTGGAGCAACCCAACCTTCAGGAGCACCTTTACCAGATCCCATACGTACACCGATAGCTTTAGCGGTGTATGATTTGTGAGGGAAGATTTTAATCCAAACCTTACCACCACGTTTCATATAACGGGTCATGGCAATACGAGCCGCCTCAATTTGGCGGTTGGTAATCCAGTGACTAGTGGTAGCTTGGAGACCGTATTCACCAAAAGCAACTTCTTTGCCGCCTTTAGCTTCACCGCGCATTTTCCCACGGAATTCGCGACGGTGTTTCACACGTTTAGGTACTAACATTTGTTATTTACCTCCCTTAGCTGTATTTTTACGAGCTGGAAGAACTTCACCGCGGTAGATCCAAACTTTAACACCAAGTTTACCGTAAGTGGTATCAGCTTCTTCCCAAGCGTAGTCGATATCAGCACGAAGTGTGTGGAGTGGAACAGTTCCTTCTGAGTAACCTTCTGCACGGGCAATATCAGCACCATTCAGACGACCAGATACCTGAGTTTTGATCCCTTTAGCTCCTGCACGCATTGTACGTTGGATCGCTTGTTTTTGAGCACGACGGAAAGCAACACGTTGCTCTAACTGACGAGCAATGTTTTCACCAACCAAGTGAGCATCAAGATCAGGTGATTTGATTTCAACAATGTTGATGTGTACTTGTTTTCCAGTTAATTTGTTTAATTTTGCACGAAGGGCATCAACGTTTGCACCACCCTTACCAATAACCATACCTGGTTTTGCTGTGTGAAGAGAAACGTTTACCTTGTTTACTGCACGTTCGATTTCAATGGTTGAAACCGCTGCGTCAGCCAATTCTTTTTGAATGAATTTACGGATTGCAAGATCTTCATGAAGGTAATCCGCGTATTCTTTTTCAGCATACCATTTCGCATCCCAATCACGAATGATTCCGACACGCATACCAATTGGATGTACTTTTTGACCCACGATTTTACCTCCTTATTTTTCTTCTACAACCACTGTGACGTGAGTTGTCCGTTTGTTAATTGGTGAAGCTGACCCTTTCGCACGCGGACGGAAACGTTTCATAGTTGGTCCTTCATTGGCGAATGTTTCAGATACTACCAAGTTAGCTTTTTCCAAACCAAAGTTGTTTTCAGCATTTGCGATTGCTGAGTTGAGAGTTTTCTCAACTACACGGGCAGCTTTGTTTGGAGTGAATTTCAAGATTGCGATTGCATCAGCAACGTTTTTTCCACGAATAAGATCAAGCACAAGACGTGTTTTACGAGGTGAAACACGGACTGTACGAGCCATTGCTTTAGCTGAAGTAATTTCTGCCATTGTGTCCTCCTCCTATTAACGACGTGTTTTCTTATCGTCAGCTGCGTGACCTTTATAGGTACGTGTTGGTGCGAATTCACCAAGCTTGTGACCTACCATGTCTTCCTGAATGTAGACAGGAACATGTTTGCGACCATCGTAAACTGCGATAGTGTACCCGATGAAACTTGGGAAAATCGTTGAACGACGTGACCAAGTTTTGATAACTTTTTTCTTTTCGTCATTGGCCTGAGCTTCAACTTTTTTCATCAAATGCTCATCGACGAAAGGCCCTTTTTTAAGACTGCGTCCCATTTTAGTGTTTTCTCCTTTAAAATATGTACCACAGCGGCTTGGGAGCAAGATAAAACCACAGCTGACCAGTTCATCACCCTGTCTCTGCACAGTTGACCAAGAGTTTCTTGTAGCTTTCCTACAGGAAACGTCAATCAACCACTGTGCCATTCAACAGTGATAACTGACTAGTAAACGGAATTTCAAATCCTGACTTACCCTACCGAGTTGGCGGATCTAAGCTAATAACCTGCAGCCATAGACACCAGAATGGTTGTCATGACCGAGGCATTCCGACAAAGTTTCGTAACGAGGTGACAGAAACTTCTGTTCAGTCGCCTATTTTTCGTTACGGCGACGTACGATCAGTTTGTCAGTTCTAGCTTTTTTGTTACGTGTTTTAAGACCAAGCGCTGGTTTACCCCATGGAGTAGATGGCGCTTTACGTCCGACTGGCGCTTTACCTTCACCACCACCGTGTGGGTGATCGTTAGGGTTCATTACAGAACCACGAACGGTTGGGCGGATGCCCTTCCAACGATTACGTCCTGCTTTACCGATATTGACAAGTCCATGCTGTTCATTTCCGACAACACCGACTGTTGCGCGGCAAGTTCCCAAAATCATACGAACCTCACCTGATTGAAGACGAACAAGAACATATTTGCCTTCTTGACCAAGAACCTGTGCAGAAGCTCCTGCAGCACGAACCAACTCCGCACCTTTTCCAGGTTTAAGCTCAATATTGTGGATAACGGTACCGACCGGAATGTTTGCAAGCGGCAGAGCGTTTCCAACTTTGATATCCGCATCTGGGCCAGAAACAATGCGCTGACCAACTTCAATGCCTTTCGGAGCAATGATGTAAGCCTTAACACCATCAGTATAGTGTACTAATGCAATATTTGCTGAACGGTTTGGATCATATTCGATTGTTTTAACAACTGCTTCAACGCCATCTTTATTACGTTTGAAATCAATCAAACGGTAGTGGCGTTTGTGTCCACCACCTTGGTGGCGAACAGTGATACGACCGTTGTTGTTACGACCAGCTTTGTTTTTAAGCGAAACAAGCAATGATTTCTCAGGAGTGCTTGTCGTGATTTCAGCAAAATCCAAAGAAGTCATGTTACGACGGCCATTTGTCGTTGGTTTATAAACTTTAATACCCACCTTAATTCCTCCTTAGATTATTCTGCTTCGGCAGCCGCAAACAACTCGATGTCTTTAGAATCAGCTGTAAGCGTGATGATAGCTTTTTTTGTTTTGCTTGTGAAACCTGTATAACGGCCAACACGTTTTGATTTTGGTTTGACAGTTACAGTACGAACACTGGCAACTTTAACGCCTTCAAAAGCTGCTTCGATAGCTTGCTTGATCAAAAGCTTGTGTGCACGAGTGTCCACTTCAAATGTGTATTTACCAGCCTCAAGAGCGTGCATTGACTTTTCAGTAATAACAGGTTTTTTGATTACGTCGTACAAATTCATTATGCAAGAACCTCCTCGATAGTAGAGATTGCTTCTTTTGTAACAAGAAGTTTGTCGCTGTTTACGATATCAAGAACACTTGCTGTAGCTGCTGTTGCAACTGTTACATTTGGAAGGTTACGAGCTGATAATTCAGCGAATGTGTTTCCTTCTTCAAGAATGACAAGTACTTTTGAATCAATGCTGAGGGCAGCAAGTACTGCCGCAAATTCAGCAGTTTTAGGCGCCTCAAATGAAAGAGCATCAACAGCAATCAGCTTTTCGTCAGCAACTTTTGCTGAGTAAACTGATTTTAATGCAAGGCGACGAACTTTTTGCGGAAGCTTGTAGCCGTACGAACGCGGAGTTGGACCAAAGACCACACCGCCGCCACGCCACTGTGGTGAGCGAATAGAACCTTGACGCGCACGCCCAGTTCCTTTTTGACGCCACGGTTTGCGACCGCCGCCAGCTACTGCTGAACGATTTTTAACAGCGTGAGTTCCTTGACGAAGGCTAGCACGTTGGCTGATGACAACATCAAAGACAGATGATTCATTTGGCTCAATACCGAAGACAGCGTCGTTAAGTTCAACTGAGCTAACTTCTTTACCAGTTTGGTCAAATAGTTTTACGTTTGCCATGTTAACTGATTTCCCCTTTCTTTATTATTTAGCAGCCTTAACTGCTGATTTGATGGTGATAAGAGATTTCTTAGCACCCGGAACATTACCTTTAATTAAAATAACGTTCTTTTCCGGTACAACTTGAACAACTTCAAGATTTTGGATAGTCACTCGGTTGCCGCCCATGCGCCCTGCTAAACGTTTGTTCTTGAAGACACGATTAGGTGCAACAGGACCCATTGAACCAGGGCGACGGTGGTAACGAGAACCGTGAGCCATTGGCCCGCGTGATTGCCCGTGACGCTTAATAACACCTTGGAAACCTTTACCTTTGGTTGTTCCAGTTACATCGACAACATCTCCAGCTTGGAAAGTGTCAACAGTAATTTCTGAACCGACTTCTAAGCCTTCAATGTTTTTGAATTCACGAATGAAGCGCTTAGGAGCCGTATTAGCTTTTGCTACATGGCCTTTGGCAGGTTTGTTACTCAATACTTCGCGTTTGTCATCAAAACCAACTTGAACAGCTTCATAGCCGTCGGTTTCAACAGTTTTCACTTGAAGAACAACATTTGGCGTTGCTTCGATGACTGTCACAGGAATAAATTCACCAGCTTCAGTGAAGATTTGAGTCATTCCCACTTTTTTCCCTAAGATTCCTTTTGTCATGAGAAAATATTTCCTTTACTTTATGATTTAAAAAGTTTTTTATGAGCGTTTTTTATGCTCAAAAAAGTTTTTAACGAGCGTTTTTCATGCTCAAGGTAAGATGCAGAAGGCGTCACACTCTCAGCAAAAACAGGAAATCTGACGAAGAAACATTTGTTTCTAGGAAGATTTATCATTTTTGCACAGAGTTTAGCCTGTGCTCAATTAGGCGAAATCAGATTAAAGTTTGATTTCTACGTTTACACCACTTGGCAAATCAAGCTTCATCAATGCATCAACCGTTTTTTGCGTTGGATTCACAATATCAATGAGACGTTTGTGGGTACGCATTTCAAACTGTTCGCGTGAATCTTTGTATTTGTGAGTCGCACGAATGATTGTGTAAAGGCTGCGTTCAGTTGGAAGCGGTACTGGACCTGCTACTGTCGCACCTGTACGGGTTGCTGTTTCAACGATTTTTTCTGCCGCTGTATCAAGTGTACGGTGTTCGTATGCTTTCAAACGGATACGGATTTTTTTGTTTGCCATCTTTTCTCCTCTCGTCTATTTAAGATAATAGGCTAGCTCCACAAGAAAACCGACAGGCGATTGCGTGGCAATGCAACCGAGCGTGTCGCAACCTCTTGCATCAAAGCTAAGGCTGTTTTTTACAGCACTAGAACATAATAACAGATTTGACAAGGCTTTGCAAGGGGTTTTTGCCTATTTTCCATAAAAAAACCAAAATCTTTGATTTTGGTTTTTAGGGTAAGTTTATCCAATATAGCGTCGGTACCTTTTATATAGGAAGAAATGTCTAAAAAGATTGTCTAGAACGGTTGCCATCCAAACGCCTGAAAGCCCTAGCTGAAGACTTATCCCTAAGAGATAACCAATCAAAACACGAATCAGCCACATCCCTATGCTGGTCGTGTAAAAAGGAAGCTTTGCATTTCCCAGTCCCTGCCAAATGGCTGTATAAACAAGCGTGCCTGCTGTAACAGGCGTTCCTAAAAAGGAAAATAACAGTACTGTTTGGCTGGCCTGGAGTGCTGATGTATTATCCGTGAAGAGGCGCCCCAAAACTGGGCCTAGCAGCAGAATAAATCCTGCCAGGACTCCCATAGAAAGCACAGCGATCAGGTAGATTTCGCGCTCAACTTGCCTGATTTGATCGATTTTAGCCTGTCCTAAATAATGGGCTGTTAGAACAACAGCCGCCGTAGACAGACCCAATCCCGGCATATAATTGAACTGTGTCAAGGTCTCCCCAATAGCATTCCCTGCGACCACTTTAGTCCCGAAAGTGACGATTAAAGCAACAATAACAAGGTCTCCTGCCCGCATCATCAGGCGCTCCAAGGAAGCAGGCAGGGCAAGCCGGAGCAAATCCCTGTCAATAGCCAGATGAAATTGCCAGTCCCAGACCTTTAATTTTAGCTGTTTGGCTAATATCAGAGTACCGATGGCACGTGATAAAACTGTCGCTGCTGCCACACCCTCCACGCCCCAGTTAAATAGAAAAATGGCTAGAGTTGACAATAGCGCATTAAGCAGGTTACTGACTAGGCTGACATACATCGGCAGGCGTACCCTGCCTCGAGCTCGCAGCAAACTTCCTAAACTGGTCATGAGGCCGAGAAAAAGAACGCCGCCTCCGACAAGTGCCAAGTAACGCCCCCCTATCTCACTAACGCTGTTTTGTGTTCCTAGTAACTTTAATAAAGTTGTCCCCCAGACTACTGAGATTACCCCTAAGATCAAACTAAGGATGATCGTCAGGCTGAGAGCATCATTTTGATAGCCTTGATAAGCCGACTGATCTTTCTGCGCTAGGCTCTTTGCGACTATACTCGTAATAGCTGACCCAATAGCAATGAAAAGGGCCTGATAGATTGTGATGATATTATTGGCAACGGCCACACCTGACACAGCACTGAGACCAAGCTGAGCAACTAAGTAATTGTCAACAAGGCCCATTAGCATTTGCAAAAGGTTTTCTCCCATGGCAGGCAGGGCAATATTTAAAATCTGTTTCTGATGTTTCATATCAAATAGAAAAAGAACCAACCGGTCCTTTTACACATCCAGATAGGATTCAACAGCTTTCTGCATAGCTGCAACCTCTACCACTTTGCGATGACGGATTGGGGCTGTTTCCAGACCTTTGACGGCCTTGGGAATGGCAACTCCTGATAAGTCATGGAGCTCTTGAACTGCTGCAAAATCATCGCCGCTGTCTTTTCCTTTGACCGCTTCCACAGCAACTCGCGGGAACTTATAAGGACTGGCTGTTGAAGCAATAATGGTCTTTGTCTGGTCGCCCGTCCTGTCACGGTAAGCTCGGTAAACAGCAGAGGCAACCGCAGTATGCGGATCCTCAATATAAGACAAGTCATCGTAAAGTCGTTTGATTTCGGCTGATGTTTCTCCCTCTGTCGCAAACCCCGCTTCAAAGAAATCAAGGATATCAGGATTGACAGCAGAAAGCTGGTACTCTCCCTTGTCAACTAAAGCTGTCATCAGTTCTCTGGTTTTGGCCGAATCATTGCCGACCAAATGAAAAATCAAACGCTCTAAATTGGAAGACACTAAAATATCCATAGAGGGGCTGCTGGTTACCTTGAACCTACGCTTTTTGTCATAAAAGCCAGTGGCAAAAAAGTCTGTCAGCACATTATTTTCATTGGATGCACAGATCAGCTTATGGACTGGGAGACCGATTTGTTTGGCATAGTAGGCCGCTAGGATATTGCCAAAATTCCCTGTTGGAACCGTAATGTTGATTTTTTCACCCTTTTCAAGCTGTCCATCGTTCAGGAGCTGAGCATAGGCATAGATGTAGTAGACAATCTGTGGCACCAGACGTCCGATATTCATTGAATTGGCAGATGAAAATTGAGCTCCCTTTGCCGCCAGCTTTTGACGAAGGCTTTCATCATTAAACATCTCTTTGACTTTGGTTTGAGCATCGTCAAAATTCCCTTCAATGGCAACAACATGCGTATTGTCGCCGACTTGGGTCGTCATTTGCAGCTCCTGAATCTTGCTGACACCGCCATTAGGGTAGAAGACGATAATCTCTGTACCAGCGACATCGGCAAAGCCTGCCATAGCGGCTTTGCCGGTATCACCAGATGTCGCTGTCAGGATAACAATCTTGTCGTCCACACCCTGTTTTTTGGCAGCTGTTGTCAAAAGATAGGGCAGGATGGAGAGCGCCATGTCCTTAAATGCAATAGTAGAGCCATGGAAGAGCTCTAAATGATACTGATCTCCTAGTTTGACAAGCGGCGCAATAACTGGGGTGTCGAATTTGGCATCATAGGCATTGTCGATGCAGAAGTCGAGCTCCTCTTCTGTAAAGTCATCTAAAAAAGCTGACAGAACTAATTTGGCAACTTCCTGATAAGAAGCCGATTTTAAACGGTCAAAGTCTAAATTGACATCTGGAAAATCAACAGGGGTAAAGAGACCCCCGTCTGTTGCCAGGCCTTGCAAAATGGCCTGACTGGCAGTTACCTTATTTTTCTCGTTACGCGTTGATTGGTACACTAGTGTCATGCGAATCCCTCTTTGTTAGTAATCTTTCATCTATCATACCATAAAATCTTTGAAATTGGCTAGATTATAGAAAATTCTGACAAATCCTCGTTATCCAAAGAAAAAGATGTGTGATAACCATCACACATCTGCATTAACACTGCCTGCTTTTTCGAATGTGATATCATCACCCTTTTCAGCATCTAAGATTAGCTTGTCTTTTTCTTTTTCAAAGAGAATAACATCTCCTTTGTTGATGTCCTCAACATAGGCATTTTTATTGTATTCTGTAATCGAAACGGTCTTAGAGAAACGGTTAACTTTACCACGGAAAAGCTCCCCGTGAATTTTACCTGTCTTGGTATCATAAGTTAAGCCTTCTTCTTCAGCACTTTCCTTAATGCTTGTCTCTAGACTCTTCTGCAGACTTTCCTGACTTGGCAAATTGGTGAAATAGGCATCCTTAATGGCCTGTTTTTCCTGGTCCGTCAGACTGTCACCGCCACTGCTTTCGAGATAGGCTTTCAGTTGTTCTTCAAATTGGTCATCTAAGAATTTGTAAACCGCCTTGGAGATCCCTTCTGCATCTACCGTATAACTGACAGTCATCAGTACCTTGTCATTTTTCGAGGTCATCTTGACATTGGCGTCCTTAAAGTACTTGCTTAAACTGAGGTCATAGTCTTCCGAATAGGTCGATAAGCTGTCTGAAACAGTCTTCTCCATTTTCTTTTCTAACTCACTGCTGCGCCAAGTTCCGTTGATGTCTCCTGAACTATAAAGATAGTAGGTATAGCCTCCAACAGATAAAAGAATAACGGCTAGCAAACCAGCAACAATGCCGATAATCAAACCTGTTTTACTGCGTTTTTTGCCTGAATCTTCTGGGGCATTGGGTGTTGGCGCCGAAAAAGCACCGCTGCTCCAAGCTGCTGAAAATTCATCCTGTGTCGGCGGGCGACCATTTTTGTTTTCAAAATCCTTCAACCATTCTTCTTGTGTCATCATAAGTCTCCTTAATTCTTTTTGCCATTCTATTTTAATATAATCCGGCCATTTTCGCAATAGCCCTAGTAATATTAAAGGGATTGGTCATCTGGCTTCAGCAAATACAATCATCGAGGAACTTCACTCCAATGCCAGCCGAATGAACCATCGAACGAAAACAAAAGGGATGTTCAAACATCCCTTTTGTTTATGGTTGATAGACTTTATTTTCTTCGACCTGGTTTTTTAGCATAACCATAGTAAGCATCTGCCATGATTTCTTCCATGTCTGCTACCATTGGCAAGCGTGGGTTCGCTGGTGAACATTGGTCTTCATAGGCAAGAAGAGCAATTTCATGCAGGCTGTCTTTCCAAGTTTTCTCATCGATACCTTGGTCCTTGAAGTTCATCTTGATACCAACGGCAACACCGAGGTCATAGACTGCTTTCGCATAGGCTTCAACGGCTTCTTCTGGTGTTGAATGAGGTAAACCTAACATACGCGCAATGTCTTGGAATTTCTCATCAGCTTTCCAGTAGTTGTACTTAGGCCATGTAGTGGTCTTAGATGGACGAGTACCGTTGTAGCGGATAACGTAAGGAAGCAAGATGGCATTGGTCCGACCGTGAACAGTGTGGTGCACCCCACCAATCTTATGGGCCATAGAGTGGCTCATTCCAAGGAAGGCATTGGCGAAGGCCATACCAGCCATGGTTGAAGCGTTGTGCATCTTTTCACGTGCTTCCGGATCAGCTGTTTTCACAGATTTTTCAAGGTATTGGAAGACCAACTTGATGGTTTGAAGGGCAATACCGTCTGTGTAGTCGTTGGCGAAGTTAGAAGTATAGGCTTCTGTCGCATGGGTCAAGACGTCCATACCAGTATCCGCTGCGATAAAGTCAGGCACTGACTCTACCAAGGCAGGGTCAACGATGGCGATGGTTGGGGTCAATGAGTAGTCAGCCAATGGATACTTGCGGTTGTTCTTCTTATCAGAGATAACGGCAAATGGTGTGACTTCTGAACCGGTACCAGATGTGGTTGGGATACCAATGTATTTAGCTTTTTGGCCTAAATCAGGGAATTTGAAGGCACGTTTGCGGATATCCATGAATTTTTGAACGAGGTCACGGAAGTCCACTTCTGGTTGTTCGTAGAAGAGCCACATTCCTTTGGCTGCATCCATTGGAGAGCCTCCGCCGAGAGCGATAATGGTGTCTGGTTGGAAGGCACGCATTGCCTCAGCACCGCGTTCAACCGTTGAAATATCTGGATCTGGTTCAACATCAGAGAAGACTTCAACAGTTACTTTATTAGGACGAAGATTTAATTGATCAATCACACGTTGGACAAAGCCGAGTTTTTCAATGGATTTATCCGTTACAATCATTACTCGATTCAAGCCTTCTGCGGTTTGGAGGTATTGAATAGAGTTGCGCTCGAAGTAAATTTTTGAAGGAACTTTAAACCACTGCATATTATTTCTACGTTTCCCTACTTTCTTGATGTTAAGAAGGTTGATAGCAGATACGTTATCACCAACTGAGTTGCGACCGTATGAACCACATCCAAGGGTCAATGATGGGATAAAGGCGTTGTAAACGTCCCCGATACCACCGAAAGTAGATGGAGAGTTCCAGATGATACGCATGGCTTTCATTTCGGTACCGAAACGTTTCGCCAGTTCTTCGTCTTTTGTATGGATGGCAGCTGAGTGGCCAAGACCGTTGAATTCTACCATTTGGCGAGCTTTCTTCAAACCATCTTCCACATCGTCCGCTTTCAAGACGGCGATGACTGGAGAGAGTTTTTCACGTGTCAATGGCTCATTTGGTCCTACTTCTGCACATTCTGCCGCCAAAATGTTAGTTCCTTCTGGAACTTTGAAGCCTGCTTGTTCTGCAATCCAAGCTGCTGGTTTACCAACGATGTCCGCATTCAGCTTAGCACCTGCACAGTCCTTGCTGTTGGCTTTCACGCCGAAGCAGTATTCTTCCAAGAGGGCTTTTTCTTTTTTGTTGACAAAGTAAGTCTTGTAAGACTTGAACTCTTCCACGAAGTCTTTGTAGATTTCTTTGTCGATGATAACTGCCTGCTCTGATGCACAGACCATACCGTTGTCAAAGGATTTAGACATAACGATATCGTGAGCTGCTTGACGGATGTCCGCAGATTTTTCGATGTAGGCAGGGACGTTACCAGCACCTACACCAAGGGCAGGTTTACCGCATGAGTAAGCAGCACGCACCATGGCATTACCACCTGTTGCCAGAATAGTTGCGATGCCATCATGGTTCATCAGGGCTCCTGTTGCTTCCATAGACGGCTCTGTAATCCATTGGATACAGTTTTCAGGCGCACCTGCTTTTACCGCTGCATCGTAAACGATTTTGGCTGCATGGGCAGATGATTCTTGAGCAGACGGGTGGAAACCAAAGACGATTGGGTTCCGTGTTTTTAGGGAAATCAGAGCCTTAAAGATGGCTGTTGAGGTTGGGTTAGTTGTTGGAGTCACCCCGCAGATAACACCGACCGGTTCTGCAATTTTTGTCAAACCTGTAACTGGGTCATCTTCAATGACACCAACGGTTTTGACACCGCGCATATTGTTGACAACGTGTTCACAGGCGAAGAGGTTTTTGGTGGCCTTGTCTTCAAAGACACCGCGACCCGTTTCTTCCACCGCATGAGCGGCCAAGATACCGTGCGCATCCAATGCTGCTACGGATGCCTTAGCCACAATGTAGTCCACTTGCTCTTGGTTGAGTTTACGGAACTCATCGAGAGCCACCAAACCCTTTTGAACCAGCTCATCAACGTGCTTTTCAGCCATTGCTTTCTTCTGCTCAGGGGTTACTTTTTTGTCAGCCATAATTTTCCTCCGCTTTTCTAAACAAACTTGCCTTGATAAGTTTGTTAAAAAATTCACATTTATTTTTATGAGTCTATTATAGCACTTTTTTTTAGTTTGTAAACCGTTTCACAAGAAAATTGTGATTTTTTTTACAAAATCTCTTGAGGTCAGCTTTTCTAATTGAAAAAAACTCGCCTAAAGCGAGTTTCTGGGCTAAGTGTCCCCTTTGGCTGGGTTTTTAGCAGCTTTTTGAATGGCATCCTGAATCGTCTGAACATAAAGTTTAGCACCTTCTGTACTGGAATCGCTGTAATGAACCCCGTCTGAGCCATTCCAAATTTCAGGATGGGCAATGGCCGTTTCATACCAGTCTGCAATCGTCACAAACGCATATTTTTGAGCCAAATCCAGTTCATAATTACGCAGTTCAGGAATACGCCCGTCCTTGGCATTATAAGGCGTGACGAAAATGAGCCGATGTCCATCTGGCAAACCATCAATGAATTTCTGAAGGCTATCTTGATAGCCTCCGACAGAATTGACACCGACAGCGATGACCACTGTTTTAGCCAGTGTGTTACTGTCTATCTGATTCTGAAAAATGTCATAGGCTGAAGTGAAATTACGGCTGACCGCCGCATCAAGCTGAGCTTCTGGCAATATTTCGGTAAAGGTGCTGCTGGCCCGCAAGGCAACCGAATCACCAATAATCGAAACATTGCTGATTGCCGAAGCATCTCCGGCGGCCAGTGTATGAGTACGGTTCATGTTGTTATCTGCCTGATTCAGCGAATCAACTAAAAGATTGGTCTCAAAACGGCCGACTTTAGGAGCTGTGAGTGAGATGGCGAGCGTGATAACACTGAGCAAGGCAAAACCGCCATAGATCCATTTTTGATAAGGAGAGAGGTCAAGTGTCAAACCAAAGAAGTCTGATTTTTTTCCAGCAATATAAGGTTCGATAATATAGTAGGAAAGGACTGCAAAAGCAACTGAGAAAACGAGCGTAAAGAGCACCGCCAGCCAATTCGGCATCAGCTGACTAAAGATAATGTAAAACGGCCAATGAAAGAGATAAACGCTATAACTAATATCTGAAAGAAAAGTAATGAAACGCGGCTCTTCTAAGTTTGGCGTCTTATCATTCAGTACACGCGCCGTATAAATCATCACAGCGGTAAAGAGACTTGCCAAAAGAAAACCAAATAGATAGGTCAGCAGATGGTTGAAATCTAACAACAGACTCAAAAGCAGAAGGAAACCTGCACTTCCAGCCATTACTATAAGAACTTTTTTGGTCGGCCAAAGCTGAACATTTTTTTTGAAACGCCCCGTCGTCTCTCTGACCCCTGTCAGGGTAGCTAAGACTGCTCCCAAGAAGAAAGGGAAGATATGGGTGAACGTAGAGAAATAAATCAGGGAAAAATTGCTGACAAAGAAAGCTCGGATAAACATACTCAAAAAGCTAAGCAAAAATAAACCGCTGGCAATCAAGAAGACAAGACCGCGAAACTGCTTATGGTTTGCCACCCTCTTTCCCAAGAACCAAAGCAGGAAACCCCAGAAGACATAAAAGTGAACTTCAATGGCTAAACTCCACGTATGCACAAAGAGGTGGGGGATAAACTGACTTTCATAGTTTCCTCCAGTGAAAATCTCGTAAAGATTGGTCGTAAAACCGAGAGCTGCCGCTATTTGACTGCCGATACTGGATACGAAATCCCGACGAATCAAAAACGTAAAGGGCATGCTGATCAGAACCATCAGAACGAGCGGCGGAACAATCCGATAAAAACGCCTCTTAAAAAAACCTAAGAGATCAATGGCTTTAGAACGAGTATACTCATCAATCAAAAGGGCGGTAATGAGGTAGCCCGAAAAGGTGAAAAAGATGTCTACACCAATGAAGCCTCCTGGGAAGGCTTGTTTAAAAAAATGATAGAGTAAAACGAGCAGCAACCCCGTTACCCTAATAAAAGAAAACCACTTTATTCTCATTTCTGATAAATCCCTTGTTTAAATGTTCCCTTGTAGACTTTCTGATTTTTCGCTGTTAAGACGCCTTTCCCATCAGCTAAGCCCTTTTTAAATTCACCGACATAGGACCAGCCGATACTTGATTTAAACGTTCCCTGACCACTGAAAACACCATCTTCAAATTGACCTTCATAAGTGTCTCCATTAGGGTAGGTCAGTTTCCCCTGACCATTAAATCGGTTGTTGACCACGGTTCCGGTATAGGTCATCTTTCCATTTTCATACGTTAAAGTCGCCTGGCGTTTGCGGTTCACAAAGAAAACAGAAAGTCCCAAAATAAGGATAATCACAACTGCGAGTATCTCCAGCTGGTTTCTCGTTATTTTTATAGATTTCATACGTTTTTCAATCACTTTTCTACTCTTTCATCGGACCCTGTTCTTATCATTAAGAAAGCTAGTCCTCTTCTGTCTGAAGTTTGGCAAGCCAGTCTTGGCAGCCTCTTTTAACCAAAGTATAGGTCTCTTCAAAATCACCGGTATAGTATGGATCCGGCACGCCCTTGTCATCAAATAGATGTATCTTATGGTCAAAAAGCCCCCGCGATAGGCGTTTTAAGTCCGCAACATTCTCCTTATCCATACCAATGATATAATCAAAATGCTCTAGATCCGTCAGCTTCACCTGCTGAGATCTTTTTGTTTTCTGGTAAGGAATCTGATATTTTTTAAGAATCGTCTGTGTCCCGTGATGAATAGGGTTGCCATGTTCCCAGTTAGACGTTCCACGGCTTTCGACTTCAATCTCGACACCAGCAGCACAGGCTTTCATCACAAATTCAGCCATGGTGCTGCGACAAATATTTCCCAAACAGACAAAACAGACTTTAGTCATGACAAACTCCTTTCCTACTATTATAACAGAAAACTTGTGTGAGCATAACGAAAATGGCAGGAGAATTTCACAGACAGCCAAAGCAGGTGTCACCTGTCTGGACCTCTGCTGCAGCGAGATTTCCTGCAAGCGACTAGAAGATGGCGCTAACACAAGGCGGTATACAGCCAAACAGACAGAAAAGGCGGCGAGAAACTCCCAGACAAAAAGCCCCTTTAACGGAAGAAAGGGACCCTTATAGTAAGGTCAGCGAGATTTCGTTTGTCAATCTTTTGTGTAAGGATAGCCAAGATGCTCATAAGCTTTGGCTGTCGCCACCCGACCATTGCGGGTTCGCATCATAAACCCTTTTTGAATGAGGTAAGGCTCATACATATCCTCAACGGTCTCACGCTCCTCTGCAATATTAACCGATAAAGTCCCTAGCCCGACCGGCCCTCCCTGATACATCTCAATCATGGTTTTCAGGATTTTCTGATCAACGTAGTCCAATCCTTCTCGATCGACATCCAGCATGGTCAGCGCCTTATCCGTGATGCTGCCATCAATAAGGCCATCGCCTTTAATTTGGGCATAGTCTCTAACACGCTTTAACAGACGGTTGGCAATCCGAGGCGTTCCGCGGCTGCGCCGAGCCAGCTCATGAGCCGCTTCCTGAGTGATCTGCATGTCAAATACTTCTGCTGTCCTCTCAACAATCTCCGTCAAATCAGACAGGCCATAGTATTCCATATGCCCTGAAATCCCAAACCGAGCACGCAGAGGATTGGAGAGCATACCCGCGCGGGTCGTCGCACCAATCAACGTAAAAGGCGGTAAGTCCAAGTGAACACTGCGAGAAGATTCACCTGCACCGATCATGATGTCAATGTAAAAGTCCTCCATAGCACTGTAAAGCACTTCTTCGACGGCCATCGGCAGGCGGTGGATTTCATCAATAAAAAGGACATCTCCCGGCTCCAGCTCATTTAAAATGGCCACCAAATCACCCGCTTTTTCAATGGCCGGGCCACTGGTCTGTTTGAGATTCACTCCTAGCTCATTGGCAATAATAAAAGCCATGGTTGTCTTTCCCAGACCCGGTGGGCCAAATAGAAGTGCATGATCCAGGGCTTCATCACGCAATTTGGCAGCCTCAATAAAAACGTTTAACTGTTCCTTGACCTTATCTTGGCCAATATATTCCTTAAAATACTGGGGGCGAAGTGTCCTTTCAGAGCTTTCTTCGTCTCCCATTATGTCATTGTCTAATAATCTTGTCATAGCCTTATTGTAACATCTCGCAGGCAAAGATTCAAAAAGTATCACGGCTTATTTTCATCGATGATCTCAAAATGTTTGGCAACACGCGCCCTATCCTTATCTGAAAACCGAAGCAAAGCGTTCCGGTCTCGGATGTCCAACGCATCTGCCGCCTCAAAACGACTGAGAGAGAGCCTTTTTGCTTCCCACGGGTTAAAGCTGACAATCTGACGTGCCAGCAAATCCCCCTTCTTGAAGAACCAAAGCCGCTGTTTAGAACTTGTTTTGTTCAGAATGAATAATTTTTTCAATTAGTGTTCTCCGAATTCTTGTAGCTTACAATCCCCACCAAGATAAACCTGTTAAAAAACGAAACATTGCTTTCTCCTTTCTCTTATTTTATGGCTTTATTATAGAAAAGAGCATAAAAAAATAACAGGACATTAATGTCCTGTTATTTTTTTAAATCTTGTGCCCACTCTTCTTCTAATTTTTCTGCCAAATAAGCATTTCCAATTAATTGAGCAAGCATCACAGCAGAATGATAGCTTTCCTCAGCCTTTTTAACATCATTTTTAACTAATAAATAATATTTCCATTCTAAAATGTTTACAACCGGTTTCTTATGAAAATCATGAATTTTTTGCATGATATTATTTGACAGCAGAATAATTTCTTCTATTTCCTTGTGCTTTTTGAGTAGAAAAAAGAGTTCAAAATTATTCAAAAGAACATTATTTAACATAAAAAGATCATCTAAGGGCAAACTGTCTCCCTGACAAATTAGCACTTCGATAATACGATCAAAAGCAGACTGTCGAAATATTGAGTCTTCTAAGCCATTTATGGTGAGGCATGATAAATATAAGTCAATAATAATTAAATCATTTAGCTGATAGTAATCTTTTAAAAGAACCTGATCAAAATAGTCATTTAAAATGCCTCGCCCAAAATTGATATTGTCACTAAAGTGAATATCCAGCTTTGATTGCAATGCATCCATAATCAGTTGCTCATCTTCTGGTAGATGATCGTAATAGTTATTAAAAATATCATCAAAAAGAGACTCCCGTTCTTCCAACTTTGCTTGATTTCCATAAGTTGGTGTATGCAACAGGAGGTATTTAATTTCTTTGTACCGCCGCGGGAGCTCTACAACCTCTCCATCTGTTAAAGTTCCAACGCTAACCCCCAACCGAGAGGCAATGTAGACAACTTTACTAAGGTTAGGCAGCGACTGACCGTTTTCAATGCGTGTCAGCTGCCGGATAGACAGTTCCGTTTCGTCTTGGCAGAAGATTTCTTTGGTTAGCCCTTTTTCCGCTCGCAGCTCTCTGACTTTAATCCCAAAATTCTTTAACATCCATTTTCCCAATCTTGTTATTACTAATAGTTTACTTAATTATATTAAAATTAACAAGTTTTTTATGACGCTTTCTTGTTAAGCTACAAGATCTGAACAGTTGAAACAAAAAATCTATCAAGTAACTTTACTTTACAAAAACCTTTTGATATACCGTTAAAGTTGACGCAAGTCATATTAACCCCAAAATAAATAAGGCCTAAAGAGCCCTTTATATCGGCTCTATAATTTCTGTAGTGGGTAAAACCTCCGCTAGATGTTATAGAGCCAGAAAAACTCTCCAAGGAAGGCTTCCTTGGAGAGTAGAAGATTTCTTTTCAAATTCAAAATGACTGGAAATTAACCCCAGACCTGATCTGTGATGGTCTTGATGAGGCGGAGCTTCTTCCATTCGTCTTCTTCGGTCAAAATGTTGCCCTCTTCCGTTGAAGCAAAGCCACATTGGGTGGAAATGCCGATGTTTTTCAGCGGAATGAGCTTGGCTGCTTCTTGAATCCGGTCAATGACTGCATCGATATCTTCCAGTGCTGGATCCTTGGAAGTAATGACACCTAGCACTAATTCCACCTGGTCACGGCCATTCCAAATGTCCACGATAGGGGCAAAATCTCCTGATCGCTCATCGTCATATTCTAGGAAGAAAATATCGTAGTTGAGCTGACCCAAGTACTTGGCCACTGTCTGGTAGCTCCCTTCAAAGAGGTAGGTAGACTTGAAGTTGCCTCGGCAGATATGGGTCGCCACTGTCAAATCTTCTGGCAGACCTTCCAAGGCCTTATTGATGACATAGACATCATCCTCCGCAATCTCCTCATAGATCCGGCGCTGCTCTGGCTGATCCTGATAGGTCTCCAACTGCTGAATCAGGTAAGCCCAAGTGGTGTCGTCCAGCTGGACATAGCGGGCCCCCAAGTCATAGAAGCGCTGGATGGTATCATGGTAAGCCTTGGCCAAACCATCGAGAAAGTCTGTCCAACTCTCATAGTAGTCTGCATAAAGGTCACTGCGGTGGTCCCGCTTGATAACCAGCGATGGACTTGGAATGGTCACTTTGGGTGTCACTCCTGCTGGTGTGATGGATAGAAGATACTCAAAATCACGGTAGAAAGGATGGTTGGGGTTTTCAGCTACCTGTCCATTAAGCCGGACATTGGTGGTTCTGGTCTTGGCACCGTGAAACTTATAGGAAGCCTCTTGCTGGTAGGCTTCAAAGCCTGTCAATTCCCAGAGGAAGTCCAAGTGCCACCAGGAACGGCCAAACTCACCGTCTGAGATCACTTCCAGGCCATTTTCGACCTGATGATGAACCAGCTCCTTGACCAGGCGGTCTTGAATGTCCAAGAGTTCTTCCTTGCTAATCTTCCCTTGGGCAAAGGCCTCACGCGCCTCTTTCAAGGCTTGGGGGCGAAGATAAGAACCGACATGATCGAAGTGAGAATGAATTTTTGCCATAAGAAAACTCCTTAAAAATTGATATGTTCATTGTAAGGGGAAAAGCTATAAATGTACAATATATATTTTTTATGGTTTCCGATAGCTTTTGGCTATATCAAGAAGTCTGCTCTGCTTTTTCCAAAAAATCTGTCAAGTAACTTTACTTTACAAAAATCTTTTGATATACTGTTAAAGTTGACGCAAGTCATATTAACCCAAAAATAAATAGGGGCTTATAGCCCATCATATCTTACGGAGGAAAGAAAAAATGGCAGTACCTGCACGTCGCACATCCAAAGCGAAGAAAAACAAACGTCGTACACACTACAATTTGACAGCTCCAACTGTGAAATTTGACGAAACTACTGGAGATTACTCACGTTCTCACCGCGTGTCCCTCAAAGGATACTACAAAGGACGTAAGATTGCTAAAGCTGCAGAAGCAAAATAATAGAAGGGAGATACCATGCGCGTAAACATTACACTTGAACATAAAGAATCTGGTGAACGCTTGTACCTTACTTCAAAAAACAAACGTAACACTCCAGACCGTCTTCAATTGAAAAAATACTCACCAAAATTGCGCAAACACGTGATTTTTACTGAAGTGAAATAGGGATTCACTACACGTCAATAGACAGTAGAAACCTTGATTTTATGCGATTTTTGAAAGATGAACTTTCAATACATTGCAGTATAAATCAGTCGAATCACTACCTTTTTCACTACCTTTTTTGAAATAAGATTTTGATTCGGATAAGTAATAAAACCCACTGGCTGATTAAAGTCAGTGGGTTTTTTGAGTGTTTTCCGTAGAATATTTAAATTACTTAACTATGGTATTTACTCAATAATAATATCAAAATGTTTTTTATCAACTTCTTTTGGAGCCACGTAACTAATATTGCGTTTGGCATTGAATATGTCAGATTCTTCCAGTGATGTAGAGAGTCCGCTCCAAGGTTCTAATGCAATAAATGGACTCTGATTTGTAGTTGACCAAATCACTAAATATGGAAAATCATCAAATGCAATCGAAAGAGTCTTCTGATGATTTTTAGATTTCAAGGTTACCTTTCGCGATGCTAATTGATCCAATGTTACGGCATCATGCTCAAACAGTTGATAGGACAAGTCCAAGGTCTTTTGATTTTCCAAGAATGGCTGACGATCTCGCAGATCAAGTAAGCCAGTTTCTGGAAAACTTCTTGGAACTGTACAAGATTCTACTTTTTCAAATTCTAAATAATAGTCTTCATAACTCTCACCATCTAACAAAGGACAATTAAAACCTGGGTGACCCCCAATAAAGTAAGGTAGCCTTCTATGTCCTTCAAGATTTTTCACCCGATATTCAGTTCGAATTGTATTGCCAAGTAGTGAGTAGTTAATGGAAAGTTCAAATTCAAATGGGTAATTTTTTACGGTTTCTTCATTTGATGAGATAGAAAATTCCACAGAATTTTCAGTTCTTCTTACATTTTTGAACATCATTTTTCGCACAAGTCCGTGCCTTGGAATTGTGCCTGTAAATGTCGGTCTTTCTGCAGGTTCATAGATTGCCCAATCATTTCGTAAACTTCCGCAAATTGGAAATAGAACTGGTGCTTGACCGCTCCAATAGGTCGGATCTCCTTGCCAAAGATACTCGACACCATCATTGTCTTTTATCGAAGTAATTTGCCCACCTAATTCAGAAAATTGTACTGTTAAGTTCTCATTTTTTAATTCGAACATAAAAACCGCCTCCCTTATATGAAAACAAGGATGCTAACTTGAGCTAGGCATCCTTGTATTATTTTTATTCAATAACCTGTGTTTCTGCTACTTTTTTATACCAATAAGCACTTTTCTTTGGATAGCGTTCTTGGGTCTCAAAGTCAACATAGAACAAACCATATCGTTTCTCGTATCCGTTTGACCAAGAAAAGACATCCATCAAGGACCAGATGAAATACCCTTTAACATTGGCACCATCTGAGATAGCATCTGAAATCACTTCTAAATGCTTTTTCACATAATCAATTCGACCATCGTCATAGACTGTTCCATCTACAAATTCATCTTTATAGCCTAGGCCGTTTTCAGTGATGTAGATTTTCTTATAGTTTGGATAGTCATTTTTCACACGCATGATTTGATCATAAAGGCCTTGCGGATAGATAATCCAATCCCAGTCCGTTTTTGGAATATCGACTGGGGATTCTCTACGACCAACTCCCTTGATTTGATACTTAGAACTTCCCTTTTCACCTTTACCATTATGGATAATTTCAGTCTCACCGTCATGAGCCCTCATCCAATCACTCATATAGTAATTGATGCCCAAGAAGTCGTTCAAATCTTTTGCGGCATCTAAGGCAGCGAAGTCTTCATCACGAAGGTCTAATTCCCCACCATTTACTTTCAGAATATGTCGAACGCCTTCAAGTGTTTTTTCAGAATAGTAACCCAAGTATGTAGCATCGAGGATAAATTTATTATGAATAATATCTTCTAGTTCCGCTGCACGAACATCGTCAGGATTGGTTGGATCATAAGGATATTTCGTTGGCAATGCGTGTACAACACCAATTTCTCCACTATAACCAGCATCCTTGTAGAGCTTAACTGCCTTGGCATGTGAAACCATCATATTGTGGTGAGATTGGAATACCTTAGCTAAGTCATACTGAATCCCTGGTGGGAACTTACCTACAAGATACTGTCCGTCACCAATTGGACCGATTTCATTAAAGGTTGTCCAGTAATTAACTTCAGGGAATTCTTTGAAGCAAAATGCTGCGTAATTGACGAAGTGTTCAATGTTATCTCGATTCAGAAAGTCACCATTAGAATGTAGCGTTTCTGGTGTATCAAAATGGTGAAGCGTTACAAATGGTTCTACGTGACGTTTATGGCATTCCGCAAATAATTTATGGTAGTACTCTACTCCCTTTGGATTCACTTCTCCAAAGCCTGTTGGGAAAATACGAGACCACGCAATCGAAATCCGAATGCCATTTACCCCAAATTGTTCACTTAGTTCTAAATCAACTGGATAACGATTATAAAAATCAGAAGCTGGTTCCGCAGTGTACCAGTAATTATCTTCTAGATACTTGTCCCACGCAACACGACCTTTTCCATCCGTCTGTGTAGCACCCTCTGCTTGATATGCTGCAGTTGCTCCACCAAATATAAAATCTTTCGGTAATGTTTTAACCATATGCCTACCTTCTTCTATCAAAAATAAATAAAGGGGTAGGAGTTGGAGATGTTAACTCCCTCCCCTTTTGATTAAGAACCTGTATTCACAAGTGAAGTGCTTGTATATAAGAGATAGTTTTTCGCTAATCAAGGCAGTTTTTTGAAGGAATACTGACTGTATTTTGAAAAAAACTAACGATGAGTAGCTGAAAAACTAGCCTTAGATGGAAGTGCTGAACTGTGAATGTAGGTTCTAAAACTGTTGTTTGACAAAGTCAAGAGCACCTTGACCATCACGTGTGAGTTTAATGTATTGAGCCCCTTCAGTTTTGGCGAGTTTAATGCCCAATGCATCGGTTTCTTGTTTCATATCATCGTAGTTTGATGCTACTTGAGGTGCAAGGATGACTAATTGATACTCTGGCAAAATCTCACGGTGTGCCCCATAACTTCCTGCTGTAGCTGTAACTGGAACACCATATTCTTTTGCAGCTTTAGTTAGAGCGTTGGCAAGCAATCCGCTTGTACCACCCCCTGCACAAAGTACCAAAACATTTGTTTGTTCAGAAATTTCGGTATCGACTGCAGCTTTTTCAAGAATAGCATCCGCTTTGGCAGTATTAAAGTTAGCTGCCACTTTCTCTTTTAAGCTATTTTCTACTTTCCCTGATTGTTCTTCAGCAAGAATTTGCTCATCGTAAACTTTCAAGAATGGATAATAGATAAGTACATCGACAACTACCAATAAGATAGCTAGTGCAAAGGCAAGTGGAGCAAAGTTTGTTCCCATTACAATCCCCAATGGTCCTGGAGTTGTCCATGGCAAGTTAACGCTGAAACTGTTCATTTTTAGCGTATCAACAAAGAATTTGAAAATCCATACGTTGACAATTGGAGCTAGAATAAATGGCACAAAGAATACTGGGTTGAGTACGAGTGGGGCACCAAACAAGATTGGTTCGTTTACTCCAAAGAATGTCGGAACAACTGAAGCACGTCCAATTGCTTTGTTTCGTTTAGACTTGGTTAACCACATAAACATGAATGGCACAACCAAGGTAGCACCTGTACCACCCATGGTAACGATAAACATTTGAGTACCTGAAGTAAGGATTTTATCAGCATGTTGACCCGCCTGTAAAAGCTGGAAGTTGGTTTCAATATTAGCATAAGTAATGGCTGCAATTGCTGGCTCAACAATTGATGGACCATGGATCCCTACAAACCAGAACAAGGCATATGCACCAAAGATAATCGTAATTCCCACATAACCATCTGCTGCTGTAAATAATGGCTCAAATAATTTCAAGATAGCTTCAGCAACATTTGTTCCAACGAATTGACGTGTCACAATGTCAATCCCATAAAGTACAAAGATAGATAAGGCATAGGGAATAATATCCTTAAATGCTTGTGACACATTCGGTGGAACCTCTTCAGGCATACGAATGGTGACGTTGTTTTTCACACAGATCTTATAGATATTGACCGTAATAAAGGCTGCTAGAAAGGCTGTCAAGAGGCCTTTTGTCCCCATATAACCACTATCAAAACCAGCTTTAATTTCATCAGAAGCTAACAACAAGAATCCTGAAACGGAAGCAATCATGGTTGAGATAAAATTGATTTGGTTAGTCTTTGATAATTGACGGTTGAAAGCATCTGTCAGTGATTTTGCAGTTGTAGCTGCCACCAATACGGCTACAATTCCCATTGTATAGACATAGGGTTTCATAATAGCAGTTACAGCTTTATTAGACCAAGTAAACCCAAAAATATTTGGCACAAAAGCCACCAATAGGAAGATACTTGAGAACAAGATGACTGGCATGGCTGCGATAAAGCCATCACGGATAGCCCTTAAATAAGGGTTTCTCGAAATCTTTTCAAAGAAAGGCTTCCCTTTCTCAATGAATGCTATCAATTTATTCATTACTTATCACCTCGTTTGTAAAGTTCAATCATATGACTCATCATATCTTTCAATAATAATGTTGTCATGAGATGGTCTTGACCATGCATAAGTGTCACACTAAAGGCTAAATCCTCACCAGCCGCTTCTTTTTGCAACAAACTTGTCTGAGCATGATGGGCTTCAACAATACAAGCATTGGCAGCTTCAACTAGTTCTTCTGCTTTTGCATAATCACCTTTTTGAGCAGCGGCAAGTGCCTCCATCAAACGAGAACGAGCATCACCAGCGAACGCAACAATCTCAAAACCTAATAAGGTCATTTCTTCTCTGTTCATAATATGAACCTCCTATTTTTTTATGTACTCAATGGAAATTCAATTCAGACTAGGCGACGAAAACGCAGATAGAACTAAAGTTCATCAAGTTGAGGCAACAACGTCTGAATTGGATTTACGAAGAGTATGATTTACAATAACCGTTGAATATGTAACACAATATAGAACCTTTCACTGTCATTGACAGGTTCATCAACCAATGTTGTGATCATCTCAAAAATCTGACTTCCAATCAGGTAAGCTCTTGGATTCTGGAGCTTGATATACTGTTCCAAACTAGCAATCGATTCATTTGACTGATGGGATCTATCTAAGTAATTCAGAAAATAGGACAGATGAATCATAAAACGATCATAAAAATTGCTATTTTCTTTTGAGCGTTTAATCCCATTCTCCGTTAGAATTTGTTCAACATCTGTTATAATTTTTTTGCTGATGTCATGTTCTTCACTTGTGGGATGAATGGTTTCACCCTTGGCATTAATTAAGTGAAGGGCAATTCTACCAATCTCATCATTTGGAAAATCTTTTAGCAACTTTTCACGAAACATAGCTAAGGCTTCACGCGCCATTTTATATTCCAACGGATATTCGGCTGAAATATTGGGTAACCTACTTTCCTGATAAGTATTTTTCAATACCGCCTGATAAGAACAATAGATATGGTCTGTCAGTGTCACATAGAGATATTCTTGTACAGGATAGTGATAGGTCGCTACTAGATGATTGATAACCGTGTAGGTTGCCGAAATAAAATCTAAGGGAATATCTTTTAATAAGGTTAGAAAATTTTCTTTGGCCTCATCATTTTTTAGCGAAAAGATATTCTCTATCTTATCCTTAACAATTAAATCCCCTTTCTTCTTTTGAAAGGTTATACCTAATCCCATCACGACTGCCTGTTCCCCGTGTTCATTTTTCACCAGAGCAGCGTTATTATTTAGCGACTGTATAATCCTAAACATATTGCCTCCTCTATTTTTAAGCAAAAAAAGACTACAAACAAACCGAGAATACACTACTCTCAAATCCATTTGTAGTCTTGCCTAATCGAATTAGTTACAATCCACTCTATTCTTGCTGATGAGACTATTATAGCATATTCTCAGAAAATGTAAACCCTTTCTTTTTAGAAAATGGTTATTCTTTATATTATTTTTCTA
The DNA here is from genome assembly GCF_000372425.1 of Streptococcus ferus DSM 20646. GTDB lineage: Bacteria > Bacillota > Bacilli > Lactobacillales > Streptococcaceae > Streptococcus > Streptococcus ferus. The sequence continues at coordinate 37,203 of NZ_AQVD01000007.1, forward strand.
GCCAAGAAGTTGCTGTTTGAGACAAGACCGCATCCAGTCCTTCAATATTTTCACGACCAACAGTTCGTAACCATTCACGTGCTGCTTCTTCCCCCTGTTCAATATAGACTGGCACAGCACCTGCCCATGTTGCACGACCGCATAAGACACCGTTAAATTTTGCACCTGATTCATGTGCAAACACTAGTGTATCTTGGAAAAGCTTAGCTGAAACGCCTGCACTTAGATAAATGTATGGCAAATGAGTTGATGCTTCTTGTTGACGGAAATATTCGGCTGCTTCTTCTTTTGGATAAACGACTTCCCCTGTTCCAAAGCCTTCTACAAAATTCATGTTCACAGGTACTTCTACCTTGAGAACATCTACTCCAAAACGTTCATCCGAAAAGACTTTCATAGCTTCATTTACTTTTCTAGGTTTAACTTTCGCAAATTCAACACTGGCATTGTCTTCAATCGTTTCATCGTAGCTCAAAATTTCCAAGAAGAATGGCAAACCTTCTGCCTGACATTCTGAACCCAAACGTTCAATATAGGCCTGTTTTTGAAGATTGACGTATTTGTCTCCATCAACATCATAATAGAGTAGGAATTTAATGGCATCTGCTCCCTCTTCTTTTAGTCGTTTTACAGACCATTCTACTAGGCAATCTGGCAAACGACTTGTAGAGCTGGTGTCATAGCCAGTTTTTTCATAAGCCAAAAGTAATCCACATTGTTCATCACGGGCGCGTGAAGCTGGCAAACCAAATTCAGGATCTAAAAGAATAGAGGAAGAAAACTGTGTTAATTCTTCAGAAACTAGAGTTTTTAGCTCTTCCATCTGCTCCACAGTAGGTTCTTCTACTTGATGTTTTGCCATCATTTTTTTCAAGGCTCCACGTTGGTCGAAGGCAAGAGCTGAAATAACCCCTGCTTCATTGCTGACTTTTTCCATATATTTTCTTTTTTCTGCTGTTAATACCATCTTAAACCTCCTCGACTTCAATTTGAGAATACAATACTTCTGAATGTTCTAAGTTGACATAACCTGTCTGTTCTTCCTGAGCATTTAACATACCCAAAACATTTGCATTTTTTAGTAGTTCTACATCAGGTAATGCATGCGCCAAACTAGCTGCTATTCCTGCAACTGTTGAATCACCTGAACCTACTGGATTGACGACATTTATTTTTGGAATTCTGACACGATAGAACTTGTCATTGTGCTTGGCAAAAGTCCCCTTTGCACCCAATGATACGACTATCCATTCAATTCCTTGGAATAATTGACCTGACAGAACTGCTTTCAATTCTTGAGTATCATCTGTGACATCTTTTCCAATTAACTGTGATAACTCTTCTGTATTTGGCTTAATAACTGTCGGCTTCTGCTGACTTTCCAAAACTTTTTTCAGCGCCTCACCAGAACAATCCAGAACAACAGCTACACCGTATTTTTTACAAAGTTCTACAATTTCTACATAATAATTGCTAGCAAGTCCCTTAGGCAAACTTCCTGAAATAGCAACAACATCTACATTGTTCAGGATAATTTCTAGATGTTCGATAAAATTCAAGGCTTCATGTTCTTGAATAGTTGGTCCTTGTTCTAAAATCTCCGTCTGTTGACCATCGTGAAGGATCGCAATGCAATTACGTGTTTCATTCCCAATCTCCACAAAGGAATTTTTAATATCATTTCGAGTGAGTTGTTTCTTTACATAACTTCCAATCTCACCACCAATAAAACCAGTAGCCACAACATCTTCACCGATTTGTTTCAAAACTCGTGTCACATTGAGCCCCTTGCCTCCAGCTGTTTTTTGAACGTTTTCTACTCGATTGACAGTATCCAAATGAAAGGTATCCAATTGATAGGCAATATCAACCGACGGATTTAAAGTGATCGTCAAAATCATGTGAGCCTCCTAGTCGTGGTATTCTCCACGATCCCACTTTTCAAGAAATTCTGTAAAGAACTCTGGATTAGCCTGCTCTTGATTGAGCGTTTCAACTGCAGCAATCTTTTCGATCAAACGTTTGTTTTCTTCAGTTGGTTTGTATTCTGCTTTAATGAAGGCTTCAATGATGTCGCACATAAGCAACTCACCCGTAATTTTCCCACCAAAACCAATGACGTTGGCATTTAACTCTTCCTTAGCGTAAAGTGCAGAGGTCATATCACGAACCAAAGCTGATCGAACACCAGGAACCTTGTTTACAGCATTGTTGATTCCAACACCTGTTCCACAAATACAAATTCCCAAATCTGCTTGTCCGCTTGCAACAGCTTCACCAACTTTTTTACCAAAGATTGGGTAATGCGTACGGACATTGTCATATGTCCCAAAGTCCAAAACTTCATATCCTTGATTTTTCAAATAATCTACCACAGCGATTTTTTCATAGGTCACAATATGGTCACAACCGATTGCAATTTTCATCTCTTATTCTCCTTTGTTTACAACAATTAGCACATTTTATTTAGCATATCAACACGAATTTGGTGACGGCCGCCATCATACTCACCTTCAACAAATCCTTTAACGATATTTTTAGCAATTCCTTCTCCTACAATCTCACTACCGATTGTAATAATACGCGAATTGTTGTGTCCTCTTGTCATATAGGCAGAGCGTTCGTCTGAAACTTCTGCAGCAATCATGCCTTTGACTTTAGTTGCGGTCATAAATGGACCAACGCCATAAGCATCAATCACAATACCAAGATTTCCTTCTTCTTGATTGACTGCTGCAACTACCGCCAAAGTTGTATCAACAAAATCACTTCCATCACTGACATCTTTAAAGTCATATGATTTTTCTAGCAAATAATCTTTAATAACGTCTTTTAGTTTTGAGCCCGCTGGATCAGCACCGATAATGATTGTCATAACCTATCTCCTAACAAAAATAGAAAGTTGTAGCCATATGTGGCAGAAAATCGTTGTTTTGCAAAACTTAGAAAAAGCGTTTTCGCTTTTTATGTTTAAATTATACAATCAAACAAACATAAAGTCAACATATTTTGTTTTATTTTTGTTCATTTTTTTCTTATACAAACAAAAAACCAACATTTTGCTGTTGGTTTTGATAATTTTATGATTTTGTAGAAATAATTTCAATGTGGTTATGTAATAATTGGTAGTTTTCATCCTTTGCATTCATATCTGTCACTAGAGCAGTTACATCATTCAAATCACAAAAGGAAGTAAAATCATCTTTTCCAATTTTCGAAGCATCTAGCAGTAGATATTTTTCTAAAGAATGTTTAATGGCAAGGTTTTGCGTATAGGCTTCAGCGAGGGTGGAGGTCATGACATCAGTCCCCTTAAGTCCATTACCTGAAAAGAAGATCTTGCTGAATCGCATTTTTTCTAGACTTGTATTGGTAATTTCTCCTACAAACGATTCTGTTACTTGGCGATATTCTCCCCCCAAGAGAAAGACTTGAAACTCCTCGGTCTTCTTTTGAGATAAGATGGTAAAAACAGGCATACAATTTGTGATGACAGTTAGGCGAAGATTTTTAATGGCTTCAGCCAGAAAGGCAACTGTTGTGCCAGGACCTAAAAATACCGTGTCTCCATCTTCTATCAGTTGTGCAGCTCTTTCTGCTATCTCTTGCTTGGCTTCCTTATTTTGAATGTGTTTCTCAGAATGAGAATATTCACGATATTGAAAAGCCTTATTACTTCTAGCACCGCCGTGTATTTTAGTTAAGACCCCCTGCTCTTCCAACTCTATAAAATCACGTCGAACGGTCATATCAGTAACATTTAGCAATTCAACAATCTCAGAAATTCGAACTGTGCCTTTTTTGTTTACCAATCGTGTAATTTCTTCTAGTCGTTCTCGTTTATTCATGTTTAATCCTTTGTTGTTTTTTTACATTATATCAAAAATCAACTAGAATATGTTGGAATCTTGAACATTTGTTCGAAATTGATTGGAGGTTATTTTCTAGCATCGTTTGTTTGGAAGATATCACATTAGTGAAAACAACGAGAGCAGGAGTTCTAAAACGAAAGATCATTATGTTAATTTTTGAACATCGCCAAAAATATTTCCTATATTTTCTAACACATCTTCATAGGTATTAGAAATATAAATTACATGAAGATTTATTTTTGCTCTTGAGCACGCTACATAAAGTAAGTTACGAATTTCTTGAAATCTATTATCCTCAAAAGTTGTAGAATTATAATTTTTAAAAAAATATTTACAATAATCAGTTTTTCTAGCAAATTTGTCTTGCAGTACTACAACTACATTATCAAATTCAAGGCCTTTTGAACCATGTAATGTATAATAGCTAATTCCCTTATTTTTTAAGTCATCAAAAATATAATTATACCACTTGATAAATTGAGAAACATCTAGATTAAAAAATTCATCAATAACTGACATTTCTCTCTCCATTTCCTCCTCTGAATCCTGGAAATAATAAAAATAATCATAGGCACGATTCTTTATATTCACTAAAATGTTATCAGCAGTATCATCTATTGCGAATATTTTTCTTAAAATATCTTCACCTGAGATTCGTTCTCGAATATTAGCAATGTCATCAAGACATTCATTAATTGTCAGTTTTGAAAGATTAATTTTTCTTGAGCTACTAATAAATTGTTTCATCTCTGCAAATGTGAGTGTTGATTTATAAGAAGTTACAAACTGGACAATCTCTCTAACTGTTGAATTATCGTCTCCTGTCTTTTGAATAAAGTCTATGAAAGTTAATATTTCTCTTAAAAACCATCCCATATGTTGTAAGTTCTGCTGTAAAAATTCATTAGTCACATTTTCATAGCTAGTACCACTAAATCTAGGAAATTTTTTCAAAACTGACAATATTTCATCAAATCCTCGGGCCTTTGAAATATCATCATTTTTCATTAGTAGACAAGATGTATTATTAGCCAGGCTATTTTCCTGTAAAAAAGTATCTAAACTAAAGTCTTCGCCAGCTATGTAAAAATTATAAGATCCATTATCAAAATCACTATATATGGATTGTTGACCAAAATTGTCATTCCTAATTTTTTCAATCAACTCTACTATTTGCTTAGAAGAACGGCGATTGAAGATTTTCTCAATACTCTTATATTCTTCTTTATTTGGCAGAACACCTACTCCTGAACCATAAATATTTTGTAAGGAATCACCAAAAAATCCCACTACTAAGTTTTTCTTAGAATTTGAATATTCCCTGACGCTATTGATAATAGCAACAACCTTTTCATCTGTATCTTGATACTCATCAACTAAGATATACGGATATCTATCTGAAAATAGTCTCTTTAACAAATTATGACTCGTAATAATATTTTTACAATAAAGCAATAATGTATCATGACTAATTACATAATTCTCAAGCTTATCTTTATTTCGAATTGGATTATAGATTATTTTTCCGGATTTCTTATTCTCGATTTCCGTTAGTGCTATTTCTAATTTATACTTATTATTAATATGACTAACTAGACTACGAAACTTAGAAATATTTTTTAACAAACCATCTTTTTCAAAATAATCACTATAAGCTAGAATTGCTGCTTTAAAATCAACTGCAGGACTACTAGGTGTATTGTAGAAAACTTTCAAAAAGTCTTCATTACAGATAACTTTTTGAAACTCAATCTGATTCACATGACTAGATAGCGAATTTTCACTTATCTTTTGTTCAATTCCAGAAAGTTCCTCTCTAATTTTTTTCTTATGTTCTTCAGTCAGTAGTTCTTGCTGAATCGCAATAAATCCCCAAAGAAATTCATGAATTGTAGATACTACAACCGAAGTATTTTTTCCAACTCGATCAAGAATCTCATTTTTTGCAGCATTAGTATAAGTAATACACAAGATTTTTTGATTACTTAACTTTAAATTTTCTCCCCTCGTCTTCAAAATATGCTCAATTGATTTTTGAAGTGCATAAGTCTTACCTGCTCCTGCACCGGCATCGAAACAAAAGCTCTCAAAATTATCTAAACATTCATTAATTTCTTGCTGAATGTCTAACTCTAGCTGTTTATTTTCTGGACTAATCGTATATGTCATCGTTTACTCCTTGAAGTAATCGCAAAGCGACTTTAAACCTGATTCAATATATTTAGGAAGTTTGAGATTAAAAGTATCATCAGTTACAGATAGATATACTAACCCTGTAGAAAATTTTGATTTCCCATCAGATAATTTAACCTGGTACATATAAGATTTATCAACTATATTTGAAGTTTCATCAATATCCCCAAAATATTTCATATTCGGATGAACATATTTTAAAAGTTTAATCAAAGATTTCTTGTACAAATTTTCATCTCCATTACCTATTGCATTTGTTAAAACAACTGCTTCTTCAAAACTAGTAGCATAATATCCGTTTATAATGCCTTGGGAATATATCAAAATGTTGTTAAACTCAAAAGCCAACTCCTCTTTATTTGTAAGCATATCAATTATCTTTTCGTTAATTTCATTGCATTTAGCTTTGTCATTATTTAACTCTTTTTTTATAAAGTGCTGTATAGTTCCATTTGTACTCATCAAAGAATCTTTTAAGTCACCATATTTTGCTTCTAAATTAGCAATATTTGATGGAATAATATCAGGACTATCATTATCCTTTATATCCACTATTTTTTCGGATTCTGATCTTTTTAAATCTAAATCTGTAAAAATAACAGTCTTAATACCTAATAAATCTAACAAGCTAGTAAACTGATGTGCATATGCACCATCAATCCTATAAACTTTAACATGATGATTTTTCAAAACGGGATGTCTATCAATTTTGTATCTGAGATAAGTTTCTTCTGAAACTCCCTCAACTAAAACCACTGCATCCGCAAAGAAAATATCTGAAACCTCTAGCCTTAAATACTTCTTTATATATCTATAAGATTTTTTGTCAATACCTCTACCAGACACTATTTTGTCATCACTTATGTTTTTAATAATATTATTCACGCCTGCTTGACCTAAATAACTAATATTATTAAGAGTATTTCCTGATTGAATTTTACTGTTTAAAATATGTGTTGAGTGAGTCGTGATGATAATTTGAAATTTATCTAGCTGGTCTTTTTCTCTCAGTAAGGTGGCAATTGCTTTTGAAATGTTTTTTATAAATAATTCTTGCATCTGGGGGTGCATAAATGACTCTGGTTCTTCAATACAGAGAATATTTACTGAGCCATTAATATCCTTCTCACTATATAATTCAATATAGTCAACAATCTTTGCGATAATAACCATCAAATTTGTATAACCCATGCCAAACTGGCTTTCAGGTATATTGTTATTTCCCTCCTGATACTCATAAATAATGCTATTCTCAAAAATCTTCTCTAAAGTTACATCTGGATGCAAATTCATCTTTAAATTCTTAATTGACTCAATGCTAGAAACTGCATTTTGAAGAATATCCTTAATTTTGCGATCAACCATATTCTTTACTTGAGAATTAATACTACCAACTAAGCTATCAATTTCTGTAATATCATTATTTTTTACATAAGTTGAAACGATTTTATTGTAGGCTTGCGAAAGTGTCTTATCATTTTTTACCGTATTTGCTTCTATTGTCTCTACCTTTAGTAATGAAGATAGAGAAAATTCTTTAGCAGGCTCCTCTCTTCCCAGCGGATAACAATTTAATACAAAGTAATTACTGCTAAATAAACCTAAAAATTTTCGGTATTGAAGATCTTTTTGATATTGCTCGTTCCCCCCTAAATAACCTCTCTTAATTTTAACAAGTTCCTCTAAGAAAGACTGAACATCAGCAATTTCATACCTAACATCGACAGTTACTTCTGCAACCTCCTCACTTGCGTGAGTTCCAATTGTCTCTATCCCCCCTAGAATTAATATATCTTCGAAACTTGAAATCAAATCATTGCCATCATCAATTCCTAATACTAATTGAAACTCTAGTTTAGGAAAGTCAGATTTAGCAATACTTTTTATCTCTTCTTCGGATTTACTATCAATATTCTCTTTATACCAATCTGATAACATTTTTAAATTAAAATCTGTATACTTGAAAACATTTCTACTGCCAGACTTGGTATTTTGTAGTGTATGTAGTAATTTAACAATTGTACTTTTACCAGAATTATTTTTTCCTACGATTAATGATGAACTTTTTGATATATATTTTTCTGTTATACTTATCTTTTCCGACTCTGTTTCCGTTTCAGTACCTGACCTATCTGGCCATTTACTATGAGCAAAGTTAATAGTCTGAACGTCTTCGCCATATTTTCTATAATTTTTTATTGACAAACTTTTTAAATACATATCATATCTCCTACAAATTTTCTTTTATTACTGAAATCTCTCTTAACCGCTCTTGCCCCATCTTCAACATCTCTTCCTCGACTTTACTCCATTTTCCAAAGAGGCATTCTTGTAACACTTCTGCTGCGGAACCTTCATCGGTTTCAGAATCGTAGATACAAGTTCGATCTCTCTGATAAATCTGAATCTGGTCAAAGAGTTGCTCTCTTTCTAACTCCCTCAAGTTCTCAACCAAGTTCTCAACAATCCCATCATGGTGTTCTTTTGATGTTGCCCTGGCCTGATTAGGATCGATGACATAAAGTTCTTCGTAACGAATCAAGGTGCTGAGATAGGACAATTCTGGTTTGGTACCAATTACAGCTAAAGAAACTTGGTAACCTTTAGAAGCTAATAATTGAGCAGTCTGACGAGGAACTTGAGTGGTACGCAAAGTCCCTTCAATCAGCAAATGATAACCTTGTGTACTAAGTTCATCAACCAGATACTCTACCATTTTTCCTGCAAATCCCTTGGTATAGTCCACGCTGTCCTTGCCATACTTTTCTTGCAGTGCTAGGTAATTGGGGTGTTGAGAACGATAGCTGTCACCATCGATGATAATGATATTGCCTTGAAATTCCTTTTGTTTAATTCGATGAATCGTTGTCTTACCCGCTCCGCTTTGTCCACCAAGTAAGATAGCTTTCGGTTGGTCCGGAATAGTTTTTCCTCGGGTTAAGGCCCGAATGGTTCGCTGCAAGGCCTTCTGAAACTCAGCCTCACTAAATTCTTCCAGTCTCATTAAGCCACCACCCGATGATGCACCATGTCCAACATCCGCTCAATACCGTCTAAATAGCCATTGTAACGCTCGATTTCATCGAAAGTATCGACAAGATAAATTTTCGTATTGATCAATTCAGCCAAATCATCACTCATGAGAATCCAAGGATTGGCTTCATCATCAAAAGCAATATCCTGACTATCCTGATAACGATAGAGCTGGGATAAAATGGCTGCCCCACGTTCTTTAATGACTTCTACTTTTAAGGTCAATTGGTAATCTTCAACGGGTGTTAGCATTTTGTCCTCCCCTACAATATCGACATAAGAAATGTTAAATTCTTGGCAAATGCGATCGATCAGTTCTGTTGAAACGGTGCTGGTTCCATTTTCATACCGACTCAGGCTATTGCGGGAAATCCCAACCATTTCTGCAAATTCGGGCTGCGTCAAATGATGTTTGTGTCGTAAAGATTTTATATTGTCTCCAATCATAGATAATATCCTCCTCATATTTAATATCATTATAGCATAAAAAAGAACAAACGCACCAAATTTGGTGCGTTGCGTTGTTTGTAACTAAAGTGATCTCGGAATAATAAGCACAAGAGCCGTAATCAGCACGGACCACATCATAGCTGATGGGAAGACCGTCAGGGTTAGAATGAGGCCTAAGAGTTTGAGGGCGATGTCCAACACCATGATGCGATTATGGCCAAAGGCTAGGGTTCTTGCGACAGAATCTTCCGCTACTGCAGCCAGTTCTTGGTACATCCACACGTTTGTCAGGGAGACCAAGAGCACCACGATGCCGTAGAGGGCTTGTGCGACTGAGTTGTTAAAGTTTGTCGCTACGATATTAGTGGTATAGGGGAAGAAAGAGGAGAAAAAGAGCAGGAGCAGGGAAATCCACACCAGCTTATTATTGATTCTTGTAATATTGTCCCAGGTCCGATGCATATTGACCCACATGGTTCCAATCCAGAAAAAGGAGATGGTGTAGGCAAAGAGATTCATCCGCAAATCCCAGACGGCTGCCCAGGTCAAACTGGTCGGTTTTTCAAATTCCAAGATTAATATCGTCACGATAATGGCAATCACGGCATCCGTAAAAGCTACCAAGCGTTCTTTTGACATCGATTTCCTCCATTTCTTTTTCCATTATAGCATAGAAAAGGCTGCTATCTGGAATCTCGCAACTACTTTGGAGGTTTAGAAGCAGATAACTGGTGGCTTTCGCTTGCTGATGAAATCAAATACTGAAACACTTTCAAATCTGCTTTAGACTGCTGTTTTTCAGCCATTATCAACACAAAATGATATGGAAACTGTCTCAACTAATAAAGGCTGCTAAGCCATTTGCAGATTTCGTCGGGATAAATTCTATGATGTCATAGCTTGCCACCTCATGGATAAAAAACGGATCTTCTGCAATGATTTTTTGGATTTTTTCCTGTGACTCGGCTTTTGCCAAAAATAACCCCACCCACTCTGGGAACTTTGGCTATTTGCCAGAAACGATGGGTAACCGTAAGAAAACGAATTCTAGGCCAATTTCAAACGATTTTTTGCTATAATAATCTTGGAAGGATCAATGAAGAAAGGTAGGTAGATGATGAAATCAGACAAGGAACTCCGACTGAAATCGCTGGCGCTGTTGGAAGAGCGCGGAGTGGCTATTGCGGATATTGCGGACTTGGTCCTCTGCCTCCAGAATCAGTACATTGAAGATTTGACCTTAGAAGAGTGTATTGACAGTGTCAATGCGGTGCTGAGTAAGCGTGAGGTGCAAAATGCCATTATCACTGGCATCGAGTTGGATATGCTGGCAGAACAGAAAGAATTGTCCCAGCCACTCAATGATATTCTGATGGAGGATGAGGGGCTCTACGGGATTGATGAAATTTTAGCCCTGTCGATTGTCAATGTGTTTGGCTCGATTGGCTTTACCAATTACGGCTATATTGACAAGATAAAACCGGGCATTATTAAACAGCTTAACAGCAAGGACGGACAGCACTGCCATACCTTTTTGGACGATATTGTCGGTGCGATTGCCGCTTCAGCAGCCAGCCGAATTGCCCACAGCAGCCCTGATAAAAGCGCCATTACCAATCAAAACTAATGACTGAGGCTGTCCGTTCATTTGTTCTTTTTGCTGTAAATGTCCGCAGTTGCTTACAAAACGTGAAAGGAAGGTAGAATCATGTATGTTATTAGTCAAATGATCAGTTCTTTGCTGCAATTAGCTATTGTCTTGCTTTTGGCTTTCGTTTTAAAAGCAATCTTTCAAAAAAACAAGCAGCCTTATTTAGAATGGATTGGTCTTAAAAAAACAGCTATTGATTATAAAGCCATTTTGCTCATTTCTGCCAGTTATTTAGTGATTGCTCTGCTGCCTGCCGGCTGGCTTTATCAGGGTGGTCAAATGAATAATGCCGATGCTCTGACCGTCAAGGCCTATCTCGCAAATGGACTGGATGTTCAGACCCTTCTCGTTATCTTGCTTTGGGCGGTGATTCAAACCTCCCTTACCGAAGAGATACTCTTTAGAGGCTGTCTCCTAAATACCTTCAGACAGTTTACCAGTCCTCAAAAAGCCAATGTGATACAGGCGTTTTTGTTCTCCCTCATGCACCTCCCAGCGCTGACAAACTATGGTCTCCTGCCAATGGCAGTCATGGGGCTGATGACCTTTCCAATCGCCTACGCGCTAGGCTGGCTGGTTATCAATAGATCTCACTTCAGTATTATGAACACTTGGATCATCCACGCCAGCGTTAACGTGATTTCTCAAATAGGCATCTTGCTCTTTTACATTAAATAAATGTGCTTTAAACCAAAGGAAGTGGGACAAAAATCGGGATTTCGTAGACATCGATTTTGTAGTCCCACCCCCGCACAGTTGATTAGGGATAAGGACTTCCAATCAACCACTGCGTCAAACTGTTGCAGCTATTTATATGACAAGCCTAGGGATTTTTGTCCCAGGCTCTTTTTCTATGTTATAATAACTCAGATAACGATTTAGGAGGAAAACATGCCTAAGATTTTATCCAAGCGTGTGTCGAATTACGAACTCTTTTTTGACCTGGCTGTTGTCTTGGCCATCGGTCAGCTGACGTCAGCCATGCATATCAGCCACATTGGCGGTATGGAGATTTTTGCCTTTATCATGGCCAATATTATTCTCTTTAATGTCTGGATCAACGAAGTTTTTTATTTTAACAAATATGGGGATTCGAGGATTCATGATATCTACACCATCATTGCACTGATGTTTGTCATTGGCAATATCGCCCTCAACTTTGATGTGGATTTTGATCATTTTTATGCCGGCAGCTCGGTTGTCCGAATCTTTAATCTTCTCTTGATGGCAGCCTATGCCATTATTGCGCTGCAACATTTTTTAAAGGGGCGAAAACTTGGCTTTTCTCAGGACATCAAGCTCAGCATGTGGACGCAGATTATCTTCGCCCTGGCTCCGGCAGGCTTTGCCTTGGGGCTCATTCCTGTTAATCTTTGGACCATGGGAATCTATCTGATTCCTAACCTATTGCCACTCTTGACGCAGAGATACTTTGACCATCGTTCGGTTAATTTTCCCCATGCTGTGGAACGGCTGCAGCTGGTGACTATTTTGACCTTTGGCGAGACGGTCATCGGGATTATCAAGACCTACCCCTTGAGCGACAGTCTCTTTCTTGGTGCCCTTTTCTTTTTCGGGATGGCCACCCTCTTTGTCTTTTACATGGGACAAACTTTTTTAAATCTCAACCATCATCAGGAAACAGCTTCTACAGCCCTCTTCTACGCCCATCTGCTGATTTTTATCGGGGTTAATGTCTTTACGGTAGGCACGGAATTTTTGGCTGACCACCACCATGCTGATCTGGGCTTTATCCTATTCTTCTGTGGCATTATCAGTTTTTACGCCGGGGTACTCGCCACCTCCCCTTACAATCAAGACATCTACCGTCTGACCAAAAAGGCCTGGCTCCAGTATGGCCTGACCTTGGCCCTGGCCTTGGGCCTCATGCTTTTCTTTCGGCACCAGCAGCTGGTTTTGGTCTTAATCTTGATTGTTCTCAACCGCTTGATGATGCAGTTCAGCATAAAGAATCGCCGCAGAGCCCGCGAACGCTATCAAATCCCTCACCCAGACCCTAATCAGAACATCCGCGATTTTTCATAATAAAAAGGACTGAATCAGTCCTTTTTATTATCTGCTCTGGGCGTTCATCCAGTCAAAGATATTACTGTATTGGATGCCCTTGACAGTCGCCTTGCTGTCACCGCCCTGTGTTGGATTGGTGGCTACCAGACCAGACAGACCATCCATTGACGCCACGTTGGACGTGTTTTGAACCCCTGTCACCTGATCATTAAAGAAGTAAATCCAAGACCAATGACCATTGTAGTTGGTGCCCGGCAAGTCCGTTCCAATCGCACTTTCATAGTAGGAAATCCATTTATTTTCAGCGCCGCTGTCAATGATGGCCTTGTAAAATGGTAGAGCGCTGCTGTCTGGTGTAATGGACGCATCGTTTGCCGTATGAATCAGCCACATCGGCTGGTCTTTCAGACTATTCTTAGTCGCATCATCCAAACGGTACACGGTCTTGCCCTGATCATCTTGAGTTTGATAAGGGTAAGGGGATGCAATCGGAATCAAAGCTGCAAAATAGTCTGGATAGCTTGTCCCCATTTTAAGCGTCATGCCGCCACCGTTGGATGCACCTGCGAGGTAAATCCGATTGGCATCGACATCTGGATGGCTGCTGACATAGGCATCAATGGTTGCTTTCAGACTTTCAGCGTACTGTGAATTAAAGGAATCATCAACCCAAGCACTCGGTGATTGCGGCACTAAGACGTGAGCCCCTTTTTGAGAACCTGTCCCTGTCGAGCTGAAATGGCTCTGAATGGGGTCCTGTGTCAGGGCAGTCACCTCACTTGCCAACAGTGGCAAATTAAGGTCTGTCCCTGCTTCACCGATCCCATGCAGCCAGACAATCAGCGGATTCTTCTCACCGCCTGCAGCATTTTGCGGTTGGTAAGCAGCGTAAGCTAGGCTGCTGGTTCCGCGTTCTGAAAAACGATCGGCCGTTGGTGTGATTTTATTGGCAATGGCCTCCTGTTCGGAGCTGACTAACTGGTTTCTGCGATTCCGTTCTCCTCTCAAGCTGAGATTAGAGACGACAACCACGTAGGAAGATACCCATTTGTTGCGATAGGTACTCAAATCAAATGTCAGAGGTGAGGCTGACTGACTAGGATCGTCCGGATTATAGCCCACTTCCAACTCTAAGGTGAGGTAACGGCTGCTGCCGTTTTGGGCATTGCCTTGTGCATCAGACAGGTAAGCCCCTTTAACCTGACGGGCAACACCCGCTGTTGTCACACTAGTATCCGACTGAAGGGCTACTCCTCTCACATTGGCATTGGTCTCCAAAACAACCTTTGAAACGCCAGGACCAAATTCATAATTCTCCAAAACAAGACTGGTTTTCGTCACTTGAATACTTGAAGTAGAACGATTACGTCCCCAAGCTTCCGACTGCCAAACACTGCCAAAGGCCACTGTAACAGCCACAATTAAAATAAACCATTTTAGATAATGACGCATAACGATTTCTCCTTTTATCCCCTAAATAATGTCAAATGTCAAGGCATGAAAGATAAGTCACAATTCATTATCTTAATGGTTTCTCCTAAAACTTATCCTTTATTTTCATGCACTACACTCTTTGATAAAGACTGCTTTCTTCTGTCAACCCCCTCCTTAATGAGGATTTTAGAAGAAAACTGTTACAGAATCACGACAAAAAAGACAAGGACTGGTTACGGCTTTGTGATAATTTAAACATTAGTGTTAATCAGCAAATAACAACTGTCTCTCTATCGTTTTGACTGCAGTTTTATCATTTATTTCTCCTAATATCAAAAAATCCCCTAAGGGGCTTTTGGTTTACTCTAAGCGCTTCTTAGTTTTTTAACTGAGCCAGGCTGGTGCCAAAAATATGTTCGATGGCTACTGGATCACGGTGGTCAAAGAATTGACTCTGATTCCTGTCCAGCTGGCTCATCAGCGCCATATCCTCATCGCTTAATTCAAAATCAAAGACATCTATATTTTCCGCCATCCGTTCCGGACGAACTGACTTCGGAATCACAACAATGCCTCTCTGGAGCAGCCAGCGCAGGATAACTTGACCTGTCGACTTGCCATAGGCTGCGGCGATTGATGCAATGGTTTCATTGGTGAAAATGCCATCCTTACCTTCTGCAAAAGGAGCCCAAGCTTCTGCAACGACATCTTCTGATTGGAAAAAGGCAAGGTCTTCCTGCTGCTGAAAGAAAGGATTGATTTCGATTTGATTGACTGCAGGTTTAACCTCACTCATCAACACTAAGTTTTGATATTGGTCTGGGTAAAAATTTGACAGACCGATGGCGCGCACTTTTCCTGCTTGATAAGCTTCTTCCATTGCACGCCAAGCTCCAGCCACATCGCCGTAAGGCTGGTGCATCAGATAAAGGTCCAAATAGTCCAAGCCGAGCTTCTCAAGTGAGCGATCAAGTGCCTTTCCTGCCTTTTCATAATTGGCATCGGATACCCAAAGCTTTGTGGTAATGAAAAATGCTTCTCTAGGGATATCACTTTTTTTGATGGCACGGCCAACAGCTTCCTCATTGCCATAAGCAGCTGCTGTATCAAATAAGCGATAGCCAGCCTTAATCGCATTCAGAACCGCTTCTTCGCATTCTTTCAGATCGGTCACCTGAAAAACACCGAAACCGAGCTGAGGCATTTCCACACCGTTGTTTAATGTGATTGTTTGCATAGGATGTCACCTCTATTTCTATTTAGATGTTTTTATTATAAACCTAGCATTCCCACTTGAAAATGACTTCTTAAGTATGTTAGTATACACTTAACGTATACTGGAAGGATTTGCTATGATAGACCCCTACCTACTTGAACAGTTCGTCGTATTTTCAGAAACAGGCACTCTAGCAGAAACGGCTCAGCGCTTGATGATTACCCAGCCCAGTGTAACACGTAATATGCAGAAGCTGGAAGACCTGCTCGGTGTCACGCTTTTTGAGCGGAAGCCTAACAAAATCCACTTGACGCAGACTGGTCAGCTGGCAGCCACAGAGGCTAAAAAACTTCTTGCGTCTCAGGAAGCCTTTATCCAAAAAGTTCAGGCTTTTGAGTATTCACAGCAGCACATGACCCTTACTTCGGTTGCCCCTGGCCCTCTTTTTCTTGTCAAGCATCTGCCCAAAGAAGAGAGAGAAGCTCTTGAATGGTCTGCCGATTTACTGCCACCTGAAAAAAGCGAAGAGGTTCTGCTCAACCACCGTTTTAACCTCGTGATTTCTCATCAGGAAATACAGTCTGACCAGATTGAATCCTTCTATCTGGGAACAGAAAGTTTAGAGGTTAATCTCGATCCCTTCACTCAATTAGCCAGCCAGTCTCAGGTCACTTTTCAGGATCTTAAGGGCATGAGTTTTGTCGTACTGACCGATATTGGGATTTGGAAAAAGCTTATTCAAGAGGCAATCCCCGAAGCTAAATTCCTGTATCAGGAGGACTTGACCGCTCTGTCGGAGCTGACCCAGTACTCGGCTTTTCCCTTCTTCTCAACTAATCTCTCTCCTTTTAATCAAGCCCCCCTTTCTCAGTCACAAGGGCTGAGAAAAAAGCTCCCCATTACTGATGAAACGGCTTCGGTAGCTTTCTATGCCACCTACCTGAAAACCAACAAAAGCAGGCTGCTTCCTCTTCTGAAATGTCTGCAAACCATCTGGCAGAAGGGAGCCGCAGAAACGAAAACCGCATTAAAACGACCCTAGGGTCGTTTTTTAAGTAAAGAGAGCTTCCAGCTGCTTTTGGCCTGAGCTGTTGGTATAAGCTAAAATATGATCTTTGGCCTGCAAGACAGTCTGGCCGTTAGGAATAATATTTTCTCCCTGACGGTGAACTGCAATCAAGATAGTATCCGCCGGAATTGCTAAATCTTTGATGGCTACCTGCTCGACAGAAGACCCTTTGGGAACCGTCAATTCAACGATGGCATTTTCGTCATGATTGAGCTTCATTAGGGTCACAGCGCTGTCCATGTTAAACTCATTGATAATGACGCTGGCTAAAAGACTGGCTTGGCTGACCTGACTGTCCACCCCCATATTCGCATCAAAGAGCCACTCATTTTTAGGATTATTGACACGCGCCACCACTCTGGGAACGCCGTAATTAAATTTAGCCACTGTCGACCCGACCAGATTGACATCGTCTTGCCCTGTCAGATAGGCAATAGCATCTACCTGATCAATCGCACATTTTTCTAACAAAACCGGACTAGTCCCATCTCCTAGGCGATAATCGGCATTTGGCAGATCCAGCTGATTTTTAGCCAGAATCGCCTCCTTCTCTTCAATAACCGTTACCTGATGGTGGGAGTCCAGCAGCTGTTTGGCAACATAAGCCCCTACTTTTCCACAGCCAACAATAATAATTCTCATGCGAACGCCTCCTTATACCAGAATCAGATCTCTTAGACTGGCAACCGCTTCTGTCGGTGCAGCCACGTGTAAGATATCTCGTGAGTGCAACATGGTCTGGTCATTGGGAATAAAGGTTTCATTCTTCCGGCTGAGCGCCACGACCCGTACTTCATGAATGGGCACTACATCTGCAATCCGCTTGTGATCCAGCAACGGTGGAACCACCAGACGAACAACCTCAACAGTCGAGTGGCCATTCCCCAAACTCAGCACAGTATCCACATGTTCAAAGGTCAGCAGCTTTTTGGCGCGTTCGACTCCCCACTGTGTTGTCGCAAGAACCTGAATCCCCAGCGCATTATACAAATCAACCTTGCTGGAGTCATAAAGGCGGGCGATCACTTTGGGCACCTGATAATACTCCTTGGCAATTCGGGCAACCAAAGCATTGGTATCATCACTCTGCGTACAGGCAATCAGGCTGTCTGCCTTATCAATTCCAGCGGTTTGTAGGATATCTCGATCAAATTCGACCCCAAGGAAGCTCTGCCCCGTAAAATCACTTTCCAATGCGGCCAAACGGCATTTATCAGCTGTAATCACGGCCACATCGTTTCCTTCTGAACTGAGTTCATTGGCCAAGCCTGATCCCAGACGGCCGCAGCCAACAATAATTATCTTCATTTTTCCCCTCCTTAGTGAAATAAGCTCTTACGTCCGTTTCCTGAGATAAGCTTTTCGGATTTCTTCAATGCCTAAGATTGGCAGCGGACACAAAAGCAAGTAGAGCCAATGCTGCCAGCCAATCGCAGCGGTATTGAAAAGACCGTGGCAAATCGGCAGGTAAGCTAAGAGACAGAACAAGAAAATTTCAAAAAACATCCCAAAATTGATGGTTTTATTTGACAACAGACCGATTGTAAAAGCTGACGCACGCTGCGTACGTGTATTCATAACCATGCCCAGCTGACAGAAGATGATAGCTCCCAGAGTCATGGTCGTTGCCTGCCGATACAGCTGACCGCTGGCTGCTAAGTCTCCCCCTAGACCGCCTGCGAGAGCATAGGTAAAGAAGAAGGCTCCCATAGCAATCGTAGCTTCCATCAGACCATACCAGATAAAGGCCTTAACCAGCAATTTACGGTTAAGCAAAGCATCTGTCTTTTTCCTCGGAGGGCGCTGCATGATCCCTGCCTCTGGATCTTCCACACCCAAACCTAGGGCAGGCAGCATATCTGTCCCCAAATCAATGGCTAGAATCTGCATGACCGTTAAAGGCAGGGGGATAGCTCCTTTTGAGAATAGAAAGGCTGCTGAAGGCACCGCTTCTGAGGTATTGCTGTTAAAGATATAGGTTAAGAATTTTTGAATATTCGTGTAAACCGCACGGCCCTCTTCAACCGCCCGCACAATAGAAGCAAAATTATCGTCTGTCAGAATCATATCTGCGGATTCCTTAGCAACATCTGTCCCTGTAATC
The DNA here is from genome assembly GCF_000372425.1 of Streptococcus ferus DSM 20646. Taxonomy (GTDB): domain Bacteria; phylum Bacillota; class Bacilli; order Lactobacillales; family Streptococcaceae; genus Streptococcus; species Streptococcus ferus. Next base: position 56,253 of record NZ_AQVD01000007.1, read on the forward strand.
CCCATAGCGACACCGATATCAGCCTTTTTAAGGGCGGGGGCATCATTCACACCATCACCAGTCACTGCGACAACATGTCCTAATTCCTGAAGGGCAGTCACCACACGGTATTTCTGCTCTGGGGCCACACGGGCAAAGACAACCTCATCAGAAAGAATGTCTTTCAGCTCCTGATCGGACATCTCTTTGAGTTCCAGACCAGTTACCACGCGCGGATTAGCGCCACGGACAATACCAATCCGCTTGGCAATGCTGACAGCTGTCAGACCATAGTCGCCAGTCACCATGACAATACGGATACTCGCCTGATGGCAAAGGGCAACAGCTGCGGCCACCTCTTCTCTTGGCGGATCAGCCATAACCACAAGACCGAGAAAAGTCATGTCAGCTTCAATCTGTTCAGCGGTGTAAGCGGACAGCGCCTGAGGCAGGTGAGAGGCCTTATCCAAGTCACGATAAGCAACAGCCAAGACCCGTAAGCCCTGACGGGCATAGGCATCATTGGCCTCCATAATACGGCTTCTCTCCTGATCCGTCAGCTCTCTCAGCTGACCATTCTCATAAACACTGCTACAAAGATCAGATGTCTCTTTAGGAGCGCCTTTAGTAAGCGAGATAAAACGGGCGCCATTCACCGCTTGCTTCAGCCGGTGAATAGTCGTCATCCGTTTTCTGCTGGAATCAAAGGGCAGCTCCCGAATACGCGGAGCCCATGCCTTATTTTCCTCGAGATTGATACCCGCCTTCTCAGCCACAACGTTCAGACAGGCCTCTGTCGGATCCCCCAATACAGAATAACGGGGATTATCTGCTGTCGGTGCTAGGACTCGAGCATTGGAGCAAAGGGTGGCTGCTCTTAAGAGAAAATCGAGCCCCTCTTCTGTCTCAGGATTGACAGGGCGACCGTCTCTTTCAATAGCTCCCTTCGCTTCGTAACCTTGCCCGCTGACCTCATATTCCTGTTTCAGCGTCCAAAGATGATTGACTGTCATCTCATTCTGCGTTAAGGTACCGGTCTTGTCAGAGCAGATGACTGAAGTTGCCCCCAGCGTTTCGACAGAAGAGAGCTTCTTAACCAAGGCATGCTCTTTGGCCATCCGCTGAACGGCCATTGCCAGAGAAAGAGTCACCGTCGGCAACAACCCTTCAGGGATAAAGGCCACAATCATTCCCAGAGCAAAAACAAAGGCCTGAGCAAGTGGCTGTTTGACGAAAAAGACAGCGGCTATAAAGAAGAAAATTCCCACAGAAACAGCAATTAGAGAAATCTGTTTGGTCAGCTTATCCAGCTCTCTCTGCAGAGGGCTTTTTTCCTCCTCCATAGACTGAGTCAGGTCAGCTATCTTCCCGAATTCCGTCTCCATACCAATCCTAGACACAACGACCGTCGCACTGCCATTTGAAACACTGGTTCCTGCAAAAACGGTATTTTTAAATTCCAGTCTGTCTGTCTTGTCGTCTAAGACAGGATTGCTATTCTTACGAACCGGATTAGATTCTCCAGTCAGGGCTGATTGATTGACCTGCAGATCTGTGGCAGAAACGATTCGGCCGTCTGCTGAGATGGCGTCTCCTTCTTCAATCAGCATGACATCACCGGGGACTAATTCTTCTGCTAAGATTTTATCCTCTCTGCCATCTCGAATGACCCTTGCATAGGAGGGCAGCATCTTTTTCAGAGCTTCTGTCGCCTGACTGGCGCGATATTCTTGGAAAAAGGAGAAGAGACCATTGATAAGATTAACCATCCAGATGGCAACTCCTAATTCAAGTGTTCCGCTAAAGAAAGCTACCGCACCGCCAATCCATAACAGAAGAGCCATCATACTGGTGAAATTCTTGATAAAGGTCATCATAACAGACTCACCTTTGACCTCTTTAAGACGGTTAAATCCGTATTCCTTGCGCCTTTTAGCCACTTGATCAGAGGTCAGCCCCGACGGGCTTGTGCCGGCTGCCTGATAGACATTATCAGCGACATAGGTCTCTAATTTCTGGATTGATTCTTTAAACTCACTGCTCATAGCATATCACCTTCTCTAAATCTTCTGATGAAACGCAGAAAAACTCCTTTCTTGCCTACATTATACGCCTTTTTAAACAAAGTGGCGCAAATAAAAGCTATTTTAATCAAAAAGCATCTGATTAGATTAACCAGACGCTTTTGCGATCAACGATTATCGTAGGATAGACGAAGCAGATGAAGGCCTAATAAGCTCAATAGCACCATCAGCCCAAGTATCCAAAGAAAAGGACTCTCAGAAAGGACAACGCCCTTCTCAAAGTAAGTACTCAAGGATAAAAGATTGCTGGGCAACCACTTGCCCATCTGACTGCCCGTCAACACACCCGATAAGATGATGAACACTTCAACGACCAAAGCCGGCAGAAAGCTAGGTAAGCAAAAGCGAACAGTAATATCGGAATCAGTAATTTATAAGACATGTGTTTCCTCCTGATTAACAGCCATAATTTCAATACAATGGCTGCGTTTGTGACATTGAGGGCAGGTCAATTTTCGGGTTCTAGGGGTGTGACTGGCTAAGAAAAATGATTTAAAAGGCGGTCTAAAAATCCGGTGGCATTCCGGACAGATATAGGCTACCTGTCGGTAGAAATAGCGTACTAGAAAACTCACATAGACGCTTGATAACAGAAAACCAATGATGGCTGGAAAAATACTGCCCCACACAAAACTCAACCATAAACTGCCCCATAAAAGCACATTGCCAAACATGCCTAAGCTAATCATCAAGACATATAAATGCCGTTGTTTTTGGTTTGTTCTCATTTTAATTGTCACATCTGTCAGAGAATCTTCAGACAGGTCTTCCCATAGGCTAAGGTCTTTAGACAGGTTGACAAGACTGTCAAGTTTTTGCCGTTTTTTGTCAACCTCCTCCCTCAAATCCTTAATCTGTTGGTCAAGAATAACAGTCAAGACCTTTGAGCGATTGTCTTCATCAAGAATCTTCCTGATCTGTTCAATAGAAAAATCAAGATCTCTTAAAAAGCAAATCAGCTGCAGGCGCTGCAAATCCTTCTCATCATAGAGACGGCGGCCTCCTTGACTGAAAGCAGAGGGCCGAAGAATTCCTCTCTGATCATAATATTGAACGGTTCTGACAGAGACCTGACAAGCCTTGGCAAGTTCACCTGTTGTAAATGCTGACATTTTTTCTCCTTTCTGACATCATCTTACGATACGACCCAAGGTCACAAGCAAGCCTTTTGGACAATTTTTTTCAAAAAAATCACTTTCTCCCATTTTAACAAAAAGATCAGGAGGTTTTTCCTTCTCACTGCTGACTGCAAAAAATCGTCCCTAGCTGACTAGGGACGATTTTGACAGTAACGTTGATGATCTTGAATATCCTGATCGATTTCGATAGTGACCGTTTGAATATGATAGGTCTTCATCAGCTCATGAACTATCCGGCGGGTTCTCTGTGCGTCTTGGAGATTCTTGAGACAAAGATGAACCATGGCTAATCTTTCCAGACCATCTAGGGTCCAGATATTGAGCTGGGTCACTTGGGTGACATTTTCCAGAGATAAAAGCGCCTCTTTCAGTTCAGCCAAATCCACATCGCCAGGCACTCGGTCTAGGAAAATAGCCAGATGATACCAACATTTAGGCAGGGCCTTGCTTAAGATATAAAGCGCAATAACCAAAGACAGCAGCGGATCTAAAAAATACCAAGACGTGAAATGCAAGACAATCGAAACGACAATCACAGCTAACCAGCCTAAGATATCTTCCAGAAAATGCAGGCTGAGAATTTTTTCATTTTGACTCTTTCCGTGACTGACGATACGAGCCGCCAAAACATTGACCGCAATAGCCGCAAGCCCCAAAAGAAGCATCCCATCGTAGTTAACCCTTTCTGGCGCAAACAGTTTGGGGACATTTTCAAATAAGACAAAAATGGAACCGCTGATAAGAATCAGAGACGTCAATATGGCTCCTAAAAGGCTGAAACGCTTGTAACCTAAGCTATAGCGACTGTCTTCTTCTCGTGTGGAGACCTTCTCCAGAAAGGCTGACATCCCAATCGCACAGGCATCTCCCAAATCATGGACCGCATCAGCGAAAACCGCACTCGAATGAAAGAGGGCACCAAAAACAAACTCTAGCAGAGAGAAAACAAAATTAAGCGTAAAAGCAACCCACATCTTGCGACTTGATGACATACAAACCTCCTGACTTATAGTATAATGAATATGAAAACAAACACCTTGTTCGATAATATTATCTGACAATTTGAGAAAGGAAGCAAGCTACAATAAGGCCGCTTTGTTCCGAACGGGACAATCTGCCCAAATTGTACGGAAATTACTATGGACAGACGTATTCAAAAATCAAAAACAGCTATTTATCAGGCCTTCATCAGCCTCCTCAACCAGAAGGCCTATGACAAGATGACCGTCCAAGAAATTATTGATTTGGCCAATGTCGGCCGATCAACCTTCTATGCCCACTTTGATACCAAAGAGGCCCTCTTGGAAGAGCTCTGTCAGGAGCTCTTCCAGCATACCTTTATTGAGAGGCAGGAAGACAAGGATCTTTTTGGGCTGACTGCCCACATCTTCTCTCATTTCCGTAAAAATCAGGACAGAATCGCCACCCTCCTTCTCTCAAAAAACAGCTACTTTCTCAGCCGCCTCAAAGAGCAGCTGAGCTATTACCTCTTTCCCTTGGTTAGAGAGCAGCTAAGCCCAAAGAAAGCAGACCTCCCCCTGCCCTTTTTAGAGCACTATGTGACATCCACTTTCATAGAAACCGCCAGCTGGTGGCTGCAGCAGCGCCAGCCGATTGATGAAAAAGAGATCACCCGCTACTATCTGACTTTGATGGCTTAAACCAATCACCTTCTGTTTCCAGAAGGTGATTTTTAACCCAAAAAAGACTTAAAATAACTTAAAATAACTTAAAATAACTTTTAAAAACTTATGGCGTGTGTTATAATAGCAGCAAAAGGAGACCTATGTACCAAGAACAGCGTTTAAACAAAATGTTAGAACTTTTGCAGGAACAAAAAGAGCTATCTGCTAAGGAAATGGTAGACTACTTTCAAGTATCTAAAGATACCATTCGCAGAGACTTTGCCCTGCTAAGCCAGCGGCAGCTGGTGCAGCGGACACACGGCGGCATCCTGCCCTTAGCAACCAGCAGTCAGATTCCTGCTTTTAACGACCGCCTCCACGCCTTTACAGCAGAAAAAAAGAAGATTGCCAGCCTCGCCAGACAGTTCTTACGGCCTCAGCAGCTCTGCTTCTTCGATGTCTCGACGATTGTACTGCAGTTGGCTCAGCTGACCGACCAGGAACTGACAGTCTATTCTCACTCCTTGGACAATGCCATTATGATGAGCCAAAAACCCAAGCTGGATTTTCACCTGATGGGCGGAAAGTTTTATCCCCGCAATCGCTTCTACTATGACATCAGTCAGGCTCAGTCTCTCCAAAATCTCAACTTTGACATCGCCTTTATCGGGGCAGCCGGTCTAAACGACGGGCAGATTAGTTTTGAAGACGAAGCTGATAAAGAGCTAAAAAAAAGGGTGCTGAAACAAGCCAAAGTCAAAGTCCTTTTGGCAGAACAAGACAAATGCCTGAAGTCTTCCAAGTACATTTTAGGCAGTCTGGCAGATGTTGATTATTGGATTTGCGATCGCAAACCGGCCCCTGATTTTCTTAAGCATATCCCGAAAACACTCCAATTGATTTACGAATGAAAGGCAGCTTATGATGACAGACCCAGCAATCAAACTAGTCGTTAGTGACATTGACGGCACCATACTGGATCACAAGCACCAGATTGGTCCTGACCTAAAACCAGCCTTGAAAGCATTGGAAAAGCGAGAGATTCCGTTTGTTCTGGCGTCAGCGAGATCACCTCTTGGCATCTTTCCTATCGCTCAAGAGCTAGGTCTGACAGGCAAGCCCATGGCCTGCTACAACGGCGCCCTGATTATCCAAGGTCAGCCCGGGCAGTGGCAAACCTTGATAGAACACAGCTTAGACAAAAAAGAGGTCAGCCGCATTATCGATGCGGTCAAAGAAAGGTTTCCGCAAGTTTCGATTAACCTCTATTCCAAGGCTGACTGGATTATCGAGCAGGCCGACAAGTGGAGCAAGATTGAAGCCGACATTACCAAGGAAACACCGCTGGTGCAGAATCTCTCCTTAACCCTGCTGGATGTCCTCATGCCCATTCATAAACTCCTGCTGGTTGAAGAGGCTCAGACTATTCAGGAGCTCTTTGATTATCTGACCAAACTCGATTTTAAGGATGCTGATTTCTATCTCTCCAAAGAGAATTATTTAGAGGTGACCTCCAAAAAAGTCTCCAAGGAAAATGCCTTACGAGAACTGGCAGACTTTTATCAGGTACCCTTAGAAAACACCATGGCCCTAGGCGATAATTTCAACGACCTGCCCATGATCCGTCTGGCGGGAGTCGGGGTAGCTATGGCTAATGCTCCCCAAGCCGTCAAAGCTGAAGCTGATCTGATTACCCTCAGCCACAGTGACGAAGGAGTGGCCTATGCGCTCAGAAATCAGGTGCTGATGTAAACCTTTTTCTAAGAGATGTCTTTAAATGGTTGAAAACGGTTTCTCAAGTGTTATAATGAAAGAAAAAACTCAAGGAGGAACACAATGGCTTATCAGACAACCTACCCCTATACCAATGAGGTATTGCAATCCTATGACGCCATCAGCGATGCCGAGATTGAACAAGCTCTGGCAACTGCGCATGCCCTTTATAAAGACTGGCGCAAGAAAGATGCCCTTCAGGAACGCAAGGCCCAGCTCCACAAAATAGCGGATTTACTGCGCCGTGACCGCGACAAATACGCCGAAGTCATGACCAAGGACATGGGAAAACTCTTCACAGAAGCTCAGGGAGAAATTGACCTCTGTGCAGCGATTGCTGACTACTATGCTGACAAAGCAGAAGCCTTTCTAGCACCACAGCCTCTGGAAACCGACAGCGGTGACGCTTACTACCTCAAACAGGCAACCGGTGTTCTCTTGGCGGTCGAACCTTGGAATTTCCCCTTCTACCAAATTATGCGCGTCTTTGCACCAAACTTTATGATCGGCAATCCCATGGTGCTAAAGCACGCTTCCATCTGTCCGGGATCTGGTCAGGCCTTTGATGACCTGGTCAATGAAGCAGGTGTTCCAGCAGGTGCCTTCAAGAATCTCTTTGCCAGCTATGGACAGGTTTCTGCCATCATCGCCGACCCTAGAATTGTCGGCGTCTGTCTGACAGGTTCTGAACGCGGCGGTGCCTCTATCGCTGCCGAGGCCGGCAAACACCTTAAAAAATCGTCCATGGAATTAGGCGGCAACGATGCCTTTATCATCTTAGATGATGCCAACTGGGATGAACTGAAGACCTTACTTCCTGATGTCCGCCTTTACAATGCCGGACAGGTCTGCACCTCTTCCAAACGCTTCATCGTTTTAGAAAAAGATTATGACAAGTTCTTAGATATCCTCATCGAAGGCTTTAAGACAGCTAAGTGGGGAGACCCTATGGCGGCCGATACGACACTGGCTCCACTGTCCTCGGCAGCTGCCAAGGAGGAAGTCCTCCAACAAATCAAATTGGCGCTTGATCATGGTGCCCAAGCCATCTATGGCAATGAAGCGATTGACCACCCAGGTAACTTTGTCATGCCAACCATCCTGACAGGCATCACCAAAGACAATCCCATCTACAATCAGGAAATCTTTGGTCCTGTGGCTTCCGTCTATAAGGTGGCTTCTGAGGAAGAAGCTATCGACTTGGCGAACGATTCCAGCTACGGACTTGGCGGGACAGTCTTCTCAAGCGACCCTGACCATGCCCAACGTGTCGCTGCCCAAATCGAAACCGGAATGTCCTTTATCAATTCCGGCTGGGCCTCCCTGCCAGAACTCCCCTTCGGCGGCATCAAGAACTCTGGCTATGGCCGTGAACTCAGCCAACTGGGCTTTGACACCTTCGTCAACGAGCACTTGGTCTACACCCCTAAAAAATAAAGCAAAGAGCTTTGGAAAATCCAAAGCTCTTTTAATCTGCTCTGAAAGCCCATCGCCCCCTCTTTCTGCCGTAAAACCAACTCTTCTCTCTTTTTAATCTCCAAATGCAGCTGCCAAAGCCCTTTCTTTTATGCTATAATAAATAAATTGAAACAAGAGAGGGTTTTAGGAATGGTAAAAATGGTTTTAGGGAGTTCTGACAGTCAGGCGACCTCGGTAGCGGCGCTGGCTGACAGTTATACGGCTGCTTTTGAAAGTCTCATCAGTGCCTTTGACAACCTAGCCAATGAAGACAAGCTCTCAGGCAGTGCCTATACCAATATCAAAAGCTATGGNANCAGCGTTGTNNCTCCCTTGGTNAAAGCCTTTATCCTTCTGGCAGACGCCGCNAAGGCCGATGTTCAGAAACTGCCGGACGAATACCGTGCCCAGGTCGGCGGTGAAGACCTAGATGAGGAGACGCTGACCGCTCAGATTTCGGCCTATGCGACAACCATAGAAGCCAACCAAACGTCAGCAACCAGTCTGGGAAAGACAGAGCCCATGACGGACG
>NZ_AQVD01000008.1 GCF_000372425.1 Streptococcus ferus DSM 20646
TTAAGCCCTAGAACGCCTGAAGTAGTTGGGGGTTGCCCCCTGTGAGATAGGGTAGTTGCTTAGCCAGAATCCGGCATAGCTCAGTTGGTAGTAGCGCATGACTGTTAATCATGATGTCGTAGGTTCGAGTCCTACTGCCGGAGTTGAGACAGCACCTGAGGGTGCTGTTTTTGTGTTTTAAAAGGAACAGGACATTAATGTCCTGTTCCTTTTTGGCTGTCTTTTTTATAATAGGCTTATCTTAATTTAAAGGAGGTCACAAAGACCATGTCAGAAGATTTTGAAGCCTTATTTCAGAAGGTGCGCCCTATTGTTTATAAGTTTAGGCGGCATTATCATCATATCCAGTTATGGGATCGCCATGATTGGGAGCAGGAGGGAATGATAACCTTGTTTCAGCTCGTCAGTTCCTGTCCTGAAGTCCTTGAGAATGAGGCTAAACTTTTTATTTATTTCAAAACGAAGTTTTCTAATCATTTGAAAGACACGCTTCGCAAACAGCTGAGTCAGAAACGGCAGTTTCATCAGATGGCTTATGAAGAGATTGGGGAGGTTGGTCACAGTGTGGCTCAGTGCGGTTTAGTTTTGGATGAATACGTGGCCTATCAGGAGGCTTTAGCAGCTTATCGTGAGGGGCTAAGTGCTGAAAAGTCTGATCAGCTGAATGCTTTGATTGCTGGTGAATGTTTCAAGGGCCGTGCTGCTATGCTTCGGGAGTTGGAGGCTGTTTTTCAAGACTTCAGGGAATAAAAAGGATTTAGCTGTTGAAGAAGCTATCGTAGAGCGCTCGGCACTAGTCCCCTAAAATGAGACACTAGAAAAACACTTCTGTTGACATCTAGTAAACTAGAAATAGGAGTGTTTTGTTATGGTCAAAAAAGCCTATTCGGTAGAAACTAAGTTAGCCTGTATCGAATGGTTCCATTCCGTCCTAAAGTCTGAAATCTTCTATCTCCATAACTGGAGAAATTTAACTAAGGATAGTATAACAGATGTTGTCAAATCTATATCACATTTTATTATAAAACTAGAATTCAACAGAGATTAAGCGACCAGTCTCCTGCAGACTACAGAAAACTGGCCGTCTAAAAAGTGTTTTTCTTGTGTCCCAGTGGGGTGCAGTGCCTTCTTGGTTTATGTCTATTGCTTTATGGGATGACGTGGTCTTATTTTAGAAATTTTTGATATAATGATAGATAGCTTAGACAAGCAATGTTGGGAGGGAAGCGATGTCGGTTATTGAAAAGGCACCTGCAAAGATTAATCTGGGTCTTGATATTATTGGAAAGCGATCAGATGGCTTCCATGAGCTTTCGATGATTATGGCTAGTGTTGATTTAAGTGATTATGTGACGGTTTCCGAGCTTGATCAAGATGACATTATCGTTGAATCTAATTCCTGTAAGTTGCCACTAAACAATAGAAATGATGTGTATCAAGCAGCAGTCTTACTCAAGCAAAAATTTGGCATTTCAAAAGGAGTCCATATAGTCTTGGATAAAAAAATCCCTATTTGTGCAGGTTTGGGCGGAGGTTCTAGTGATGCTGCAGCCGTTCTAAGAGCGCTTAATACATTATGGCAGTTAAATTTGAGCTGGGATGAGTTGATAGAGATTGGCTTTGAAATAGGCAGTGATGTCCCTTATTGCTTAAAAGGTGGCTATGCGTTCATTACGGGTAAGGGGGAAATAGTGGAGAGCTTGGAGACAAACTTCTCTGCTTGGCTTGTTCTCGTTAAGCCTGATTTTGGTATTTCGACACGGACGGTTTTTGCAGAAATCAATCCTGGGACCATTAAACGAGTTGATATTACTTCCTTGAAACAGGCTGTTTTAGCAAATTCTTATGATGATATCTTACGTTTCATGGGAAATTCTCTGGAAGATATCAGCATTGCACGGCGGCCTGAAATTCAAAAGATTAAGGATAGGATGTTAAATAGTGGGGCAGATGCTGCTTTGATGACAGGGAGCGGTCCGACTGTCTTTGCTGTTTGTCGTAACGAGAGGTGTGCGGAGCGGATTGTCAATGCCATGAGAGGATTTTGTAAGGAAGTCTATAAAGTGAGAATTTTATAAGAATCGATCTGATTTGATTCTTTTTTTTATTTATGGTAAGATTAGTCACGTAAAAACCTTAACCGGTTAATTAAACAGGAGGTTGAGATGCAGATATCAGAAAAAATTGATAGTTTGATTCATACGATTTTGCAGAAAGCAGAAAATCAGCGTGAGTTGTTGATTGGGGCTTGTCAAAGTGACGTGAAACTAACGAATACGCAGGAACATATTTTGATGCTCTTGGCAAATGAAAATCTGACCAATACGGATTTGGCCAAACGCTTAAATTTGACGCAGGCGGCTATGACAAAGGCTGTCAAATCTTTAGTTCAGCAGGGGATGCTTGAAACGATAAAAAAATCAATCGGATGCAAGACAAACTTATTTTAAACTGACAGATTTGGCTATGCCTATTGCGCAGGAACACGCCTATCATCACAGTCAGACTTTAGCAGCCTATGACAGAGTCCTGGAGGCCTTTGATGAGAAAGAAACTCAGGTGATTGATCGGTTTATAGGTATTTTGAAAAAAGAATTAGGGGAGTAGCGTGCGATATATTACTGTCGAAAATTTATCCTATCAATATGATGAAGGACCCGTTTTGGAAGGGGTCAACTATCACCTAGATAGTGGCGAATTTGTCACCTTAACGGGGGAAAATGGTGCTGCCAAATCAACACTGATTAAGGCGACTCTTGGTATCTTGAAACCGAAAGTCGGGAAAGTTATCTTGTCTAAAGAGAATGTGAAGGGGAAAAAGCTGCGCCTAGCATACCTGCCTCAGCAAATTGCTAGTTTTAATGCTGGTTTTCCAAGTGTTGTCCATGAATTTGTCAAATCTGGACGCTACCCTAGAAATGGCTGGTTCCGCCCGACGAATAAGCACGATGAGGAACATGTCCGTGTCAGTTTAGAGGCCGTTGGCATGTGGGACAATAGGCATAAACAGATAGGCAGCCTGTCTGGCGGACAGAAACAGAGGGCAGTGATAGCTCGAATGTTTGCTAGTGATCCCGATATTTTCATTCTAGATGAGCCGACAACAGGAATGGATGCTGGAACCACGGAAACATTTTATGACTTGATGCATCATAGTGCGAAGAAACATGGGAAATCGGTCTTGATGATTACACATGATCCTGATGAGGTTAGCGCTTACGCTGATCGGAATATCCATTTGGTTCGTAACCAAGACCTGCCTTGGCGCTGTTTTAACGTGCATGAAAAGGATGATGAGGGGGTTTCTCATGTTCACTGATATGTTAGCCTATGATTTTATGCAGCGCGCTCTCCTTGCGGTGATTGCTATTAGTCTTTTTGCACCTATTTTGGGATTATTCCTCATTTTAAGGCGTCAAAGTTTAATGAGCGATACCTTGAGTCATGTCTCTCTGGCAGGCGTTGCCTTTGGTGTGTTGTTAGGTGTTTCGCCGACTTGGACGACATTGGCTGTGGTAACATTGGCGGCGGTTGTTTTGGAATATTTAAGACGAGTCTATCGTCACTATATGGAAATTGCCACGGCTATTCTGATGTCGATGGGGCTTGCGATTTCATTAATTGTGATGAGCAAATCAGGCGGGAGTAGCAATGTTAATCTGGACCAGTATCTCTTTGGTTCCATTATCACAATCAGTAGAGAACAAGTGCTGGGGCTATTTGCGATTGCCGGTTTGGTGCTTCTGTTGACCCTTTTATTTATCCGTCCGATGTATGTGCTGACGTTTGATGAGGACACCGCTTTTGTAGATGGCTTGCCAGTAACACTGATGTCTATTTTATTTAATGTTGTGACAGGTGTTGCGATTGCCTTAACCATTCCAGCAGCAGGGGCCCTTTTGGTGTCGACGATTATGGTTCTTCCCGCCAGCATCGCGATGAGGCTTGGCAAATCTTTTAAAACCGTGATTGTTATCGGTATTTTAATTGCTTTCATTGGCATGGTTTCAGGAATTTTTATTTCTTATTATGCCGAAACACCTGCCAGTGCGACCATTACGATGATTTTCATCTCAATATTTCTTTTGGTCAGCGGTCTGCGTCGATTTTTTGTGAAGTAAGGAAAAACACCTGAAGTCAAACTTCAGGTGTTTTAGTTATTAATAAGTAAGAAGAAAATATTTTTTCTTACCTCGGCGGATAACAGTTAACTCATTTCCGATTTTATCAGCTGCGCTCAGTTCATAGTCGAGCTCTTGGATTCGATGGCCATTGATGTAAATGGCACCGTTTTGAATGTCTTCACGAGCTTGGCGTTTGGAAGTGACCACGCCAGACGTTACCAAAAGATCAACAATATTGAGGCTGTCAGAAGCGGTTACGGCATAATTTGGAACATTGCTGAGGCCTTGTTTTAATTCGTCTGCGGAAAGATTTTGGATATTTCCTGCAAAAAGCTGCTCAGTAATCTTGAGTGCCTCTTGGTAGGCTTCTTGGCCGTGAACGAGGGTGACTACTTCCTTGGCTAAGGTTTTTTGCGCCAGGCGCTGATGCGGAGCTTCTTCAAATTGGCGTCGGATGGCTTCAATGTCGTCCAAGGAAAGGAAGGTGAAGATTTTCAAGAAACGAATGGCGTCTTCATCCATAACATTAAGCCAGAATTGGTACATTTCGTAAGGGGAGGTTTTGTTGGCATCGAGCCAAACAGCATTTCCTTCGGATTTTCCGAATTTTTTGCCAGTCGAATCGGTAATTAGAGGAACGGTGATGACATGGGCGATTTTGCCTTCCTTGCGTCGGATGAGTTCAGTACCTGCGGTCATATTACCCCACTGGTCACTGCCCCCCACTTGCAGGGTGACATTATGTTCTTTGTTTAAGACATAGAAGTCATAACCTTGCATAATTTGATAAGCAAATTCGGTATACGAAATACCCGTTTCGATACGTTTTTTGACCGATTCTTTACTCATCATATAGTTGATGGTGAAGTATTTTCCGACATCACGCAGGAAGTCAATGAAGCTGATAGTTCCCATCCAATCAAAATTGTTGGTCATTTCGGCCTTGTTATCCCCATTTTCAAAATCAAGAAAACGGCTCAGCTGTTTCTGAATGGATTGGACCCAGCCTTCGACTGTTTCTTTAGATTGGAGGCTGCGCTCATCGTCTTTGAATGAGGGATCGCCGATAAGGCCTGTCGCTCCGCCAACGAGAGGGTAAGGTTTATGGCCGGCAAGCTGCAGGTGGCGCAGGACTAAAATCGGGACCAAATGGCCTAAGTGAAGGCTGTCTGCTGTTGGGTCGTAGCCGGAATAAAAAGAAACTTTCCCTTCAGTTAAAGCTTTTTCGAGGGCTTCCTCATCTGTCGTTTGGAAGATAAGGCCGCGTTCTTTTAATTCTTGAAAGATGTTCATAAAATACTCCATGTTTTGATAGCGTTACAGGTCATTATATCAAAAACAATAAGTGCTGCGCAAGTCATCAGGAAAGCATGAAGAAAATATGATTTCATGAAATGAAGAGTTTTTGCTATAATATAAACTGAGGTAATTCTATGTCAAAATGGAAAAAAATTGATTTTTCAAAGATAAAGCAGCTTCGTCTCAGAAAGCCTGATATTAAGAAATGGAAATGGGAGACCTTTCGTCTTGACCGATTAAAACAGATAAAACTGAAGAAACCAGACCTAACAAAACTGAAAGCATTGAATTTTGCTTCTGTTAAGGAAATCATCCAGGCTCAGCGTCAAAAAATGTCTGATAAAGATTTTAGCGCCTGGGATATAGGTTCGGTCTTTTTACGCACCTTCAAACTGTTATCGAACTTTTTTTACATTATTCTTCTGCTCGTATTTTTCTTAGGAGCAGGTCTTGGTTTTGGTTATTTAGCCAGTCAGGTCGAAAGTGTCAAGGTGCCCAGTAAGGCCAAATTAGTTAAAGAGGTTAATACCTTAACTCGAATCTCACAAATCAACTATTCAAATGGGAGCTTAATTTCTAAGATTGATACGGATTTGTTGAGGACGCCAGTCAAAAGTGACGCCATCTCCGATAATGTCAAAAAGGCTGTTATTGCCACCGAAGATGAAAATTTTAAAGAACACCAAGGGGTTGTTCCTAAGGCGGTGTTTAGGGCAACGATAGGCTCCTTGCTAGGAGTTGGTGAAAGCAGCGGAGGGTCAACGCTGACGCAGCAGCTTATTAAACAGCAAATTTTGGGAGATGACCCGACTTTCAAGCGTAAAACCAAAGAGATTATTTATGCTTTGGCGCTTGAGCGGTATATGTCCAAAGATGATATTCTAACGGATTACTTAAATGTATCGCCCTTTGGAAGAAATAATAAAGGGCAAAATATTGCAGGGGTTGAAGAAGCAGCTAGGGGCATTTTTAATGTTTCTGCCAAGCAATTAACGGTGCCTCAGGCAGCCTATATTGCAGGCTTGCCGCAAAGTCCGATTGCCTATTCTCCTTATAGGGCTGATGGGCGGTTTAAAAGCAAGGAAGACTTGGCTTTGGGGCTCAAACGGGCACAAAACGTTCTTTACAATATGTATCGGACAGGTGTGCTGTCAAAAGAAGATTATGAGTCTTACCGCAAGTATGACATCAGTAAAGATTTTAGGCAACCTGAGACAGCTCAATCTCAGACACATGACTTTTTATATTACTCAGCTATGGAAGAGGCTCAAAAAGCCATGTACCAATATCTGATCAAAAGAGATAAGGTATCATCACAAGACCTCAAAAATGACACTACAAAAGAGGCTTATCAAAAATTAGCAGAACAGGAGCTCCGTTTGGGCGGTTATACCGTTAAAACAACAATCAATCAGAAAGTTTATGCCGCGATGCAGACAGCTGTTCAGCAGCATGGCGGTTCTCTAGATGATGGAACAGGCAGGGTTGAGGTTGGTAATGTGCTGCTCAACAATGAAACAGGTGCGGTTATTGGTTTTATCGGTGGAAGAGACTATGAAACCAACCAAAATAATCATGCCTTTGACACGGCACGTTCACCAGGATCAAGTATTAAACCGATTTTAGCCTATGGGCCAGCCATTGATCAGGGAATTATGGGGTCGGCCAGTATTGTCTCCAATTACCCAACCACCTATTCCAGCGGTCAGAAGATTCTTCACGTTGGCGATGAGGGGACAACGATGATGACGCTGCAAGAAGCCCTCAACAAGTCTTGGAATATCCCTGCCTTTTGGACTTATCAGACCCTACTGGAAAAAGGGGTAGACGTTCAGTCCTACATGGAGAAGATGGGTTACAGTATTCCTGAGTACAATATTGAGAGTCTTCCTCTAGGGGGAGGTGTTGAGACAACGGTTGCTCAGCAGTCTAACGGCTATCAAACCATTGCCAATGGTGGTGTTTATCAGCCTTATTATATGATTGAGCAAATCACTGCTAGTGACGGCACCGTGGTTTATAAACATGAGTCTAAGCCGGTAACGGTCTATTCTAAGGCAGCAGCCAGCATCATGAGTGACCTGCTAAAAGGGCCGATAAGCTCAGGAGACACGACGACCTTTAAGAGTAAGTTGGGAGCTATCAATTCTGGGTTAGCCAATGCTGATTGGACAGGTAAGACGGGAACGACTGAAAACTATTCGGATGTTTGGCTCGTTTTATCCACTCCGCAGGTGACACTAAGTGGCTGGGCTGGTCATGATGACAATACTTCCTTAGCCTCCATGACGGGTTATAACAATAATGCGCAGTATATGGCACAGCTTGTTAATGCCATCAACCAAGCAGATCCAAATGTCTTGGGAACCAATAGGCGTTTTGGCTTGGACGGCAGTGTGATAAAGGCAGAAGTGTTAAAATCTACCGGTTTAAAGCCGGCCACAGTTAATGTCAATGGGCGCAGTGTTTCTTTAGATGGCGATAAGGTAACCAGTTACTGGGCTAAAAATGGACCAGGAGATACGACCTATAAATTTGCAATCGGAGGAACAGACAGCGATTACCAAAAGGCATGGGCCAGCATCTTAGGAAGCAGATAAGGATTGACAAAATCATAGTATTGGTATATAATAAGTTAGTTATTTGTCGTCTGCTTTCTTGAAATCTTGTCCAAGAAAGCTTACAGCAGTTAAATCAAACTTTTTAAGTCGGATTTAGCTGCTCTTTTTGTGCCTATTTTGGGGTGTTTAGGGGAAATGTTACCCATATTTAAAGATTCTAAAAATTCACAGAAAAAGACAAAAGTGATATTGTTTTGGCTTGTTCAGCAAGTCTAGAAAGAAGAAGGAGACAAAACTTGGCAGGACATGAAGTTCGATACGGGAAACACCGTACACGTCGTAGTTTTTCAAGAATCAAAGAAGTTCTTGATTTACCTAATTTAATTGAGATTCAGACCGATTCATTCCAAGACTTTTTGGATACAGGTCTCAAGGAAGTTTTTGAAGATGTGCTTCCTATTTCTAATTTTACGGATACTATGGAGCTTGAGTTTGTTGGTTATGAAATCAAGGAACCAAAGTACAGCTTAGAAGAAGCGCGTGCTCATGATGCCCATTATTCCGCCCCTATTTTTGTGACCTTCCGCCTGATTAATAAAGAAACGGGTGAAATTAAGACACAGGAAGTGTTCTTTGGCGATTTCCCGCTTATGACGGAGATGGGAACCTTTATTATCAATGGTGCAGAGCGGATTATTGTTTCTCAGCTGGTGCGCTCGCCAGGTGTTTACTTCAATGACAAGGTAGATAAAAACGGTAAAGTTGGTTATGGTTCAACCGTTATTCCCAACCGCGGAGCATGGCTTGAATTGGAAACAGATGCTAAAGATATCGCCTACACACGTATTGACCGCACGCGTAAGATTCCATTTACAACCCTTGTCCGTGCGCTAGGCTTTTCTGGTGATGATGAAATCATTGATATCTTTGGCGACAATGATTTGGTGCGTAACACAATCGAGAAAGATATTCATAAAAATTCCAATGATTCTCGTACAGATGAAGCGCTGAAAGAAATCTATGAGCGCCTCCGTCCAGGAGAACCTAAAACAGCGGATTCTTCACGCAGCCTTTTGATTGCTCGCTTCTTTGATGCTCGCCGCTATGATTTGGCAGCTGTTGGCCGTTATAAAATTAATAAAAAATTAAACGTCAAAACCCGTCTCTTGAATCAAGTTCTTGCTGAAAACTTGGTAGATCCAGAAACAGGAGAAATCCTTGTGGAATCAGGTACGGAACTGACGCGCTCAGTACTGGATTCAATTGCGGAACATTTAGACGGTGATTTGAATAAAATTGTCTACACCCCAAATGACTACGCCGTTTTAACCGAACCGGTTGTTTTGCAGAAATTCAAAGTTGTATCACCGCTTGATTCGGAACGTGTGGTGACGATTATTGGCAATGCTAATCCAGACGACAAGGTGCGTCATCTGACACCGGCAGATATTTTAGCGGAGATGTCTTACTTCCTTAACCTGGCTGAAGGGCTTGGTAAGGTTGACGATATCGACCATTTAGGGAACCGTCGTATCCGTGCAGTAGGTGAGCTGTTAGCGAACCAATTCCGTATTGGTTTAGCGCGTATGGAGCGCAATGTCCGTGAACGGATGTCTGTTCAGGACAATGAGGTTTTGACACCGCAGCAAATTATCAATATTCGCCCGGTCACAGCAGCGATTAAAGAATTCTTTGGTTCTTCTCAGCTGTCACAGTTCATGGATCAGCACAACCCGCTGTCTGAGCTCTCCCATAAACGTCGTTTATCAGCCTTAGGACCTGGTGGTTTGACCCGTGACCGTGCGGGCTATGAGGTACGTGACGTACACTACACCCATTATGGCCGTATGTGCCCTATCGAAACGCCAGAAGGACCAAATATTGGTCTGATTAATAACTTGTCTTCTTACGGTCACCTGAATAAATATGGCTTTATTCAAACCCCTTATCGAAAAGTAGATCGTGAAACAGGTGTGGTTACCAATGACATTGAATGGCTGACGGCCGATGAAGAAGATGAATTTACAGTAGCTCAGGCTAATTCAAAACTCAATGAAGATGGTACATTTGCTGAGGAAATCGTTATGGGACGCCATCAGGGAAATAACCAAGAATTTCCATCCGACAGCGTTGAGTACATGGATGTTTCTCCGAAACAGGTTGTTGCTGTGGCGACAGCGTGTATTCCTTTCCTTGAAAATGACGACTCTAACCGTGCCCTCATGGGGGCTAACATGCAGCGTCAGGCTGTGCCATTGATTGATCCTAAAGCACCTTTTGTGGGTACTGGTATGGAATATCAAGCGGCGCATGATTCAGGAGCTGCTGTCATTGCCCAACACGATGGTAAAGTCACTTATTCAGATGCAGACAAGGTTGAGGTTCGTCGTGAGGATGGCAGTCTGGACGTCTATCAAATTACCAAATTCCGTCGTTCTAACTCTGGAACAGCTTATAACCAACGGACCTTGGTTAAAGTGGGTGATCTGGTTGAAAAAGGAGACTTCATCGCTGATGGTCCTTCCATGGAATTGGGAGAAATGGCTCTGGGACAAAACCCAGTTGTTGCCTATATGACTTGGGAAGGTTATAACTTCGAGGATGCTGTTATCATGAGTGAACGTCTGGTCAAGGACGATGTCTATACCTCTGTTCACTTAGAAGAGTTTGAATCTGAAACACGTGACACCAAACTTGGTCCTGAGGAAATCACTCGTGAAATTCCTAATGTGGGTGAAGAAGCCCTTAAGAACCTTGATGAAATGGGAATTATTCGCATTGGAGCAGAGGTTAAGGAAGGCGATATCCTTGTTGGTAAAGTCACACCTAAAGGGGAGAAAGATCTTTCTGCTGAAGAACGTCTCTTGCATGCTATCTTTGGTGACAAGTCACGCGAGGTTAGAGACACTTCTCTGCGTGTTCCTCACGGTGGTGATGGTGTTGTTTGTGATGTGAAAATCTTTACCCGCGACAATGGCGATGAGCTTCAATCTGGTGTTAACATGTTGGTTCGTGTCTACATTGCTCAAAAACGTAAAATTAAAGTCGGGGATAAGATGGCCGGACGTCACGGGAACAAGGGTGTCGTTTCAAGAATTGTACCTGTTGAAGATATGCCTTACCTGCCAGATGGAACACCTGTTGATATCATGCTGAACCCACTTGGGGTACCATCACGGATGAATATTGGTCAGGTTATGGAACTCCACCTCGGTATGGCGGCACGTAATTTAGGTATTCATATTGCGACGCCAGTCTTTGATGGAGCCAGCTCAGAAGACCTTTGGGAAACTGTCAGAGAAGCTGGCATGGATTCTGATGCCAAGACCGTTCTTTATGATGGCCGTACTGGAGAGCCTTTTGATAACCGTGTATCTGTTGGTGTCATGTACATGATTAAACTCCACCACATGGTTGACGACAAACTCCATGCCCGTTCTGTAGGTCCATACTCTCTGGTTACGCAACAACCTTTAGGTGGTAAGGCGCAGTTCGGTGGACAACGTTTCGGTGAAATGGAAGTTTGGGCGCTGGAAGCCTATGGGGCCTCAAATGTTCTTCAGGAAATCTTGACTTACAAGTCAGATGATGTGACAGGCCGTCTTAAGGCTTATGAAGCTATCACCAAAGGGAAACCAATTCCAAAACCAGGTGTACCCGAGTCCTTCCGAGTTTTGGTTAAGGAATTGCAATCGTTAGGCCTTGATATGCGTGTCCTTGATGAAGATGACAGAGAAGTGGAACTTCGCGATCTTGATGAAGGGGAAGATGACGACGTGATGCACGTTGATGATCTTGAAAAAGCACGTGCGAAACAAGTTCAAGAAGCGATTGAATTCTCAAACGAAGAAGAGAAATAATGACTGAGGGGCTGACATCAGGGGTTCCTGAGCCAGCTCTTGATTATAAAAGAAAGGTAATAACTAAGTGGTTGACGTAAATCGTTTTAAAAGTATGCAAATCACATTAGCCTCACCCAACAAGGTTCGTTCTTGGTCCTATGGTGAAGTTAAAAAACCTGAAACAATCAATTACCGCACGTTAAAACCAGAACGCGAAGGACTTTTTGACGAAGTTATCTTCGGCCCG
Source organism: Streptococcus ferus DSM 20646 (assembly GCF_000372425.1). Classification (GTDB taxonomy): domain Bacteria; phylum Bacillota; class Bacilli; order Lactobacillales; family Streptococcaceae; genus Streptococcus; species Streptococcus ferus. The sequence goes on from NZ_AQVD01000008.1 coordinate 12,074, forward strand.
ACAAAGGACTGGGAATGTGCCTGTGGTAAATACAAACGTATCCGTTACAAAGGGATTGTCTGCGATCGCTGCGGAGTTGAAGTTACACGTGCTAAGGTTCGCCGGGAACGTATGGGGCATATCGAGCTGAAAGCACCAGTTTCTCATATCTGGTATTTCAAGGGCATTCCAAGCCGGATGGGCCTTACTCTTGATATGAGTCCCCGTGCTCTGGAAGAAGTCATCTATTTTGCGGCTTATGTGGTTATTGACCCTAAGGAAACACCGCTTGAGCCCAAATCTCTCCTGACAGAACGCGAGTACCGCGAAAAGCTGCAGGAATACGGACAGGGATCTTTTGTGGCCAAAATGGGGGCTGAAGCAATCCAAGACCTTCTGAAACGTGTGGATCTGGAAAGCGAGATTGCAGAACTCAAAGAAGAGCTTAAAACAGCTTCTGGACAAAAACGTGTGAAGGCAGTTCGTCGTTTGGATGTTTTAGATGCCTTCCAAAAATCAGGTAATAAACCAGAGTGGATGGTGCTCAACATTCTTCCAGTGATTCCGCCGGATCTACGTCCAATGGTCCAACTGGACGGCGGCCGCTTTGCGGCGTCAGACTTGAACGACCTTTACCGTCGTGTCATTAACCGTAATAATCGTTTGGCGCGTCTTTTGGAACTCAATGCTCCTGGTATCATTGTGCAAAATGAAAAGCGTATGCTTCAGGAAGCTGTTGATGCCTTGATTGATAATGGGCGTCGCGGTCGTCCGATTACCGGACCAGGTAGCCGTCCATTGAAATCGTTAAGCCATATGCTGAAAGGGAAACAGGGGCGTTTCCGTCAAAACCTACTCGGAAAACGTGTTGATTTCTCAGGCCGTTCCGTAATTGCTGTTGGACCGACCCTGAAGATGTACCAGTGCGGTGTACCGCGTGAAATGGCGATTGAACTCTTCAAGCCTTTTGTCATGCGTGAAATTGTTGCGCGTGATATTGTTCAAAATGTTAAGGCAGCAAAACGTCTGATTGAGCGTGGAGATGACAGAATTTGGGATATTCTTGAGGAAGTCATCAAAGAACACCCTGTTTTGCTGAACCGCGCACCGACCCTTCACCGTTTAGGGATTCAGGCTTTTGAACCCGTCTTAATTGATGGTAAGGCGCTTCGCCTTCACCCGTTGGTATGTGAAGCCTACAATGCTGACTTTGATGGGGATCAGATGGCCATTCACGTGCCTCTCTCAGAAGAAGCTCAAGCTGAAGCACGTCTTTTAATGCTTGCGGCCGAACATATCCTTAATCCTAAAGATGGTAAACCGGTTGTAACGCCTTCACAGGATATGGTACTGGGTAACTACTATCTGACGATGGAAGATGCCGGTCGCGAAGGCGAAGGCATGGTCTTTAAGGATCGTGATGAGGCTGTTATGGCTTACCGCAATGGTTATGTTCATTTGCACAGCCGTGTCGGTTTGGCTGTCGACAGTATGCCAGACAAGCCTTGGACGGATGAGCAGAAGCATAAAATCATGATTACAACTGTCGGTAAGATTCTCTTTAACGATATCATGCCAGCAGATCTTCCTTATCTACAGGAGCCAAATAACGCCAATCTGACTGAGAAAACACCAGATAAGTATTTCTTGGCACCAGGTTCTGATATCAAGGAAGCGATTAAGAATTTGGAATTAAACATTCCATTCAAAAAGAAAAATCTCGGAAATATTATTGCTGAAACCTTTAAACGTTTCCGGACAACAGAGACATCTGCTTTCCTAGACCGTTTGAAAGATCTCGGCTATTACCATTCAACATTGGCTGGTTTGACCGTAGGTATAGCCGATATTCCAGTTATTGACAATAAACAGGAAATTATTGATGCTGCTCACCATCGCGTTGAAGAGATTACCAAGGCTTTCCGTCGTGGTCTGATGACGGATGATGACCGTTACGAGGCTGTTACAGCAACTTGGCGCGATGCTAAGGAGCAACTCGAAAAACGTTTGGTTGAGACACAGGATCCTAAGAATCCAATCGTTATGATGATGGATTCAGGCGCCCGTGGTAATATTTCCAACTTCTCCCAGCTTGCCGGTATGCGTGGTCTGATGGCAGCACCGAATGGTCGTATCATGGAACTTCCTATCCTGTCTAACTTCCGTGAAGGTTTATCAGTTCTGGAAATGTTCTTCTCAACTCACGGTGCTCGTAAAGGGATGACCGATACGGCGCTTAAGACAGCCGACTCAGGTTATCTGACCCGTCGTTTAGTTGATGTGGCACAGGATGTTATTATTCGTGAAGATGACTGCGGTACTGATCGTGGACTGACCATTACAGCGATTACCGATGGTAAAGAAGTGACAGAGACACTTGAAGAGCGTCTTCAAGGCCGCTACACGAAGAAATCAGTTCGCCATCCAGAAACAGGAGAAGTACTTGCTGCCCCTGATACCCTGATTACAGAAGATATGGCTCGTCAGATTGTTGCGGCTGGAGTTGAAGAGGTTACGATTCGCTCTGTCTTTACATGTAATACCCGTCACGGGGTCTGCCGCCACTGTTATGGGATTAACTTAGCCACAGGTGATGCGGTGGAGGTTGGTGAAGCAGTCGGCACCATTGCAGCCCAATCTATCGGTGAACCTGGTACTCAGTTAACCATGCGGACCTTCCATACGGGTGGTGTTGCCTCTAATGCCGACATCACACAAGGTCTTCCACGTATTCAAGAAATCTTTGAAGCCCGCAATCCTAAAGGTGAAGCGGTTATTACAGAGGTTAAGGGTGAGGTTACTGCTATTGAAGAAGATGCTTCAACCCGTACGAAGAAGGTCTTTGTTAAGGGAGCGACTGGTGAAGGAGAATATACCGTACCATTTACCGCTCGGATGAAGGTTGAAGTGGGCGATGAGGTTCATCGTGGTGCGCCATTGACAGAAGGTTCAATCCAGCCCAAGCACCTCCTTGAGGTACGTGACACACTTTCTGTTGAGACCTACCTGCTTGCTGAAGTCCAAAAAGTTTATCGCAGCCAAGGGGTTGAAATCGGAGATAAGCATATCGAGGTAATGGTACGTCAGATGCTGCGTAAGGTTCGCGTCATGGATCCAGGTGATACCGATCTCCTGCCAGGAACCTTAATGGATATTTCCGACTTTACGGATGCGAATAAGGAAATTGTCATTTCTGGCGGTATTCCTGCGACCAGCCGTCCGGTTCTTATGGGAATTACTAAGGCCTCTCTTGAGACCAATTCCTTCTTGTCGGCAGCTTCCTTCCAGGAAACAACGCGTGTCCTGACGGATGCAGCTATCCGTGGTAAAAAAGACCACCTGCTTGGTCTTAAGGAAAATGTTATCATTGGTAAGATTATCCCAGCTGGTACAGGTATGGCGCGTTATCGCAATATCGAACCGCAAGCTGTCAATGAAATTGAAATCCTTGAAGCAAGTGCAGATGAACTTGTTCCGCAATCTGTTGAAGACTAAACCGATTGATTCGAGGACGTAAAAGGACCCGAGACTGATGTCTCCGGTCCTTTTTGTTTTGTGAAAAAAAGTCATTTATTCATCAAGTCAAATAATTTGATAAGCAAATTATTTTTCATCGGCAATGAATTTGGTTATAATAAACACCATAAAGGAAGTATTTTTATGTATCAAGTAATCAAAATGCACGGTGATATGGAACCTTGGTGGTTCTTGGATGGTTGGGAAGACGATATTATTGAGGTCAGTGAGTTTGATGACTATTATGAGGCCTTGAAATACTATAAGGAAGAATGGCGCAGACTGTACCAGAAAATGCCCAGTTTTATCAGTAAAAGCAGTGTGATGACCGCTTTTTGGGACCAAGACGATAAGGAATGGTGCGAGGAGTGTGATGACTATCTTCAGCAGTTTCATTCTTTGCTCCTCTTGACAGATTGGCATAAAATTCCTAAAAAATGGTATCGGCCGGGTTATGACCGTCGTAATGATCACCCTCACCACAAACCGGCCTGTCCTTTAATCAGCAAATAGGGGGGTCAAAGGGTTATTTCCTAGGATGGTGCTGCTTTAAGACAGGTGAAGAGAGGTGGCTGACCTAAAAAACTAATCAGTACAACCTCTTTAAACTAACGACTATCCTATAAGAAACTAGGTATTTTTACTCTAGTTTCTTTTTTTAAAACTTTTTGCCTTGATTCATCTTCTGTTCATTTTTGGGTTGTATACTTAAGCTATAAAATAAAAATCATTTAAAAGTGAGGTATTTCATATGTTACGTAAAAAAGCAATTGTTTTAGGGATGTCAGGTCTTGTTGTGGCAGCCGGTGTGGTTTTTTCAGTAAAAGCTGCTCAGGCTGACAGCGATCTTAGTGCATCAGATATCAGCAAGGCAAAAATTTCCTTGGTCAAGGCAAGTGAGCTTGCCCTTAAAGAGGCTCAGTCAGGAAAAGTGGTTGCTGTTGACATTGATGACGAAGGAAGCAGTCTGCGCTATGATGTTACCGTCTTAACAGATAAGGCTGAGAAAGATTATACGATTGATGCCAATTCGGGCGAAGTTTTACGTTCTTCCAACGAAAAACTGTCTTCGACCGATACCGAAGAAAAAGAGTTAGCTAAAGCCAGCCCTAAGATAAGCTTGTCTGAACTTCAGACATCCTTAACGAAGAAATATTCTGGTTACAAAGTGGTCAATGTCGATCTTGAGTATAAGGGGACAAAGCTGGTTTATGATGTTGAACTTGTCAGCGACAGCAAAGAAATCAAGGCTGTCGTGGATGCTAATACAGGCAAGGTGACTAAAGAACAGACGGTTAGTCTCAATCAAGATGACGACCGCCATGACGAAGATCATGATGAGGATTAAGTCTTTGACTGAAACCTAAGTTTGTCTTAGGTTTCTTCTTGTGTCCAGCAAAATCCATTGGTTTTATTTGTGGTCGATGACCTTTTAAAAAGACCGTTTAATAGGTTATAATATAGAAAAGACTCAAAAAGGGATAAGGTGATATGAAATTATTACTGGTTGAAGATGAGAGGGATTTGAATCAGAGTTTGACGAAATTGCTCAAGAAAAATCAGTTTAGTGTTGATTCGGCTTTTGACGGTCAGGATGCACTTGATTATCTGGCGGTAGGTGATTATGATGTCATTATCCTGGATGTCATGATGCCAAGAATGGACGGTTTTCAGTTTATTCAGCGTTTGAGGCGGGATAATCATAAGGTAGCTGTTTTGATGCTGACTGCCAGAGATGCCCTGGAAGACCGAATTAAGGGGCTTGATTTGGGAGCGGATGATTATGTGATCAAACCGTTTGAATTTGAGGAGCTGTTGGCGCGTATCAGGGCTATGCTGAGGCGCCGTTACCGACCATCAGCCGATAATTGCCTTAAACTGGGCAGGATTACTTTGGATATGTCCAAGAAGCTGGTGTTGAAAGAAGGGGAAATCATTGAACTCACCGCTAAGGAATACGAAGTCTTAGAGTATCTGGCCCGCAATCAAAATCAGGTTTTATCCAGAGAGAAGATCAGAAATCACGTTTGGGATTTTGATTATGAGGGTGAATCAAATATTATTGATGTTTTAATCAAGAATATCAGGCGTAAAATAGGAGACAGCCGACAGGATTCGCTTATTCAGACAAAGAGAGGTTTGGGTTATGTCATTTGGCAAAAAGATGTCCATCTTGAAGACTAGTATTATTTTTAGGGTCACATTATGGTACAGTATTTTTATTAGTTTGCTGGTCTTGTTCATGTTGGTGTCTGCTTTTATGGTCTCAGGTTCCTTTGCAGATGCTAAGCATCGGCGAGAATTGGAAAGATCTGCCAGAGAAATAAGTCATGACAAGGAAGATTATGAGTCTTTTGATGACGGGATTTATTATGCCATTTACCAATCAGACGGATCGGTATCAAAGGGGGCTTTCCCTAAGGGGTTTCAGAAAGACCTTGCCTATAATGGCGGGCAAATTAAAGAGTACTCGGTCAATGGGAAAACCTATTATTATTTTGATGTTAAATTTTCCAATGGTGGTTCCTCGTGGCTGAGAGCTATGATGCAAAAAACGTCTCTTAATGATGATGTCATGCTCTTGTTTATCGTGATGGTGTTGGTCAGCCCTGTTTTGCTGACAGTTATCATCTGGGGGGGATATGCTATCTTGAAGAGGGCTTTTCGTCCGGTTGAGCAGATGTCCCAGACGGCTCTTGCCATTCAGCGGGAAGGGGATTTTTCGAAACGGATTGTACTTGGACCTAAGGACGACGAATTGCATCGTTTGGGACAAACCTTTAACCATATGCTGGATTCTGTTGAAGCGTCTTTTGAGCGGGAAAAGCAGTTTAATAATGATGTCTCGCACGAATTGAGGACACCTGTTGCGGTCATTTTATCCGAAAGTCAGTACGGTTCCGACTATGCTGATACGTTGGATGAGGCTAAGGAGTCACATCAGATTATCAATCGTCAGGCTAAACGGATGCGAGAGCTGATTGATCAGATTATGGACCTGTCCAAAATAGATTCTGGAAGGATTCAAGCTCTTTCAGGGCTTAATTTATCGGACTTGGTTGCTGGACGCCTGCAAGAATTTCAAAAACTTTGTCAAGAAAAGTCGGTGACACTTGAAAGTGTCATTGTTCCAAATTGTATGATTCAGGGAAATGAGCTCCTTTTGCTCAGACTTTTGGATAATCTCCTATCAAATGCGCTTAAATTTACAAAAGATAGAATTGAGGTGAAGGTAGAGGCAGCTGATGGCTGGACCTACCTTAAGGTTAAAGATAATGGACCAGGTATCCCTCAGGAGGATCAGGCTAAAATCTGGAATCGCTTCTACCAAGTTGACAGTTCTCGGCACAAAACGGAAGCGTCCGGCTCAGGTTTGGGACTTTCCTTGGTGAAAGAGATTGTGAATGTGCATCAGGGCCAAATCTATCTGGCATCTCAAATAGGTCAGGGCAGCCAATTTCAAGTGGCTTTCCCCAGTTTGTCAATAGACCATTAAAAAGTCCAAGGATTTCCTTGGGCTTTTTCGAATAATCAAGAGAGGAGGTGCTATGGTTCAGGATTTAGGGAAAAAAATAATTGCTCAGGCCGTTGAGGAAAAGGCTCAGGATATTTATATGATTCCGCGGGCAGAAGCCTATGAGCTTTACATGAGGATCGGTGATGAAAGGAGATTTATTGATGTTTTTGGGCATGATCGCATGGCTAGTCTTATTAGTCACTTTAAATTTGTCGCAGGAATGAATGTTGGTGAGAAGAGACGAAGTCAGCTGGGCTCTTGTGACTACGAGTATGCCGATGGAGAGAGTATCTCTCTGCGGCTGTCTAGTGTCGGTGATTACCGGTCTTATGAAAGTCTGGTGATCCGTCTGCTTTTTAAAGGACGTCATGACCTTCACTTTTGGTTTAATGGGATGGAAACAATTCTGAAAGAAATCAGAGGACGAGGCTTGTATCTTTTTTCGGGACCTGTTGGGTCTGGAAAAACGAGCTTGATGTACCAGCTGGTAAAGGAAAAATTTTCTTCCAAGCAGGTGATTAGTATTGAGGATCCTGTGGAAATTAAGGAGGATCACATTTTGCAGCTGCAGCTTAATGAAAGCATTGGTATGACTTATGACAGTCTTATTAAGCTGTCTTTGCGGCATCGCCCAGATGTTTTAATGATTGGTGAAATTCGAGATTCACAAACCGCACGCGCGGTCATCAGAGCCAGTCTAACGGGGGCGACTGTTTTTTCGACTATTCATGCCAAAAGCATTTCGGGAGTTTATGCGCGTCTGTTGGAACTCGGTGTCAGTCGGGATGAATTAGATAACAGTCTAAGAGGAATTGCTTACCAACGTTTAATAGGGGGAGGAGGGCTTATTGATTTTGCCGGAAAAGACTATGAAAACCATAGCCCAGAACAATGGAATCAGGCGCTTGATCAATTATATGCAGCAGGACATCTGTCTGAGGAAGACTGCCAAACCGAAAAAATTAACGACTAAGTCACAGCAAAAGGTTATCCAGCTTTTTCATAATCTTTTAAGTAGTGGGTTCCACCTAACGGAGGTGGTTGCCTTTTTAGATAAGAGTCAGCTTTTGCCCAAGATCCATGTTGAAGCGATGAGTCAAGGGCTCCTACAGGGGCAAAATCTATCGGAGATTATGAATGAACTTGGCTTCTCAGCTGATGTGGTGACCCAGTTAGCCTTGGCAGAAATTCATGGGAATACAGAAAGTAGTTTGGGAAAAATCGAAGACTACTTAACCAAGGTACTGGCTGTAAAAAAGAAGTTGTTTGAAGTGGCAACCTATCCGATTATCTTGCTTGTTTTCTTGGTCTTGATTATGCTGGGGCTAAAAAACTATTTGCTGCCACAACTGGAGGAAGGTAACTGGGCAACTCAGATCATCGGTCATTTTCCGACATTGTTTTGGTTGCTGTCTTTACTGCTAGTTTTAACTGTGGCTCTCTTATTCTTTTTTGGAAAAAGGCTTGAACCCCTTCGGTTGATGACCATTTGCAGCCGACTGCCTTTTTTCGGGGTCTATGTTAGGCTCTATCTGACGGCGTACTATGCGCGTGAATGGGGAAATTTAATTGGACAAGGGATTGAAATGATGCAAATCGTTCGCTTGATGCAGGAACAAAAATCAAGGCGCTTTGCTGCCCTTGGGCGGGACATGGAAGCTGCACTGTTGTCTGGTCAAGAATTCCACCAGAAGATCTCGCATTACCCTTTTTTTCTAAAAGAGTTAGGCCTGATGATTGAATACGGGCAGGTCAAGGCTAAGCTTGGCAGCGAGCTGATTTTTTATGCTGAGGAAATTTGGGAACGGTTCTTTTCCAGCATTCAGAAAGCCATCCAGCTGATTCAGCCTCTGGTTTTTATTTTTGTTGCCATCGTTATTGTTCTAATTTATGTCGCTATGCTATTACCCATTTATCAAAATATGGAGGTTCCTTTAACATGAAATTACTCAAAACCGCTAGGTTAAAAGCATTCACCCTAATCGAAATGTTGGTTGTCTTATTAATTATCAGTGTTCTATTACTGCTTTTTGTGCCTAATTTAACCCAACAAAAGGATAAGGTCAAGGATACTGGGGCAGCTGCTGTCGTCAAGGTTGTTGAGAGTCAGGCAGAGCTGTATGAACTGGACAACAGCGGATCGGCCAGCCTTTCTAAATTAGTAGCTTCTGGGGATATCAGTAAGGACCAAGCGGAATCTTATCGTGACTATTACGCTAAACACAAGGATAAACAGCAACATGTGGCGAATTAAGGTGAGAGCTTTTACCTTGCTGGAAAGCCTGCTGACACTCGCCTTGACCAGTTTTCTCATTCTTGCTTTGTCAGGAGGGGTCTCTCATAGCTTTCAAAAAGTGGAGGAAGGTTTATTTTTCCTGTCTTTTGAGCATCTCTATCGCGATACCCAAAGATTAAGTGCTTCAAATCAGGAAACCAGTCATCTCCTAATAGAGGGGCAAAGTGTTAGCGCTAGCGGGGCTCGTTTACAAATTCCTAAGACGATTCAGCCCAGCGGAACCTATCAGATTCAGTTTGATCGGGATGGGGGAAATTCATCCTTAGCCAAAATTCGGTTTCAAACAGTAGATCAAGAAGTTCATTATCAGTTATATTTGGGGAGCGGGCGCTATAAAAAGACAGTACATGACAAGTAAAGCTTATATCTTATTAGAAAGTTTAATCGCCTTAGGGCTATTAGCGACGATAACACTATTGCTTTTAGGGCAAATCAGTCAAGGTCGGCAGAGAGTCCGGCAAGAGTTTGAGCAGCAGGAAGTTCTAAATGTTGCCACGATGGCTATTCAAACGGGAAGAGAAGGTTTGCAATTAAATGGGCAGCAGGTTCAGCTTGTCCAAAGTGGGAACCTATTAAGGATTAAGCATGATGGGGAGATTGTTTTTGAACTTATTCAAGAGTAAATTACGCGCTTTTACACTTTTGGAATGTCTGATTGCTCTCTTGGTCCTAGCAGGCTCCTTGTCCATTTATCAGGGGCTAACCAAGGTTCTATCGGCTAATATTCACTATGTCGCCAACAGCCAAGAGGAAAACTGGCTCCTGTTTTGTCAGCAATTCCGTGCAGAGTTGGAAAGAAGCCGGCTCAAGTCGGTCTCTCCCGGCAGGCTTACGGTGACGCGTGATGGACAAGAGCTGGCGTTTGGCAAGTCAAAGTCAGATGATTTTAGAAAAACGAATGCCGACGGCCGTGGCTTTCAGCCCATGCTTTGGGAAGTTGCTTCAGCTTCTTTCAGTCAAGAGGACGACGACATTCGATTGGAACTTAGGTTTACAAATGGTTTGGAAAGGAGCTTTATTTATGCTTTTACGAAGCAGACTTAAAGGGGGGATCCTCTTATACGCCTTGCTTATGGCAGCCGTTTTTAGCCTTTTTTTACAATTTTATCTAAATCGTATGGTAGCCAGCCAGCGTCAGAGCCATGCCTTACTATCGTCCAGCAAGGCAGGCTTTATGGCTGAGCAAAGCAGACACCTGGTCCATGGGAATGAGGGGCAGATCACCTATAACCACGGTACAGTTCATTATGAGAGACAAAGCAAGTACCTGTTAATCGAGGTTAGTCTAGAGGGCGGCAAAACCTATACCTATCAGTATGCTGTCGATGACATCAGCACAGAGTCTCAGGATAAGGAAGGAAAGTCATCGGAGACTCAGAAAGAGCCTGATACGAAAGCTCAGTCTAGAGACCAGTGACAGTCCTTAAGGTTTTGCGTCTTATCAGCATTTTTGATATGATAGACACATGAATTTTGAAAAGATTGAACAGGCCTATCAGCTGCTCTTGGAAAATACGCAGCTGATTGAAAGCAAGTTAGACATTTCTATTTATGAAGCCTTGATAGAACAAAATGCTTATTATTTAGGAGAAGCCAGTGATGAAGCCACGATTATGGCGAATAACGGTCGTCTCAGAGAGCTTGGACTGACAGCAGAAGAGTGGCGCCGCAGTTTTCAGTTCCTTTTCCTCAAAGCTTCTCAGGAGCAGCCTCTGCAGGCCAACCATCAGTTTACTCCTGACAGTATTGGCTTTATTATCCTTTACCTCTTAGAAGAGCTGACACCCCAGTTGTCAAGCTTTGATCTTTTGGAAATCGGTTCAGGAACAGGTAATTTAGCAGAGACCTTAGTGATCAACAGTCGCAAGAAAATTGACTACCTAGGGATTGAAGCAGATGATCTGCTGATTGACTTGTCAGCCAGCATTGCTGATGTGATTGGTTCTGATATTCGTTTTGTTCAGGAAGATGCGGTCAGACCACAGATTCTGAAAGAAAGTGATGTGATTGTCAGTGATCTGCCGATTGGCTATTATCCTCATGATCATCTGGCTAAGCGCTATCAGGTGGGGGCTAAAACGGGTCATACCTACGCCCATCATCTGTTGATGGAGCAGGCCTTGAAATACCTCAAACAAGATGGCATTGCTATTTTTTTGGCTCCCAGCAATCTGTTGACCAGTGAGCAGAGTGCCTTGCTAAAGGATTGGCTGAGACATCATGCCTCCCTCTTGGCCGTTGTCGCTTTGCCAGAAGCCTTTTTTGGCAGTCAGCAGTATGTCAAGTCCCTTTTCGTCTTGCAAAAACAACGTCAGCAGCCAGTTGAGACCTTTGTTTACCCGCTTTCCGATTTACAAAATCCAGATGCCATTACAGCCTTCATGAAAAATTTTCAAAACTGGAAACAGGAGAGTGCCATTTGAGCAAGAAATTTGCTATAATAAAAACATCTTAACGAAAACGATTACATGAGGTAGACTATGTCAAAAACAATTTCAATCAATGCCGGTAGTTCCAGTCTGAAATGGCAGCTTTATGAAATGCCTGCTGAGAAGGTATTAGCTAAGGGAATTATTGAAAGAATAGGTCTCAATGATTCCATATCAACAGTTAAATATGATGGAAAATCAGACAGTCAAACGCTAGATATTGCTGATCATACGCAGGCAGTAAAACTCCTCTTGGATGACCTGCAAAAACATGGGATTATTAAAGACTTTGCTGAAATAACAGGTGTGGGACATCGCGTGGTTGCAGGAGGTGAGTACTTTAAAGAGTCTTGTCTGATTGGTGATGTTGAAATTGATAAAATTGAAGCGTTAAGTGCCTTAGCGCCTCTTCACAACCCTGCCCATGTTGCTGGTATTCGTGCTTTCAAAGAGCTGTTGCCCGATATTACCAGTGTAGCTGTTTTTGATACGGCTTTTCACGCCAGTATGCCAGAGGTTTCCTACCGTTATCCTCTGCCGACCAAATATTATGAAGAGTACCAAGCGCGTAAATATGGAGCTCATGGGACTAGTCATCAGTATGTGGCCAATGAGGCTGCCAAGGTTCTGGGCAAACCGCTTGAAGAGCTAAAACTGATTACGGCTCATATCGGAAATGGTGTTTCCTTGACGGCTATCAAAGATGGCAAATGTCTGGATACTTCGATGGGCTTCACGCCTTTAGCTGGCCCAATGATGGGCACCCGTTCTGGAGATATTGATCCTGCCTTGATTCCTTATTTGATCGAAAAAGATCCTGATGTGAAGGATGCTGCTGATTTAATCAACGTGCTCAATAAGCAGTCCGGTCTTCTGGGGGTTTCTGAAACGTCTAGCGATATGCGCGAGATTCAAGATGGCAAGGCTAAGGGAGATCCCAAGGCTAGCTTAGCTTTTGATATGTTTGTCAATCGCCTGCAGCGCTTTATCGGTCAGTACGTCGCAGAACTTAACGGCTTAGATGCACTGGTCTTTACGGCTGGAATTGGAGAAAACTCGGCGGAAATTCGTGAGGCTGTCGTTTCGGGGCTGTCTTGGTTCGGTATGCTGTTGGATCCTGCTAAGAATGTTTTCGGTGCAGAAGGAGATATCTCAAAAGATGGAGCAGCAGTCCGGGTTCTTGTTATCCCGACAGATGAGGAGCTAGTGATTGCCCGTGATGTTGAACGTTTGAAAAAAGTATAGACTCTAAATTAAAAGAGTTTGGGGATTTTGCCCCAAACTCTTTTATTTTGTCAAAAATGTAAAATAAACTTGACAAAAAATGCAAAGCAAACTATACTTATCATGTAACGAGAACAAGAACTAGGAGGGAGACAGGTGAGAACACGTATCCAAGAGTTTCGGAAATCACAGAAGTTGAGTCAGGCAGACTTAGCTGAAAAGTTGAGTGTCACTCGGCAGACGATTATTTCGTTAGAGAAGGGGCGTTATAATGCCTCTCTGGAGTTGGCGCATAAGATTGCTCGTTTTTTTGATAAAACGATTGAAGAGGTCTTTATTTTCGATGAAGACTAGTAAAAAGAAGAAGGCTTTCCCGTCTAGCTACCGAAAGACAGAAAGCAAAGGAGATATGATATGTTAAAAATGATGGTGAATACAGGTAAAAAGAAGTCTAAAGCAGCTTACAAAAAATTCCTGCTTCGAGTGGGTTTGGTCTCTCTGATTTTAGGTCCAGCTTTTTTGATACTGGGTTTGATTCTTAAGGAGGATAGTTTTACCAAAGGTTTGTTTGCGGGAATGGGAGGCGGCTGTTTGATCAATGCCTTTGTCTATCTGTCAAAGGTAACCAATGACAGAGCGCTGAATCAAGCCTATATCGAAGCTTATGATGAGCGCAATCAGTACCTGACGCAGCGGACAACTCTTTATGTTTTAGGTCTGATTCTCCTTGAAGTGATTGTGCTCATCTTTTTGAAGGCAGTCTGGTCTATCAGTTTTTCCTACCTCATTTTACTGGTGACCCTGCTGTACAGCATCCTTTTGGGCTGGGTTATTATTCGCTCTGTTTTAAATCAACTATTATAGGAGGTTGTTATGAAAAGGATAGTCGTTAACCATTTATCCAAATGTTTTGGAAAGAAAGAGGCCCTGAAGGATATTTCTTTTACTATTTCGGAAGGGGAAATTTTTGGTTTTCTAGGGCCATCTGGCTCAGGAAAAACCACAACCATCAATATCCTAACTGGTCAGCTCGCAGCTAGCAGTGGAGAGGTGACGGTATTTGGTAAAAAGCCTCAGGAATTAAAGACATCCGATTTCGAAAAAATTGGGATTGTCAGTGACAATAGTGGCTCTTATGAAAAAATCAGCCTTTATAAAAATATTTTGGCTTACAGTAAATTGTACAATCTTGATAAAAGCAGAGTTGATGAGTTACTAAAATTGCTTGGCCTTTATGATGATCGCAAGAAGCCTGTCGAAAAGCTCTCGACAGGAATGAAACAGCGGATGCTTTTGGCACGCGCGCTCCTCAATAAACCTCAAGTTCTCTTTTTAGATGAACCCACTAGTGGGCTGGACCCAGCTACCTCCAGAGTCATTCATGATTTACTATTGGCATTAAGAGATGCCGGGACAAGTATTTTTTTGACGACGCATGACATGCATGAAGCGACCTTGTTGTGTGATCAGCTGGCCCTTCTGGATAAAGGTCTCTTGGTAGAACAGGGCAGCCCGTCAGAACTTATCACGAAATATAATCACCGTAAAAAAGTGCGTCTGACTTATGAGGATGGTTCTCACGAAGAGCTGGACTTCTCTGAGTTAACCAAGCGAGGAGATGCTCAAGGAATTGAGATGATTCACTCTTGTGAGCCGACATTGGAAGATATCTTTATTGAATTGACAGGAGGTAAGCTAAATGTTTAAACGTTTTACAGCTCTTATTTGGTTGAGACGGGAAATTATTTGGGCCAATAAACAGATTGTCATCCAAATTTTAATGCCGATTTTAATGGTTGCCCTCTATCAATTCATGTATAAGGATCTGCCGATAGGCGACAAGAACGAGATGATTTTATTTTTAGTTCTGCCGATGGTTTATGGATTTGTCGGATTTATCGTGGCGCTAATCATCTCCGAGGAGAATGAAAAGCATAACCTGCGCAGCCTCCAGTTGAGCGGTGTTGGCACACCGGAGTATCTTTTGGCAAATCTGGTTTACCCCTTTTTTATTCAGCTACTCTATATTGTGGCCTTGCCTATCTATCTTCAACAGTCCTTTTCGAAACTTGGCGGGCAGTATATCATTGTCAATATCGTAACCTCTTTAGTCACACTACTCATTTACTTGCTTTTAGGGATTTTGTCAAATACCCAATCCAAGGCCAGTATTGCTAGTCTTCCAATTATGCTGGGGATCTCTTTTTTACCGCTTTTTGCCATTATTGAAAAATCTCTGGAAAAATGGATTGCCTTAACCTTTATGGGGGCTTTCATCAAATACAGTAAGCAATTAGCTGACTTTCCTCTTTTCAGTCAGGCCAGCCTAATTTTGCTTCTTTGGCTTGTCTTGCTTCTGCTTTTAATTGTCTGGGCTCTAAAGCGGATACGGCTGCAAAAATAAAACTTGTCAAATGGCAGTAAGTCCTGTATGATGAAAATAAAGGAGAAATCATGAAAAAAGTTTTCAAAAAAATACTGGATATTCTTATCATTATCGGATTTCTAATCATCAGCCAATATGCGCTCATACCTATGAGTTTATGGCTCAAAGAGCAGGGCTACCTGAGACTTGATCAAGTCTTGACGCTTCTGATTATACAGCTTCTTGTTCTGACGATTTTTGTGATTTTTGCCCAGCAGCAAAAATTGCTTCGCTTTGAATGGAAATCTTGGTTTACGATTCCCTCGCTGGCTTATAGCTTAATCGGCTATCTGCTTATTATGGGAATTAATCTTATCGGAAGTTTAATTCTATACTTAGAAGGTCGGGCAACAACAGCCAATCAATCTGCAATCAATGAGATGATTCATCCAACAACGCTGGTGTCTATGTTTGTCTTTGTGGTGATAATGGCCCCCTTGACCGAAGAAATTATCTTTCGAGGTCTTATTCCAAGGCTCTTTTCAAAAAAATTAGCGCTCTTAGGCTATGCCTTAGGAACCCTCTTGTTTGCTTTGGCGCATAGTCCCAGCAATATAGGTAGTTTTGTGATTTATTTTGGGATGGGTTCTATCCTAGGCATCATTGCGTACAAGTCTCAAAAGCTGGAGTATAGTGTTTTGGCTCATGCCTTGAATAACGGTATTGCCTTTAGCATCATGCTTTTCATGCTTCAGTAAACGTCATAAGGTATCAGAAAAAGAGGCAGGACTTTTGTCCTAGCCTCTTTTTGATAGCTGCTGCGATCGGTTAATGGTGGCATCAATAGCAGACACCGTGCTGGCCGTAAAACCAGTTTTTTCCAAATCTAAGAGTCCTGCAACGGTTGTTCCGCCGGGGCTTGAGACCTTGTCGATGAAATCATTGGGGCTTTGGTCGCTCTGTAAGAGATTTTCGGAAGTAGCCAGAAGGGTTTGGGTCACAATATCCAGAGCGGTTGTTTTTGGAAAGCCGTATTTGACACCGGCTTTAGCCAGAGCTTCAATGAAAAGCGCAATGTAAGCTGGACTTGAACCAGCCAGAGCAGTGAAAGCATCGAAATCCTTCTCATCAAGGACAAAGGTTGATCCGAAGGCGTTGGTAATCTGCTGGGCTGTCTCAAATAGGCTGTCTGAGACGAATGGATTACGGCAGATAGCAGTTGTGCTTTTCAAGATTTCGGCATTAAGGTTGGGCATAATGCGGATGATTGGCAGGCTGTCAGTTGTTAGCTGGGCTAAAGTTTCCAAAGAGATGCCAGCAGCCATGGATAAGATTGGTTTGTCAATCACCAGTCCTTCCAGTGCTTGCTTAAGAAATTGCGGCTTAACACCCAGCACAAGCAGATCAGCCTGATGGATCAGTTCCTGGTGGCTCTGAGCATAGCTGACGCCTAAGTCCTTGGCGCGCTCTTGGCTGCGTTTTAGGTTTGTCTCAGATAAAATAATGTCAAAGTCTGTTTTTTCTAATCCTTTGATGATAGCGCCGGCCATTTTTCCGGCACCGATAAAACCAATTTTCATAACAAGTCCTCTTTAATTGTTTTTAATAAGATCTAAGGTAGACCGGTCAAGTTTCTTCACTAGAGCCTGTAAAAAAGCTTGAGCTTCTAGGAAGTCATCCATGCTATACAAGGTTTGATGGGAGTGGACGTAGCGAGCACAGACACCAATAGTGGTTGACGGAACGCCCGAATTTTTAAGATGGGCGACACCGGCATCCGTCCCTCCCTTACCGGCATAAAATTGGTACTTGATGCCAGCTTCCTCTGCTGTTGTCAGCAGGAAGTCCCGCATATTAGGCAGCATCAGGTGTCCGGGATCGTAGAAACGAATCAGGGTTCCATCGCCAATCTTCCCTTGATCCCCATAGATATCGCCAGCAGGTGAGCAATCGACCGCAAAGAAAATATCGGGATCATACTTTGTTGTAGAAGCATGAGCTCCGCGAAGGCCCACTTCTTCTTGGACGTTGGCACCAGCAATAAGAGTGCTGTTAAGTTTGTCGTGCTTGAGGCTCTCTAAAAGTTCGGTGACCATCAAGACACCGTAGCGGTTATCCCAGGCCTTGCTGATGATATGTTTTTGATTGGCGGTCAAAATAGCAGAGCTGTCAGGGACAATCATGTCTCCGGGCGTCAGACCAAAATCTTGGGCCTCCGTTTGGCTTGTAAAACCAGCATCAAAGATCAAATCAGCAATCTCTGGCAATCCATTTCCTCCTTTTTTACTGAGGAGATGAGGAGGAACCGATCCTGAAATAAGGGGGATTTTTCTTCCTTGTCTGGTATAAAGACAGAAACGCTGGGAGCTGATAACCAGCGGATTCCAGCCACCAATATCAACGGCTCGCAATGTTCCGTCTGTTTTGATTTCTGTGAGCATAAAGCCGACTTCGTCCATATGTGCGGCGACTAGGATCTTTGGCGCCTGAGCTGCCGAACTTTCTTTAATCCCAAAAATGCCTCCCAAACCATCGGTTTCAACACGGTCAACGAGAGGCGTAATTTTTTGGCGCAGGTAGTCTCTTACCTGACCTTCATGGGCCGAAATACCATCTAATTCTGTTACTTCCTTGATTTTAGCAAATAAATCTGTCATAGAAAACCTCGATTCTAGGCTTTATTATACCAAAAAAAGCCAAACTTAGCCTAGTTCCTGCGATAAATGATTCTAGGAGAAATGCTAAAAATATGGTAGAATAAGCCTTATGAAAGCTAAAAAAATTCTATTGGCCTCAGGTCTGATATTAGCCGGAGGCATAGTGGCAACAGGCCTTGCGCTCCATCAGTCCCATATTGAGCGTCAAAAGGCAGCAATTCTTGAATCGGTTAGGTCTGTTTTTGAAACACTGGGAAGCCTTCAGGTGCTTTATATCAATGACTTTGAATCAAGTGATGTCTTTATGACAGGGGGAGTTGTTCTTGAAGACGGCAGAGTATTTCACTTTACCTATGACCGAGGACAGTTAGACTATCAACAAGAAAAGTAGGTATTCAGGCATGATTGTTCCGAAAAGCCTAGAAGATGTGGCTTCTCACCTCGAGCGGCCCGGCAAGCAAGTTCTCTTTTTTAAGGCGGATTGGTGCGGCGACTGTCAGTTCATTTATCCCAGTATGCCAGACATTGAAGCAGCCTTTCCAGAGCTGACCTTTATTCAGCTTGACCGAGATGATTATCTCATTTTGGCGGAAAAATGGGGTGTGTTTGGGATTCCGAGTTTTATCGTTCTTGAGAATGGTCGGGAGCTGGCACGTCTGGTTAATAAAAAACGAAAAACTAAAGAAGAAATTATCAGCTTTTTAGCTGGTTTAGAATGAGGAAAAATGATTTTCACATATAATCAAAAGAGTGTTGGCGATGTTTTAATGGTTATCCTTGCGGATCATCAGGGACAAAAATTAGCAGCTGAACGAAAAGGTCGGGTAACACGTATCTACCGTCTGGATAATCAACAGACGGTTGCTTGGAATATTTTTGATGCTTCGCAGATTGCGGATCTTAGCGGCAGCGGACAAATTGAACTTTCTGAAGACAGTCTGGCCCGCTTTAATACAGAGCTGGGAAAGGAAGGTTTCACAGAAATACTGGAAAAGGATGCAGAACCCAAATTTGTAGTGGGTGAAATTACGGCTATGGCACCGCATGCCGATAGTGACCATCTTAATATTTGTCAGGTGAGGGTTACTGATGAGCGTACGCTCCAAATTGTGGCCGGAGCTCCAAATGCCAAAGTAGGACTCAAGACCATCGTGGCTTTGCCAGGTGCGATGATGCCAAATGGCAGCCTTATCTTTGCAGGGCAGCTGCGAGGCGTTGATAGCTTTGGGATGATGTGCAGTCCGCGTGAGCTGGCGCTGCCCAATGCGCCCCAGAAGAGGGGGATTATTGAGCTGCCTAGCACAGCCCTTGTCGGTGCCCCTTTTGATGCGAACAAACACTGGTCTGCTTAGAACCGAGATAAAATCTCGGTTCTTTCATTTTTGTGACCTCCTTACGAATAATAAGGTAGGAGGTAATAAATGTACAACAAAGTTATCATGATTGGTCGCCTGACAGCGACGCCTGAAATGGTTAAAACAGCAACTGACAAATCGGTCACACGGGCAACTTTAGCCGTTAACCGCCGTTTTAAGGGACAGGATGGTGAGAAACAGGCTGATTTCGTCAATATTGTGTTCTGGGGGAAATTAGCTGAAAGCCTTGCATCTTATGGCAGTAAGGGGAGCCTGCTCTCCATTGACGGGGAGCTTCGGACTCGCCATTATGAAAAAGATGGCAGTAAACACTACGTCACCGAGGTCTTAGGCCATTCCTTCCAGCTTTTAGAAAGCCGTGCCCAGCGTGCTATGCGTGAAAACAATGCTGCCAATGATTTAACGGATCTGGTTTTAGAAGAAGAGGAGCTTCCTTTCTAGGTCGGCTTCCTGATCAAAGAGACGCCACTTGAGGGGTGACTCTTTTTTTGTTTGGCAAAGGCGTTGAATGCTAAGTGAATTTGCAGGAAATTTCTGAAAGTGCTACACTAGGGTTACTTAGGATAGGAGCAGACAGATGTTGAAAAAGTCAGGTTTTGTGTTAGTTTCAGGCTTTTTGGTCTTGATGGCGATTATTAGCGCCTTGTTTTATCACTATAAAACACAGGCTGCTTTTCCTGATCAGGTCAAAATTGGTGCCACCTATATGACCATGAACAATGATTTTTATAAATATCTCAATGCTGAGGTTGAAAAAACGGTGAATGAGCATCAGGACAGACTCTATACCAGAGATCCAGCTCTTAACATTGATAAACAGGTGGAGCAAATTGATTCTTTTATGAAAGAAAAGGTTGATGTGATTATTATCAATCCTGTTGATGGAAACAGCCAAAAAATTATCAGTCGCTTAAAGGCAGCCAAAAAGTTGGGGATTAAGATTATTTTGGTTGACAGTCAGCTGGCTGACAGCTCATTTGTGGACACGACCATCGTTTCAGACAATTACAAGGCGGGTGTGCTTTGTGCTCAAAACTTAATGGCCAGTAAAAAATCGGCCGATATTCTCTTGCTTGAACATTTGGATGCCATTTCGGCTACGGACCGAATCCAGGGCTTCTTGGATACTATTGAAAATCATGGCAATTACCGTGTGGTCGCGAGGGCGGATGCGCTGGGACAGACTGAGATTGCTATGCCTCAGGTCAAAAATATCATTGATAAGGGAATCTATTTTGATACCGTTATGGCTTTAAATGACAGGGCGGCACTTGGTTCTTTAGCAGCTATTAAGGGGGCTAAGCTCTCAGGACATCCTTTAATTTATGGGATTGATGGCTCTCCAGATATGAAAAATCTCATTGCTACCACGAATGATGTGAAGGCTACTGTGGCTCAGTCTCCCTATACGATGGGAAAAGAAGTCATTAAGGCGACCTATCAACTCAGCAAGGACCGTGATTATGATAAGGAAGTTATCATTCCGGTTGAATTGATTACAAAGGCGAATATTGCAGATTATGATTTGGCAGGGTGGCAGTAATGAATAGTATCAAATATGCGAAATACAGCCGTTTTTCCAGAATGGCTCTCATCTTCGTTAATATTGTGGCCGTCTTTTTTTACAGCTTTGTTTATCTCTTTGCCAGTAAATATATCTTGACCAAGAACTTTAGCCATCTGCTTTTGGAAAAGCTAGAAGCGGTGCCAAACAATCCGGATCATGTCTTTCTGTCAACGGCCTTCTTTTTCTTCCTTTTTCTCTTGGTTCTCTTTTATCGAGATCGGCGAATGGCCTTTAAGGAAGATATTTACAGCGATTGGCTGATTTTGGTTGAAATATTGCTTATTATTTTAACCTTTACAGCGCTGCAATTTTCTTATAACGGCCTTTTTCTGCTGGTTTTCGCTGACATTTTTTATAGTTATGCGAACTTTTACAGTGTGCGTGAGCAAAAATACTGGCTGCTTTTTATTGTCGTTAGTTTCGGCATGCTCCTTATTTCGAATTACGAACTTTTGTCCTTGCTGGTCAAAATGCCCTCTCTGGACACCTATATCAGCTTTTTTCCTAATACGACACGGATAACCTTATCGTTTATCAAGAATTTTTTGTCCTCTCTGAATATTATTGTTTTTATCATCTCCTTGGTTTCTTATGTCATGTATTCAGTGGCGGAAAATCATAAGATTGAAGAGGAGCTGAGAATGGCTGATCGGGCCAATACCCAGCTTAATGACTATATTAGTCTGGCTGAAAAGATTGCCGAGGATAAGGAACGCAAGCGGATTGCCAGAGAAATTCATGATACTTTGGGGCATGCGCTGACAGGTATTTCTGCTGGAATTGATGCCGTGTCAGTATTAGTTGATCTAAACCCTGGTCATGCTAAAAATCAGCTGAACAATGTTTCTCAGGTTGTCCGCGAAGGCATCCAAGATGTGCGCAGATCTCTTGAAAAGCTGCGTCCAGGGGCACTGGATAAGGGGAGTCTGAAAGAAGCCCTCCTAAAAATGATTACGGACTATGAAAACCTATCAAAATTACACGTTGAGTTGCATTATGACTGGGATGATGTGGATTTGGATATTACCAAAGAGGATATTATCTTTCGGGTCATCCAAGAATCCATTACAAATTCCCTGCGCCATGGACATGCTCAAAATGTAGAGATTGATATGTTCAAGGCTGATGATTATTTGCTCACAATTTACGACGACGGGATCGGCTGCCAGGAGATAACAATGGGCTATGGCTTAACACAGATGAGAGAGCGTCTGACCATTATCGGAGGGACAGTAGAATTCCACAGTCAGGATGGTTTCCAGACCATTATTACGATTCCAAAGCGCAAAGGAGAAGAAGATGACCAAAGTTCTTATAGCGGATGATCAGGAACTAATCAGAGAATCCTTAAAAATCGTCCTGTCCGCCTATCCTGATATAGACGTTGTTGGTGCTGTTGGCGATGGTTTTGAGGTCTTAGAAAAGCTTAAAACGGTCACAGCGGATGTCATTCTAATGGATATCCGCATGCCCAAAATGGATGGTGTCTTATGTACGAAAACGGTAAAAGAACAGTATCCCAATGTCAAGGTTATTATTTTGACGACTTTTGATGATGATGAGTTTATTTTTAGCGCCTTGAAATACGGTGCTTCTGGCTATATTCTTAAAGGGATTTCGATGGAGGACCTGCACCAGGCCATTGAAACGGTCAGTCAGGGAAATGCCATGATCAATCCTGATATTGCCACTAAAGTTGTTAAACTGTTTTCTCAGATTGCACAGTCTAATAGCGCTATTCAGGTACAAGAAACCAGTGTGGCTGACATTTCCAAGGCCGAGTGGAAGATTATCCAGCAAATTGGCTTTGGTCTGTCTAATAAGGAAATAGCCACGAAGCTTTATCTGTCTGAGGGAACGGTCCGTAATTACCTCTCCAATATTTTATCCAAGCTTAATTTGCGCGATCGGACTCAGTTGGCCATCTGGGCTGTTCAGACCGGTGTCACAACAAAACATTTTGGAGATGACCTATGATCAGAGCTTGGTTGAAACGTTATCGCCTAGTTTTAGTTCTTGTTCTCATAGGTCTAGTGCTTCTGACCTTTTTTGGGATCAGACAGTCTCAGAAAAAAACAACCCTGTGGCTTGGCACCTATGCTGGAAGTAGCTGGGATGTCCCTAGCGGTCAGGAGTACCAATTTTTAGATCGTGTCATTAGGCGTTTTGAAAAAGCTCATCCCAATGTGGAGGTCAGGTATGAAAGCGGAATTACGAAGGAAGATTATTCTGGCTGGCTCTCTTCCAAAATTGTGGCCGGACAGCAGCCGGATGTTTTTATTGTTCCGGAAAATGATTTTAACCTCCTGGCTTCAACTGGAGCACTGGCAAATCTGGATGGGAATGTCAAACGAGATATTCAGGTTTCGGATTTTTATCAGACGCCTTATTTATCGGGGGAATACGAAAAGACCCAGTACGCCCTTCCTTTTGAAAGCAACCCGGTGATGATGTGTATCAATATCGACCTTTTGAAAAAAGAAGGGATTGACCTGCCCAAGTCAAGCTGGACGCTGACGGATTTTTACGAGATTTGTCAAAAGGTGACCAAAGATACTAATCAGGATGGTGTTATCGACCAGTATGGCTGTTTTGGTTATGACTGGGAGGATGCTATCGCCGCTTATGGAATCAGTCTTTTTAACGCATCTGGAACAGAAAGTTATTTTAACACACCAGAAGTTCGAAAAGCCCTATCTTTAATCACAAAGCTAGAGGCTCTTAATGATAACTACCAGGTGACTTTGGAAGATTTTGATGAAGGCCGGGTGGCCTTTTATCCCATGACCTTGGCGCAATATCGGACGTACAAACCCTACCCTTATCATGTTTCGAAGTATTCTTCTTTTTCTTGGTCATGTGTGGCCATGCCCAGTCAAGAAGCAGGTATTTCGCATACGCAGACCAAGAGCAGCCTTTATGCCATCTCCTCAAAAAGTGCCCATGCGGATTTGGCTTGGGAGTTCTTGAAACTCTTGACCTATGATAAGGAAAGCCAACAGGAGCTTTTCAAGATGTCCCAAGGGGTCTCTGTCTTAACTTCAGTTATGAAAAGCAAGGAAAGCCGCGAAATTCTCCAGAACGATAATTTTGGGGCAACAGCCCTCAGCCTTTCCACCCTAGACGGCATGATGAAAGAATCCATCCTTGAACCTAAGTTCAAGTCCTATAATACCATCTCCGAAAAGGCAGACTATCTCATTTCACAGTCCTTGGAGCAAAATACCATTGACAATGACTTGGCAGATATTCAAAAGGAGATTGAAGATAACCTTAAATAAATAAAGACCTCAACAGCAGGCTGCTCGGTTCATAAAGACTTGAAACGAGTGGCCTATTTTACTGTCTTCTTTAACTGGTGAAGTTCTGTCTCTGCAGTAGATTTTCTGTGTTTTGGCAGGATTTCCTCGAAGACGAACTCCTTACTCATCTCCTCTTCTTGGCTGACTGTCAATTGACATTTGTCACTTTTTTGATGACAACTGTCACATTCAAAGCAATGACAAATGCCACTTTGAAAGCCCTTTCCAAGGTTGTAAAATAAAGAAAACAAAGGAGAAAGTTGGGTGAAATTATGAAGTACCTTGTACTTGTCAGCCATGGAGGTTTCGCTGAGGGCCTGAAGACATCGTTGGCTATGTTTGCCGAAGATAAGATTGATCAGGTCATTGCGGTTGGTCTTGAAAATGGCAAGTCAGTGGATGATTTTGCAGTCGTCTTTAGAGAAGCTATTTCAGGCTTGACGGCAGATGATTCGGTTCTTGTGCTGGCAGATATTGTCGGGGGAAGTCCCTTGACAACGGCCTGTAATGTCTTAGCGGAGGTCGGTAAGTTAGACGATGCCACTATTTTAGGAGGCATGAACCTGCCAATGGCAGTCAATTCACTGGTTATGAAGGATGTTCTGGAAGGCAGTGACTTGGTCAGCACTGTTTTGGGAGAAGCCAGCAGTGCATTGCAGGAATTTGTGATCGCATCAGATGATGACGAAGACGACGATGAGATTTAAAAGGAGACGATGATAAATGACAGTATCTTTTGTAAGAATTGATGACCGTATGATACACGGTCAAACCGTGACACGCTGGGCTAAAGAATATCCGTGCGACGGCCTGATTGCCGTCAATGATGCCGCCGCTAATAACAAGGTTCTAATTCAGGCCTATAAAGGGGCATCAGATAAAAAGACATTTGTTTGGACTAAAGAGGCATTTGCCGCTAAATCAGGTAAGGTATCTGAATCAGACAGCCGCTACTTCTTGATTACTAAGAATCCAGTCGATATGAAAGAGATTCTAGTGGATCAAGGGTTTGTTCCCGGAGAAGTCAAAGAAATTATTGTTGGACCTGCCAATGATCGGCCTGGGGCAGTGAAATTAGGCAACAACCAGTCCATTACACAAGAAGAAGCAGATGCCATTGAAGCGATTGAAAAAGCAGGATACAGGGTCAAATTCCAACTGCTGCCGGATGTTTCCATTGGCTACTGGTCAGACTTTAAGAGTAAATTTGGGTATTAATCATAAAAAAGAGAAGGAGATTTTCTCATGACAATTTCTTGGATACAGGCCGCTATTTTAGGCCTATTTGCTAGTTTGTCTTCTATGCCTGGTATGGGTGGTTCCAGTATTGGTAACTACACCTTGGGTCGTCCCTTAGTCGGGGGTCTCGTCTGCGGGATTGTTTTAGGAGATTTAAAAACAGGGATCATGGCTGGTGTTGCCATGCAGCTGGTTTATATCGCTTTGGTAACTCCGGGGGGAACCGTTTCTGCCGATGTGCGTGCGGTATCTTATATCGGAATTCCGCTTGCCATGGTAGCGATTCACTCACAGGGACTGTCTGCCACTTCTGCTGATGCGGCTAACCTAGCTAAATCAATGGGAACTCTGGTAGGAACAGTCGGTACCGTTCTTTTCTACGGAACAGCCACTATGAACTTGGTTTGGCAGCACATCGGCTGGAAGGCTGTTGAAAAAGGGGACTTTAAAAAACTCTATGCCGTTGACTGGGGAATGCCTTGGATTTCACATTTCATCTTCTCATTCCTGCCAACTTTAATCATGTGTAAGTTAGGTGCTGATGCCGTAACAGCTCTTAAAACAGCTCTTCCAATGGACGGCATTCCAATGAAAACCCTCTTTACCGTAGGTTCTTTGCTTCCATGTGTGGGGATTGCCATCCTCTTAAAACAAATTGTTGAAAAACCCGTTGACTTTGTTCCGTTCTTTGTTGGCTTTACGCTTGCCGCATCACTTGGTCTGAACTTAGTATCAAGTGCTGTTATCTCACTTATCTTCGCTGTTATCTTCTATGAAATTGCCAGCGTGCGCAACATGAAAGTAGCAGCAGCGACAGCAGGCAGTGCTGACTTTGATGACGATGAGGAGGATATTTAAAATGGCTCAAAAGAAAATTACAAAGAAAACATTAACAAAGTCATTCCACCATTGGTACTATGGTCACTTAACCTGTTTCTCTCAAGAACATATGCAGACCTTCGGTTACTTGACCTCCATGCTGCCAATCGTTGAAGAACTTTACGATAAAAAGGAAGATCAGAGTAAGGCTATCAAGACCTATACCGCTTTCTTTAACACTGAACCGCAGCTCGGTTCCTTGGTCGTTGGGATTACCGCAGGTCTTGAAGAAGCTCGCGCCAATGGTGCAGATGGGGTTGACGATGAAACCATCAATGGTCTCCGTGCAGGTCTAATGGGTCCTGTTGCCGGTATCGGGGATTCGCTTATTGTTGGTACCTTGATTCCGATTATCCTAGGGATCTCCCTCGGACTTTCTAATGGCGGCTCACCAGTCGGTGCGATTTTCTACATCATTGTGTGGAACCTGCTGGCTTACTTCGGTATGAAATTTGCCTATTTCAAGGGTTATGAACTGGGAGACCGTGCGGTTGAATTCTTAGTTGGCCCTCAAGGGCAAGCCATCCGCAAATCCGTTTCGATTGTCGGCGGTATGGTTATTGGGGCAGTTGCTGCGACTTGGGTACCGGTTAAAACAGCCTTCCAGTTAAAAAATGCTTCAGGAAAAGCTTTCTTGGTGCTCCAAGACCAATTGGACGGTGTTTATCCAGGTCTTTTGACCGCAGCCTTTATCGTCTTTTGCTGGTGGTTGATGGCGAAGAAGAATATGTCACCAATCAAGGTAATGCTCCTCTTGGTAGTGATTGCTTTCATCGGTGTTCTGACAGGATTCTTCAATCCAGGTTTGAAATACTAAAGCGGAGAAAAGGAAATGAATAAAACAGAATTTGTTCAGGGCTATGAACAGGAAATTGCTTATCAAAAACATATGATTGAGAATTTAGGGCGCTGGTTTACGCTGATGTTTGTCATCGCCAGTCTAGGGCTGATTCTGATTTATTCCTTTAAAGATAGCAGCCTCATCTTGCTCATCATTGGCATTCTGCTTTCCTTGCTGGGGATTTTAGCCATGCTAGTTTTTGGCTACGGCATTTATAAGGGCAGACTGAATGTCCAAAGGCTGATTAACCGCTTTGAGCAGAAGTTAAAAACAAGCACCAAATAAAACAACTCTCCCTGCAGGTCTAATCTCCACCGGCAGGGATTTTTAGAGGCTTGCTGTATCTCTCAACAACTCTCTTGGATGTTCTCTGATGCAGAAAGACAAGTCTTGTTCTTAAGATTTAAATAAAGACAGCCCGCAACGATTTTTTGGAAAAACAATACGAAGATAGTAAATTAGAGAGAACGATGATGTTCTCTCTTTTTAATCTCCAAATGCAGCTGCCAAAGCCCTTTCTTTTATGCTATAATAAATAAATTGAAACAAGAGAGGGTTTTAGGAATGGTAAAAATGGTTTTAGGGAGTTCTGACAGTCAGGCGACCTCGGTAGCGGCGCTGGCTGACAGTTATACGGCTGCTTTTGAAAGTCTCATCAGTGCCTTTGACAACCTAGCCAATGAAGACAAGCTCTCAGGCAGTGCCTATACCAATATCAAAAGCTATGGNANCAGCGTTGTNNCTCCCTTGGTAAAAGCCTTTATCCTTCTGGCAGACGCCGCGAAGGCCGATGTTCAGAAACTGCCGGACGAATACCGTGCCCAGGTCGGCGGTGAAGACCTAGATGAGGAGACGCTGACCGCTCAGATTTCGGCCTATGCGACAACCATAGAAGCCAACCAAACGTCAGCAACCAGTCTGGGAAAGACAGAGCCCATGACGGACG
>NZ_AQVD01000009.1 GCF_000372425.1 Streptococcus ferus DSM 20646
TTTTTTGGATCATCGGGAAGTAGCTCAGCTTGGTAGAGTACTTGGTTTGGGACCAAGGGGTCGCAGGTTCGAATCCTGTCTTCCCGATGTTTAAGGCGGTGTAGCTCAGCTGGCTAGAGCGTCCGGTTCATACCCGGGAGGTCGGGGGTTCGATCCCCTTCGCCGCTATTTGATGATTATATGGATATTGATGAGGACCTTTAGCTCAACTGGTTAGAGCACTCGGCTCATAACCGAGCGGTCGTAGGTTCGAGTCCTACAAGGTCCATATATGATAGCTATAAACTGGAGGATTACCCAAGTCCGGCTGAAGGGAACGGTCTTGAAAACCGTCAGGCGTGTAAAAGCGTGCGTGGGTTCGAATCCCACATCCTCCTTTAAAGATTATCGCGGGATGGAGCAGTTAGGTAGCTCGTCGGGCTCATAACCCGAAGGTCGTAGGTTCAAATCCTGCTCCCGCAATAGACAGTTGGCTCGGTAGCTCAGTTGGTAGAGCAATGGATTGAAGCTCCATGTGTCGGCGGTTCGATTCCGTCTCGCGCCATATTATTACTTATATTAAGCGGGTGTAGTTTAGTGGTAAAACTACAGCCTTCCAAGCTGTTGTCGCGAGTTCGATTCTCGTCACCCGCTTTACAGAGATGTAACCCAAGTTATGTATTTATTTTACTTGGGCGCGTAGCTCAGCTGGTTAGAGCGCACGCCTGATAAGCGTGAGGTCGGTGGTTCGAGTCCACTCGTGCCCATATATATGGAGAATTACTCAAGAGGCTGAAGAGGACGGTTTGCTAAATCGTTAGGTCGGGTAACTGGCGCGGGGGTTCGAATCCCCCATTCTCCGTTATTCAAACGAGATTTATCTGTTGATAACTCGTTTTTTTTATTTTGTCTCTAAGGAAGGGTAAAGTTAGTGAAAAAAATCAGATTTTCTAAATTTGTTATTATAACAACAAGTGCTTCTATTTTAATTCCAGTGGGAATTTTTTTCGTTTTAAGATATCCAATATCGCTCGGGACAGTCGGCCCTTTAAATAATGTTTTAACTCAGATAGATCAAACAATTGGTAGCCCCTTTGCCTCTCTTCAAGATCTTTTTCAGGCTAATGCTGCTAATAAACAGTTACGGAAAGAGTTGCGACAGATGACTGCTAATGAAGCAGATGTGACAAAGCTAGAAGAAGAAAATCAGGCTTTAAAAGAATCCTTGGCAATTAGAGAAGAATTTGCCAGTCTTACTGTTTTGACAGCAAAGGTGACTGTCAGGAGTCCGGTTTCTTGGCTTAATTATCTTAGGGTCAATCTGGGTAAAACAAATCAGGTAACTAAGAATATGATGGCTGTCTCAGAAGGGGGCCTAGTAGGAACCGTAAGTCAGGTTGGTGCGAATTCCAGTCTCATCAAACTCCTCTCTAATACCAGAAATACAGAAGAAATTCCGGTGAAAATCAAGGCTGAAAAAGGTGATGTATTTGGTATTTTGACAGCTTATGATGCAGACGACGGCACTTTTGTGATTAGTCAGTTGAATGCATCAACGAGTATTGAGAAAGATGATGCCGTTGAGACAAGTGGTCTTGATGGCAAAAGTGTCAAGGGAATTTCTGTCGGGAAGGTCGTTTCGGTCAAGAATAATTCGAATAACTTATCTCGTCAGTTGACCGTTAAACCAACGGCGGATTTATCAAACATCAGTTATGTCAACTTGCTTGGTGAATAGGTATGAAAGAATTTAAAAATGCATCGTTGAAAGCTGTCCTCTTGTTTCTCGTATTTTTCCTTGATGGACAGGTGTCACAGTTGATAACGGATTTAAATGGAGGAGGAGTTTTTTTTACAAGTCATCTCCTTTTACTTCTCCTTTTTTTCTACAGCATGAATACCCAAGGTCTCTTTTTAGGTCCTTTATCTGTTGTCTTAGGTTTTTTCTATGACAATTATTATTTAAATGGATTCGGAATTGCCATTTTTTTGGTTCCGCTTTCATTATTGGTGATAATAAAATTAAAAAATTCTTTTCCAGATAACTTTTTTTCAGATCTTTTATTGATAAGTTTTATCTTGTTTGGCTATGATTTGGCGAGTTATGGACTTGCTAGTTTATACGGCCAAACAGGCTTTCCGATCGAAGTATTTTTATTGACAAATGCTATACCCTCTCTTCTTCTAAATAGTTTTATCTTCTGTATTTTCTATTTTTTAAGAAGAAAAGGCGTTATTAAAGGATTTTAAATAAAATTGTAATATTGGCGTAATGTTCAGCGCCTTATTTTTTGGTAAAATGATATAGTCTTATCTATAAAAGGAGTCGTATTTAATTATGAAAAAAAGAATTTTGTCAGCAGTTCTGGTAAGTGGTGTTACACTTAGTTCTGCAACAACATTTTCAACTGTAAATGCTGATGATTATGATACTCAAATCGCAGCACAAGATACTAAAATCAATAATTTAACAGCACAACAACAAGCAGCTCAAGAACAAGTCACAGCTGTTCAAAGCAAAGTTTCTGAGCTTCAAGGTCAACAAGCAACTCTGCAAGCGGAAAATGAAAAGCTTCAAGCAGAATCTGCTACATTGACAACAGAAATCCAAAATCTTTCAGATAAAATTGTAGCTCGTAATGAATCGCTAAAAGAACAAGCGCGTAGTGCTCAAAAGAACAATTCAACAACAAGCTATATCAATGCAATTGTTAATTCAAAATCAGTATCTGATGCCATCAACCGTGTATCAGCAGTTCGTGAAGTTGTTTCTGCAAATCAAAAAATGCTTAAGCAACAAGAAGAAGATAAAGTTGCTATTGAAGAAAAACAAAAAGAAAATCAAGCAGCTATCAATACTGTTACAGCTAATCAAGCTACAATTGCTGAAAATACAAATGCCTTAGCTACTCAACAAGCACAGCTTGAGGCGGCTAAGCTGAATTTACAAGCAGAATTAGCAACTGCTGAAACGGATAAAGCAGCTCTTGTTACTCAAAAAGAAGAGGCAGAAGCAGCGGCTAAAGCGGCAGCTGAAGCTCAAGCAGCAGCTGAAGCTAAGGCAGCGGCAGAAGCTCAAGCGGCAGCTGAATCAGCAGCTAAGGCTCAAGAAGAAGCAGCGGCTCAACAAGCGGCAGCAGCTTCAACAACTCAAGCAGCTGATACTGCAACAGCAGCAGCGCCAGCAACAACAAGTGAAGCAGCTACAAATAATACAGCAGTTTCAACAACAACTCAAGCTGCAGCTGCAACAGCTACAGCAACGACAACAAGAAGTTCTAATGCGTCAACAGCGGCAGCCAATTCATCATCCGCAAATACTTATCCTGTAGGTCAATGTACTTGGGGTGTTAAACAGTTGGCATCTTGGGTAGGTAACTACTGGGGTAATGCAGCTCAATGGGCTTCAAGCGCAGCAGCAGCAGGATTCTCAACAGGTTCGACACCAGTTGTCGGTGCAGTTGTTGTTTGGGGTGGCGGCTATGGACACGTTGCTTATGTAACCGGTGTTCAAGGTGGTCAAATCCAAGTTATGGAAGCAAACTATGCTGGTAACCAATCAATTGGTAACTATCGTGGATGGTTCAGTCCAGGTGCTGTAACTTACATTTATCCAAACTAAAACGAATTATTAAAAGCAAGAATTCTTTCTTGCTTTTTCTTTTGCGAAAAATGCTACAGGAATGGATTGAAAAAATGGTCAAAAAAAGATAAAATGAATAGGTAGAAATAATGGAGGAAAACATGTCTTATTCTGATTTAAAGTTGTTCGCCCTATCCTCGAATAAGGATTTAGCAGAAAAAGTAGCCAGTAACATTGGCATTAGTTTGGGAAAAGCTACTGTACGTAAATTTTCTGATGGCGAGATTCAGGTGAACATCGAAGAGTCAATTCGTGGGAACCATGTCTTTATCTTGCAGTCAACCAGTTCACCAGTCAATGACCATTTAATGGAAATTTTAATCATGGTTGATGCACTGAAGCGTGCGAGTGCTGAGAAAATTAGTGTGGTCATGCCTTATTATGGCTATGCGAGACAAGACCGTAAAGCGCGTGCCCGCGAGCCCATTACCTCAAAATTAGTGGCCAATATGTTAGAAGTAGCTGGTGTTGACCGTCTTTTGACAGTAGATTTGCATGCGGCTCAAATTCAAGGCTTCTTTGATATACCAGTAGATCATCTTATGGGGGCTCCTTTAATTGCGGATTATTTTGTCAGACGTGGGATGTGCGGCAGTGACTATGTGGTGGTCAGCCCAGACCATGGCGGGGTTACCCGTGCCCGCAAACTGGCGCAATTCCTCCAAACTTCGATTGCAATTATCGATAAACGTCGAAGTGTTAATAAAATGAACACGAGTGAAGTGATGAATATTATTGGTAAGGTTGAGGGGAAGACCTGTATTTTGATTGACGATATGATCGATACGGCTGGGACAATTGCGCATGCGGCGGATGCTCTTGCTGAGGCTGGGGCAACAGCAGTCTATGCATCTTGTACGCATCCGGTTCTGTCGGGTCCTGCGCTTGACAATATTCAACATTCGGCGATTGAGAAGCTCATTGTTTTGGACACGATTGATTTGCCTTCAGAACGTCTGATTGACAAGATTGATCAAATTTCTATTGCTGAGCTAGTAGCAGATGCTATCATTCGTATTCATGAGAAGCGTCCGTTGTCACCGCTTTTCGAGTTTGCTTTAGAGCAGCAATAAGATGATGAAAATGCCGCTTTGGCGGTTTTTTCTTTTCTGTCAATACTGAAAAAATTCGGTATAATAAGAGTATCCATTTTTAGTGAGGGGATGTTATGGACCTAAGTAAACGATTTAATAAGCACCTAAATCAGATTGAAGTCTCAATGATTCGTCAGTTTGATCAGTCGATTTCTGATATTCCAGGAATCTTAAAACTGACCTTAGGAGAGCCTGACTTTACAACGCCTGAGCATGTGAAAGAAGCGGCTAAGCGTGCGATTGATGCCA
The DNA here is from genome assembly GCF_000372425.1 of Streptococcus ferus DSM 20646. Taxonomy (GTDB): domain Bacteria; phylum Bacillota; class Bacilli; order Lactobacillales; family Streptococcaceae; genus Streptococcus; species Streptococcus ferus. The sequence continues at coordinate 4,966 of NZ_AQVD01000009.1, forward strand.
ATCAAAACCACTATACTGGCATGGCGGGGCTTTTGGAGCTGCGTCAGGCTGCCAGCGATTTCGTTCGAGAAAAATATCAGTTGTCCTATGATCCTCAGGATGAAATTTTGGTAACAATCGGGGCAACAGAAGCTCTTTCAGCTAGTCTGACTGCGATTTTGGAACCTGGAGATACTGTTTTGCTGCCAGCACCAGCCTACCCAGGTTACGAACCTATTGTGACTTTGGTAGGTGCTAATATCGTTGAGATTGATACGAGGCCCAATGATTTTGTCCTGACTCCAGAAATGCTTGAGGAAGCTATTTTAGAGCAAGGTGATAAGTTAAAGGCTGTGATTTTAAATTATCCGGCTAATCCGACAGGTATTACGTATTCTCGTGAAGAGATTAAGGCTTTTGCAGCTGTTTTGAGGAAGTACCCCATTTTTGTTATCAGCGATGAGGTGTATTCAGAATTAACTTACACCGATGAACCGCATGTTTCCATCGGTGAGTATTTACGGGACCAGGCGATTGTTATTAATGGGTTATCAAAATCTCATGCGATGACCGGCTGGCGACTGGGCTTGATTTTTGCGTCAAGAGAAATCACAGCTCAGCTCATTAAGAGCCATCAATATTTGGTGACAGCGGCAACCACGATTACGCAGTTTGCGGCGATCGAGGCTTTGACAGCTGGAAAAGATGATGCACTTCCGATGAAGGCCGAATACATCAAGCGAAGAGACTATCTGATTGAGAAGATGGAGGCCATGAATTTTCAAATTATCCGACCAAATGGTGCTTTTTATATTTTTGCTAAAATCCCTGTTAAAGAGGGTCAGGATTCCTTTACATTTTTACAGGATTTTGCTAGGGAACAGGCGGTCGCTTTGATTCCAGGAGTGGCTTTTGGTCAATATGGAGAGGGTTATTTAAGGGTCTCTTATGCGGCAAGTATGGAAACGATCCAAGAAGCTATGAGACGTCTTAAGGTTTTTATGGAGCAGTATGCAGACTAAGGAAAGTCGGGGCTTGGTTCTATACAGCAGGCCCTATCGTGAAGAAGACAGGCTGGTTAAGATGTTTACAGAGGTTTCTGGTAAACACATGTTTTTTGTCAGACATGCAGGCAAGTCAAAGTTATCTTCTGTCATCCAACCTCTGACTTTAGCCGACTTTATTTTAAAAATCAACGCAAATGGTTTGTCTTATATTGAGGATTATAAAGAGGTAACGGTTTTTAAGGCCATTAACTCAGATATTTTTCGTCTGTCTTATGCTTCTTATTTGCTGGCTTTGGCAGATGCAGCGGTCGTGGATGGGATAACTGATGCTAGTCTATTTGCTTTCTTAGTCAAGACTTTAGAGCTGATGGACAAAGGTTTGGATTATGAAATTTTGACCAACATCTTTGAAATCCAAGTTTTAGAACGTTTTGGTGTTCAGCTGAATTTTCATGAATGTGCCATCTGCCACCGCGTGGGTCTTCCATTTGATTTTTCCCATCGTTATTCTGGTCTTTTGTGTCCGGACCATTATCAGCAGGATGCTTACCGCAGTCATGTCGACCCCAATGTGATTTATCTTTTGGATCGCTTTCAGAATATGAAGTTTGAAGACTTAAAGACAATTTCTCTTAAGCCTGAGATGAAACAAAAACTCCGTCAGTTTATTGATTTGATTTATGAGGACTATGTTGGCCTTCGGCTCAAGTCTAAAACATTTATTGATGAGTTAAACAAATGGGGAGATATTATGAAAGACCATCCCATTAAGGACTAGTTCAAAATCTTATGGCAGGACGTTTTTAACGGTATCCAATGCTTTTGAATCATGGTATAATTATAGACAATCTAGTGTAGAGGAGTTTGTAATGAAAAAAATCGCTGTAGATGCTATGGGCGGAGATAATGCCCCACAGGCCATTGTAGAAGGGGTCAACCAGGCTCTGGCAGATTTTTCGGATATTGAAATTCAGCTATATGGTGATGAGGCGAAGATTAAGCGTTATTTGTCAGACAGTGAGCGGGTCACAATCATTCATACTGAAGAGAAGATAAACTCTGATGATGAGCCTGCTAAGGCTATCCGCCGTAAGAAGAAGGCCTCCATGGTTTTGGGGGCTCAGGCAGTCAAAAACGGGGAAGCTCAGGCGTTGCTTTCAGCCGGTAATACGGGGGCTCTTTTAGCGGCAGGCTTGTTTGTGGTTGGCCGGATTAAGCAAATTGATCGGCCGGGTCTTTTATCTACCCTGCCGACTGTGGATGGTCAAGGCTTTGACATGCTTGATTTAGGTGCCAATGCAGAGAGTACCGCTAAACATCTACATCAATACGCTGTATTAGGGTCTTTTTATGCTAAAAATATCCGGGGGCTTGCTAATCCCAGAATAGGCTTGCTTAATAATGGAACAGAAGCGAGCAAGGGAGACACGCTTCGTAAAGATACCTATGCCTTGCTTGATGGGGATCCTTCTCTTCATTTCGTTGGGAATGTGGAAGCGCGTGACTTGATGAATGGTGTTGCTGATGTTGTGGTGACAGATGGTTTCACGGGAAACGCTGTTCTGAAATCAATTGAGGGGACAGCTATTAATCTTATGGGGCAGCTGAAAACGTCGATTACTTCAGGTGGCTTGAAAGCTAAAATAGGAGCCTTTTTCCTGAAAGACAGTCTTTATAAGTTAAAAGACAGTTTGGATTACTCATCGGCTGGCGGCGCTGTTCTTTTTGGGCTCAAGGCGCCAGTTGTTAAGTGCCACGGTTCAAGTGATGCCAAGGCTGTTTATTATACAATCAAACAAATCAGAACCATGCTGGATACCAATGTGGTTGGTCAGTTAGTAGATGAATTTGCTAAAAACGAGGGTAAGGAATGACAAAAGAAGCTATTTTTGAACGTATTTCAGTGATGCTGAAAGAACAGTTGAATCAGGATGATCTGGAAATAAGCCTAGAGACAGACCTACAAGATGAATTAGGTGTTGATTCCATTGCCTTAATGGAATTTATTATTAGTCTGGAAGATGAATATCATCTTGATATTCCAGACGAAGAGGTGGAAAACATGGAGAGTTTGGGTCAGATGGTCGATTATCTCTATCAAAAACTCGCCTAAACGTTCGATAAAATCGAACGTTTTTTTGCTATCTTTTAACAAAGTTTGTAAACCGTTGAATTTTAGAGGTCACTGTGTTAGAATCTAAGTTAGAACATAGGAAAGGCGAACGATGTAATGACCAGACAGCTTATTTATTCGGGGAAAGCTAAGGATATCTATACCACCGACGACGAAAATGTGATTATTGCTCAATACAAGGATCAGGCGACAGCTTTTAATGGCGGTAAAAAAGAAAAGGTGGCCGGCAAGGGGCAGCTTAATAATCAGATTTCGTCTTTCATTTTTGAGAAACTAAATGCAGCTGGGGTTGCCACTCATTTCATCAAAAAAATCTCAGATACAGAACAGCTTAATCAAAGGGTTGAGATTATTCCTTTAGAAGTTGTTCTGCGAAATGTGACGGCCGGTTCGTTCTCAAAGCGTTTTGGTGTTGAAGAAGGCATTGTGTTGAAAACGCCTATTGTGGAATTCTACTATAAAAAAGATGAACTGGACGACCCTTTTATCAATGATGAGCATATCGCCTTTCTTGATATTGCCAGTCCGGAGGATGTGGCCTATCTTAAGGAAGAAACTCGACGAATCAACAGGATTCTGACAGCTCTTTTTGAAGCGATTGATTTGACATTAGTCGATTTTAAATTGGAATTTGGCTATGATAAAGATGGCAAGATTATTTTGGCGGATGAATTTTCGCCCGACAACTGCCGCCTCTGGGATGCTCAGGGGAATCACATGGACAAAGATGTTTTCCGCCGAGGGTTAGGAGAGCTGACAGATGTTTATGAGATTGTTTGGAAGAAATTGCAGGAAGTGAAATAAGGGACGATAAACATCATGGATAAACGTATTTTTGTTGAAAAGAAGGCTCATTTTCAGGTTAAAGCGAATTCGCTGGTTAAGGAATTAACGCATAACCTTCAGTTAAAGACCCTGTCAGACCTGCGCATTATTCAGGTCTATGATGTGTTCCATTTGGATGAGGAGCTTCTGGCAGCTGCTGAAAAACATATTTTTTCAGAACAGGTAACGGATAATCTCTTGGCAGAAGCAGATCTTCAGGCTGATTTGGATCAGTATGCTTTTTTTGCGATTGAAAGTTTGCCGGGTCAGTTTGACCAGCGGGCGGCCAGTGCTCAAGAGGCGCTTTTGCTCTTGGGAAGCTCAACTGATGTCAGGGTCAATACTGCGCAGCTGTATTTGGTTAATCAAAGCATAGCTGCAGAAGAATTGGAGGCTCTTAAAAAGTACCTGCTTAATCCTGTAGACTCGCGTTTTAAGGATATTACTAAAGCAATTCAGCCTCAGGAGTTTTCGGCTTCTGATAAAACCATCCCAGTCCTCGATTTTTTTGCGACTTATGGGGAGAAAGAATTTACAGCCTACAAGGCAGCCCATGGCTTGGCTATGGAAGTGGCAGACCTGCTCTTCATTCAGGACTACTTCAAATCTATCGGTCGCTGCCCCACAGAGACAGAATTAAAAGTTTTAGATACCTATTGGTCAGATCATTGTCGCCATACGACTTTTGAGACAGAATTGAGAGCGATTGATTTTTCAGCCTCCAAATTTCAAAAGCAGTTGCAGGCTACTTATGATAAGTACCTTGCCATGCGTAAGGAGTTGGGACGCTCTGAAAAGCCCCAAACTCTTATGGATATGGCGACCATATTTGGCCGCTACGAACGGGCTAATGGGCGACTGGATGATATGGAAGTGTCGGATGAAATCAATGCCTGCTCGGTAGAGATTGAGGTGGATGTCAATGGTGTTAAGGAACCTTGGCTCCTCATGTTTAAAAACGAAACTCACAATCACCCGACAGAGATTGAACCTTTTGGTGGGGCTGCGACCTGTATTGGCGGAGCTATTCGAGATCCTTTATCAGGACGTTCTTATGTCTATCAGGCGATGCGCATTTCAGGTGCGGGAGATATCACTGCGCCAATCACGGCAACACGGGCAGGGAAATTGCCTCAGCAGGTCATTTCTAAAACAGCTGCCCATGGCTACTCTTCTTACGGCAATCAAATCGGTCTAGCAACCACCTATGTCAAGGAATACTTCCATCCAGGCTTTGTGGCCAAACGCATGGAGCTAGGTGCAGTTGTCGGTGCAGCACCTAAAGAAAATGTCATTCGTGAAAAACCAGAGCCTGGAGATCTGGTCATCCTTTTGGGTGGTAAAACAGGCCGTGATGGTGTCGGTGGTGCGACGGGCTCATCCAAGGTGCAGACGGTCGAGTCGGTGGAAACGGCTGGCGCTGAGGTGCAAAAGGGGAATGCCATCGAGGAGCGTAAGATTCAGCGCCTCTTCCGCAAGGGTGAGGTGACGCGGCTCATTAAAAAATCCAATGATTTTGGAGCCGGTGGTGTCTGTGTCGCCATTGGTGAATTAGCTGACGGGCTTGAAATTGATCTGGACAAGGTCCCGCTCAAATACCAAGGCTTAAACGGGACTGAGATTGCCATTTCAGAATCTCAAGAACGGATGTCTGTGGTGGTCGCTCCTCAAGATGCTGCCCAATTTATTGCAGAATGTCACAAAGAAAATATTGATGCCTTAGTTGTTGCGACAGTAACGGAGAAACCAAGTCTTGTCATGACAGGGAATGGTCAGACTATTGTGGATATTGACCGCTCTTTCTTAGACACCAATGGGGTTCGTGTGGTTGTAGATGCTAAGGTCGTTGACAAGCCTGTCAATCTGCCCGAGAAGCGTCAGACCTCCTTGGAGAGGCTTGAAGCAGATACTGTAGCTGTCTTATCGGATCTGAATCATGCCAGTCAGAAAGGTTTACAGACCATCTTTGATAGCTCTGTCGGGCGCTCCACCGTCAACCATCCATTGGGGGGACGTTATCAGATTACACCTCCAGAAAGTTCGGTACAAAAACTGCCCGTTCAAAATGGTTTGACAAGGACAGCATCTGTCATGGCTCAGGGCTACAATCCTCATATTGCAGAATGGTCGCCTTATCATGGGGCTGCCTACGCGGTAATTGAGGCGACCGCTCGCTTAGCAGCAACAGGAGCGAATTGGTCCAAGGCACGCTTTTCTTATCAGGAATACTTTGAGCGGATGGACAAGCAGGCAGAACGCTTTGGACAGCCAGTCTCTGCCCTGCTAGGGTCAATAGAGGCTCAGATTCAACTCGGCCTACCTTCTATCGGAGGAAAGGATTCCATGTCTGGGACCTTTGAAGAATTGACCGTGCCACCTACTTTGGTTGCTTTTGGGGTCACAACAGCCGATTCTCGTGAGGTTCTCTCACCAGAATTTAAGGCTCCTGCTCAGAAGATTTATTACATTTCAGGAGCGCCTATTTCACAAGAAATTGATTTTGAGCGGATTAAGGGGAACTTGGCACGATTTGAAAAGATTAGACAGCAGCACAAGCTGACAGCAGCTGCGGCGGTTAAGTACGGCGGCGTCATGGAAAGCCTTGCGCTGATGAGCTTTGGGAATCGCATTGGTGCCCAAGTTAGTCTGGCGGAACTTGACAGCAGCCTGACAGCCCAGCTAGGTGGTTTCCTCTTTACATCGGAAGAAACGATTAATGACGCTGTTTATATTGGCGACACGTTGAGCGACTTTAAGCTCTTTGTTAATGGTATCAATCTGTCAGGGGCAACCTTGCAGGCTGCTTTTGAAGGGAAACTAGAAGAGGTCTACCCAACAATATTTGAACAGGCGACAGATTTGCAGGAGGTGCCTGCAGTAGCATCAGATGCGGTCATTCAAGCCAAGGAAAAAGTGGCAGAACCGCTGGTCTACATTCCTGTCTTCCCTGGTACCAACTCCGAGTATGATTCGGCCAAGGCCTTTGAACAGGCCGGTGCTAAGGTCAAACTGGTGCCGTTTGTAACCCTTAATGAGGCAGCCATTGCCCAGTCTGTGGATACGATGGTCGCTCATATTAAAGAGGCCAATATTATCTTCTTTGCAGGTGGTTTCTCAGCGGCCGATGAACCAGATGGTTCTGCTAAATTTATCGTTAATATCTTGCTCAATGAAAAAGTGCGGGCAGCCATTGATGGCTTTATCGCCAAAGGCGGTCTCATCATCGGTATTTGTAATGGTTTCCAAGCTCTGGTCAAATCAGGCCTTCTGCCTTACGGAAACTTTGAGGATGCCCATGCCAGCAGCCCGACCCTCTTTTACAATGATGCCAACCAGCACGTGGCCAAGATGGTGGAAACACGCATTGCCAATGTCAATTCGCCATGGTTGGAGGGAGTGGAGGTTGGAGATATTCACGCCATTCCAGTATCCCACGGGGAAGGAAAATTTGTGGTCACCGATGAGGAATTTGTTCAACTGCGTGACAAGGGACAGATTTGGAGCCAGTATGTAGACTTTGATGGGCAACCATCCATGGATTCACTCTACAATCCAAACGGCTCCAGCCATGCCATCGAAGGCATTTGCAGTGAAAATGGTCAAATCATCGGTAAGATGGGCCACTCAGAACGCTTTGAAGAGGGACTTTTCCAGAATATTCCAGGAAATAAGGACCAAAAATTATTTGAAAGTGCAGTGACGTACTTTACAGGGAAGTAAAAATGACATACGAAGTAAAATCTCTTAATGAAGAATGTGGGCTTTTCGGTATCTGGGGGCACCCTCAGGCTGCTCAGGTCACTTATTTTGGTCTCCATAGCCTGCAACACCGCGGTCAGGAAGGAGCAGGCATTCTTTCTAACGATCATAAAAAGCTTTTGCGCCACCGTGATACAGGCCTTGTTTCAGATGTTTTTAAGAATCCTGCGGACCTTGAAAAATTACAAGGTCAGGCTGCGATTGGTCATGTGCGTTATGCCACAGCAGGCGAGGCTTCTATTGATAATATCCAGCCTTTCTGCTTTAACTTTTATGATATGCAGCTTGGTTTGGCGCACAATGGTAATTTGACCAATAGCCGCCGTCTGAAAAAAGAACTGGAACGTGATGGAGCTATTTTCTCGTCCTCATCTGATACAGAGATTCTGGCGCATCTAATTCGGCGTAGCCACAATCCCCGTTTTATGGGCAAGGTTAAGGAGGCGCTGTCGACAGTTAAGGGAGGCTTTGCCTACCTCTTGATGCTGGAAGATAAGATGATTGCCGCTCTGGATCCCAACGGTTTTCGTCCCTTATCCATCGGAAAAATGGCTAATGGCGCTATCGTAGTTGCCAGTGAAACCTGTGCCTTTGAGGTGGTCGGTGCTGAGTGGGTACGGGATGTGAAGCCGGGTGAAGTGGTGGTTATTGATGATTCGGGAATCACTTATGACAGCTACACCGACGACACCCAGCTGGCCATTTGTTCCATGGAATATGTCTATTTTGCACGGCCGGACTCGATTATTCACGGGGTTAATGTGCATACGGCTCGGAAAAATATGGGTCGCCGTTTGGCTCAGGAATTTAAACATGAAGCGGATATTGTGGTCGGTGTTCCCAATTCATCCCTGTCAGCTGCTATGGGATTTGCGGAAGAATCGGGTCTGCCAAATGAGATGGGGCTGGTGAAAAACCAGTACACCCAGCGAACCTTTATCCAGCCGACCCGGGAATTGCGAGAGCAAGGAGTGCGTATGAAGCTGTCAGCGGTGTCTGGTGTTGTCAAAGGCAAGCGCGTGGTGATGGTTGACGATTCCATTGTTCGCGGAACAACTTCGCGGCGGATTGTTCAGCTCCTGAGGGAAGCTGGTGCCAAGGAAGTTCACGTAGCTATCGGAAGTCCAGAGCTGAAATATCCTTGCTTTTACGGCATTGATATCCAAACGCGTCGGGAGCTGATTTCAGCTAATCATGATGTTGAGGAAGTTCGTCAGATTATCGGGGCAGACAGTTTGACTTACCTGTCATTGGCAGGCTTGATTGAGTCAGTTGGCTTAGAGACCGATGCCCCTAACGGCGGACTTTGTGTAGCCTATTTTGACGGAAATTATCCAACACCTTTATATGATTACGAGAAGCGTTATCTGAAGAGTTTGGAAGAAAAAACAAGTTTCATTATTGATTAAGAAAGAGGAAACTTATGTCAAAACGATGGTTTGACTGAAAAAACGTCGCAATTTTCAATGTGGTTTTTAACAAAAAGGAGAAGGAAGAATATTATGTCAAAAAATGCTTACGCCCAATCGGGTGTGGATGTTGAGGCTGGTTACGAAGTTGTAGAACGGATCAAAAAACACGTTGCGAGGACAGAGCGCCTGGGCGTGATGGGAGCACTTGGCGGCTTTGGTGGCATGTTTGACTTGACTCAATTAGATGTCAAAGAGCCTGTCCTGATTTCAGGGACTGACGGTGTCGGGACCAAGCTCATGCTGGCCATCCAATACGACAAGCACGATACCATCGGCCAGGACTGTGTGGCCATGTGTGTCAATGACATCATCGCAGCAGGTGCTGAGCCCCTTTACTTCCTGGACTATATCGCAACTGGGAAAAATGACCCAGCCAAACTGGAACAGGTGGTGGCTGGTGTGGCCGAGGGTTGCGTTCAAGCGGGAGCTGGCCTGATTGGCGGTGAAACTGCCGAAATGCCAGGCATGTATGGTGAAGACGATTACGACCTGGCTGGTTTTGCTGTGGGGATTGCAGAAAAAAGCCAGATCATCGATGGTTCAAAGGTCAAGGAAGGGGACGTCCTTCTGGGCCTTGCTTCCAGCGGTATCCATTCCAACGGCTACTCTCTGGTGCGTCGTGTATTTGCCGACTATACAGGTGAGGAAGAACTGCCAGAGTTGGAAGGTAAAAAACTCAAAGATGTCCTTCTTGAACCTACTCGTATCTACGTCAAAGCAGCTCTGCCATTGATTAAGGAAGAAGTGGTTAATGGCATCGCCCATATCACAGGCGGAGGTTTTATCGAAAATGTTCCCCGCATGTTTGCGGATGATTTGGCCGCCGAAATCGATGAGAGCAAGGTGCCTGTGCTGCCAATCTTCAAGGCTCTTGAAAAATATGGCGACATTAAGCACGAAGAAATGTTTGAAATCTTCAACATGGGTATTGGTTTGATGTTGGCAGTTAGTCCAGAAAATGTGGACCGTGTCAAGGCCTTGCTGGAAGAGCCTGTTTACGAAATCGGTCGGATTGTGAAGAAGGCAGATGCCAGTGTGGTGATAAAATAATGACAAAAAAGATTGCCGTATTTGCCAGCGGATCGGGCTCCAATTTTCAGGTCATCGCGGAAAGCTTCGAGGTGGAATTTCTTTTCTCAGACCACCGCGATGCCTATGTGGTGGAAAGGGCTCAAAACCTGAACGTACCAGCTTACGCCTTTGAATTAAAAGAATTTGACAATAAAGCAGACTATGAAGAGGCTATCGTTGACTTGCTGGAAGAGCATCAGATTGACTTGGTTTGTCTGGCAGGTTATATGAAAATTGTCGGACCAACCTTGCTGGCAGCTTACGAAGGTCGCATCATCAATATCCATCCCGCCTACCTGCCTGAATTTCCAGGAGCCCATGGCATCCAAGATACTTGGGAAGCAGGTGTCAGCCAGTCTGGCGTGACTATTCATTGGGTGGACAGTGGCGTTGATACAGGTCAAATCATCAAGCAAGTGCGCGTGCCACGCCTGCCAGATGATTGCCTAGAAAGCTTCGAAGCTCGAATCCACGAGGCAGAGTATGCCCTTTATCCACAGGTGCTAAAAGAGTTGGGAGTGGGGAGGAAATAAAGAGTTATACTTATGAGTAGTTATTATCTAGAAGTATCTAATGAGTTGAAAAAAATAATTAAAAAATTAAAGCAAGAAGAAAGGACTAATTATCCGAATCTTTACTTGTGTCGACGATTATTTTTGGTTTTTTCAGTAGTTTCTGTTATATCATGGTTAATCGAGTTTTCTTTTGATCTAGGTATTTATTTCATTTTTTCGTTTGTCATTTTTTGTTTAGGATTTATTATTTTTATGATTTGTCACCTAAAAAGTATAAGCAAAATTCCGGGCGGATTAGAGAACATACGTAATAGAAAAGTAGCTGAGCAAATAAAAAAGTTTGTTGAGAAGCGATTTTCTAGAAACCCGATTGGTGCTATTGATAATCTGATTGATGAGTTAACAGAATTTATTGTTGAATGGCGGAGACGAAACTTGTGGCGCTTCAACGCCGTTATTTTAGTTCTTTCGATTGTATGCTTACCACCCTTAAAGAGTAATTGGAAAGCTAACATAGCTACTGTTTTCCAAAAACAACAATTTATAGTTCAGCTGTCGCTAGTTACATTTATAATATTTATTGTTTTCTTTGTTGAGTTTATATGGCATGGTTTCACATATGAGCCGCTATTCGGAAAAAGTCAACAATATTTCCAACAACTAAATATATTGACTGAAGTAAAATATCTAATTTGTGAAGGAGAAAACATGACAAACAAACGCGTACTGATTAGCGTATCAGATAAGGCGGGCATTGTTGACTTTGCCCAAGAATTGACAAAACTTGGTTGGGAGATTATCTCAACTGGAGGGACAAAGGTTGCCCTTGATAATGCTGGGGTTAAAACCATTGCGATTGATGATGTGACAGGTTTTCCTGAAATGATGGATGGTCGTGTTAAGACGCTTCATCCAAAGATTCATGGCGGACTTTTGGCTCGACGGGACCTTGACAGCCACTTGGAAGCGGCACAGAATCACAAGATTGGTCTGATTGACCTAGTGGTCGTCAACCTCTATCCTTTTAAAGAAACCATCTTGCGACCAGATGTGACCTATGATTTGGCAGTGGAAAACATCGATATCGGCGGTCCTTCCATGCTGCGTTCGGCAGCCAAAAACCACGCCAGCGTCACTGTCGTGGTCGATCCAGCTGATTATGCGGTGGTCTTGGAGCAATTGGCTGAAAAGGGGGAAACCAGCTATGAAACCCGTCAAAGCTTAGCCGCAAAAGTATTCCGCCACACCGCAGCCTACGATGCCCTGATTGCGGACTATTTCACCACTCAAGTTGGTGAGACAAAGCCAGAGAAACTGACCCTGACTTACGACCTCAAGCAGCCTATGCGCTACGGTGAAAACCCGCAACAGGATGCGGACTTCTACCAAAATGCCCTGCCGACAGAGTATTCCATCGCTGCAGCCAAGCAACTCAACGGTAAGGAGCTGTCCTTTAACAATATCCGTGATGCGGATGCAGCCATTCGCATCATCCGTGACTTTAAGGATCGCCCGACGGTGGTGGCCCTCAAGCATATGAATCCTTGCGGTATCGGTCAGGCAGATGACATCGAGACAGCTTGGGACTATGCCTATGAAGCAGACCCTGTGTCTATCTTTGGCGGTATCGTTGTCCTCAACAGAGAGGTGGATGCTGCGACAGCGGAGAAGATGCATCCGATTTTCCTGGAAATCATCATTGCCCCAAGCTATTCAGACGAAGCTCTAGCCATTTTGACCAACAAAAAGAAAAACCTGCGTATCCTTGAGTTGCCATTTGACGCCCAGGATGCCAGCGAAGCGGAAGCAGAGTACACTGGCGTGGTAGGCGGTCTCTTGGTTCAAAACCAAGATGTGATTAAGGAAAGTCCAGCTGACTGGCAGGTGGTCACCGAGCGCCAGCCTTCCGAGCAAGAAGCAACCGCCCTCGAATTTGCCTGGAAAGCCATCAAGTACGTCAAGTCCAACGGGATCATCATCACCAATGACAAGATGACCCTAGGTGTCGGACCGGGACAAACCAACCGCGTGGCCTCTGTCCGCATTGCCATCGAGCAGGCCAAGGATCGTCTGGATGGTGCCGTTCTTGCATCGGATGCCTTCTTCCCATTTGCCGATAATATCGAGGAAATCGCCCAAGCCGGCATCAAGGCCATCATCCAACCAGGCGGCTCTGTCCGCGACCAAGATTCCATCGATGCAGCCAACAAGCACGGCATCGCCATGGTCTTCACCGGTGTCAGACATTTTAGACATTGAGATAAGACAATGACAAAACGTTCCAAACAGGAACGTTTTTTTGCTGCTCTGCTGTTTGAAACAGGCTCATAAACATGAGAACTGAGCAGCCCGAGGGCAGTTGGTTATTTATCAATAGTTAGTGGTATATGACAAATAATAAGAAATATTACAAATTCTAGACACTTTATTTAAATAATATCTAATAGGCTTATCTAAAGAAAAAATATGCTAATATTAAGATAAAAGAAATAAGGAAAAGGTAATAAAAATGAAAATGAACAAGAAAACACTGCTGGCTTCTACAGTGGTTTTATCTGCTTTCTCGGCGACAGCACTTGACGCACAGGCTCAGGAACTTCCTGTTGAATGGACTGCACGTACCGTTGAGGAAATCAAAACAGAAGTGGTCAATCAGGGCGGTTCAGTCACTTACACGATTAAATATGGAGATACGCTAAGCTCGATTGCAGAAGCCATGGGTGTTGACTTGCATGTATTGGCAGCCATTAACCAAATTGCGAACGTTGATCTGATCTACCCAGATACGGTATTGAACTTAACGTTCGATGGTCAAAACAACATCGTAGGCGTTGAAATTCAGTCTCCGACAGCGGACAATGGAGCAACAGAAACCGTTGCCGCTTCTGTGGATGTGGCAAACAACCAAGCCAGCGTTAACGATCAAACCGTCTCCATTTCTGAGACGACGCAGGCTGCTCCTGAAACCAGCACAGTAGCTGCAGAACCTGTCACAGAGGCGACAACGGAAGCAACAACGGCTTCTACGGAAACCACCGCTGCTGAGACTGTTCAAAGTGAGGCCGTTGCTGCCGTTCCTGAAACCACTCAGGCAGAGACAAGTACTTCGGAAACAACCACCACAGCCGCTCTTGACACGACCAGTCAGACAGAAACGTCTGCTGTCTCTGAAGCGGAGATCCCTGCAGAAACAACGCAAGCTCAAACAGAAGCTGCTCCTGTCGTGACAGAAGCTGAGACGACAGCTGCTGTCACAGAGGCTGCCCCTCAGGCACAGGCAGTTGCAGCGACAACATCTACATCCAGCACGGACTCATCGGGTCTTCAGCCACAAGTCTCAGCTTTTAAAGATGAAGTAGCAGGTATCTATGGCATCACTTCCTTTAGCACCTATCGTGCTGGGGATTCTGGAGACCACGGCAAAGGCTTAGCCGTTGACTTTATGGTTCCTGACAGTTCAGCCTTGGGAGATCAGGTTGCCCAGTATGCTATTTCCAATATGGGTGCTAAAAACATTTCTTATGTCATCTGGAAGCAGCGCTTCTATGCACCGTTTGACAGCATTTACGGACCAGCCTACACTTGGAACCCAATGCCAGACCGCGGCAGCGCAACAGCTAACCACTATGACCATGTTCATGTGTCGTTTAACGGCTAATCTAAAAACAAGCAGCCCTGCATTTCGCGGGGCTGTTACTTTTAATAAAAAAATTTGAAACTGTAAAAGCATTTAAGTTAGGTTTAAGCTAAGCCTCTTATACTATAACCATCCTAAAACTTTTTCTTTTTCATAATCTCCTAGAAACTCTCGGTTTTCAAAGCCGGGAGTTTTGTTTTGAAGAAATAAAGATACAAGAAGTAATCTGGCAGTTTGCTTTTTGTGGCTAACTAGTGTTGATAATGATTATTGGATTTATCAACAGGGAGGCTATATAGTTATTGAGCTGATACTGTAAGCCACTTCTTTCTAAAATAAAATGTGTTTTTTCAATAAGTAGTTGGAGGACTTTTTACAATGAGCAAGACAAAAATTTTTGTCTAAAGGAAAAGCAAAAGTTCCACAGGTAGGGGTGTAAAAGTGGTACGAATAGAATTTTTGTGAAAAAGACTAGTTCTGCTAGGGAGAAAAGAAGGTTAGTAAAAGAAAAAGTTAGATAATTAAAAATAGTTTCGAATTTATAAGGAGAAGCTGGCTATCTTTTGTTTGAAGGGAGATAATTGAATATGCTCAGTTGATGTGATATAATGTACATATTTAAAAACGTTTATAGGAAATAAGATGACTAGGTTTAACAAGTGGAAAGATGTTTATGATGATACATCCTTATGGCTTAAATTTGTCGAAGCCAAGGTAACTGCATTTTTGACTTTTGAAACGGGATTGTTTTATTTTGTTAGTAAGTTGAAAACAGGGTCAGACTGCACATTTTGGCGATGTTTAAGTTTACTAGGTATATTTATTTCAATATTTTTACTTTTACTTGCTTTACTACCTAAGACTAGTAAAACAGGTAATCCACTATATTTTTTGACTTGGTCAGATGATGATTTTTCTGTTCCTCAAAAATTTGAGGAATCAGTCAGCTATGAACAGCTAGTAAGGGCTTTGGCGAAAGTGACCAAAGCAAAAATGGAGAAATTAAAATTTTCTCTTATTATTTATTTTATTTCAATCTTGCTATTTTTATTAACCATATACTATTAAAGGTGGGCGAATTATGAATAGAGATGAAATTAGAGAGTTAGTTAATAAGTTAATAACTAATTTAAACTTAACTACTCCTATTGATTTTGATGTATTCTTTTCAAATTTTAAAGATTTAAAGATAAGATATGGGAACTCTAACTTAGATGTAGATGGACGAATCACCTTGGATAATTCTGAGGGAAACTATATTGTTGAATTAAGAGGAGATGGGAAAAGTAACCGTGATCGTTTTACTATAGCGCATGAACTAGGACATCTTTTTTTAGGTCATGTGAATCAATATGAAACATTGTATAGACGTGGAGCAAATGAGTTAGAATATGCTGCTAATGAGTTTGCAGCCGATTTGTTAATGCCAGAAGCTGATTTTAGAAGGGTTGTTAACGAAAATCTTGATGAGAATAGCGAATGTGATATAGAAAAGGTTAGTGAAATTTTTCAGGTATCTGAATCAGCTGTGCTGACTAGAGGAAGATTTTTAGGTCTATTCGCATGGTAAAAGTTGTCGCTGATTTTGAAATTGAAAATAAGGAGTCGCAAGAAGAAAAGCATTATGTTTATCTGTTTTGTTCTATTGATATTGTACAATCTACATATTTAAAATCAATTAATCCTAGATGGGCTCAATTATTTAATCAATTCTATGATACTAGTCAAAAAAAATTATCAGAATATGAGCTTGAATTTTGGAAATATGTGGGTGATGAAGTACTCTTTTATAAGAAATTGACTTCAGAAGATTTAAATACTTTCTATTCATTTCCAGATAAGTTATTTAAATCAATGCATTTCATACAGAAAAGATTACATGAATTTTTCCCGGAAACTAAAATGTTTTTAGCATTAAAAGGAACTGTTTGGATTTCTAAAGTGCTAGAAACTAATTTAAATGATTTAAATAATCTTGAGACATTAAATAAGAATATACGAATTAAGAAAAGTCCCAAACTAACATATTCGAGTTACCCTCAGGAATTTATTGACTTTCTAGGGCCCGATATTGATTTAGGATTTAGAATTAGCAAAAAAGCAATAAAGAACCAACTTCTAGTTAGTGCTGAATTTGTTGAAATGCAAAGCATAACCGCACAGGAACCTTATAATATCCCTGAAGCACAAGCCTTTCTCTCACATTATAGACGGATAGGGAATGAGCAATTAAAAGGAATTTGGCACGGTCGGGCCTATCCAATAATAATGTACCGTCCAGATTGGAAGGGAGATATTTTTGAATATGATGAAAAAAATTATAAGATACAAGATTTGAAAGATGATGTTGCGCCTTATCTGGATAGGGTTTTTGTATCAATAGGTAAAAAAGATGAGATTGGTGATTATGTCTCTACCATAGGAGAGACTAAGAGAGAAAGAACAAAGGTTCTTAAGATTGAGTCGCCTGTAGATGTCCATTTAGCTGCGATTCTGTTTAATGACAAAGGAGAAGTTCTGCTCTTGAAACGAGGGGAAAAGAAAAGTTCTCCAGATAAATATGATTTTGGATGTACGAACTTAAGAAATGGTCAATCAATAGAAGATACTCTGCTAGAATATTACGATTTTGGCGATAATTGTACTCTGAATTTAATGAAGTACGAAGATACGCAAAAACCAATACCAATAGCAGTTTATGAGTATGAGAAAACTAAGGGCAACATTATAAACGGACTGCTTTTTACTGGTAAACTAACATTAGATAGTAGTCCAAGTACATTTCATGAGTACGAAAATTATCAATTTTTTGAACAAAGTAAACTACAAGATATTAATTTATTTCCAGACAGTATTGATAATATAAAGTCTGCATATAAAAAGATTCAAATATAAAATATTGAATAAGATAAGTTCATTATTTTGACACGAACTTTCTTCTTTCCTCTTTCCCGCACCACATTTGTGGTGCTTTTCTTTTCCTCCGAATTCCTTCGCATTTTTCACACGCAAATTCAATTCTCCGAACAAATATGTTATAATATTCCTGTATAATTCGTAAAATGCTGCTTGTGTTTTGCGTCCATCAATAAGGGGAGTTTGAGGCTCTCTTGCTGTTGCTTAAAGGTGAGGTATCTGAGTTATGAAATTACTGGTTGTTGGTTCGGGCGGTCGGGAGCATGCGATTGCAAAGAAACTGCTGGAATCTGAGGAAGTCGAAACGGTTTTTGTAGCACCGGGGAATGATGGCATGGGGCTGGATGGTCTGGAATTGGTTGACATTGGAATTTCCGAACATTCTAAGCTAATTGCGTTTGCTAAGGCTGAGGCGGTGGACTGGACCTTTATCGGTCCTGATGATGCTTTGGCGGCTGGGATTGTGGATGACTTTCATCAGGCGGGGCTTAAGGCTTTCGGTCCTACCCGACTGGCAGCGGAGCTGGAATGGTCCAAGGATTTTGCGAAATCCATCATGGCCAAGTACAAGGTACCGACAGCAGCCTATGGTACATTTGCCGATTTTGACGAAGCCAAGGATTATATTGAGGCGCAGGGCGCTCCCATCGTGGTGAAGGCAGACGGTTTGGCGCTGGGGAAAGGCGTGGTCGTGGCAGAAACCGTGGAACAGGCGGTTGAAGCGGCGCGTGAAATGCTTTTGGATAATAAGTTCGGTGATTCCGGTGCGCGTGTGGTGATCGAAGAATTTCTGGACGGTGAAGAATTTTCCCTTTTTGCCTTTGTCAATGGCGATAAGTTCTATATCATGCCGACGGCACAGGATCACAAGCGGGCTTATGACGGTGATGAGGGGCCTAATACTGGCGGTATGGGAGCTTATGCACCTGTCCCTCATCTGCCTCAAAGTGTGGTGGATGCTTCGGTGGAAACCATCGTTAAGCCAGTGCTTGAGGGCATGATTGCAGAAGGCCGGCCTTACTTGGGCATCCTCTATGCAGGCTTGATTCTGACAGAGGATGGGCCAAAGGTTATTGAGTTTAACGCCCGCTTTGGCGACCCTGAAACGCAGATTATCCTGCCGCGTCTGACTTCTGACTTGGCGCAGAACATCACTGATATTTTGGCAGGCAGAGAGCCTGACATCACTTGGCTAGACACGGGTGTGACCCTTGGCGTGGTCGTGGCCTCAGAAGGTTACCCATTGGCTTACGAGAAAGGGGTCAAGCTTCCGCCAAAAACGGAAGGTGAGATCATCACCTACTACGCCGGTGCCAAATTTGACCCGAACATGAATCTCCGGTCAAACGGGGGCCGTGTCTACATGCTGGTGACAACAGCCGAGAGTGTCAAAGCTGCGCAAGACAACATCTATAAGGAACTTGCGGAACAAGAAACAACAGGCCTCTTTTACCGACATGACATCGGCAGTAAAGCCATAAAAGACTAATACTCTTTGAAAATCAAAACTATACTTTGTTGACTTCAGCTTGCCGTACTCAAGCACTGTCTGCGCTTCGTCGCCTCGTCTATTTTTGATTTTCTTTGAGTATAAATTAGCCACTTAACAAATAGCGCTAGCTCAAGCGACGAAAGTTACTTCAAGTGATAATTTTTGTGACTCAAAAATACTATCGTGCAATAAAGGAGAGCGAAAGCGAGCTCTAAACTCGACAATCACCGCCGTTGTGACAGAACGATTAGCTGATAAAGCTAATCGTTCAGGGAAATTGGAAGACCCTAGGCTTACGATTTAGGCATGAGACACCTTTGGTTGCTGTTGCCGTCCCCACAACTTAAGGTGATTGTCAAAAAAGGAAGAAAACAATCGCTTCTGAATACTAAAGAAAGGAATGTTTAGTTAGTAGTCCTAACTGAACACGGGACTAATTTCCTAGGAAAAAAGATAAAACTGCCTAGACGCAAGCGTCGTCGTTAGTTTTCCTATTTTTCTACGGAAATTTTCGGCAAGCCGAAACGTCCCTTTGTATCTTATTATGAATCCAATTATTTCGATTATCATGGGCTCTAAATCCGACTGGGGGACCATGCAAAAAACAGCAGACGTTTTAGACAAGTTTGGCGTGGCTTATGAGAAGAAAGTTGTCTCTGCCCACCGGACACCAGATCTCATGTTCAAGCATGCGGAAGAAGCACGCGCACGTGGTATCAAGGTCATCATTGCAGGCGCAGGTGGGGCGGCCCACCTGCCCGGTATGGTGGCAGCCAAAACGAGCCTCCCTGTTATCGGGGTGCCGGTCAAGTCACGCGCCCTTAGTGGCTTGGACTCGCTCTACTCTATTGTGCAGATGCCAGGCGGTGTGCCTGTGGCAACCATGGCTATCGGCGAAGCTGGTGCAACCAACGCAGCCCTGACAGCCCTTCGTATCTTGGCCATTGAAGACTTGGACTTAGCTAAACAGTTGGAAGATTTTGCCAAAGAGCAAGGAGAGATTGCGGAGGCCTCAACAGATGAACTTAACTAAGACGATTGGCATTATCGGCGGCGGTCAGCTGGGTCAGATGATGGCCATTTCGGCGATTTATATGGGGCACAAGGTCATCACGCTTGATCCGGCCAGAGATTGTCCGGCTTCACGGGTCAGTGAGATGATTGTGGCGTCTTATGATGATGTGGCAGCCCTAGGCCAGCTGGCAGAGCGCTGCGATGTCCTGACCTATGAGTTTGAGAATGTCAATGCGGACGCTCTTGATGCGGTTGTCAAGGAAGGTCAGCTGCCTCAAGGGACTGACCTGCTCCGGATTTCTCAAAATCGGATTTTTGAAAAAGACTTCCTGGCGAAAAAGGCGGATGTCTCTGTGGCGCCTTACAAAGTGGTCACCTCCAGTCTGGACCTTGAAAACCTGGATCTGTCGAAGCGCTATGTCTTAAAGACAGCAACCGGCGGCTACGACGGGCACGGTCAGGTTGTTATCACATCTCAGGAAGACTTAGCTGCCGCTAGCCAATTAGCCAATTCTGCCGAGTGTGTCTTGGAAGAGTTTGTGGACTTTGACCTAGAGATTTCGGTCATCGTCTCCGGCAATGGCAAGGATGTGACGGTTTTCCCAGTTCAGGAAAATAGCCATCGCCATAATATTCTCTCAAAAACCATTGTCCCTGCCCGCATCTCAGAGGCCTTGGCGCAGAAGGCGCAGGCAATGGCTCTGCGGATTGCCCAAGAACTCAGCCTATCTGGCACCCTCTGTGTCGAGATGTTTGCGACAGCAGACGACATTATTATCAATGAAATCGCTCCTCGCCCTCACAACTCGGGGCACTACTCTATCGAAGCCTGTGATTT
Organism: Streptococcus ferus DSM 20646; assembly: GCF_000372425.1. Taxonomy (GTDB): domain Bacteria; phylum Bacillota; class Bacilli; order Lactobacillales; family Streptococcaceae; genus Streptococcus; species Streptococcus ferus. Next base: position 25,625 of record NZ_AQVD01000009.1, read on the forward strand.
TTCGCAGTTTGACACCCATATCCTGGGCATCCTCGATCAGCCTCTTCCTCCAATCAAACTCCATGCGCCGGCGGTCATGCTCAATGTCCTCGGCCAGCACATGGAAAAGGCTGCGCAGTACGTCGCAGAAAACCCTAGCGCCCACCTCCACCTCTATGGTAAACTAGAAGCAAAGCCCAACCGCAAGATGGGGCATGTGACGGTGTTTGCAGAGGAGGCGGATAAAGTGAGGGAGTTTGGGGAAGGAGTTGATTATGAAAGTTAAGAGGAGTTTGCTATTATTGCCACTTTTGCTTATTTTGACAGGTTGCGGAAGTTATTCGACTAATAGCAAAAATTCTACTTCGTCAAAGGAACTATCAGGCTCATCGGAAACACAACTACCAATTCAGAAAAAATACCCTGAATATACTGATGACATAATTACAGTTTTCAATGAGATTGATTTAAACCCAGAAGATTATATTCCAGAGGATACCAGTGGCAGTAAAGTTAATTTTATATCTGAGTCGGCAACACTGACCAATAACTATAAAAATATGACTGTTGATAACCTCAACACAACTTTTTCAGATACTTCGATAAGTGCTAAAAGTATTTTTGAAAAACTTGGACGTCCTGATGTGGTATGGATTAATGATGATCTCCGAGCAGATGGCAAGACAACTTATAATGTTGAAGTTTGGTGGAACGAGACAGAAGATACCTCGGTTGATGGGTCAGATTATATAACAATGAACTGGCCTCTTACGGATAGCGATGCTGTTAAAAGTGTTTTTGGAGTACCTAGTGATGTACCTGATGGAGCCAACTCACAGTCAATTGTTGAATTGGGAGAGTTCAAAGGTGCGAGTGCCAATTGATTATTATGTAAAATTTAAAAAGGTGCAAGTAACCTTCAAAACCCAACTCAACACCATCTGAAAACGATATAAAGGCAGAGGAGGGAAGAAGAAAGAAACAGAAATGTTGACTGAGAATTAAGCTTAATCTTATAAGTCAGCTCAGACGGAGAACAAACACGAAAACAATCGGTCTTATCAACGGGCAATTGAAGCGACAGAGTTATTTTTAAAATAGGAGCGAACTTATGGTAAAATCTAGTAGGAAAGCTATCCTAGTTCATATGATAAATAAGGTTTGGGATAAAATAGGGGAAGTATAGAAAATGGATGCTTTATACGGAATTATAAGCAAATTATCTTCATACTATGGTATTATAACTTTTTATGAAGATCGGTAGATAGATACCGATAGTTACAATGTTAAGAGGAGTATTCCCTTTTTTTCTAACAACTTATCTCAGTACAGTGTTGGTGATGAAGTCAGTTTCTCAATTACTAATTCAAGAGCTAACGGAGGCAATCTGAAAATTAGGGGGCAGTCTGTACAATTTGCAACGAATGTTAGTTTGACTGATAATAATACAGAAGAACAGTTTGAAGAACAGCCAGATTTTTATGAGTTAATAAATAACAAAATTACTCCCTCTCCTAATTTAACTGATGAACTATCATTATTGAATTTTTTGAAACTAAACAATTTAAGATATTCTCAGTTTAATGAAATTGTGATATTGTCTAATCTCATTGACGGTCAAATTACAATTGCTGAGTTTCAAACAATAATTGATTATGATATAAAATTTAAAGAATTTATCATGAAATGGGTGCTCTTTATTGAAGATAATATCAAAGCTAGAATTGAAAATAGAATTACGAAATTAAATATCTCAGAGAGAGATTTATTCAATAAGGTTAACTCCAGTAGTGATAATAATTTAAAAAAATTAATAAAGAACTCACTTAAAAGTTTACGTAAGAATTATTTATTAAGAGATACTGGGGATCTCCGTCTTCGATATACTGTAACAACTGATGAGATTCCAAAATTAGAATCTGCACCAATGGATGTGTTGATGGATCAATTTACAGTCGGTGATTTATTGGTGTTTATTAATTTTATCATCACTGAGTATTCTAATTTTCAAAATGATGGGAACACTGACTGGGAGAAAATCAGAGATTATCTTTCAGAGTTAAAATTGGTTCGTAACATTTCTGCGCATGGAAATTCATTTTTATCTGCAATTCTAGATGAAAAGAGTAATCCTAATTATCTGTTAGAAGAAAATTCACATATTATTGGAGGAGATCCATTTTATATAGATGCTAGTAAGGAGACAAGTATTTTTCATTTAGTACGTTCTCCGATTAAATTAATGTTAAAAGGACACGTACAAAGTCCTCAACACATTGCAGTTTTTTGGTCTCAAAAATTATTAAATAATCAGACTCTCCGATCATTTGTATATTTCTATTTTATGGTTTGTTATCTAACTCAAGGTACAAGTTCAAAAGAAAAATTTAAAAATGAATTGAGGGAAGTATTTGGAGAGTCTGATAAAAAAGTTAATTTCGACAAGGTTTTTATTGATACTTTAATTAACCCCTATTTGGAAGAGGAAAACAGACAGAACTTATTGAATTCCTTAATTCCTCAAGCGGTTAATATGTTTGATTATATAAAAGAACATGATTATGAATATACTGGTGCTAGTGGGGATAGTATCTATGAAATTATTTATTCTAATAAGAAAATTCGAATAAATTTGGGTGATAATGCAAATTGGCATCTAAAAATGTTAAAAGATATTGATGATAAACATTCTAACGATAAGACAATGGCCCCTTCAACCTGGCCAGAATGTAAAGAGATTCGAGAAAAATTTGGAATTTTCTTCCTTGATGAATCTAATGCTAGAGAAACATTGATGAGAATGCTTGATTCAAACTTAGAAGTTGAATACAACGAAGGAATTGAGCAACTATTAAAAATTTCAGAATTTAAGAATTTAAAAGCACTGTTTTTAGATATTTTAAACCTATTTAATTAAGGAGAAAATCATGATCAACCGTTATTCCCGCCCTGAGATGGCGGACATTTGGAGTGAAGAAAATAAATATAAGGCTTGGCTGGAGGTGGAAATCTTGGCTGATGAGGCCTGGGCTGAGCTGGGGGAGATTCCCAAGGAGGATGTGGCGCTGATTCGGGAGAAGGCGACTTTTGATGTTGACCGGATTCTGGAGATTGAGCAGGAGACCCGCCATGATGTGGTGGCCTTTACGCGTGCGGTGTCTGAGAGTCTTGGTGAGGAGCGCAAGTGGGTCCACTTTGGGCTGACGTCCACGGACGTGGTAGACACGGCTTATGGCTACCTCTACAAGCAGGCTAATGACATTATCCGCCGCGACCTTGAGCAGTTTACTAAGATTGTGGCGGATAAGGCGCGTGAACACAAGTTTACCATCATGATGGGGCGGACCCACGGTGTCCACGCAGAACCAACGACTTTTGGTCTGAAGCTCGCGACTTGGTACAGCGAAATGAAGCGTAATATCGAGCGTTTTGAGCATGCGGCAGCTGGCGTGGAAGCTGGGAAAATCTCTGGAGCTGTTGGGAATTTTGCCAACATCCCGCCATTTGTGGAAACATACGTCTGCGATAAATTAGGTATCCGTCCGCAGGAAATTTCAACCCAAGTCTTGCCACGTGATTTGCACGCGGAATACTTTGCGGTACTAGCCAGCATCGCGACTTCTATCGAACGTATGGCGACAGAAATCCGCGGTCTGCAAAAGTCTGAACAGCGTGAGGTGGAAGAGTTCTTTGCCAAGGGGCAAAAGGGCAGCTCGGCCATGCCTCACAAGCGCAATCCCATCGGCTCTGAGAACATGACGGGTCTTGCCCGTGTCATCCGCGGCCACATGGTGACTGCTTATGAGAATGTTGCCCTCTGGCATGAACGTGACATTTCGCATTCGTCTGCGGAGCGTATCATCACGCCTGATACGACCATTCTGATCGACTACATGCTCAACCGTTTTGGCAATATTGTCAAAAATCTGACCGTCTTCCCAGACAATATGAAGCGCAATATGGGGTCAACCTTTGGTCTTATTTACAGCCAGCGCGCCATGCTTGCCCTGATTGAAAAAGGAATGACCCGTGAAGAAGCCTATGATTTGGTTCAGCCTAAGACGGCTTATTCTTGGGATAATCAAGTGGACTTCAAGCCTTTGCTTGAAGCAGATGAAAAAGTAACGGCTAAGTTGAGCCAGGCAGAAATCGATGAACTCTTCAATCCAGACTACTACGCCAAACGCGTGGACGAAGTCTTTAAACGGATTGGGCTTGATTAAAAGACCTAAAAAAAGCGATTGCATCGCTTTTTTTAGTTGAAATAATAAAGAAAAAAATTTTTGGTGAGGCTTAAGGTTTCTTTAAGGAAGGCTGGCTATACTATAATCATCCTAAAACTTTTCTTTTTCATAAATCTCCTAAAATCCCCTGTCGTGAGACAGGGGATTTTACTTTGGTTTAAATGGATTTAAGTCAGATGTGACAATCTAATGTTTAAAAAGTGGGCCGCTCAATTTAAATTCAAAACTGTCAACATCTACCAGACCAAGAGTCTGGTTGCTGTCATAGAGCTCTAGCAAAAAATCAGCCATGTCTTGGACACTGTGATAACGTGGATAGAATTGGTCATAATCGAAATTTTCAGAATCAGTTGCCACTTTACCAAATTCTGTCTTAGTAGCGGCAGGTGCCAAAGTTTTAGCTTGCAAAGGAGATTGAGATGCTTGGAGTTCTAGAGCCAATCCTTCGGTAAAGGCGCTGACATAGAACTTGCTGGCACAATAGTGCACACCACGAGGAACCAACATATAGCCCCCTCTTGATGATACATTGATGAGCTGACAGCCTTCTTTTTCCTGATAATCGCGGACATAGAGTGTTGATAAAATAGTTAGCGCCTCTACGTTGACGTGGATCATTTGTTCCATCTTCTCTAGGTCTTGTTCAGCCACACTGCCGTAATGCCCAAAGCCAGCATTGTTAATCCAAGTACAGATAAAATAAGGCTTTAACTGATTATAGAGATGATAACAATTTGCGCTTTCGGATAAATCAACCGAGAAGATTAGGATATCTAAGTTTGGGTGAGTAGCGAGAATTTCTTGTTTGAGCTGCTCTAGTCGATCCTTTCTTCGTGCAATCAAAATCAGATGATTTCCGCGGTCCGCAAAAGCTTTAGCAGCTTGATAGCCAATGCCAGAGCTGGCTCCAGTAATACACGTATAGGGTTTCTCAATTGTCATAGTTTTTTCCTCCTTTTTGAGATATAATAAGGATACTACCTAGAGTGTACTCGAGGTCAAGGCTTGGAGGTAAAAAATGGCATATTTAATTGGAGAATTTGCGAAACGCACAGGTTTAACAATCCATACATTGCGATATTATGAGAAATTAGGACTTTTGCACCCCAAGAGAACGTCAGGGAATGTTCGTTACTATGATCAGTTAGATGAGCGCTGGTTGGCAATGATTCTACGCTTAAAGGCTACTGGTATGCCGATTAAAGATATGCAACGTTTTGCGGCTCTACGAGAACAAGGGGAAGCCACTTACGCTCAGCGGATGAATCTATTACAGCAACATTTACAGCATCTGGATGGAGAGGTCGCACAGCTTTTGGCCAACCGTGAGAAACTGGTTGAAAAAATACAATTTTACAACGATCGCTTGCAAGAGAATGGCAGTTCATAAAGCTACTCGTTCATTTTATCGAAAACTCCCCTGTCGCGAGACAGGGGAGTTTACTTTACTTTATTTTATGCTTGTCTTTCTTGGTAACGCTGGATAAAGGCCTCCATGCGAACTTTTTGGCAGAGCTGGCCGATAAGGTTATAGGGAATTGTTTTCATGTTTTTGAAGCGAATGCAGGCCTTACCGACATCGGGCTTGGTCGTCAGGTGCTTGGGGTACTCCTCCAAAAACCAATCGCGGATCTCGTCCCATAGGTAAATGCCATTGTGGTAGATGGCGATGTGATGCTTTTGGGAAGCGATGGAAATAAAGGCCAAATCGTCCTCTGGATTGCAATGGTAACCGGCGGGAAACTTCTCTCTGGGAACGACATAAGTAATCATGTCATACTGAATTTTCTCCTCATAGCGGTCAGGCAAATGTTCTGTGATGACCTGTCTTAGTTTTTCTAAGACAAGCCTGCGGTCTTCCGGTACCTGCTGTAAATAATGGTTGACAGATTCTGCTTGAATTCTCATTAGGTCTCCTTTTCCTCATTATAACCTCTATCAGCTCATAAACCAAAAATAGTGTTTGAAAATCAAAAAGTTGTTGCACTGTTCTGAAAGGAAGAAATCCAATCTCGTTTCTTGGGACATTTTATGATAAAATTATAAAAAGTTTCAAGGAGATAAGAGATGATTTTAGAAGAATTTGATGGAAGTTCCAAGGCTATTATTAACCCCGAGGATCTGAATGAGCCAATCACGGGTTTTCCGGAGACGGTGGTGTCCTGTTTTGCGCGTGCGACCTTTGGCCGGATTTTGGAGCGCTATACTCATCGTCAGGTGGCAGAAACGTCGGTTGCCAATCTGAGTATCCCCATTTATGAGATTGATTATGAGGGTCAAAAGCTCGGGCTGTTTAATGCCTATGTTGGTGCAGCGGGCTGTGTGGCTATTCTTGAGGATTTGGCTGTTTTTGGCATGAAGCGGCTGGTTCTTTTTGGCACCTGTGGTATTTTGGATCATCAGATTGAGGAAACATCGATTATTGTGCCGACGCAGGCCTTGCGTGATGAGGGAACCAGTTTTCATTATGTCCCAGCCTCTGAGGAAATCAGGGTTAACGAACGTAGTTTTCAAGCCTTTACCGCTTTTCTGGAAAATGAGGGCATTTCCTATTCGACAGGCAAGGTCTGGACGACAGATGGTGTCTATCGGGAAACTCCGGCAAAGATGATGGCCCGAAAAGACAGCGGGGCCATAGCTGTGGATATGGAGTGCTCGGCAGTTGCTGCTTGGGCCCAGTTTCGACAGCTTGCAGTCTGTCACTTTTTCTATGCAGCTGATCACCTGTCGCAGGAGAAGTGGCAGCCGAGGACGCTGGGAAATGAGGCTGATTTGGATACCAAAGATAAAATTGCCGAAATCGCCCTAGGTTTTTCAAGTCTTTTTAGTGCTTAAGTTTTCTTTAAGAGAGACCGTCTATACTATAAGCATCCTAAAACTTTTTCTTTTTCATCCCAAGGCGGCTTGTCATTTATTTGACAGGCCGTTTTGGAGTTTGTCTTGGGGAGCTACGGTAACTCTTTTAACCCTTTCATCGTTAGATGGAGGGGTTTTTAGTTGGGTGAGCAGCTTGTTTATTCAGGTGCTTTATCAGCTTTCATTTGTTATAATGGCTAAAAAAGGAGGGATAGTGATGTCAACTGCTTTCTTTTCATTTATCAGTTTGGCCTTGTTTATGCTGCATGAATTTGATGAGCTTGTCTTTATTCGGCCTTGGATTAGGGCACAGGGGGAAAACCCAGCCTATCAAGCTGAATTGTTCATTTCTGGCAAAGCGCATTATAGGTCTACAGAAGGGATTGCCTTGATGATTGGCGAGGAATTTCTGCTAGCGAGTTTGCTATTGGCGGCAGCTTCCTTTTTCGCGATTCCGGAATTAGCAGCAGCTCTTGTGATTGGGCACTTGCTGCATTTGTTGGTCCATATCAAGGAGATAGGCCTCTATCGCCGCTTTACACCGGGGAGTTTTACGGCTCTGGTAACCTTTCCTTTGGTGTCTTTTTGCCTGCTTATTTTTTGGCGTCATCACCAAATCAACTACCTCTGGCTGCTCATCATGACGCCTTTGGTTTTAGCTCTGATCTTGGTGAATCTGTCTTTTCTTCATCGTCGGGCAAGTCGGGTAGAGGCTTGGATTAATCATTTTGTCAGCTAATGTTTTTGTCTTAAGTTTTCTTTAAGGGTCATCGCTTATACTATCATCAACCTAGAAATAGGTATCCTAAAACTTTTCTTTTTCATAAATCTCCAGCAAAAGCCCTGAGTTTTCAGGGCTTTTGTGTTTTTACGGCAGAAAGGGGGGTTATTAAAGTCACTATTCACATATTTAGTAGGAAGTTGCTGCATCAGTCTGTTATGGAGGCAAAATAATCATCAATCTCTTGACCTTCAAGAATCCTAACCTTAATGCCTTGATTAGAAAATGGACCTTGGGGCATTTCGATGATTTTAAAAGCTTCTATATCTTTTCGACCAATTTCTTTTGACCATAAAAATTTATCTGTTCGCTCAAAACCTAGCGAAATACCTAGTTGATGCTCTTCAAGGGAAACATAGATTTCAAACCAGTCTCTATCTAGATTTATTCGACGAAGAGCACTGGAAATCTTAAAAAAGCGACCTTGATACTGAATTTCAAATCGTTCTTCATAGAGATAATCAAGTTCATCCATATCCAATAATTTTACAAATCTATCATAATGAACATTTCCTACAACGTCTACATATTCTGTAAAACCATACTCTTTAGTATCGCTACCTATTCTAATTTTTTCTCCCTTTTTGACTGCCCTATATCTCTTTCCTTTATAAATTGCATACATAATCAATACCTCTAATATTATTGCCTCTTAAGCCAAGTTTCGCTATCCCCATCATAGATATATTGCTCCACCATATCCCCGGTTTTACTGTCAAAAATACCTATGGTATCTCCTTCTACAAAATGATGTTCGTCTAACATTTTATACTCTGGCAAGACAATTTCTTTCGACCCTGTAAAGCCTCGGCCAGTAAAGGGGTAATTATCTGGCGATGCTTCTTCAAAGGGGATTTTCAGCTGACCGCCATAATCCAAGTCAAAACTGATTTTGGCATAGGTGTCATCCGTCTGGAGATTATAGGGTGTATTCGGATAATCCAGACGATTGCCTTCAAAGACATCATCTAAGGTTTTCAAACTAGCCGAATGGGAATCAACTGAAACAAAACCATCAAAAGAGCTACGCTCTCCACTGAGAAAACTCTCTACATATTTTGCTGGGATTGTCTTATTCATTCTCGTTCCCGAACTTGGAAGTCCAATTTGTACACGAACATCTCTAACAATACCTGTCTGTTTTGGAGACAAAACAGAATCGGCATCGGTCAGGTTCAAGAAGGACTTAGAAGTGGTGCCATTCTGCTTGAGAATGGCCTCAACAGAAGTTGCTGTTTTATCTGTGGAGAGCTTAACTTTCGGAACAGTCACACTGGCCTTAGTGACTCGAGACAGACTGCGCAGCTGATCGAAATCCGTTTTGGCATTAACCAAGGCTAGCGTAAGCGTCGTTCCGCTCTTCACCCATCCGTAGTTTTTAGCCATTGCCGCTGTTCCCTTAGAGACAGTCTGCCCTGTAAAAGGATCCTTGCCTGTCCTCTTGATAAAACCTGCGTAATCTTCCATAAAGGTCTG
>NZ_AQVD01000010.1 GCF_000372425.1 Streptococcus ferus DSM 20646
CCCCAGAGTGTAAACACTCTGGTTTGCCCTCCTGCCGTTTCGCTCGCCGCTACTCAGGCAATCGCTTTTGCTTTCTCTTCCTGCAGCTACTTAGATGTTTCAGTTCACTGCGTCTTCCCTCCATAGACCTTAACAGTCTTGGATGACAGGCATCAACCTGCCGGGTTCCCCCATTCGGACATCTCTGGATCAAGGCTTACTTACAGCTCCCCAAAGCATTTCGTCGTTCGTCACGTCCTTCATCGGCTCCTAGTGCCAAGGCATCCACCGTGCGCCCTTATTAACTTAACCTTATTTCTCTCATCAATTCGGCTTCTTCAGCGTTTTTCGGTTTCTTTCTTGTTACGCTCATATAATACATATCTTATATGAGTTTGATATAGCTATTCAATTGTCAATGTTCAAATATCATCTAAAACAAGATCTATAAAGTTGAACACCAGACTAACTTCTTAGAAAATCTGTTAGTATCCTGTTTTAATGGAGCCTAGCGGGATCGAACCGCTGACCTCCTGCGTGCAAAGCAGGCGCTCTCCCAGCTGAGCTAAGGCCCCGTACATCTACCTATGTACTACCTCTCATAACTAAACAAGACGTCAAGTGCTTCCGTTGTAAGAACAGATAATGAGTCAAATGGTACTCGGGCTAAAAGCTTGTGTTTTAGATAAACCATCTGGTATGCAAGCATACTGCGGTGGTTTCCTAAAATCAAGTCGCTTTTTACGCCCTCTGTTACTTACTTTTCCTTAGAAAGGAGGTGATCCAGCCGCACCTTCCGATACGGCTACCTTGTTACGACTTCACCCCAATCATCTATCCCACCTTAGGCGGCTGGCTCCATAATGGTTACCTCACCGACTTCGGGTGTTATAAACTCTCGTGGTGTGACGGGCGGTGTGTACAAGGCCCGGGAACGTATTCACCGCGGCGTGCTGATCCGCGATTACTAGCGATTCCGACTTCATGGAGGCGAGTTGCAGCCTCCAATCCGAACTGAGATTGGCTTTCAGAGATTAGCTTGCCGTCACCGGCTTGCGACTCGTTGTACCAACCATTGTAGCACGTGTGTAGCCCAGGTCATAAGGGGCATGATGATTTGACGTCATCCCCACCTTCCTCCGGTTTATTACCGGCAGTCTCGCTAGAGTGCCCAACTAAATGATGGCAACTAACAATAGGGGTTGCGCTCGTTGCGGGACTTAACCCAACATCTCACGACACGAGCTGACGACAACCATGCACCACCTGTCTCCGATGTACCGAAGTAAAATCCTATCTCTAGGACGGGCATCGGGATGTCAAGACCTGGTAAGGTTCTTCGCGTTGCTTCGAATTAAACCACATGCTCCACCGCTTGTGCGGGCCCCCGTCAATTCCTTTGAGTTTCAACCTTGCGGTCGTACTCCCCAGGCGGAGTGCTTAATGCGTTAGCTCCGGCACTAAGCCCCGGAAAGGGCCTAACACCTAGCACTCAGCGTTTACGGCGTGGACTACCAGGGTATCTAATCCTGTTCGCTACCCACGCTTTCGAGCCTCAGCGTCAGTCACAGACCAGAGAGCCGCTTTCGCCACCGGTGTTCCTCCATATATCTACGCATTTCACCGCTACACATGGAATTCCACTCTCCCCTTCTGCACTCAAGCCCTACAGTTTCCAAAGCATACTATGGTTGAGCCATAGCCTTTCACTTCAGACTTATAGAGCCGCCTGCGCTCGCTTTACGCCCAATAAATCCGGACAACGCTCGGGACCTACGTATTACCGCGGCTGCTGGCACGTAGTTAGCCGTCCCTTTCTGGTTAAGTACCGTCACGTAATGGACTTTCCACTCCCATTACCGTTCTTCCTTAACAACAGAGCTTTACGATCCGAAAACCTTCTTCACTCACGCGGCGTTGCTCGGTCAGGGTTCCCCCCATTGCCGAAGATTCCCTACTGCTGCCTCCCGTAGGAGTCTGGGCCGTGTCTCAGTCCCAGTGTGGCCGATCACCCTCTCAGGTCGGCTATGTATCGTCGCCTAGGTGGGCCTTTACCCCACCTACTAGCTAATACAACGCAGGTCCATCTCTTAGCGATACGATTGTATCTTTTAATCCAGAGACAGGAGTCTCTAAATCTTATGCGGTATTAGCTATCGTTTCCAATAGTTATCCCCCGCTAAAAGGCAGGTTACCTACGCGTTACTCACCCGTTCGCGACTCATGATGAATGGTGGAGCAAGCTCCGGTATCCATCATGCGTTCCACTTGCATGTATTAGGCACGCCGCCAGCGTTCGTCCTGAGCCAGGATCAAACTCTCTGATAAAAGTTGATCAAACTCAAGCTATCACTAGCTCTTCCGTTTTATTGTTTCTTCATTGACAGGTTACTTC
>NZ_AQVD01000011.1 GCF_000372425.1 Streptococcus ferus DSM 20646
TCTCTCCGAAATAGCTTTAGGGCTAGCGTCGACATGAGAATCATGGAGGTAGAGCACTGTTTGGGTGAGGGGTCCATCCCGGATTACCAATCTCAGATAAACTCCGAATGCCATTGATTTATGGTCGGCAGTCAGACTGCGAGTGCTAAGATCCGTAGTCGAAAGGGAAACAGCCCAGACCACCAGCTAAGGTCCCTAAATAATTGTTAAGTGGAAAAGGATGTGGGGTTGCACAGACAACTAGGATGTTAGCTTAGAAGCAGCTATTCATTCAAAGAGTGCGTAATAGCTCACTAGTCGAGTGACCCTGCGCCGAAAATGTACCGGGGCTAAAACAATTTACCGAAGCTGTGGATAACACTTAGGTGTTATGGTAGGAGAGCGTTCTATGTGTGGCGAAGGCATACCGTGAGGAGTGCTGGAACGCATAGAAGTGAGAATGCCGGTATGAGTAGCGAAAGACAGGTGAGAATCCTGTCCACCGTAAGACTAAGGTTTCCAGGGGAAGGCTCGTCCGCCCTGGGTTAGTCGGGACCTAAGGAGAGACCGAAGGGTGTATCCGATGGCCAACAGGTTGATATTCCTGTACTAGTGTATATAGTGAAGGAGGGACGCAGAAGGCTAACTAAACCGGACGAATGGAAGAGTCCGGCCAAGCAGTGAGGTGTGGACTGAGTCAAATGCTTAGTCCTGATACATTGAGCTGTGATGGGGAGCGAAGTTTAGTAGCGAAGTTAGTGATGTCACGCTGCCAAGAAAAGCTTCTAGCGTTTAAGTATACACTACCCGTACCGCAAACCGACACAGGTAGTCGAGGCGAGTAGCCTCAGGTGATCGAGCGAACTCTCGTTAAGGAACTCGGCAAAATGACCCCGTAACTTCGGGAGAAGGGGTGCTCAGTATAACTGAGCCGCAGTGAAAAGGCCCAAGCAACTGTTTATCAAAAACACAGCTCTCTGCTAAATCGTAAGATGATGTATAGGGGGTGACGCCTGCCCGGTGCTGGAAGGTTAAGAGGAGTGCTTAGCGTAAGCGAAGGTGTGAATTGAAGCCCCAGTAAACGGCGGCCGTAACTATAACGGTCCTAAGGTAGCGAAATTCCTTGTCGGGTAAGTTCCGACCCGCACGAAAGGCGTAATGATTTGGGCACTGTCTCAACGAGAGACTCGGTGAAATTTTAGTACCTGTGAAGATGCAGGTTACCCGCGACAGGACGGAAAGACCCCATGGAGCTTTACTGCAGTTTGATATTGAGTATCTGTGCCACATGTACAGGATAGGTAGGAGCCATAGAAGATGGGACGCTAGTTTCATTGGAGGCGTTGTTGGGATACTACCCTTGTGTTATGGCTACTCTAACCCGAATAGGTGATCCCTATTGGAGACAGTGTCTGACGGGCAGTTTGACTGGGGCGGTCGCCTCCTAAAAGGTAACGGAGGCGCCCAAAGGTTCCCTCAGATTGGTTGGAAATCAATCGCAGAGTGTAAAGGTATAAGGGAGCTTGACTGCGAGACCTACAAGTCGAGCAGGGACGAAAGTCGGGCTTAGTGATCCGGTGGTTCCGCATGGAAGGGCCATCGCTCAACGGATAAAAGCTACCCTGGGGATAACAGGCTTATCTCCCCCAAGAGTTCACATCGACGGGGAGGTTTGGCACCTCGATGTCGGCTCGTCGCATCCTGGGGCTGTAGTCGGTCCCAAGGGTTGGGCTGTTCGCCCATTAAAGCGGCACGCGAGCTGGGTTCAGAACGTCGTGAGACAGTTCGGTCCCTATCCGTCGCGGGCGTAGGAAATTTGAGAGGATCTGCTCCTAGTACGAGAGGACCAGAGTGGACTTACCGCTGGTGTACCAGTTGTTCTGCCAAGAGCATCGCTGGGTAGCTATGTAGGGACGGGATAAACGCTGAAAGCATCTAAGTGTGAAACCCACCTCAAGATGAGATTTCCCATAACGTTATGTTAGTAAGAGCCCTGAGAGAAGATCAGGTTGATAGGTTAGGAGTGGAAGCGTTGTGAGACGTGTAGCGGACTAATACTAATCGCTCGAGGACTTATCCTAAAGGAAGTCATGAGACTGTCAATAAGGCGCAGCGTTGGTTTTTTTGGAGATAGCTATTCAATTATGAGTGTTTAAGCTCAGAGTTAAGTGACGATAG
>NZ_AQVD01000012.1 GCF_000372425.1 Streptococcus ferus DSM 20646
GCTACTACCAACTGAGCTATGCCGGATTCTGGCTAAGCAACTACCCTATCTCACAGGGGGCAACCCCCAACTACTTCAGGCGTTCTAGGGCTTAATACAAAACCATTTGATTTTTTAACGCAGCTTTTCATTGAAGCAATAAGTCTCAAAAAAGTTTGCTCGTACCGATTGCTAACTAGATTGTAAAATCAATTTATGCTACAATTGTACTCAATTAAATTTATGACAAACTGAAACAGGCAAACTGCCAAAATAAACATCCAAAATGGTAACGGAGTATCTGAAAGAAGGACAAGCGATGGATATTTTATTGTTAATATATTTGCTCACATTATCTCTCTCGGCTGGGCTTTATTTTGTATTCTCCAATACAATTATGGCAGCGCTAAATGATTTAGGGAAAGAGTCAGCTACTTCCGCAATGCGACAAATTAACCGAGTCATTCAAAATCCAATCTTCCTTTCCATCTTCGCTGGTCCTCTTTTATTGGGCAGCATTCTTTCTTGGTATCACCTGTCAGCAAATAAGAATAGTGCTGGATTATGGATACTAGCAAGTTTACTGACCTATTTTCTAGGCGTTTTCCTAGTCACTATCCTTGCTAATGTTCCCATGAATAACCGACTAGAAGCCAGCGACAAGGGAAGTTATTGGCAAGACTACCTAAAAAATTGGACTCGATTTAATACCTTGAGGTACCTAGCCTGTTTATTATCATTAACCTTAGCAATATTAGGTATCTTAGGATAACATTTTCAAAAGAGAAAAATCTTACAGAAATATAAGCCCTATAAGACAGTGTTAAATTGAGCTGCTCTTATAGGGCTTTGTTTTGTACTTCAAGAGCTCCTAATTATATTGAAAATCTTCGCACGAAATAACTAAAAAGAGGAAAAGACAAATAAAACTATCCACCTCTTTCTTATCAATAAGTGAAGAGAGAAAAACGACAAAAATAAAAAGCAACCTCTGTTGCTTAAACATCGGGAAGACAGGATTCGAACCTGCGACCCCTTGGTCCCAAACCAAGTACTCTACCAAGCTGAGCTACTTCCCGATGATCCAAAAAA